>NZ_JACKXE010000001.1:667394-1334789 GCF_014212315.1 Nocardioides luti
CGCGTCGATGCCGCCCTGGACGTCCGGGAAGCCGGCGGGCAGGTAGCCGACGAGGGCCGCGCGGCCCTCGCCGCGGGCGGTGTCGAACGCGGTGCGGACGCTCATGCGGGAGCCCCCGACCGGTCGGCGCGCGGGTCGCTGTCGGGGTCGCCGACGGGGCGCTCGGTGACCTGGTCGGGGTCGCCCAGACCGAAGTACTCGATCGCCGTGCCCATGTCCTTGTCGCCGCGGCCGCTGAGGTTGATCAGCACGGTCGCGTCGGGGCCCTTCTCGGCCGCCAGCCGCTCGGCGACGCGCAGGGCGCCGGCGATCGCGTGGGCCGACTCGATCGCCGGGATGATCCCCTCGGTGCGGCTGAGCAGCGCCATCGCGGCCATCGCCTCGTCGTCGGTGACGGGGAGGTAGGTCGCCCGGCCGATCGCCGACAGGTGGGCGTGCTGCGGGCCCACGCCGGGGTAGTCCAGCCCTGCCGAGATCGAGTGCGACTCGACGGTCTGGCCGTCGGCGTCCTGCAGGACGTAGGTGCGGGCGCCGTGCAGGACCCCGCGGTCGCCGGCGTGGATCGTGGCCGCGTGGCGGGGCGTGTCGACGCCCTCGCCGCCCGGCTCGAAGCCGTAGATCGCCACGTCCTCGTCGTCGAGGAACGCGGTGAACAGGCCGATCGCGTTCGACCCGCCGCCGACGCAGGCGGCGATGGCGTCGGGCAGCCGGCCGGTCAGCTCGAGGACCTGCTGGCGCGCCTCGTCCCCGATGCTGCGGGTGAAGTCGCGGACCATGCTGGGGAACGGGTGCGGACCGGCGGCGGTGCCGAAGAGGTACGCCGTGTGGTCGACGCTCGCGACCCAGTCGCGCAGCGCCTCGTTGATGGCGTCCTTGAGGGTGGCCGAGCCGGAGTCGACCGGGACCACCTTCGCGCCGAGCAGGTGCATCCGGGCGACGTTGAGCGCCTGCCGCTTCGTGTCGACCGAGCCCATGTAGACGGTGCAGTCGAGGCCGAAGTACGCCGCAGCGGTGGCGCTCGCCACGCCGTGCTGGCCGGCCCCGGTCTCCGCGATCACGCGGGTCTTGCCCATGCGCTTGGTCAGCAGCGCCTGGCCGAGCACGTTGCGGATCTTGTGGGCCCCGGTGTGGTTGAGGTCCTCGCGCTTGAGCAGGATGCGGGCGCCGACCTTGGCGCTGAGCCGCTCGGCCTCGTAGAGCCGGCTCGGGCAGCCGGCGTACTCCCGCAGGATCGTGTCGAACTCGCCGACGAACCCCGGGTCGGCCATGGCGTCCTGCCAGGCGACGGTCAGCTCGTCGAGCGCGGCGACGAGCGCCTCGGGCATGAAGCGCCCGCCCCAGCCGGCCTCGGGTCCTCCGAACCAGCCCTGGGCGTCCGCGTCGTACGACGTCGGCGTGGTGTCCGTGGTCATGCCGTGCTCCCCTCGTTCGTCTCCAGGCCGGTCATCTGCTCGACGGCGCGACGTGCGTCGCCGTCCTTCACCAGCGCCTCGCCGACCAGGACCGCGCGGGCCCCCTGGTCCACGAAGCGCTGCACGTCGGCGGGCCCGGAGATCCCGGACTCGGCGACGAGAACACGGTCGTCCGGCACGAGCGGCGCGAGGCGCCCGAACGTGTCGTGGTCCACCGCGAGCGTCTTGAGGTTGCGGGCGTTGACGCCGATCAGCTCGGCGCCCAGCTCGATCGCCCGCTCGGTCTCGGGCTCGTCGTGGACCTCGACGAGCACGGTCAGCCCGAGCTCGCGGGCCTCGTCGTACAGCCGGCGGAGCAGGTCGTCGTCGAGCGCGGCCACGATCAGCAGGGCCAGGTCGGCACCGGCGGCGCGGGCCTCGACCAGCTGGTAGCTCGTGACGATGAAGTCCTTGCGCAGCAGCGGCGTCCCGACCGCGGCGCGCACGGCGCGGAGGTCGGCGAGGCTGCCGCCGAAGCGGCGCTGCTCGGTCAGGACGCTGATCGCGGCGGCCCCGCCGTCGGCGTACTGACGGGCGAGCACCGTGGGGTCGGGGATCTCGGCGAGGTCGCCCTTGCTGGGGCTGCGGCGCTTGACCTCGGCGATCACGCTCGAGCCCGCCGCGCGGAAGTGCGGCATCGGGTCGCGGGGCGCGTCGACGTCGGCGAGGGCGGCCCGCAGGTCGGCCAGGCCGAGCTCGGACTCCCGCTCCGCGAGGTCGATCCGTACGCCGTCGACGATGTCGTCGAGCACGGACATGTCTCCTCCAGGGATCGAGCGGGGGGTGTGAGGTCAAGCCTCTCACCCGCAGGGTGAAGCGGGCCGGGTGGGCTCAGGGGGCGAGCCAGGCACCGACGGGCAGGTTGCGGGCCACGGTGAAGGTCGTCACGACGACGGCCAGTGCGATCCACAGCCAGCGCGGGACGGCCAGCGGCTCGAGCGCCGCTCCCCCGCGCCACAGGGCGACGAGGCGGCGGCCCCAGAGCGCGACGACCACGGGCGCCGCGAGCACGAGCAGCAGGTTGCTGGACGCCGCTGCCCCGAGGTCGAGGTGGGTCAGGTCGTTGACCGCGCGCAGGCTGCCGCACAGCGGGCAGCTGAAGCCGAGCAGGGCCGTCGGGCAGTAGCCCCACGAGCCAGACGTGTGCGGGTCGCGCAGGTGCAGCGCCAGCGTGCCGAGCGCCGCGACCGCTCCCACCGCGAGCGGCGGCGCGAGCCGGACCGCCCGCCGGACCGCACGCGAGTGCTCCGTCGGCGGACGCGCGGCGAGGACGGTCACGGCACGACCGTCAGTGGTCCGAGGTGTGGAGACCCATCTTCGCCATCACGAAGAAGATCACGAGGGCGCTGACGCCGATCGCGCAGCCGACCCAGAACATCGCCATGCTGACCGGGGTCAGCATCAGCGCCACGCCGCCCACCACGAAGCCGAGCAGCCCGACGCCGACGGCGGTCCAGGCTGCGGGGGTGTTGCCGTGGTTGTCAGACATGCGGGCTCCTCGGAGGCGGGGGTACGTCGTGCGGTGCTGCTCGTCGTGCAGGCACAGTCTATTCAGCGGGGCGTGCGGGCGTCAGGCGGTGGGGTCGCGACCCTCGTCCATGGCCTTCCACAGGTCGATGCTGGTCTGGTCCTCGACCGGGACGGCGGGCGCGGGGGTGTCGGCGCCGGGGGCGTCGTACCGGCTGCCCATCTCCGGCCACTGCGGCGCGAGCCGCACCGCGAGGGCGCCCGCGACGACGGCCAGCACCGACCCGACGGCCGCCGCCCAGAACCACCCGGTGTGCGTGGTGGAGGCGTCGGTGATGCCCACGCCCCCGAGGTCGCGGCGCAGGGTGTCCCCGACCGACGACCAGCCGACGACCACGGTCGCGAGGACGCCGAGCGCGGCGAGCAGCCCCAGGCCGGCCACGAGGCGCCGCACCAGGCCGCGGCTGACCAGCACCACGCCCCAGGTCGCGAGGACGACCAGCGCGAGGGCGCCGGCGGCCGGCATCTTGCCGGAGTCGACGGACAGGGCGAGGCTGGAGAACTGCTCGCGCTTCTCCCCGCTCACGGTCGCCCAGGTCTTGTTGCCGGCCACGGCCGCGAGCGCTCCCCCGGCCAGGCCGAGCAGCACCACGGGGCCGAAGGCGCGGCGGGGCTTCGCGCTCGCGCCGCTCGTCACCGGCTCACTCATCGGCGGGCGTCAGCGGGAGCAGGTCGGCGTCGAAGCAGGTGCGGTCGCCGGTGTGGCAGGCCGCGCCCTCCTGGTCGACCTTGACGAGCAGGGTGTCGCCGTCGCAGTCGAGGCGGACCTCCTTGACCCGCTGGACGTGGCCGGAGGTGTCTCCCTTGACCCAGTACTCCTGGCGGGAGCGCGACCAGTACGTCGCGCGGCCGGTCGACAGGGTGCGGGCCAGCGCCTCGTCGTCCATCCAGCCCAGCATCAGGACCTCGCCCGTGTCGTGCTGCTGCGCCACGGCCGGCACGAGGCCGTCGTCGGTGCGCTTGAGGCGGGCGGCCACGGCGGGGTCGAGGGAGGTCGTCACCCCCTCATTGTCCTGCACGACCGGTCAGCCCTGCTGCGCGACCCAGGAGTCGTGGAGGCCGGCGTAGACGCCACCCTCGACCGCGACCAGCTCGGCGTGCGGCCCGCGCTGCACGACCCGGCCCTGGTCGACGACCACGACCTCGTCGGCGTTCTCGGCGGTGGAGAGGCGGTGCGCGATCGTGACCGACGTGCGCCCGCTCATCAGCCGCTCCAGGGCCCGGCCGATCCGCATCTCGAGGGCCGGGTCGACGGCGCTGGTCGCCTCGTCGAGCACCAGCAGGTCGGGGTCGGCGAGGTGCGCGCGGAGCAGCGCGACGAGCTGGCGCTCGCCCGCGGACAGCGACTCCCCGCGCTGGCCGACGCGGGTCTCGAGGCCGAGGGGCAGGCCGGCGACCCAGTCGCCCAGCCCGAGCTCGTCGGCGCTGTCCAGGATGTCGTCGGCGCTGGCGTCGAGGCGGCCGTAGCGGACGTTCGCGGCCAGGGTGTCGTCGAACAGGAAGCCCTCCTGCGGCACCAGGACCACGCTGCGCCGCAGCGAGACCTGCCCGACGTCGCGGACGTCGATGCCGTCGAGCAGCACGGCGCCCTCGGACGGGTCCATCAGGCGGGTCAGCAGCTTGGCGAAGGTCGACTTGCCGGAGCCGGTCTCGCCGACGATGGCGATGCGGGTGCCGGAGGCGATGTCGAGCGTGACGTCCCGCAGCACCGGCGGACCGCCGGGGTAGGCGAAGGTGACGCCCTCGAAGTGGACGTCGATCGGGCCGCGGGGCAGGCTCCGGCCGCCCTCACCCGGGTCGACGAGGTCGGCCGGGGTGTCCAGGATGCCGATCACCCGGCGCCACCCGGCGATGGCGTTCTGGGCGTCGGTGAGGATCTGCGTGCCGAGCTGGACCGGCCCGACGAACAGCGTCACGAGGAACGCGAAGGCCAGCACCTTGCCGGCGGTGATGTCGCCGGCGAAGCCCAGCCAGATGCCGACGATCAGCACGCCGGCGTTCGCGAGGCCTGCGGAGATGCCGCCGAGGGAGAACGAGAAGGCGGTGAAGCCCTGGGCGCGGGTGCTGGCGGTCTTGTGCGCCTCGATCGCGGTGTCGATGCGGGACTGGGTGCGGTCCTCGACGGCGTACGACCGGACGACCGCGGCGCCGACGACGGGCTCCGAGATCGCGGAGAGCAGGATCCCGACCTGGCGGCGGACCATGCCGTAGGCGTCGGAGAGACGCCGCTGGAAGAAGCGCAGCGACAGGAACAGCGGCGCGAAGCAGACCCAGACGACGATCGCCAGCTGCCAGCTGTAGATCACCATGATCACGGTCGCAACCAGCATCTGGCCGACGCTGACGACGAAGATCAGGCCGCCGAACACGAGGAACTGGCTGACCTGGTCGACGTCGCTGGTGACGCGGGCGACGAGGGCACCGCGGCGCTCGGTGTTCTGGGTGAGCAGCGGCAGGTCGTGCACGTGGCGGAACGCCTTGACGCGCAGCGTCGCCAGGCCGCGCTCGGAGGCGGTGAAGAGGCGGCTGGTCATGGCGTACGACGCCACGCTGGTCACGACGACGGCGACGGCCGCCACGAGGCCCATGAGGGTCGTGAAGCGGACGTCGGGGCCGCCGGGGCCGTTGAGCCCGCGGTCCAGGGTCTGCTGCACCGCGATGGGCACGACGACCTGACCGAGGCTGGCGACGATCGCCAGCAGCAGCGTGCCGACGATCCCCTCCTTGAGCTCGGGCGAGTAGGCCACGCCGCGACGGATGGTCTCGAAGGCCTTGATGTCCTCGCCGGTGTCCATCCGGGTGCCGCTGGGCGGCGGGGTGCTGGTCGTCGTGCTCACGGCGTGCCTCCGACCATCTCGACCTCGTCGAGGTGCTCGTTCTCGTAGGCGTTGACGAGTCGGGCGTAGGCGGGGCTCCGGGCCAGCAGCTCCGCGTGGGTGCCGCGGTCGGCGATCCGGCCGTCTTCGAGGTGGACGACCTCGTCGGCCAGCCCGATCGTGGCCTTGCGGTAGGCGACGACGACCAGCGTCGTGTCGGTGTCGCCCGCGCGCAGGGCCGCGAGGATCCGGGCCTCCACCTCGGGGTCGACGGCCGAGGTGGCGTCGTCGAGGATCAGCAGCCGCGGGCGGCGCACGAGGGCGCGGGCCAGCGAGATCCGCTGGCGCTGGCCGCCGGACAGCGACGTGCCGCGCTCCCCCAGCCGGGTGTCGAGGCCCTCGGGCAGCGCGGCGACGAAGCCGTCGGCCTGGGCGGCGCGCAGGGCGGCCCAGACGTCCTCGTCGGCCAGGTCGGCGCCGAGGGTGACGTTGCCGCGGACGGTGTCGTCGAAGAGGAAGGCGGTCTGCGGCACGATCGAGACGACCGAGGCGAGCTCGCCCCGCGCGAGGTCGCGCAGGTCGGTGCCGTCGAGCAGGATCCGCCCGTCGAGCGGGTCGACCAGGCGGGTCAGCAGCGTGGTGAGGGTGCTCTTGCCCGAGGCCGTGCGGCCGACGAGGGCCACGGTGCGGCCGGGCTCGACGGTGAACGACACGTCGGCGAGCAGCTCCTGGTCGGGCTCGTAGGAGTAGGCCAGGTGCTCCAGCTCGAGGCGCGCGCCGGCGCCGGTGGCGGCCGCCGTGGCGCCGTACCGCATCTCGCCGGTGGCCTCGATGACCGAGGACACGCGGCGGAAGCCGACGACGCTGCGGGGGAACTCGCCGAGCAGCCAGCCGATCGAGCGGATCGGGAAGGACACGATCGTGAGGAGGTAGGCGACGGTCACGACGTCGCCGGCGTCGGTGGCGCCGGACAGGACGCGGCTGACGCCGAAGGCCAGCACGACGAGCACGCCGATGTTGGGCAGGGCGGCGAGCGCGGGGTCGAAGGCCGCGCGGATCCGCCCGGCGCGGATGTTGACGTCGCGGAGCTCCTCGGCCTTGGCGGCGAAGCGGGCCATCTCCTCGCCCTCGCGACCGAGGGTCTTGACGACGAGCGCGCCGTCGAAGGACTCGTGGGCGATCTCGCTCACCTCGGCGCGCAGCTGCTGGGCGCGCGTCATCAGGGGCGAGCCGAGCCGCTGGTAGACGAGGTTCGCGGCGATCACGGCCGGGAAGACGAGCAGCCCGACGACCGCGAGCACGAGGTCGGCGACGAACATCTGGCCGACGGCGATCACCATCATCGCGAGCGTGCCGACCGCCATCGGCAGGGGCGCGATCGGGCCCCAGGCGGCCTCGACGTCGGAGTTGGCGTTGGAGAGCAGCTGGCCGGTGGGGTGGCGCTGGTGCCACTCCATGGGGAGGGAGAGGTACTGCCGGGTGACGGCGCGGCGGGTGTGGGCCTGCATGCGGTACTGCATGATGCCGGCGCCGAGGCGGCGCGCGACGATGCCGACCGCGCGCAGGATCGCGACCGCGAGGAAGAGCCCGAGGATCGCCCAGAGCAGTCCGCTGCCGATCTCGCCGTCCCGGAACGCCGGCACCAGGACGTGGTCGGTGGACCAGCCGAGCACCCAGGCGTCCGCGACCGTGAGCGCGCCGAAGAGCACGCTGCCGATGGTCGAGACCGTGAAGATCCAGGGCTCCCGGCGGATCGCCACGGCGAGCACCGCGAAGCCCTCGCGCGTCGTGGATCCGCGCCGCTCGTCCGTCACCGTCCTGCACTCCCCGTCTGCCGCGTCGCGGCCCTCTGCACCAGCGACTCACACTAGAGCCGGGCGCCGACGGCCCACGAATCGCGTTGCGCATAACCTCGGCCCATGACCCGGCATTCCCTGGCGCGCCGCGAGCGCCACGACCTGTGCGACCTGGCCCTCGCCCTCGGCGAGGACGCCGACACCCTCTGCGGCACGTGGGACGCGAAGGACCTCGTGGCCCACCTGCTCGTCCGGGAGCACCGGCCGCTCGGCGCGATCGGCATCGTGGTCCCGCCGCTCGCAGGGCTGGCCGAGCGCGAGATGGCGCGGGTGCGCCGGCGCGACTTCGCGGTGCTGGTCGAGAGGCTGCGCGACCCGAGCCTGCTGACGCCGTACGCCCTGCCCGGTGTGGAGGAGCTCCTCAACACGGCGGAGTACTTCGTCCACCACGAGGACCTGCGCCGCGCCCAGGCCGGGTGGGAGCCGCGCGTGCTCGATCCCACCGACGAGTCTCGGTTGTGGGCCGCGATCAAGGTCGCCGGCCGCGGGCTGGTGCGACCGGCCGGCGTCCCCGTGCGGATCGAGCGCACCGACACCGGCGCCACCGCGACCCTGCGCCGCGGCGCCGACCCCGCCGTCGTGAGCGGGCTGCCGTCCGAGATCGCCTTCTTCCTCTTCGGCCGCGACGCCGTGCGCGGGCTGTCCTTCTCAGGGCCGCAGGAGCGGGTGGCCAAGCTGCGGCGGTCGGACCTGGGCATCTGACACCGGGCCGACGTCAGTCGAGGTGGCCCGTCGCCGGGTCGATGCCGGCCAGGAAGTCGCGGATCGACTCCTCCAGCTGCGCGACGTCCGGCCACGACCCGTCCTACCTGGCCGAGCTGAAGCCGTAGCCCGGGTTCGGACCCGACACCCAGGTGAGGTCGACCTGCCCGCGCCGCCCCGACCGGCGCACGTCGAACACCTCGCCGTCGACCACGAGACGCGTCGGGTTCGCCATCTCCTGCCCCCTCCTGGCGCATGGACGCGACCATTGTGCGTGGGATCAAGTTCTGGCACCGGATTTCTTGATCCCATGCACACTCGCGCCGCTGGGGCGGGAAACCGTCGGCGATGATCGGGTGATGGACGCGACGTCGGCGGCGCTCGAGGAGCTCCGGGTGCGCGTCGTCGCGCTGGGGTGGGTCACCGACTTGCTGGTCGCCGGGTCCCTGGCCACCGGGGACCACCGGCCCGGGGTCAGCGACCTCGACCTCGTGGCCCTGGTCGACGGACCGATGTCGACCGCGCGGGTCGACGCCGTGGCAGCGATGCACCGCGAGCTGGACGCGGGCGTGGCAGCAGGGCTGGCGCTGGGCTGCGTGTACGTCGACGCGACCCGTCTCACCGACGCCACCCTGCGGCACCCGACCTGGACCCACGGCCGGCTGGTCGACCGCGTGCTGTCGCGCGTCACCCGCGCCGAGCTGGTCCGGCACGGGCACGCCCTGCAGGGCCGCGCGCCGTCCGCCGCGCTCCCGGCCATCACGGACGACGAGGTCCGCTACGCCGTGCGTGCCGACCTGGCCGGCTACTGGACCTGGGCGATCCACCGCCCCTGGCTCTGGCTGGACACCGCGTTCGCCGACCTGAGCCTCACGACGATGGCGCGTGCACGGCACACCCTCGCCACGGGCACGCTGCTCACCAAGACCGCAGCACTCGACCACCTCGCCGCACCTCCGTGGCTCCGCGACCAGGTCCGGGCGCGACGGAACGGCACCCGCGTGCGCTCGCCGAGGGTCCGTACCGCCGCGGTCGGCTGGGTCGATGCGGTGCGCACGGTGGCGCGGGCGCGACACCGCCGCTGAAGGGGTCGCCGGGCCGTAGGTGATGCTCGCGTATGGGGGCGGTCGGCCTATGTCCGCCGGGTGAAGGCGACCTTCCCGCCGGGGAGCTCGGTCATCGTGAAGGTCGGGTCGTGTGCTCGGGCGTGGTGCCTTGGGCAGAGGAGGCGGCCGTCCTTGAGGTCGGTGTTGCCGCCCTGGCTCCAGAAGGGGTCGTGGTGGGCGTGGCACATGCTGGGTGGCCAGTCGCACCCGTCGGCCGTGCACCCGCCCTGCTGGATGCCGAGGGCGAGGTGTTGGGCTTTCGAGAAGTAGCGGCGGGTGCGGCCGAGGTCGAGGACCTGGGACGTGCCGCCGAGGACGGCGGGGATGATCCCGGCCTCGCAGGCGAGTCGTCGGGCCTGGGAGGCCGTGATCTTGTCGCCCGTGTCCAACGTCGCAGCCTTCTCGGCTCCGAGGAGAGTCTCGAGAGGCATCGTGATGACCACGGTCGCGTTCACGCCGCCGGCGTTGGGGAGCCGGTCGGTGGGGTAGCGCTCGATGAGCTCGCAGAGCGCGGCACCCATCCGCTCCGGGCTGGGCTTCCGCTCGACTCCGGGTCCGTGGACGGCGGTCTGGTGCTTGGGGGCGGCGATGCCCTGGAGGATCTTCTTGAGCATCGACCCTTGGGCGGCGGGGATGGTGAATCGGCCGTGGCAGGATCCGTGGCCGTCGTCGCTCACGGTGAGGCGCATCTTCTGGCGGGCCTTGCGCTCCTCCTCCTCGAGGCGGCGACGCTCTTCCTCCTCTCCGGCGGCGGGGTCGATCACGTCGAGAAGACCTCGGCCGAGCCGTCGCAGGTCGACGGCGTCGTGATCGCCGGCCAGGTCGACGAGGTGCTTCTCCGCGAGCACGCGGGTCTCCGCGTCGACGTCGTCGGGGAGGTCGTCAAGGGCCCGGGTGATGACCTGGGCCTGCTCGGTCAGGATCGCCCCAGACGACAAGGCCTGACGGACGAGGTCCCAGCGGCCCAGGGCATCCGCCAAGTGGATCTTCGCCGCGGCCGTCCGATGCGTCTGGAGCGTCTGGGTGGCCCACCACGCCTGGGTCGAGGTCGCGCCGACGGACGAGCCGACATCGACGGAGTATGCGTGGACGGCGACGCGGGCTTCGAGCTCGGCGACTCTCGCCGAGAGTCGGGTCAGCTCCACCAGCGTGGCACCGGCCTCGTCGGCGGTCATGGACCAGACGGGAGCGTCGGCGACGTCGCTGATGCGTTCGCCGACGTCGCGGACCGCACGCGAGATCGCGTGGCGGGGGCCGTCGTCGGTGAACGTCTTCATGGGGAAAGTCAATCAGGGACCACCGACAATCCAGGGCTCAGAATGAGCCGGAAAGCGACCCTGAAGGTAAAATATCAGGACAAATGTTCGAACGGCGACCACAGCGGGCAAGTGGCACCCACGGAGACTTCGAAAGCGACCGCAAGGGGGACTTGCCCCGGCACCCACGGCGACCACATATCCAATAAATCCCCTACAACGGAGCTACGTCCAGGCGCGCACAGGCCGGACCACCGATGGCCTCGAGCCGTGGAGGGGTGAGGTGGTTTCGAGACAGGCGCTAGCGCGCCTTCCTCAACCACCGAAGGCAGCGCCCTCCTCAACCACCGGAGGCGGCGCCTTCCTCAACCACCGGGAGGCACCTCAACCTCCTCAACCACCGCAGGAGGTGGTTTCGAGACAGGCGCTAGCGCGCCTTCCTCAACCACCGCGAGGAAGCCTCAGCGGACGGGGTGCCCCGCGGAGGCTAGCGACGACTTCACGTCGGCGATGCGGAGCGTGCCGAAGTGGAAGACGGTGGCGGCGAGGACGGCGTCGGCGCCGGCGTCGACGGCGGGCGGGAAGTGCTCGACGCGGCCGGCGCCGCCGGAGGCGATGACGGGGATGCTGACCTCGCGGCGTACGGCGCGGATCAGGTCGAGGTCGAAGCCGTCCTGGGTGCCGTCGGCGTCCATGGCGTTGAGGAGGATCTCGCCGGCGCCGAGCTCGGCGGCGCGGGCGGCCCACTCGAGGGCGTCCAGGCCGGCGGACTTGCGGCCACCGTGGGTGGTGACCTCGAAGCCGGAGTCGGTCCCGGGGGCGCGGCGGGCGTCGACGGAGAGCACGAGCACCTGGTTGCCGAAGCGGTCGGCGATCTCGGCGACGAGCTCGGGGCGGTTGATGGCGGCGGTGTTGACGGCGACCTTGTCGGCCCCGGCGCGGAGCAGCCGGTCGACGTCCTCCACCGAGGACACTCCCCCGCCGACGGTCAGCGGGATGAAGACCTCCTCGGCGGTGCGCGAGACGATCTCCATCGTGGTCGCGCGGCCCTCGAACGACGCGGAGATGTCGAGGAAGGTCAGTTCGTCGGCGCCCTCGGCGTCGTACAGCCGGGCCAGCTCCACGGGGTCGCCCGCGTCACGCAGCTCCTGGAAGTTGATGCCCTTGACGACGCGGCCGGCGTCGACGTCGAGGCACGGGATGACGCGTACGGCGAGGCTCACGGCGCGCCCGGGAGCGTGAGGGCCAGCGCGTCCTCGAGGGTGAAGCGGCCCTCGTAGAGCGCGGTGCCGATGATCGCGCCCTCGACCCCGTCGCCGACCAGGCCCTGCAGCGCCTCGAGGTCGGACAGCTCGGTGATGCCGCCGGAGGCGACCACGGGACGCGAGGTGGCGGCGCAGACGTCGCGCAGCAGCTGGAGGTTCGGGCCCTGGAGCATGCCGTCCTTGTTGACGTCGGTGACGACGTACCGCGCGCAGCCCTCCGCGTCGAGGCGGGCGAGGACGTCGTAGAGGTCACCGCCGTCGCGGGTCCAGCCCCGTGCCGCGAGGGTGCGGCCGCGGACGTCGAGGCCGACGGCGACGCGGTCGCCGTACTCCGCGATCGCGGCGGCGCACCACTCCGGCTGCTCCAGCGCGGCGGTGCCGATGTTGACGCGTCGGCAGCCGGTGGCCATCGCGGCAGCGAGCGACTCGTCGTCGCGGATGCCACCGGACATCTCGACCTGGATGTCGAGGGTGCCGACGATCTTCGCCTGCAGCTCGCGGTTGTGCCCGCGGCCGAAGGCGGCGTCGAGGTCGACGAGGTGCAGCCACTCGGCCCCCGCCTCCTGCCAGCGCAGGGCCGCCTCGATCGGGTCGCCGAAGCGCTTCTCGGAGCCGGCGACGCCCTGGACCAGCTGGACGGCCTGGCCCCCGGCGATGTCGACGGCGGGCAGCAGCTCGAGGTAGGCGCTCATGCGGAAATCCTAGGTTCGGGGGTGGGGTACGGCGGGGGCGGTCTCAGCGTCGCCGGAACAGCATCGTGTGCAGCACGGGAGCGGCGAGCAGGCTGACCATCGCGAAGACGGCCCGCACCTCCCACTCGGGGCTGACGATCCAGACCAGCAGGTTGAGCAGGAGCAGCAGGCAGACCGTGATCGTGAGGTTGCGGCGGCGCCGGGCGGCCAGCAGCCCGGGCTGGACGCGCGGCAGCGGCAGCCAGCCGACCAGGCGACGGCGCCTCGCCTCGGCGCGCTGGCGGCGCTCCTCCTCCTGGGCGCGGGCGGCGGCGCGGATGGCGTTCTCGCGCTCCCGCTCGGCACGCCGGGTGGCGCGCTCCTTGCTCATCGGGCCGTCACGAGGGTGCTCACAGCGACCGCACCCAGTTGCGCAGGAGGGCGGCCCCGGCGTCGCCGGACTTCTCGGGGTGGAACTGGGTGGCGGTGAGCGGGCCGTTCTCGACGGCCGCGACGAAGCGGTCGCCGCCGTGCTCGGCCCAGGTCACCAGCGGCGGCCGGGTGCGGCCGTTCGTCTCGAGGACCCAGTCACGGACGGCGTACGAGTGCACGAAGTAGAACCGCTCGTCCTCGAGGCCCTCGAAGAGACGCGTGCCGGTGGGGGCCTCGACGGTGTTCCACCCCATGTGGGGTACGACGGGTGCCTGCAGGCGCTCGACGACGCCGGGCCACTCGTCGCAGCCCGCGGTCTCGACGCCGTGCTCGACGCCGCGCTCGAAGAGGATCTGCATGCCGACGCAGATGCCCAGCACCGGCCGACCGCCCGCGAGACGCCGCCCGATCAGCCGCTCGCCACGGATCGCGCGCAGGCCGGCCATGCAGGCGGCGTACGCCCCGACGCCGGGGACCAGCAGCCCGTCGGCGGCCAGGCACTCCTCGAAGTCGGACGTGAGGCTCACCGAGGCGCCGGCGCGCTCGACGGCCCGCACGGCCGAGCGGAGGTTGCCCGAGCCGTAGTCGAGGACGGCGACCGTGGCGCTCAGAGCGCACCCTTGGTCGAGGGGATGCCGGTCTCGCGCGGGTCGATCGCGACGGCGTCGCGGAAGGCCCGGGCGAACGCCTTGAACTGCGTCTCGACGATGTGGTGCGGCTCGCGGCCGGCCAGCACCCGCACGTGCAGCGCGAAGTGGCCGTGGAAGGCCAGCGTCTCGAAGACGTGCCGGGTCAGCGAGCCGAGGTAGCCGTTGGTGGAGCCGCCGAGCACGACGTACTGCTGCCCCTCGGGCTCGCCGGTGTGCACGCAGTACGGCCGGCCGGAGACGTCGACGACGGCCTGGACGAGCGCCTCGTCGAGCGGCACGGTGGCGTCGCCGAAGCGGCGGATGCCGACCTTGTCGCCCAGCGCCTGTCGCAGCGCCTGGCCGAGCGCGATCGCGGTGTCCTCGACGGTGTGGTGCGCGTCGATGTGGAGGTCGCCCTCGGTCTGCACGGTCAGGTCGACCAGCGCGTGCCGGGCGAACGCCGTGAGCATGTGGTCGTAGAACCCCACGCCCGTCGAGATGTCGTGGCGGCCCGTGCCGTCGAGGTCGACCTCGACGAGCACCTTGGACTCGCTCGTCTGCCGCTCGATGCGTGCTGTCCGACTCATCTGCCTGCCTCTTCCATGACCTCGACCAGTGCCTGCTTGAACGCCGTCATCTCCTCCGCGGTGCCGATCGACACCCGGAGCCACCCCTCGGGGCCGACCTCGCGGATCAGCACGCCCCGCGCGAGCAGCCCCTGCCAGACAGCATGACGGTCCGGGAAGGTTCCGAACAACGCGAAGTTGGCGTCGCTGTCCGCGACGGTGTGCCCGCGCTCGCGGAGCCACGCGACCGTCGCGTCGCGCTCGGCGCGCAGGTCGTCGACCCGGCCGAGCAGCTCGGGGGCGTGCCGCAGCGCCGCCAGCGCGACCGCCTGGGTGACGGCGGAGAGGTGGTAGGGCAGCCGAACGACGCGGATCGCGTCGCAGATCTCGGGCGACGCGGCGAGGTAGCCCAGCCGGGCGCCGGCCAGCGCGAACGCCTTGCTCATCGTCCGGCTCACCACGAGGTTGCGGTGCTGCGGGAGCAGCTCGAGCGCGCTGGGGGTGCCGGTGCGGCGGAACTCGCCGTACGCCTCGTCGACCACGAGCACGCCCTCGTCGCCGACCGCCTCGCACAGGGCGCTGACCGCCTCGGGCGGCAGCGCGGTGCCGGTCGGGTTGTTCGGCGACGGCAGCAGCACCACGCTCGGGCGCCGCTCCTCGACCAGCGCCCGCGCGGCGTCGAGGTCCAGCGAGAAGTCGTCCTCGCGCCGGCCCTGCACCCAGTCGGTCATCGTGTCGCGGGCGTACTCGGGATACATGGAGTACGTCGGCGCGAAGCTGAGCGCGCAGCGACCCGGGCCCCCGAAGGCCTGCAGCAGCTGCAGCATGACCTCGTTGGAGCCGTTCGCCGCCCACACCTGCGCGGGCGAGATGCCGTGCGGGGTGTCGCGGGAGAGGTACGCCGCCAGCGCGGACCTCAGCTCGGTGAACTCGCGGTCCGGGTAGCGGTTGAGCACGCCGGCCGCCTCGGCGACCGCGGTCGCGATGTCCGCGACGACGGCCGGCGAGGGACCGTAGGGGTTCTCGTTGACGTTGAGCTGGACGGGCACGTCGAGCTGCGGGGCGCCGTAAGGCTGCAGGCCGCGCAGCTCCTCGCGCAGAGGAGGGAAGTCCATGCCGCGCCCTAGGAGTCGAACCGGACGCGGATCGCGGCGCCGTGACCGGGCAGGTCCTCGGCCTCGGCGAGCGTGACGACGTGGTCGGCGACCTCGGCGAGGCCCTCGCGGGAGTAGTCGATGACGTGCACCGACTTGGTGAACGCGCGCACCGACAGCCCCGACGAGTGGCAGGCGCAGCCGGCCGAGGGCAGGACGTGGTTCGAGCCCGCGCAGTAGTCCCCGAGCGAGACCGGCGCGTGCGGGCCGACGAAGACCGCCCCGGCGTTGCGCACCCGGGCGGCCCAGGCTGCGGCGTCCTCGGTGTGGATCTCGAGGTGCTCGGCGGCGTAGGCGTTGACGACGTCGAGGCCCTGCTCGAGGTCGTCGACCAGGACGATGCCGGACTGCTGGCCGCCGAGCGAGGTGCGGATCCGCTCGGTGTGCCTGGTCGCGAAGACCTGCTTGTCGAGCTCGACGTCGACCGCGGCGGCGAGCTCCTCCGAGGTCGTGACCAGGACCGAGGCGGCCAGCGGGTCGTGCTCGGCCTGGCTGATCAGGTCGGCGGCGACGTACGCCGGGTCGGCGGTGTCGTCCGCGAGGATCGCGATCTCCGTCGGGCCGGCCTCGGAGTCGATGCCGACCTGGCCCTTGAGCAGGCGCTTGGCGGTCACGACGTAGATGTTGCCCGGCCCGGTGACCAGGTCGACGCGGCGGCACGGGCCGACGCCGTAGGCGAACATCGCGATCGCCTGGGCGCCACCGACGGCGTACACCTCGTCGATGCCGAGCAGCGCGCACGCCGCGAGGATCGTCGGGTGCGGCAGGCCCCCGAAGTCCCTCTGCGGGGGTGACGCGAGCGCGATCGAGCGCACGCCGGCCGTCTGCGCCGGGACGACGTTCATCAGCACGCTGGAGACCAGCGGCGCGAGGCCGCCGGGCACGTAGAGGCCGACCCGGTCGACCGGCACCTTGCGGTGGGTCACCCGGGCGCCGGGGCCGAGGTCGGTGACGACGTCGTGCTCCAGCTCGGCCGCGCAGGTGGCGCGCAGCCGACGGATCGACTCCTCCAGCCCGGCCAGGATGTCGGGGTCGAGCTGCTCGAGCGCCTGCCGGATCGTCTCCGGAGCCACCCGGATGTCGTCGACGACGCAGCCGTCGAAGCGCTCGGAGAAGTCGCGGATCGCGTCGAGCCCGCGGGTGCGGACCTCCTCGCAGATCGCATGCACCGCCGGGACCGCCGCCTCGACGTCGAAGTCGGCACGCGGCACGGCTTCGCGGTAGTCGACGGGCGCAGCGGGGTCACCGGCTGCGCCACGGAGGTCGATGCGGCGGATCATGGGCCGATTCTACGAGGCGGGCTCCCCCACCGACGACTCGCGATGCGGGCTGGGACGACCCGCGCTGCACGGACGGCTACTGTCAGCCGTGTGAGCGACGCCCTGCCGATGTTCCCGCTGAACGCGGTGCTGTTCCCCGGCGTGAGCGTGCCGCTGACGGTCTTCGAGGACCGCTACCGCGCGCTGGTCCACCATCTGCTCCGGGTGAGCAACCCCGAGGAGCGGGTGTTCGGCTCGGTGGGCATCCGCGAGGGCTACGAGGTGGGCGACCACGGCGCGCAGTCGCTGTTCCGGGTCGGGTGCCGGGTCCAGCTCACCGAGGTCGAGTCGCACCCGGACGGCACCTTCGACATCGTGGCGGTGGGCCTGGAGCGGATCGAGCTCGAGCGCCTCGAGACGACCGGCACCTTCCCGGTCGGGCACGTGGTCGACCGGCCCGAGGCACCGGCGTACGTCCCGGACGAGGTGCTGGACGCGGCGCGCGCCACCTTCACGGCGTACCGCATGGCGCTGACCGACATCCGCAGCGACCCCTACACCGGCAGCCTGCCCAAGGACCCGACCTACCTCTCGTGGACGCTGGCCGCGGTGGCACCGCTCCCCCTGCAGGAGCGGCAGGCGCTGCTCGAGGCCGAGGACGCGACGACCCGCCTCACGATGGTCACCGACCTGCTCCGCTCCGAGCTCCGCGCGATGAACGTCATCCCGTCGCTGCCCGCGACCGAGGTGGCCCGGACCCGCTGGTCCCCCAACTAGCGCACGCGCGATGGCGAAGAAGTCGGGTGGGGGTACGCCGGCCACGGTCGCGCTGACCAAGGCCGGGATCGCCTTCACCCTGCACGCCTACGAGCACGACCCCCGCGCCGCGTCGTTCGGCCTCGAGGCGGCCGAGGCGCTCGGCGTCGCCCCCGAGCGGGTGCTCAAGACCCTCCTGGCCTCGCTCGACGGCCGGCTCGTCGTCGGCATCGTCCCGGTCACCGGCCAGCTGGACCTCAAGGCCCTGGCTCGCGCGCTCGGCGGCTCGAAGGCGGTGATGGCCGACCAGGCGGCCGCCGAGCGGGCCACGGGGTACGTCGTCGGCGGCATCTCGCCGCTCGGCCAGAAGCGCCCGCACCCGACCGTGGTCGACAGCAGCGCCCTCGACCACCCGACGGTCTACGTGTCGGGTGGTCGACGCGGCCTGGACCTGGAGATCGCCCCGGCCGACCTGGTCCGCGCCACCGGGGCGGTCACGGACCGGATCGGCCGGTAGCCGCTCAGTTCGTCGTGATCCGCACCAGGGCGTGGGCGGCGTCGTCCTCGAGCCACGAGCTGATGCCGAAGCCGGAGAGCGGCTCGAGGTTGTCGGCCACCTCCTGGTCGTCGCCGACCAGGTTGACCAGCCAGCCGTCCCCGGCGTCGAAGTTGACGAAGAGGATGGCGCTGGCCCGGTCGGCGTCCGGCACGACGTCCTGGAAGACCTCGGAGTCCCCGAGCCCGCCGTCCGCGAGGACCTTGGCGCGGTAGTCGGCGTTCGGGCCGATGGCCGCGACGTCACCGTCCGCGTCGAGGTCGAGCGTGCCCTGCTCGTCGGCGCCCAGCTGCGGCCGCACCTTGTCGAGGACGTCGTCGATGGCGGCCGGGTCACCCTTGACCTTCGCGGCGATCGGCAGCTCGGAGAGCCCGCTGCCGTTGGCGAACGCCTCGGGGTCGAAGTCGCTGCTGATCCCGACCGCGAACGACTCCCCCGCCAGGGTCTCGGCGTCGTCGGGCAGGTCGAGCCCCGACTGCTCCGAGAGCTGGGCGAGCAGCTCGTCGGCACTGGTCTCGCCCCCGGAGTAGGAGGCGACCTGGTCCAGCGCCTCGCCGAACCAGCCGTCCTGGAGCCCGACGCCCAGGGCCGCCGCGGTGTCCTCCGGCAGCGTGGCCAGGACGTCGTCGCCCTGGTCGCTGGCGTAGAGGCCGGTCTGCTGGAAGCCGGGGTCGCCGGCCACCTCGAGCTCGAGCGCGCCGTCGGCGAACCGGATGGTGGCTGCCGCGCCCTTGAAGTCCTTGAGCGCGTCGGTCACCTGGCTGGGCGCGGCGGTGGAGGAGCCGGTGTCGTCGCAGGCCGTCTCGCCGTCGGCCGAGGCCGCGCACGACGACATGGAGGAGGCGCCGGTGAGCATGCCCAAGCCACCGAGGTTCTCGGCGAGGAACGCGCCCGCCGCGGGGGCGGCGTACATGTTGACGATGCCGGCGTCGCCGACCTCGTCGGTCCACTTCCGGTAGTCCTCGTCGTCGGCGAGGGAGGCGTCGGCCGCGTCGTCGGCGACGCCCTGCGCGATCTCCTCGGTCTCGGCGACCACGGCCCAGTCACCCTCGATGGCCCAGCCGCCGGTACCGGTGCCCGCGGAGTCCGAGGAACCGCCCACGCTGTCGTCGCCGCCGCCGGCGCAGGCCTGGATCTTCTTCAGGCCGGCGTCGGCCTGGTCGGCGTCCTTGACCTGCACCACGAAGACGGGGACCGGCTGCTCCTGGCCGGTGTCGACGGCGGCGACCGCCGCGCGGTCGCCCAGCCACGGCTCGATGTCGTCGGCGTAGTCGAGGTCGGGGCAGGCGTCGCCCTCCTGCACCTGCTCGAAGATCTTCTCGCGGAGGTCGTCCTCGGTGTCGAGGCCGATCTGGTCCTTGAACGCGGGGAACTTGCGCAGCGTCCGGATCGCCTCGATCTTCTGCCCGCCGCTGGGGTCCAGGTCGACGCTGACGTAGCCCAGGGTCGTGTCGGGCAGCGCCTCGGCGGGCTGTGGCCCGGAGCCGAAGAAGGAGGTCGCGGCCCAGATGCCGCCGCCGACCAGCGCCAGCCCCACGAGCGCGCCACCACCGATCAGGGCCTTGCGGCCACCGCCGCCGGTGCGGGGCTCGGCGCCCGGCTGCCAGGGGGCGCCACCACCCTGGGTGAGGTACTCGGGCTGGCCCGGGCCGGTGGGCGGCGGGCCGGTGGGACCGGGACCGACGGGCCCGGAGCCCGTGGGTCCGGAGCCGGTGGGCGGCGTGGTGCTGGACATGTGCGGACCCCCTGGTGTGCCGGTGGGGACCCGTCGCCCCACCGAAGTGCAGGCGCTGAGCCTACCCATCCGGAGGCCTCGGGAACCTCCTGGTTCAGTCCTGGGAGTGGCGCTTCGCGAGCCCGAAGAAGACGACGACCAGACCGACGAGGGCACCCGACGGGAACGCCGCGAACGGGCTCCGCCCGGTCACGGCGAGCTGGCCCGGCAGCACGGTGCCGTCCTTGGCGGTGGCCGCCAGCGCCTGGGGGTCGCCGGGCCCGAGCGCGACGCCGACCCGGAGCATCAGCCACGCGGCCAGCACCGAGCCCCCGATCACGCAGGCCAGCGTCACCAGCTCGGACCGGTCGAGCAGCACCGCGACGGCCGCGCCGACCAGGAGCCCGGCCACCACGGCGACCAGGACGTAGACGCCGGTGCCGGAGAACGCGTCGCGCAGCCCCTGCTCGTCCTGGAGCCAGCGGTGCTTGACGACCGTGCCGCTCGGCGGCGTCCAGAGCTTCTCCCACACCACGCCGGCGAGGGCCCCGGTCACGGCGAAGGCGACGAGGGCCAGGACCGCCTGGCGCACGAGCGGGAGCACGCCCCCGCGGGTCAGCTGGTCAGACATCCGGGCCCGAGCAGCTGCTTGAGGTCGGCGAAGAGCGCCGGGCTGGGTGTGACGCGCAGCCGGTCGTCGAGCTTCATCACGGTCGTGGCGTGCCGGGTCAGCAGCCGCAGCTGGACCTCGGTCATGCCGGGGTGGGTGCCCAGCACGTCGCGCAGCTGCTCGACGACCGGGCCGGTGCACCGCGTCGACGGCAGGCTGATCACGACCGGCCCGGACGGGCCCTCCGACAGGTCGGGGACCGAGACCTCCTGGCCGTGGATCTCGGGCTGGTCCTTGCTCTTGGAGAGCCGGCCCTTGACGGTGAGGATCGCGTCCTCGACCAGGTGGGTGCTGGCCAGCTGGTAGGAGCTGGGGAAGAGCAGCACGTCGATCGCGCCGTCGAGGTCCTCGAGCGTGATCATCGCCCAGGCGTCGCCGCGCTTGGTGATCTTGCGCTGCACCGAGGTGACCAGCCCGCTGATCGTGATCGGCGAGCCGTCCGAGCGCTCCTCGTCCAGCATCAGCTGGCCGATGGTGCAGTCGGTGCCGTTGGAGAGCACGTGCTCGAGGCCCAGCAGCGGGTGGTCGGAGACGTAGAGCCCGAGCATGTCGCGCTCGTGGCCCAGGAGGGTCATCTTGTCCCACTCGTCGATCTCGGGGATCGTCACCGAGATGCCGAAGCCGCCACCGGCGTCGTCGTCGAGGCCGCCGAAGAGGGAGTCCTGCCCGATCGCCTCGTTGCGCTTGATGTCGATGTACTGGTCGACGGCGCTCTCGTGGATCGCGACCAGCGCGCGCCGCTTGTGCTTCATGTCGTCGAACGCACCGGCCTTCACCAGCGACTCGATGACCCGCTTGTTGCAGACGACCGGCGGGACCTTCTCCATGAAGTCGTTGAAGTCTAGGTAGCGGCCCTTCTCGGCCCGCGCCGCCACGATCCCGTCGACGACGTTGCCGCCGACGTTGCGGATGGCGGTGAGCCCGAAGCGGACGTCGTTGCCGACCGGGGTGAAGTTGGACGACGACTCGTTGACGTCGGGCGGGAGCACCTGGATCTTCATCCGGCGGCACTCGTTGAGGTAGATCGCCGACTTGTCCTTGTCGTCCTTGGTCGAGGTGAGGAGGGCGGCCATGTACTCGGCGGGGTAGTTCGCCTTGAGGTAGGCCGTCCAGTAGGAGACCAGGCCGTACGCCGCGGAGTGGGCCTTGTTGAAGGCGTAGTCGGAGAACGGGAGCAGGGTGTCCCACAGCGCCTTGATCGCGCCGGCGGAGTAGCCGCGCTCGGACATCCCCGCGGAGAAGCCGGCGAACTGCTTGTCCAGCTCCTCCTTCTTCTTCTTGCCCATCGCGCGCCGCAGGATGTCCGCCTGGCCCAGCGTGTAGCCGGCGAGCTTCTGGGCGATCGCCATCACCTGCTCCTGGTAGACGATCAGCCCGTAGGTCTCGCCGAGCACGTCCTCGAGGGCCTCGGCCAGCTCCGGGTGCAGCGCCTCCACCGGCTCGCGGCCGGTCTTGCGGCGGGCGTACTTGTTGTGGGAGTCGGCGCCCATCGGGCCGGGGCGGTAGAGCGCGCCCACGGCGGAGATGTCCTCGAAGGTGTCGGGCCGCATCGAGCGCAGCAGCGCCCGCATCGGGCCGCCGTCGAGCTGGAAGACGCCGAGCGTGTCGCCGCGCTGGAGCAGCTTGTACGTCGCCTCGTCGGTGAGCGGGAGGTCCTCGAGGACGACGTCCTCGCCGCGGTTGGCCTTGATGTTCTTGACCGCGTCGTCGAGGACCGTGAGGTTGCGCAGCCCCAGGAAGTCCATCTTGATCAGCCCGAGGGCCTCGCAGGTCGGGTAGTCGAACTGCGTGATCATCACGCCGTCGGCCGGGCGCTTGAGCATCGGGATGATGTCGAGCAGCGGCTCGCTGGACATGATCACGCCGGCGGCGTGCACGCCCCACTGGCGCTTGAGCCCCTCGATGCCGATGGCGGTGTCGACGACGCGCTGGACGTCGTTGTCGCCGTCGTACAGCGCGCGGAACTCGCCGCCCTCGCCGAAGCGCTTGTGCGCCGGGTCGAAGATCTCCTTGAGCGGGACGTCCTTGCCCATCACCGAGGCCGGCATCGCCTTGGTGATCCGGTCCCCCATCGCGAAGGGGTAGCCGAGGATCCGCGAGGAGTCCTTGACCGCCTGCTTGGCCTTGATGGTGCCGTAGGTGACGATCATCGAGACCCGGTCGTCGCCGTACTTCTCGGTGACGTAGCGGATCACCTCGCCGCGACGGCGCTCGTCGAAGTCGATGTCGAAGTCGGGCATCGAGACGCGGTCGGGGTTGAGGAACCGCTCGAAGATCAGGCCGTGGACCAGCGGGTCCAGGTCGGTGATCCGCATCGCGTAGGCGACCATCGAGCCCGCACCGGAGCCGCGGCCCGGGCCGACCCGGATGCCGTTGTCCTTGGCCCAGTTGATGAAGTCGGCGACGACGAGGAAGTAGCCCGGGAAGCCCATCTGGGTGATGACGCCGACCTCGAAGTCGGCCTGCTTGCGGACGGCGTCGGGGATGCCGTTGGGGTAGCGGAAGCGCAGCCCCTTCTCGACCTCCTTGACCAGCCAGGAGTCCTCGTTCTCGCCGGGCGGGCAGGGGAAGCGCGGCATGAAGGTGCCGTTGCCCTCGGTGAACGAGACGTCGCAGCGCTCGGCGATCAGGAGGGTGTTGTCGCAGGCCTCGGGGTGGTCGCGCCACAGGTCGCGCATCTCGGCCGCGGACTTGAGGTAGTAGCCGTCGCCGTTGAACGCGAACCGCTGGCCGGGGCCGTCGCCGGCGGGGATGTCCATGGTGCTGCCGGAGTTGATGCAGAGCAGGTGCTCCTGCGACTTCGCGTCCGCCTGGTCGACGTAGTGGGAGTCGTTGGTCGCGAGCAGCGGGATCTGCAGGTCCTTCGCGAGCCGCAGCAGCCCGTCGCGCACCCGGGTCTCGATGTCGAGGCCGTGGTCCATCAGCTCGAGGAAGTAGTTCTCCCGGCCGAGGATGTCCTGGAAGTCGGACGCGACCTGGCGGGCGGCGTCGTACTGCCCGTGACGCAGGTGCACCTGCACCTCGCCGGAGGGGCAGCCGGTGGTGCCGATGATCCCGCGGCTGTGCTGCGCGAGCAGCTCGCGGTCCATGCGGGGGTGCTTGAAGAAGCCGTCGCGCCAGGCGCCCGTGGAGAGCCGGAAGAGGTTGTGCATCCCCTCGGTCGACTCCGACAGGAGCGTCATGTGGGTGTAGGCGCCGCGGTTCGAGACGTCGTCGGGACCGCCGCCGTAGAAGTTGACGCCCTTGCGCTCGAAGCGCGAGATGTTGGGGGCGAAGTACGCCTCGATGCCGATGATCGGCTTGACCCCGGCCTGCTTGGCCTTGCGGTAGAACTCGTAGGCCCCGAACACGTTGCCGTGGTCGGTCATCGCCACGGCCGGCATGCCGAGCTCCGCGGCCCGCTCCGTCAACGCCCCGAGCCGAGCCGCCCCGTCGAGCATGGAGTACTCGGTGTGCACGTGGAGGTGGACGAAGGAGTCGGTGGCCATGGTTCGCAGGTGCTCCAGGAGGTGGGTGCGGGCGTGCAGGGAACCGAGGACGCGTGCCACTGGCCCTGTCCTGCGTCGATCCTGGGGGAAGAACGCCAGCCTACGCGACCTCGTGGGACCACGGTGGCAGGGCGCACCGACAGTCCGGGCGGTCGGCGCGGATCAGCCGTCGGAGGCCGCGTCGAGGCTCTCGGTGACGATCGCGTCGACGATCCGGCCGAGCCGGTCGGCCCCGAGCGCGGGCGCCCGCACGGCCATCTGGACGGCGATCTCGCGCTCCCGCGCCGGGTCGCGCCAGGGGCCGCCCTTGAGCGGCTGCACGGCGCGGGTGAGCGCCGCACGACGCGCCAGCAGGTCGCCCAGCTGCTCGTCGACGTCGTCGATCAGCCCGCGCAGGAAGGTCAGCGGGTCGGCGCCCGGCCAGGCCATCCGGATGTCCGGCGCACGCTCCTCGTTGGCCGAGCCGTCGGTGCGCTCCAGGTCGACCAGGCCGCGGCGCTCGTAGAACCCCCGGGCCGGCGCGTTGCTCTCGAAGACCCACAGGCAGAAGCCGGCGGGCCGCAGCCCCTTGACCAGGTCGAGCAGGGCGCTGCCGATCCCGGCACCGGCCGCCTCGGGGGCGACGTACAGGTCGTCGAGCCAGTCGCCGTGCACGCGGGCGTAGCCGAGCGCCACGCCGTCGGCCTCGGCGACCCAGACGTCCTGGTCGGCCAGGTCCCACCCGGCGACCCAGGCGCGCACCTCGTCGTCGCCGTGCACGCCGGGCGGCATCGCCGGCACCGCCGCCGCCCGCGCCCGCAGGTGCAGGGCCGCGACGTCCGGCAGGTCGGCGGGACCGGCCGGGCGCAGCACCAGCTCGTCCATCAGTGCGACTCGCGGACGACCTCGAGGGCCGCGGCCAGGTCGTCGGGGTAGGTCGAGGAGTACTCGACCTGCTCGCCGGTCTCGGGGTGCTCGAAGCCGAGGCGTACGGCGTGCAGCCACTGCCGCTCGAGCCCGACCCGCTTCGCGAGCGTCGGGTCGGCGCCATAGGTCAGGTCGCCGACGCAGGGGTGCTTGAGCGCCGCCATGTGCACGCGGATCTGGTGCGTGCGGCCGGTCTCGAGGCGGACCTCCAGCAGGCTGGCGAAGCGGTGCGCCTCGAGCGTCTCGTAGTGCGTGACGCTGGCGCGACCGTCGGCCATCACGGCGAACTTGTAGTCGTACTTCGGGTGGCGGCCGATCGGGGCGTCCACCGTGCCCTCGTGCGGGTCCGGGTGGCCCTGCACCAGCGCGTGGTAGGTCTTGTCGACCGTCCGGTGCCGGAAGGCGTTCTTGAGCAGCGAGTAGGCCCGCTCGGACTTGCAGATCACCATCACTCCGGACGTGCCGACGTCGAGGCGCTGGACGATGCCCTGACGCTCGGAGGCGCCGCTGGTGGCGATCCGGAAGCCGGCCCCGACCAGGTGCCCCACGACGGTCGGCCCCGACCAGCCGGGCGAGGGGTGCACGGCCACGCCGACGGGCTTGTCGATCACGACGATGGAGTCGTCGTCGTGGATGATCTTGATGCCCTCGACGATCTCCGGGACGACGACGAGCGGGTCGACCAGCGTCGGGATCGTGACGTCGACGACGGCACCGGGCAGCACCCGGTCGCTCTTGCCGACACCGGAGCCGTCGACCTGGACGTGGCCCTCGGCGATGAGCTCGGCGGCCCGGGTGCGCGAGAGCCCGAACATCCGCGCCATGGCGGCGTCGACGCGCTCGCCCGCGAGGCCGTCCGGCACCGAGAGGACGCGGTGGTCGCCCGTGCTCACGACGCGCTCCCCTCGTCCGTGGTCGCGGTGGGCTCGTCGGTCGTCGCGGTCGCGCCGGCCTCGTCGTCGCGGTGCCGCGCGCCGTCGATCCGGACGCCCCGGAAGGCCTGCACGAGGATCAGCCCGGCCGCGACGTTGATGCACATGTCGGCGACGTTGAAGACCGGCCAGTTCGGGAGCATGAGGAAGTCGATGACGTGGCCGCGGAGCACGCCCGGCGTGCGGAACAGCCGGTCGGTCAGGTTGCCGGAGACGCCGGCGAGCAGGAGGCCGAGGGCCACCGCCCACAGCGGGCTGCCGACCCGGCGGCTGAGCCACAGCACGACGAAGACGGCGGCGATGGCGACGCAGGTGAGGGCGACGGTGTACTCGGTGCCGGTGCTGAACGCCGCCCCCGGGTTGCGGGTGAGGTGCAGGACCAGCAGGTCACCGACGACGGAGACGTCCGGGCGACCGGTGAGCCGGTCGACGGCGAGCAGCTTGGTGCCGACGTCGACGGCGTACGCCGTCAGGGCGACGACTGCGAACAACAGCCCCAGCCGGGCTCGGCGGGGGTGTCGTCGGGACGGGTGGGGACCGGTGTCGTCGCTGGTCAGCGACGTTCCTCGCGCTGCTTGCATGTCATGCACAGTGTGGCACGCGGGAAGGCCATGACCCGCATCTTCCCGATGGGGTTGCCACACGACTCGCACACGCCGTACGTGCCGTCGTCGATGCGCGCGAGGGCCCGCTCGATCTGGGCCAGCTTGTCGCGCTCGTTGCTCAGCACGGTCAGCTCGTGGTCGCGCTCGAAGCTGGTCGCGCCCATGTCCGCCTGGTCGTGACCGGCGCCGTCACCGGCGTCGCGCATCAGGCCGGAGAGCTCGGTCTCCTGCTTCGCAATGATCTCGCTGCTGTGCTCGCGCTGCTCCTGGAGCTCGTCGAGGACCTCCTTGAGCTCGGCCTTGGTCCAGGCGCCCTCGCCCTCCTTGACGACCAGGTTGGCGGGCGTCGTGGCCGCGGACTTGCGGGCCGGGGTGGCCTTCTTCACAGGTGCTGCCTTCTTCGTGGGGGTGGAGGGGGCGGGAGCGGTCTTCTTCGCGGCGGCCTTCGTGGCCGGGGCCTTCTTCGCCGGCGCCTTGGCGGCCGGGGCCGCCTTCGTGGCGGGGGCCTTCTTCGCGGGCGCCTTCGTGGCGGGAGGCTTGGTGGCGGCCGGAGCCGCCTTCTTCGCCGGGGCCTTCGTCGCCGGGGCCTTCTTCGCCGGGGCCTTCTTCGCGGGAGCCTTGGCGGCCGGGGCCGCCTTCTTCGCCGCGGCCTTCTTGGCGGGCGCCTTCTTCGCGGGTGCGGCCTTGGTCGTGGCGGCCTTCTTGGCCGGGGCCTCGTCGGCCGTGGCGGAGCGGCGGGAGATCACCTTGCGGGCGGCGGAGGCCGCCTGTCCGGCGAGCGACTTGCGTGTGCTGCGAGCCATGGAAACGGGCCTCCCTCGGACCGGACCACCCGTGGCGGCAGCCACAGTGTGGACGGAGGGTAGCCGCTCGGGACGAGCCTCTCAAAACCGCCGCACCGCAACGACAGCACCGCGGCCGGCCCCCGAGGGGACCGGCCGCGGTGCGGCGTCAGTGGTGGAGCGGAGCGATCAGCCCTCGTCCTCGCCGAGGATCGAGCGGAGCCGCTTGGGGGCGGGCTGCTCGTCACCGGCGGGGGCAGCGGTCTCGGAGGAGCCGTTGAGCGCCTCCAGCTGCTGGGAGAAGTAGCTCTTGAGGCGGGAGCGGTACTCGCGCTCGAACGAGCGGAGGTTCTCGACCTCGGCGCTCAGCTTGTCGCGCTCCTTCTCGAGGTCGCCGAACATCTGCTGGCGACGCTCGGCCGTCTCGGAGTCGAGCATCTGCGCACGGGTGCGCGCGTCGGCCTCGAGGCGGTCGGCCTTGGTCTTGGACTCGGTCTCGAGCCGCTCGGCCTTGGTGCGGGCCTCGCCCACGATCTTGTCGGCGTCGTTCTTGGCCTCGTCGACGAGCTCGTCGGCGTTGCGCGTGGCGATCTCGAGCAGGCGGGCCGCAGCGTTGGAGGCCTGCGGGACCGTCTCGACCTTGATCGTCTCGACGGGCGCGGCGGCGGCAGCCGGAGCCGCGACGGGGGCCGGAGCCGGCGTCGGGGTCGGCTCGGGAGCACGCTCCTCGACCTTCGGGGGCTCGGGCGCCTTCTCGGGCGTCGACACGGGCGCGCCACCCTGGGCGGCGGACAACTTCGACCGCAGGTCGTCGTTCTCCTTCGTGAGCCGCGCGAGCTCGGCCTCGACCTCGTCGAGGAACTGGTCGACCTCCCCCATGTCGTAGCCCTCACGGAGCCGGACAGGAGTAAAGCGCTTGTTGCTCACGTCCTCAGGCGTCAGCGGCATGACCTCACCCATTCATAGATCGTCAGAAGAACTGTCGGTCGAACAATAGCGCCTGCCCGGGGGCAGGGGTTACTCGCGTCGGGGGCCCGCAGACCTACGCGCGGAGCAGGTAGGCGTCGTTGAGCCCCAGCAGAACATAGGCCAGCACCATCACGATCAGGAAGCTCAGGTCGAGCACCACCTGCCCCAGGCGTAGCGGCGGGATGACCCGGCGCAGCGCCTTGATGGGCGGGTCCGTGAGGGAGTAGACGACCTCGAGGAGGACCAGCAGGGGGCCCGAGGGACTCCACGAGCGGGCGAACACCTGGACCCAGTCCACGACGAACCGGATCCACATCAGACCCAGGAAGACCCAGAGGAGTACGTGGAGGACCGTACCGACGGCATGCAACAGGAGGGGTCCTAGCTCTGGTTGAAGAAGCCGCCCTCGGCGATCCGCTGCTTGTCCTCGGCGGCGACCGTGACGTTGGGCGGGGAGAGCAGGAAGACCTTGTTGGTCACGCGCTCGATCGTGCCACGCGTGGCAAACACGAGGCCGGCCGCGAAGTCGACGAGGCGCTTGGCGTCGTTGTCGTCCATCTCGGAGAGGTTCATGATCACCGGGGTGCCGTCGCGGAAGTTCTCGCCGACCGTGCGCGCCTCGTTGTAGGTGCGCGGGTGCAGGGTCGTGATCTTGGACAATTCGGCTACCACTCCGGTGGGGCCCGGCGCCGGACGGCGGCGCTCGGACAGGTCGGACACGGGGGCGGGACGGGGCTCCCGCGACCTCGGCGCGCGGCCGGTCGGCGCCACGGCGGGCACGTCCTGGGTCTCGTCGTCGCCGTCGTACTCGTCGTCGTACCGGCCGGTGTCCTCGAGCAGGCCGAGGTACTCGCCGATCTTGCGCATCGAGCCGCTCATGACTGTTGTCCTCCGGTGCTGACGCACCCCTGGTGAGGGTGCTGATCTGGTGTGTTGACCCTACTTGACACGCGGCCTCGAACCGAGGATCGCGCTGCCGACACGCACGTGTGTCGCGCCGGCCCTGACAGCGTGCTCGAGGTCGCCGCTCATGCCCGCCGACAGCCAGGTGGCCGCCGGGTGCGCGGAGACGAACGAGCGGTGGAGCTCGGCGAGCCGCGCGAAGGCGGCGACGGGGTCGCCCCCCAGCGGCGCGACCGCCATCAGGCCGCGGAGCACGAGGTGCTCCGCCTCCGCGACGCGCCCGGCCAGCGCGGGCAGGTCGGCCGCGTCGGCGCCCGCCCTGCCCTCGGCACCCGGGGGGTCGAGGCTGACCTGGAGCAGCACGTCGAGGGGCTGCTCCCGCGCGCCGGCGCCCTTGGCGAGCGGCCCGACGAGCTTGGCCCGGTCGACCGACTCGACGACGTGGGAGTACGACGCCACGGCGGCGGCCTTGTTGCTCTGGAGCCCGCCGATGAAGTGCCAGGTGAGCGCTAGGTCGGCGCACGCGGCGGCCTTGGCCTCCGCCTCCTGGTGGCGGTTCTCCCCCACGTCGGTGACCCCGAGGTCGGCGAGCAGGCGCACGTCGGACTCGGGGAAGAACTTGGTGACCACGACGAGGCGCACCTCGTCGGGGTCGCGGCCCGCGTCGGCGCACGCGCCCGCGATCCGCTCGCGGACGGTGGCGAGGCCGGCGGCCAGCTGGTCGTGGCGGCTCATGACATCCACACGAGCCCGGCGAGCCGGCCGGCGGCCGCCCCGTCGCGCCGGTAGGAGTGCAGGTCGTCGCGCTCGAGCGTGCAGGCACGCAGCTCGGTCACCTCGACGCCCGCGGCCGCGAGCTGGGCGCGGACACCGGCCCCGAGGTCGAGCGCCGGGGTGCCCCAGGTCGTGACGGCGTACGTCGTCGGGACCGCGGCCGCCACCTCGGCGCGCAGCTCCTCGGGCACCTCGTAGCAGCCGCCGCACACGTGCGGGCCGACCCAGGCGGTGAGGGTGCCGGCGCCGGCGTCGCGCATCCGCTCGACCGTGCGGGTGACGATGTCGAGCGCCACCCCCTTGCGCCCCGCATGGACGGCGCCCAGGACGCCGGCGGCCGGGTCGGCCAGCAGCACGGGGACGCAGTCGGCGACCCGGATCATCAGCCCGACGCCGGGCGTCGTGGTGACGAGCGCGTCCGCGGTGGGGATGTCGCTGAGCGGCGGCGGGCCGGGCGCGTCGACGGTGCGGACCTCGGCGCCGTGCTCCTGGTCGAGCCGGGCGAAGCGGACGCCGCAGGCGTCCTCGACGCGCGGCAGCTCGGTCGCGAAGTGCGGCCCCAGCCCCTGCAGGTCGACGGAGGAATCGGTGAAGGCGACGTCCACGCGGACGTCGCCTTCCCGGGTGTCGCGGTAGTGGAACACGTGCCTACTTGAGGAAGTCGGGCACGTCGAGGTCGTCGTCGTCGAACTGGACCTGACGCGGCGCGGGCTTGGCCTGCTGCGGCGCCGGGGCGGCGTCGCGGCGCTCCTGCTGCACCGGGGTCGACGGCGGGACCGACGAGCGGAACGTGACGGCGCCGGCCGGCACCTTCTCCTCGCGGCGGGTGGCGACCTGGGCGGCAGCCGCGCGGGTCTCCTCCTGGGTCTGCTGCTGCTTGGGCTCGCGACGCAGGACGGTGCCCTCGTCGCGACGCTTCGGCATGCCGCCGTCGAAGCCGGCCGCGATGACGGTCACGCGGACCTCGTCGCCGAGGGCGTCGTCGATGGTCGCACCGAAGATGATGTTGGCCTCGGGGTGCGCGGCCTGCTGCACCAGCGCGGCGGCCTCGTTGATCTCGAAGAGGCCGAGGTCGGAGCCGCCGGCGATCGAGAGCAGGACGCCGTGGGCACCCTCGATGGAGGCCTCGAGCAGCGGGCTGGAGACCGCCATCTCGGCCGCGGCCATCGAGCGGTCCTCGCCACGGGCCGAGCCGATGCCCATGAGCGCGGAGCCGGCGTTGGCCATGACGGACTTGACGTCGGCGAAGTCGAGGTTGATCAGGCCGGGGGTGGTGATCAGGTCGGTGATGCCCGAGACACCCTGCAGCAGGACCTGGTCGGCCTGCTTGAAGGCGTCGAGGATCGAGACGTTGCGGTCGCTGATCGAGAGCAGCCGGTCGTTCGGGATCACGATGAGGGTGTCGACCTCGTCGCGCAGCTGCGAGATGCCCTCCTCGGCGGAGTTCGCGCGGCGGCGACCCTCGAAGGCGAACGGGCGGGTCACGACACCGATCGTCAGGGCGCCGAGGGAGCGGGCGATCCGGGCGACGACCGGGGCGCCACCGGTGCCGGTGCCACCACCCTCGCCGGCCGTCACGAAGACCATGTCGGCCCCCTTGATGACTTCCTCGATCTCGTCGGCGTGGTCCTCGGCGGCGCGTCCCCCGACCTCGGGGTTGGCGCCGGCACCGAGGCCGCGGGTGAGCTCGCGGCCGATGTCGAGCTTGACGTCGGCGTCGCTCATGAGGAGCGCCTGGGCGTCGGTGTTGATCGCGATGAACTCGACGCCCTTGAGCCCGACCTCGATCATCCGGTTGACGGCGTTGACACCACCACCACCGATGCCCACGACCTTGATGATGGCCAGGTAGTTCTGTGCTGCTGCCACGGCGGATTCGCCTCTCGCTGATCGTGTCCGAGGTCTCGGACTGCTGTTGGGGTGACCGCCGGTCGGCGGTCGGGTTGTCGAGCTGGTGATTCGGGTGGAGCTGGAGGTCGGGGAAGGACGAGAGCCGGAAACTGTAACCCTGAACCTGAGGGTTATAGTTATGTCAACCTCGCCGTGGTCACGACAGTAGGCAGTGGCGTCGGCGAATCCGTGGCGACACGCCCGTGTCGCTCGACGAAGCCGGATTTTTCTGCAGTCCCCGGACGGAACCGGACGGGTCAGCGCGTCCCGGAGGTGGTCGGCTGGCCGGGGACGCTGACGTCGTAGGTCTGCGCCGGGCGCTTGAGGAGGGCCGCGATGACCTCGGCCTTCTGGGCGGACTCGTCCGCGCTCCCCCACTCGACGGTGCGGCCGTCCTCGAGCACGAGGGTGATCTGGTCGACGGTGGCGACCTCGACGTGGTCGACGGTGCCGGCGAGGGCGCGGGGCAGGGCGCCGACGACGCGGGCGGCCTCGCGCAGCGCGTCGCTGCGGGTGTCGCCCTGGGTCTGGACGCGGGGCAGGCCCGCAGGGGCCCGGGCGTAGTCGCGGAACAGCACGCCCTGGTCGTCGAGACCTCGGATCCGCCCGCCCATGTCGACGACGGCGACCGCCACCCGCTCGGTGACCGTGACGAGCACCTGGTCGGGCCACTGGCGGGTCACGTCAGCGGAGCGGACCTCGGCGAGCGACTCGACGCGCGAGCGGATCCGGTCGAGGTCGACGCGGGCCAGGGGCTCGCCCGAGGGGACGGCGGCGGCGTCGCGGATCTCGCGGGCACTGATCGTGCTGACGCCCTCCACCCGGACGCCCTGGACGGCGAGGAACGAGGAGAAGTAGACGGCCCAGATCGCACCGGCGACGAGCCCGACGAGGACGAGCAGCGCGACGACGTACTTCCACGCCAGCCAGCGCCGGGCCCACTGCCGACGCGCGAACCGGCGGCGGCTGCGGACGGTGGTGGCGCTGCCGGCGGGCTCGGCGGTCGCGGTCCTACGCATCGCCACCCCCGGCCGGGTCGTGCGTGGCCAGCAGGTCGAGCACGCGCGGCCCGAGCTGGGTGACCGTGCCGGCGCCCAGGGTCAGGACGAGGTCGCCCGGGCGGGCGCGCCGGACCAGCTCGGCAGGAACGGCGTCGAAGTCGGGGACGAACGCGACGCGCTCGGCGGGCAGCGGGACGGCGCCGGCGACCAGGGCGCCGGTCACCTCGGGGTCGGCGTCCTCGCGCGCGAGGTAGACGTCGAGCACCACCACCTCGTCGGCGGCGCCCAGCGCCTCCCCCATAGCGACGCCGAAGATCCGGGTCCGCGAGACCAGGTGCGGCTGGTAGGCCACGACCACGCGACCCTCCCCCGCGACCGAGCGCGCGGCCTGCAGGTCGCCGGCGATCTCGACGGGGTGGTGGGCGTAGCTGTCGTAGACGCGGACCCCCGCGGCCTCGCCCTTGCGCTCCATCCGGCGGCGGGTGCCGGTGAAGCCCTCGAGGCCGCGGCGCAGGCCGTCGAAGTCGTGGCCGAGCCGCAGCCCGACCGTCAGCGCGGCCAGCGCGTCGAGGACGTAGTGCCGCCCGGGGATCTGCAGCGTGAGCGTCCCGAGCTCGACGTCGCCGTCGTGCACGGTGAACCGGGAGGTCGAGCCCTCGAAGACCAGGTCGGTGGCGCGGACGTCGGCGTCGGCCGACTCCCCCACCCCCACGACCGTGAGGCCACGGCCACGGGCGTACGCCGCCAGGTCGCGCGCGCCGTCGTCGTCCACCACGCAGACCAGCAGGCCGCCGGGATCGATCCGGTCGGCGAACTCCGCGAAGGCGGCGCGGTAGGCCTCCTCGGTGCCCCAGTTGTCGAGGTGGTCGGCCTCGACGTTGGTGACGACCGCGGCGTACGGCCGGTAGACGAGGAAGGCGCCGTCGCTCTCGTCGGCCTCGGCGACGAACAGGTCGCCGCCGCCCTCCTGGGCGTTCGTGCCGGTCTGGGCGAGGTCGCCGCCGACGGCGTACGTCGGGTCGGCGCCCGCCGCCTGGAGGGCGACCGTGAGCAGCGAGGTCGTGGTGGTCTTGCCGTGCGTGCCGGCCACGGCGACCACGCGGCGCCCGGCCATCACGGCGGCGAGGGCCGCGGAGCGCGGGAGCACGCGCAGGCCCTGTCGCACGGCCTCGACGTACTCCGGGTTGTCCTCGCGGACCGCCGTCGAGACCACGAGGGTGTCGACGTCGTGGACGTGCTCGGCCGCGTGGCCGAGGTGCACCTCGGCGCCCAGCCCGCGCAGCGCCTCGAGGGTCGGCGAGTCGGTGCCGTCGCTGCCGCTCACCGCGAGGCCGCGGGCGAGCATGATCCGGGCGATGCCGGACAGGCCCGCTCCCCCGATGCCGACGAAGTGGACGCGCCCGAGCCGGTCGGCCGGGAGGATCGTGTCGGGGACGGGGACCCTCATCGGGCGCACTCCTGGACGATCCGGGCCAGCCGCTCGTCGGCGTCGCGCGGCACCAGGGCGGCCGCGGCCGCGCCCATCTCCGCGAGGCGGTCGGTGTCGGTCACGAGGGCGGGTACCGTCGCCGCGACCCACTCCGGGGTGACGGACGCGTCGTCGACCAGCAGCGCACCACCGGCGTCGACGACGGGCCGGGCGTTGCGCTCCTGCTCGCCGTTGCCGATCGGGAGCGGGACCAGGATCGCGGGGAGTCCGGTCGCGGCGGCCTCGACCGTGCTGTTGGCCCCGGCCCGGCACAGGACGAGGTCGGCGGCGGCGTAGGCGAGGTCCATCCGGTCGACGTACTCGAGGACGACGTACGGCGCGTCCGTGGCCGCCGGCTCGGCGCCGCCGTGCTTGCCCTGGACGTGCAGCACCTGCACCCCGGCGGCCGAGAGGGCCTGGGCCGCTCCGGACACGGCGCGGTTGAGGCGGGTGGCCCCCTGGGAGCCCCCGGTGACGAGCAGCGTCGGACGGTCCGGGTCGAGCCCGAAGAAGGCCCGCGCCTCGGCCCGGCTCGCGGCGCGGTCGAGCTGGGAGATCATCCGGCGCAGCGGGAGGCCGACGTACTCGGCCCCGGGCAGCGGGGTGCCGGGGAAGCTGACCGCGACCCGCGTGGCGATCCGGGCGCCGGCCTTGTTGCCGAGGCCGGGCAGGGCGTTCTGCTCGTGGACGACGAGGGGCAGCTTGCGGCGGCGGGCGGCGAGGTACGCCGGCACGGAGACGTAGCCGCCGTACCCGACGACGACGTCGGGCCGCACGCGGTCGACGACGGCGAGCGCCTCCTTCACGGCGCCGCGCAGCCGCGCGGGGACGCGCAGCAGGTCGCCGTTGGGCCGCCGCGGCATCGGCACCGGCGGGATCAGCTCGAGCGGGTAGCCGGCGGCCGGGACCACCCGGGTCTCCAGGCCGCGCGCGGTGCCGAGGCAGGTGATCTCGACGGACGGGTCGAGCCGGCGCAGGGCGTCGGCGGTGGCGAGCAGGGGCGAGGTGTGGCCGGCGGAACCGCCGCCGGCGAGGAGAACGCGCATCGGAGCGAGTCTAGGGATGGCGGACCGCCCCTAGAGGGAGCGGCCCGACACCTTGCCGGCGGACAGGCCGGCCGAGCGGTCCCGGCGCCGCTGCGCCAGGGCCCGGGCGGCCTCGGGCTCGCGCCGCGCGAAGCCGATGACCAGCCCCAGCGCGACGAGGGTCGGGACGAGCGAGGACCCGCCGTACGAGACGAGCGGCAGCGGGATGCCGATGACGGGCAGCAGCGCGAGCACCATGCCGACGTTGATCATCATCTGGCCGACCAGCCAGACGACGATCCCGAAGATCGTGTAGCGCACGAACGGGTCGGCGGTCTCGCGGGCGATCCGCACGGCGGCGTAGGCGATCGTGAGGAACAGCGCGATCACCAGCAACGTGCCGACCAGCCCGAGCTCCTCGCCGAGCACGGCGAAGATGAAGTCGGTGTGCGCCTCGGGGAGGTCGCCCCACTTCTGCTGCGAGGCGCCGATCCCCTGGCCGAACCAGCCGCCGGTCGAGAGCGCGTAGAGACCGTGCGCGGGCTGCCAGCCGGTGTCGTGGAAGTCCTTGAACGGGTCGGCGAAGTTGGTGATGCGGGCGAGCCGCTCGGGGCTCGCCGCGGCCAGGAAGACCGCGACCACGCTGACGATCGAGATCGCCATCACGAAGAACCGGGCCGGCGCACCGACCACCCAGAGCATCCCGAGCAGGATCGCGAAGAGGACCAGCGCGGTGCCGAGGTCGTGGCCGAAGATGACGAGGCCGGTGGCGAGCAGGAGGCCCGGCACCACGGGCATCAGCACCTGGTGGAGGCTGCCGAGCCGGCGGTCCTTGTGCGCGTAGACGTGCGCCGCCCACAGGATCAGGGCGAGCTTGGCGATCTCGGCGGGCTGGATGACGATCGGCCCGAGCGCCACCCAGTTGCGGTTGCCGTTGATGGTCACGCCGATGAAGGCGGTGAGGAGGAGCAGCCCCAGCGAGACGAAGTAGCCCGGCCAGGCCAGGCGGCGGATCCACTGCGGCGAGAGCCGGCTGGCGACGAACGCCGCCGGCAGCCCGATGGCCACCCACATCAGCTGCCGCTCGACGACGGCGTAGCTGTTGCCGTCGTTCTTCTCGTAGCTGTAGACGCTCGACGCGCTCAGCACCATGATCACGCCGATCGTGAGCAGCAGCGCGGAGGCGCCCAGCAGGAGGTAGTACGCCGTCAGCGGGCGGTCCAGCGCCTCGCGGAGCGAGGTGTACCAGCTCGTGGCGGTGCTGCGGGTGCCGGCGGACGCGGCGGTGCCGGCCAGCGGACGGGTGTCCTCGGGGTTCGCGGTGGTCACCCTCGCGCCCCCTTCCGTCAGTCTGTCGTCCCGGTCCTGGCCCGCACGGCGGCGGCGAAGGCGTCGCCCCGCTCGGCGTAGTTGGTGAACATGTCCATGGAGGCACATCCCGGAGCCAGGAGAACCGTGTCGCCGGGTCGGGCGAGCTGGTCCGCCGCCTCCACGACGCGCCCCATGGGGCCGTGCTCGTGACCAGTCTCGCCGTCCTCGATCGAGATGACGGGGACATCCGGCGCGTGTCGTGAAAGCGCCTCGGCGATCACCTGACGGTCGCGGCCGAGGAGCACCACGCCCCGCAGCCGGTCGCGCACGGCGAGCACGAGGTCCTCGAAGCGGGCTCCCTTGGCGAGCCCGCCCGCGACCCAGACGACGTGGTCGTAGGCCTGCAGCGAGGACTGAGCGGCGTGGGGGTTGGTGGCCTTCGAGTCGTCCACCCACGCGACGCCGTCGGCGACGGCGACCGTCGCGATCCGGTGGCCGTCCGGCTGGAAGCCGCGCAGCCCGTCGCGCACGGCGACCTGCTCCACGCCGAAGGAGCGGGCCAGCGCCGCGGCGGCCAGCGCGTTCTGGACGTTGTGCGGAGCGGCACCGCCGGGCGAGCCCAGGGCGAGGTCGGCGATCGTGCAGAGCTCGGCGGCGCTTGAGTCGCGCTGCTCGATGAAGGCCCGGTCGACCAGGATGTCCTCGACGAGGCCGAGCATCCCGACCCCGGGCATCCCCAGGGTGAAGCCGATCGCGCGGGCACCCTCCTCGACGTCGGCGTCGCGGACCAGCCGCTCGGTCTCGGCGTCGGCGACGTTGTAGACGCAGGCGCGCTGGACCCGCTCGTAGATCCGGCCCTTGTCGGCGGCGTAGTCGGCCATGGAGGCGTACCAGTCCAGGTGGTCCTCGGCGACGTTCAGGACGGCGGCGCTGTGCGCGCTCATCGAGTCCGTGTAGTGCAGCTGGAAGCTGGAGAGCTCGACCGCGAGGACGTCGTACGGCTCGGGGTCCATGACCGCCTCGACGATCGGGAGCCCGACGTTGCCGACCGCGATGCTGCGGCGCCCGGCGGCCCTCAGGATCGCGTCGAGCATCTGGACGGTCGTGGTCTTGCCGTTGGTGCCGGTGACGCACAGCCACGGGGTGTCGTGGTTCGGGTCGCGCAGCCGCCAGGCCAGCTCCACCTCGCCCCACACCGGGACGCCGCGGGCGCGGGCCTGCGCGAGCAGCGGCGCGTCGGGGCGCCAGCCCGGCGAGGTGACGAGCACGTCGACGTCGTCGGGCAGCGTCGCGGTGGCACCGGGCTCGAGGCGGACCGTCGCGCCCAGCACCTCGAGGAGCTCGGCCTTCTCGGCCTTGTCGTCCGTGGTCGTCTCGTCGAGGGCCAGCACGCCGGCCCCGAGGTGGTTGAGGTTGTCGGCCGCGGCGAAGCCGGAGACGCCGAACCCCGCGACGACCGCGCGGACGCCGTCCCAGGAGTCGTGCCGGCCCAGCGCCCGGACGTCGGGACCGCTCAACTGCCGGCCACCCACTCGGCGTAGAAGACGCCGAGGCCGGTCGCGACGCACAGGCCGGTGATGATCCAGAAGCGGATCACGACCGTGATCTGCTCCCAGCCGAGCATCTCGAAGTGGTGGTGCAGCGGGGTCATCCGGAAGACCCGCTTGCCGGTGCCCGTGAGCCGCCGGGTGATCTTGAAGGTCGTCACCTGGATCATCACCGAGAGGGTCACGGCGACGAACAGTCCGCCGAGGATGATCAGCAGCATCTCGGTGCGGGTCAGGATCGCGAAGCCGGCCAGCGCGGCACCCAGGCTCAGCGAGCCGGTGTCACCCATGAAGATCGCGGCCGGGGAGGCGTTCCACCACAGGAAGCCGAAGCAGGCGCCGGTGATCGCGGCGGCGATGACGGCGAGGTCCAGGGGGTCGCGCACCTCGTAGCAGGTGGGGCTCGGCGAGATCCGGCACGACTGGTTGTTCTGCCAGATGTTCACGAGCGTGTAGGCGCCGAAGACCATCACGCAGGCACCGGTCGCGAGGCCGTCGAGCCCGTCGGTGAGGTTCACCGCGTTGCTGGTGCCGGTGATGACCAGCCAGATCAGCAGGATCACCACGACGGTCGGCAGCGCGAAGCCCTCGAAGTCGCGGATGAAGGAGATGTGGTGCGAGGCCGGGGCCCGGCCCCGGTCGTCGGCGAGGGCCGGCGAGAGCGCCAGGATCCCGAAGACGACGCCGACGACGGTCTGGCCGATCATCTTCGCCTTGCTGCGCAGGCCGAGGCTGCGCTGCTTGACGATCTTGATGAAGTCGTCGACGAAGCCCACGAGGCCCATGCCGACGAAGAGGAAGAGGAGCAGGAGCGCGGAGGCGCTCGGCATGCTCTGGGTGATCAGCTTCGCGGCGAAGTAGCCGATGACGGTCGCGGCGATGATGACGACGCCGCCCATCGTGGGCGTGCCGCGCTTGGTGTGGTGGGTGGTGGGCCCGTCGTCGCGGATCTCCTGGCCGTAGCCCCACCCGGTGAAGACGGTGATCGCGAACCGGGTCCCGATCAGGGAGATCAGCAGGGCCAGCCCTCCGCCCAGCAGCACGGCTCTCATCGCGCGGTCACCTCCCCTTCCAGCAGTACGTCGGCGATCGACTCGAGTGCGGCGCCCCGGGACGCCTTGACCAGGACGACGTCCTGCGGCGAGACATTCTCCCGCACCCAGAGCAGTGCCTCGGCACGCCCCGCCGTGACGATCGCCTCACCGGTCCAGCCCGGCTCGGCCGCGGCGCCGTCAGCGAGGCCGCGCGCGGGCTCCCCCACGACCAGCAGCACGTCGACGCCGGCGGCGGCGACGTGCCGGCCGACCTGGCGGTGCGAGTCGTCCGCGGCGTCGCCCAGCTCCTTCATCTCGCCCAGGACCGCCACCGTGCGTCGCGACGAGCGGCCGCCGATCGCCACCAGGGCGTCGACCGCCGCCACCATCGAGGCGGGGTTCGCGTTGTAGGCGTCGTTGACCACGATCAGCCCGTCGGCGCGCTCGCGCAGGTCCATCCGCATCGGCGAGGCCGACGCGGCGGCGCTGAGCGCCGCGGCGACGTCGGGCAGCGCCAGCCCCGTGGCCAGGGCCATCGCCGCGGCCGCGGCGGCGTTGGCCACCTGGTGCCGCCCGGTCTGGGTCAGCCGGACCGGCTGCCAGTCGCCGGCGTACCCGATCTCGAAGGAGGGGCGGCCGAGGTCGTCGAGCTCGACGCCGCGCCACGCGACGTCGGGGACGGTGCCGCTGCCGGCGTCGCCGAAGGTGGAGACGGTGGCCCGGGTCCGGGCGGCCATCGGGGCGACGAGGTCGTCCCCCGCGTTGAGGACGGCGGTGCCGTCGACCGGCAGCGCCTCGACGATCTCGCCCTTGGCGACGGCGATCGCCTCGCGGCTGCCGAACTCGCCCACGTGCGCGGTGCCGACGTTGAGGACCGCGGCGATCCGCGGCGGGGCGATGCCGCAGAGGTAGGCGATGTGGCCGATGCCGCGGGCGCCCATCTCGACGACGAGGTACGCCGTGGTCGTGTCGGCCCGGAGCACGGTGAGCGGGACCCCGAGCTCGTTGTTGTTGTTGCCGAGGGTCGCGACGGTCGGCCCGGCGGTGGCGAGGACCTGGGCGAGGTAGTCCTTGGTGCCGGTCTTGCCCTGGGAGCCGGTGAGGGCCAGGACGGTGGCGGGCAGCAGGTCGACCACGTGCCGGGCCAGCACGCCGAGCGCGGTGACCGGGTCGTCGACCAGCACGGACGGGACCCCGGTCGGGCGCGAGCCCAGCACGGCGTGGGCGCCCTCGGCGAAGTCGTGGCCGTCGACCCGCTCCCCCGCCACGGCGACGAAGAGGCCGCCGGGCACGCGCTGGCGGCTGTCGACGTACGCCGCCCCGTCGACGACGTGCGTGCGGCCGCCGTCGTCGGTGGCGTCGACCGTGCCACCGACCACCGCGGCGATCTCGGCGAGCGTCATCGCGATCATCGGCTGCGCAGCTCCGCCCGGACGACCTCGCGGTCGTCGAAGGGGTGCACCACGCCGGCGACCGTCTGGCCGGTCTCGTGACCCTTGCCGGCGACGACCACGATGTCGCCGGGACGCGCGCGACGGACCGCCTCGCGGATCGCCGCGCGGCGGTCGCCGATCTCGAGCACCTCGGCCCGGCCGCCGGTCGCGCCGGCCAGCACGGCCGCCCGGATCGCCGCCGGATCCTCGGTGCGGGGGTTGTCGTCGGTGACGACGAGGACGTCGGCGAGCCGGGAGGCGATCTCGCCCATGATCGGGCGCTTGCCGGGGTCGCGGTCCCCCCCGGCGCCGATCACCACGATGACGGCGCCGTCGGTGAGCGGGCGCAGCGTGCGGAGCGCGGCCTCGACCGCGTCGGGCTTGTGGGCGTAGTCGACGACCACGACGAAGTCCTGTCCGGCGTCCACGCGCTCGAGGCGGCCGGGGACCCCGCCGGCGGCGGCGATCCCGTCGGCGACCCGTGCGGTGTCCACGCCGACCTCGGCGCAGGCGGCGATCGCGGCGAGGGCGTTGCCGACGTTGAAGTCGCCCGGGAGCGGGACGGCGGCGTCCACGGCGATCCCGTCGGGACCGAGCACGGTGAAGCGGGAGCCGCCGGCCTCGAGCTCGACGTCGACGGCCTGCCAGTGGGCGTCGCGGCCGGTCAGGGAGAAGGTGCGGATCGGGATCGTCGCCTCGGCGGCCAGCCGACGGCCGTGCTCGTCGTCGACGTTGACGAGCCCGAGGCGCGCGCGCTCGGGCGTGAACAGCGACGCCTTGGCGCGGTAGTAGTCCTCCACGTCGGCGTGGAAGTCCAGGTGGTCGCGGCCGAGGTTGAGGAACACCGCGACGTCGAAGACGACCCCGTCGACGCGTCCCATCACCAGCGCGTGGCTGGAGACCTCCATCGCGCAGACCGCGACCCGGCGCTCGCGCATCATCGCGAACAGCCCGTGCAGGTCGGGTGCCTCGGGGGTGGTCAGCGTGGTCCGGAGGTCGGTGCCGGCGACCCGGGTGCCGACCGTGCCGATGACGGCGGCGGGGATCCCGGCCTGCTGGAGGCCGCCCTCCGCCAGGCGGGTGGTGGTGGTCTTGCCCTGGGTCCCGGTCACGCCGATCATCCGCAGCGCCGTCGCGGGGTTGCCGTAGACGCGCGCGGCCAGCCGGCCGAGGACGGCGCGGGGTCGCGCCACGACCAGGAGGGGTACGCCGGGGGCGTCGACGGCCGCGGCACCGTCCGGGTCCGTGAGGATCGCGACGGCGCCGGCACCGACCGCCGTGGCGGCGTACTCGATCCCGTGGACGCGGGTGCCGGGCAGGGCGGCGTACACGTCGCCGGGGAGGATCCGCTGGGAGCTCAGCGACAGGCCGGTGACGTCCGGGGCCGCCGCGAGGTCGCCGCTGGTGGTCGTGTCCGCGTCCTCGCCCTCCAGCCACGCGGCCAGGTCGGCGAGGGGCGTCGCCACGGGGCGCCGCGGGCGCGCCGACAGGAGGTTCTCGTCGCTCACCACGCGAGGAGGCTATCGCCCGCGCTCACCACTCCACCGGGAGGTGGGAGGGTCGCGTGCCGGTCGGCGGGACGGCGTAGCGACGCAGGGCGTAGCTCATGATCTTGGAGAAGGCCGGGCCGGCGACCGAGCCGCCACCCCCGCCGTTGCGGGGGTTCTGGACGACGACGTAGATCGTGAACCGGGGGTCGTCGGCCGGGGCGAAGCCCGCGAACGACACCGTGAAGGTGCCGTCGTAGCAGCCGCAGTCCGTGCCGGCGCGCTGCGCCGTGCCGGTCTTGCCGGCGACGCGGTAGCCGGGCACGGCCGCACCGGGGGCGACGCCGACCTCGGGGTCGACGACGCGCTCCATCATGTGCGCCATGCCGGTGGCGGCCTTCGGGCTGACCACGCGCCGCGTGGTCGTCGTGTCGGTGCCGACCTCGACGCCCTCGTCGGTCGTGGCGTGACCCTCGATGACGCTGGGCGAGACCCGGACGCCGCCGTTGGCGATCGTGTTGACCGCGGCGATCATCTGCACGGCGTTGACCGAGAGGGACTGGCCGAAGGCGATGCGGTCCTGGTTCTGGTGGGTCCACAGGCTGCCGTCGGGCAGGATGCCCGGGGTCTCGCCGCGGACGCCGATGTTCGTGCGCTGGCCGAGGCCGAACTTCGTCAGGTAGGAGAACAGCTCCCCCGTGTCGAACTTGTCGGCGGCGAGCACGGTGCCGATGTTCGAGGACTTCGCGATCACGCCGGCGAGCGTGAGCCTGATCAGGTCGTGCGGGAACCAGTCGCGGATCGGGTGGTCCTCGCGCGTCAGCACGCCGGGCACCTTGAGCTCGGTGTGCGGGGTGACCTTGCCGGCGTCGATGAGCGAGCTCAGCGTGAGCACCTTCTCGACCGAGCCGGGCTCGAAGACGTCGCTGATCGCGCGGGAGCCCAGGTCGTCCTCGTTCGCCTCGAGCGGGGCGTTCGCGTCGAAGGTCGGGTAGTCGGCCAGCGAGAGCAGCTCACCGGTGCGGGTGTCCATCACGATCGCGACGCCGGAGTCGCCGCGCGAGGCCTGGACGGTCTGGCGCAGGACCCGCTGGGTGTACCACTGCAGGTCCTGGTCGATCGTGGTGTGCAGGTCCTGGCCGTCGACGGCCTTGCGGATCGTGCTGTCGCCCAGCGGGATCCGGTTGCCGCCGCCGACGTCGTAGCGCGAGGAGCCGTCCTTGCCGGCGAGCTGCGTCTGGAAGGTGCGCTCGAAGCCGCCGAGGGGCTCGTCGGTGCCCATGAAGCCGATGAGGTTCGCGGCGACGTCGCCGGCCGGGTAGTCGCGGACCGGGTCGCGCCGGGTGGCGATGCCCTTGAAGCCGGCCGCGGCCGCCGCCTGGACGACGTCGGTCGCCTTGGTCGACGGCACGCGTCGGGCGATGAACTCGAAGCGGCTGCCCTTGGCGCGCAGCTTCTTCAGCGTGGAGAAGTAGTCCACGTCCAGCCGCTGGGAGAGGAACTTCGCCAGCTCGGGGGCCTTGTCGGTGGTCATGTACGGGTCGGCCACGACCATCAGGCCCTCGACGGAGTCCGCGAGCGGCTGGCCGTTGCGGTCGAGGATGTCGCCGCGCTCGGCCGGCAGCACAACCTCGACGACGCCCTCGGCGGCCGCCATGGCGGCGTACGACTTGGGGTCGATCCCCTGCAGCTGCACGAGGCGGGCGCCGAAGACCGACAGCACCATCGCGATGATGATGAAGCCGAAGCGCAGCCGCAGGTGCGGCGCTCCGCGGAGGCTGCCGCGGGGACGGCGGGGGCCGGGACGGCCGGCTCGCGTCAGCGGGCGGGTGGGGCGCACGGCGTACTCCGGTCTCAGCGGCTGGTGTCGGCGGGGCTGTTGTTGTTCGTGTGACTCTTGTTGTTCTTCTTCTTACCGTCCCCGTTGCCGCTGGACCCCGTGGGCGCGCCGGTGGCGGGTGCCTCGACGTGGGTCGGCGGCGGGTTGAGGATCGCCGGGAGCGCGGGCTGGGCCGGGTTGATCGGGATGTTGCCCTCGAGCGTCGCGGGCGTCGCCTCACCCGTGATCGAGCCGTCCTTGAGGTTGAGGAACGCCGGGGAGCCCGCGGTGACCATGCCCATGTTCCGCGCCTGCTGGGCGACCCGCTGCGGGTCGCGGAGCACGTCCAGCTCCATCCGCAGGGTCTGCTCGCGGGCGGTGAGCGTGCCGGCCTGCGCCTCGAGGGAGGTGGCGGCGAACGACGCCTGCTGCATCGAGGTGTTGAACATCAGCAGCCCGACGACGCCGCCGAGCAGCACCAGGGACACCAGGGTCACGAACGGCACCCGCGCGGCGCGCACCCGGCGCCGGGGCACCACGGTGAGCCGGGCCCGCTCGACGGCGGCCTCGGCGATCCGGGGGACGCGCGTGCGGAGCTGGTAGGCGGGGCTGCTCATGGGGCGACTCCTCGGTCGGGGCGGACACGCTCGATCGCTCGCAGCCGGACGGAGGCTGCGCGCGGGTTCTCGTCGATCTCGTGCTGGTGGGCCTTCTCGGACCCGCGGGTCACCAGCCGCAGGGCCGGCTCGGACCCCTCGGGCACGAAGGGCAGGTCGTGCGGGACGGTGCTGCGCGTCGAGGCGGTGAAGGCCTGCTTGACCAGGCGGTCCTCGAGCGAGTGGTAGGACTCGACGACCACCCGGCCGCCGACGTTGATCGCGTCGATCGCGGCGGGGATCGCGCGACGGAGCACGGCCAGCTCGTCGTTGACCTCCATCCGCAGCGCCTGGAAGGTGCGCTTCGCGGGGTGGCCGCCGGTGCGCCGCGCGGGCGCCGGGATCTCGGCGTACAGCAGCTCGACCAGGCGGCCCGAGGTCGTGAACGGCGCGGTCGCGCGGTCGCGGACGACGGCGCCGGCGATCTTGCGGGCGAACTTCTCCTCGCCGTAGTCGCGCAGCACCCGGGTCAGCTCGGCCGCCGAGTAGGTGTTGAGCACGTCGGCGGCGGTCGGGCCGCGGGTGCCGTCCATGCGCATGTCGAGGGGCGCGTCCTCGGCGTAGGCGAAGCCGCGCTCGCGGACGTCGAGCTGCATGGAGGAGACGCCGAGGTCGAAGAGGACCGCGTCGACGTCGCGGAGGCCCTGGTCCGCGATCACGTCGGGGAGCTCGTCGTAGACCGCGTGCACGCCGGTGAAGCGCTCGCCGTACGCCGCCAGCCGGGTGCGGGCCAACTCGAGGGCGGCGGTGTCGCGGTCGATGCCGATGACGCGGGCCCGCGGGCAGCGCTCGAGGACCGCCTCGGTGTGGCCGCCCAGCCCGAGCGTGCAGTCGACCAGGACGGCGTCGTCCCGGTCGAGCGCAGGCGCGAGGAGGGAGACGACCCGGTCGAGGAGCACCGGGACGTGGGAGGGGGTCGGCATGGTCCGGCTCTACCGGCCCAGGCTCGCGACGAGCAGGAAGGTGACGGCCAGTCCGACGGACGTGGCGGCCGAGAACACCATCACCGTGGCGGCCTCGCGGGCCTGGTGACGCACCCGGCGTACCGGTGCCAGTGGTGTGGTGCTCATGTCTCGACCCGTCTCGACGCTGTGGGTGGTGCCTGCTGGTGCTGTGGTGGTGGAGCGAGGAATCCGCCGGACCAGGTCCCTGCCCGCTCCCTCGAAGGGAAGGTGCAATCTGACGCCGGGGAAGGTGCTCAGATGGCGATGTCGTCTGGTGCCGGGGAAGTGACCCCAGATGACGTGAAGGGAGCGGGCCCGAGACCTCGTCCTGCGGATTCCTGTGCTGTTGTGGTGGAGCGGGGTGGAGCAGGTGGTGCCGGTCGGGGTCAGACCCCGGGGAAGACCTCTTCGCTGAGCTCGGAGAACTTCTCCTCCTGCTCGGCGGAGTACTGCTGCCACCGGGCCGGGTCCCAGATCTCGATCCGGTTCATGACGCCGATGACGACGACGTCGCGGCTGATGGAGGCGTACTCGCGCAGCATCGGCGTGATGGTCACGCGACCCTGCTTGTCGGGCATCTCCTCCGAGGCGCCGGCGAAGAGGAAGCGGGTGTAGTCCCGCGCTCCCTTCACCGTGACCGGAGCCTCCTGGGCGCGGCGGGTGAGCTCCATGAAGTCGGCCATCGGCCACACCGTCAGACAGCGTTCCTGTCCTCGAGTCACCACGAGCCCCTCCGCCAGTTGGTCCCTGAACTTGGCCGGGAGGAACAGCCGCCCCTTCTCATCGAGCTTCGGGGTGTAGGTGCCCATGAAGAACATCGAGCACCTCCCCTTCCACCCGTTGACCGGGCGGCTCCTCCACTGCGCACCACTTTACTCCACTTCACTCCACCGTCAACCACATCGCGCGTGTCCGCGCCTCGATCTGCCCCCGTTTCCCGGGTGGCCGACCCCTCCCCTCCCCCGGGCGTTCGCGCTGGTCAGCGCCCTGCCCACGCCCGGATCGGGGCGTGGGGGTGCCGCGGTGGAGGAAAGTGGAGGGAGAGGTGGAGCGCCGGGGAGGACCGGCGACATCGGTGGCCGCAAAGCGCAACCAAACCGTGACCCCGCGAGTCAGATGCATCGAGGAACCGGACGCGTATGTTTCCGGGACGCCACTACGGTGGAGCCAGACCGACGTGCACGGGGAAGGAGCGGGAGTGGGATCTCCGCATGAGGACGGGGCCGATCTCGAGACGCTGGCGCGGGTGGTGGGACGCGTGCGGACCAACATCGAGCGGGTCATCGAGGGCAAGCCGGACGTGGTGCAGTCCGCCCTGGTGGTGCTGCTGGCCGAGGGTCACCTGCTGATCGAGGACGTCCCCGGCGTCGGCAAGACGATGCTCGCCAAGACGCTGGCGCGCAGCATCGACTCGACGGTGCGCCGGATCCAGTTCACCCCCGACCTGCTCCCCTCCGACGTCACCGGGGTCTCGGTCTTCAACCAGAACACCCGCGAGTTCGAGTTCCGCCCCGGCGGCGTCTTCGCCAACATCGTGGTCGGCGACGAGATCAACCGCGCGTCGCCGAAGACCCAGTCCGCCCTCCTCGAGTGCATGGAGGAGCGTCAGGTCACGGTCGACAACATGACCTACCAGCTCGACACGCCGTTCATGGTCATCGCGACGCAGAACCCCATCGAGATGGAGGGCACCTACGCCCTCCCCGAGGCCCAGCGCGACCGCTTCATGGCCCGGGTGTCGGTGGGCTACCCGGTCGAGGCCGCCGAGATCGCGATGCTGAACTCCCACACCGGCCACAACCCGCTCGACGACCTCGAGTCCGTCACCGACGCCGCCGAGATCCGCAAGCTGACCGGCATCGTGGCGCAGGTCTACGTGTCCGAGGCCGTGCAGCGCTACACGGTGGCCCTGATCGGGGCGACCCGTCGCTCCGAGGACCTCACGCTCGGCGCCTCGCCGCGCGCGACGCTGCACCTGGTGCGCGCCGCCAAGGCGATGGCCGCGATCCACGGCCGCGACTACGTCCTGCCCGACGACGTGCACACCCTCGCCCGCCCCGTGCTCGCGCACCGGCTGCTGCCGAGCGTCGAGGCCGCGATGACCGGGCGCTCCACCACGACCATCCTGGACAGCATCATCGCGGCCGTGCCGGTGCCCGAGGGCACCCGTGCGTGAGGCCCTCGCCGGCCTGACCGTCCGCGGACGGGCGTTCCTGGCTGCCGGGGTGACCGCGGTCCTGTGCGCGGTCGTGCTCGGGCAGCCCGCCCTGACCCGCGTGGGCGTGCTGGTGCTCGCCCTCCCGCTGGTGACGGCGTTCGTGATCGGGCGCAGCCGCTACCGGTTGGCGCTGGTCCGCACCGTCACCCCCCAGCTGGTCGCCGCGGGGCAGCCCGCCCGGGTGAACCTCGCGCTCACGAACGAGGGCCGCACCCCGAGCGGCGTGCTGCTCCTCGAGGACCACGTGCCCTACGTGCTCGGCACCCGGCCGCGCTTCGTGCTCGACGGCATCGGCCACGGCTGGCGCCGGCACGTGACCTACCAGGTCCGCTCGGACGTGCGCGGCCGCTTCGAGATCGGCCCGATGTCGGTGCGCGTCAGCGACCCCTTCGGCCTGGTCGAGCTCGGCCGCGCCTTCCGCACCACCGTGCCGCTCACCGTCACGCCGCGCACGGTGCCGCTCCCGCAGATCCCGCTCGGCGGCGCCTGGACCGGCTCCGGCGACAACCGGCCGCGGGCCTTCGCGATCGGCAGCGCCGAGGACGTCACGGTCCGCGAGTACCGCCGCGGCGACGACCTGCGGCGCGTCCACTGGCGCAGCTCGGCGCGCACCGGCGAGCTGATGGTGCGGCGCGAGGAGCAGCCCTGGCAGTCGCGGGCGACCCTCTTCCTCGACAACCGGCTGCGCTCGCACCGCGGCCAGGGCATCGCCTCCTCGCTCGAGGCCGCCGTCTCGGCCGCGGCCTCCATCGCCGTGCACCTGAGCCACCGGGGCTTCACCGTCCGGCTCGTCACGGCGACCGGCGAGGACCCCAGCGCCGCGTGGCACTTCCGCGACGCCGACCTCAACACCGGTCCGCTGCTCGAGGCGCTGGCCGTCGTGCAGGCGGTCCACCAGCCGCACCTGGACACCGGGTGGCTGGCCGAGGGCACCCACGGCGGCCTGACCGTCGCGGTCTTCGGCGCGGTCGAGCCGATGGACGTCCCCGTGCTGCGACGGATGCAGCACCAGGCCGGCTCCGCACTGGCGATCGCCCTCGACGTCGAGTCCTGGATCTCCCCCGCCGCCGGCGACCGGAGCGCCACCACCGCGCTGGCCCAGCAGGGCTGGCGCGCCGTCCCCCTGCTCCCCCGCGACCGGCTCGACGCCACCTGGCAGGAGCTCGGCCGCAGCGCCGCGCGCGGCACCCGGGCCGGCGGCATCACCGTCACCCCGGTCGCCCCCGCGGCCGCGTCCCCGACGACCGGGTCCCCGACGCCCGGCTCCCCCGTCCCCGGGAGCGTGCGATGAGCCGGCGCAGCGGGCTGCTGCCGACCGCGGTCCTCGGCGCGACCGCCGCGGCCACGACCTGGATCGCCATGTGGTCCTGGCGCGGCTTCACCCAGATGCCCGGGCGCTTCCTCGGCCCGCTGTTCGTCCTCGCCGTCCTGGTCGCCGGCGTCGGCGCGCTCGCCCGCTGGTGGCGGGTCCCGGTGGCCGGGGTCGTCGGGCTCCAGGTCCTGGTCTCGGGGCTGGTGGCCAGCACCCTGCTCAGCGGCTCGCCGATCCCGGTCGGCCCGGCCTGGGCCACCCTCGTCGAGAACTTCTCCGCGGCGACCGAGAGCGCCAACAAGTACGCCCCGCCGGTCCCGGCCCACGCGCCCGGCGTCCACCCCCTGCTGATCGTGGGCGGTCTCGCCTGCCTGCTGCTCGTCGACCTGCTGGCGTGCACGCTGCGCCGGGTCTCGCTCGCGGGGCTGCCGCTCCTCACGGTCTACTCGCTGCCGGTGAGCATGCTCGGCGGCGGGGTCACGTGGTGGGTCTTCGCGCTCACCGCGGCCGGCTTCATGGCGCTGCTGTTCCTCCAGGAGAGCGAGCAGGTCGCCCGCTGGGGGCGCCCGCTGGGCGAGGACCCCGCGGTCGCCGACCCCGCCGGCTTCGGCGTCAGCGCCGGAGCGGTGCGGGCCAGCGCGGGCACCATCGGCGGCGTCGCGACGGCCCTGGCGATCGTCGTCCCGCTGGCGATCCCGACGTTCGGCGTGCACCTCTTCGACTTCGGGCGCGGCCCCGGGGGCGACGGCGAGATCAAGATCGTCAACCCGATCACCGACCTCAAGCGCGACCTGGTCCGCGGCGAGAACGTCGACCTGCTGCGGGTGACGACGAACGACCCGCACCCGGCCTACCTGCGCATCTCGGTGCTGAACCGCTTCTCCGAGAACGAGTGGAGCTCCGGCGACCGCGACGTCCCCACCAACAACCTCGCCGACGGGGAGCTGCCGCCGCTGGTCGGGGTCGCGACGACGGTCGGGCGGACGTCGTACGACTACGACATCACCGCGACCGACGCCTTCCAGTCCACCTGGCTGCCCACGCAGGCACCCGTGACGCGCGTGGTCGCCGCCGGCGACTGGCGCTACGACGCCTCGACGCGCGACTTCCTCGCCAGCTCCGACGGCCTCGACACCGCGGGCCTGAGCTGGTCGATGACCGGGGTGCAGCTCGACCTCGACGCGGCCTCGCTGGCCAAGGCGACCTCGTCGTCCGGGCTGGTGAGCAACGACTACACCGACCTGCCTCCCGGCATCCCGAGCGTCGTGCGGACCTACGCCAACGAGGTGACCCGCGAGGCGCCCAGCCGCTTCGAGAAGGCCGTGGCGCTGCAGCGCTGGTTCCGCGAGACCGGCGGCTTCGAGTACAGCCTGGACGTCGACCCCGGGACCGGCACCGACGACCTGGTGGAGTTCCTCACCGAGGGCAGCGGCCGCAAGGGCTACTGCGAGCAGTTCGCCTCGGCGTTCGCCGTGATGGCCCGGATGCTCGGCATCCCCGCACGGGTGGCCGTCGGGTTCCTGCAGCCGACCTCGGCCGGCCCGAACACCTGGGTCTACCGCTCGCACGACCTGCACGCGTGGCCCGAGCTGTTCTTCCCCGGCTCCGGCTGGGTCCGCTTCGAGCCCACCCCGGCCGGCCGCGGCACCGACGCCCCCGGCTACACCCGTCAGAACGTGCCTGCCCCCGACCCCACCGGCGGTCCGGGCAACGTGCGTCCCAGCGACGAGCTCCCGAGCCGCGGCGACAGCAGCAGCGCCGCCGCCGTGCCGACCCCGGAGGCGGCCACCCCGAGCGACACCGGGTCGGGCTTCCCGCTCGTGCCGGTCCTCGGCTCGCTGGCCGGCGTGGCCGTCGTGCTCGGCCTGCTCCTGCTCCCCCGCGGCCTGCGTCGTCGGCGCCGGGACCGCCGGCTGGTCGGCGGCGCGGAGGCGGCCTGGGCCGAGCTCCGGGCCACCGCGCTCGACCTCGGCATCCCGTGGCCGGAGTCCCGCTCCCCGCGCGCGACCCGTGACCACCTGGTGGCCTACTTCGGCACCCCGGTCGACGAGAACACCCCGGAGCGGCCCGCGCACGGACCCGACGTCAACCCCGAGGGCGTGCGCGCCCTCGACCGGATCGTGCTGGAGCTCGAGCGGTTGCGCTACGCGCGCGCCACCGACCACGTCCCGCACGTGCGGGCCGAGGCGCAGACCTGCCTCGAGGCGATGGCGGGCGGCGCCACCCGCTCGGCCCGGCGCCGGGCGGAGTGGTGGCCGCGCTCGGTCGTCTCCCGCGCCGAGCTCAGCACCCTCCCCCGCCGCGGCGGCTCCCGGCCGACCCAGGCGACGTACGGCGGGGTCGTCGACCACGTCGGGTGAGCGACGGGCTGCTGGTCGCCGGGGCGCTGGCGCAGGTGACCGAGGCGCGGGCGCAGGACGTCATACAGACGGAGCGAGTGGGTGCTCGCTCCGCATGACGTCCCGGGCCGGGGCCGGGTGGGTCAGTAGCCGCCGCCGTCGTCGCGACGACGGCGCCAGCGGTCCTCCATGCGGTCCATGAAGGACGACGAGGAGGGGGTACGGCGGGGGCGGCGGATCTTGCTGCCCGAGCGGCCGCCGTCGATGACGGTGAAGCCGTGCGCCGGGTGTCCGGCGGTGCGGGGGTCGGCGGCCGCGGCCTGCTGGCCCCGCAGCGAGGTGACCGCGATCGTGGCCGAGGCCAGCATGATCACGAACCCGACGATGCCGACGATCCAGAGCTCGGTGATGGCTCCGGTCATCAGGACGGTGACGCCGACCGCGAAGGCGGCGCCCGCGGCGATCGCCCGGCGACGGGCCGAGCGGCGCAGCGACGTGCCGCGCAGGGTGGAGGCGAGCTTGGGGTCCTCCTCGACGAGGGCGCGCTCCATCTGCTCGAGCAGTCGGAGCTCCTCTTCGGAGAGCGGCACCGTTCCTCCACGGGGTTGGTCAGAGGGTCACAGGGGTGACCGGGTCTGGCGTGTCCTCAAGTCTAGGCAGCGGCTGGTGATCTCGGTAGGCGGGTTCGGGATTTTCGTGAGGAACTCTTGAGGCGGGACCGCCCGACCGGTCAGGAGAGCAGGCTGGCCGGGTGCACCGCGGCCGCCCCGAACCGCCGGGTCGCGCGGTCGACCGCCCGGTCGGCGTCGGACCAGCCGCGCTCGCGCTCCCCCAGCACCAGCTGCCGCTGCACGGTCTCGCGGGGCACCAGCCCCTCCACCCGGACCCCCACCAGCCGGATCCGGGCCCGCTGCAGGCCGAGGGCGTCGTAGAGCCGGGTCGCGGTGGCGTAGACCTCCTGGGTCACGTCGGTCGCCTCGGCCAGGGTGCGCGAGCGGGTGATCGTGGTGAAGTCGGCGAAGCGCACGGTGATCGCCACGGTCCGGCCGGCGACGCCGGCGACGCGCATCCGGGTGGTGACCTTGGCGGTCAGCCGCAGCAGCTCGCGCACGATCACCTCCCGGTCGTCGGCGTCGCGGCCGAAGGTCTCCTGGGCCCCCATCGACTTGTCGGGGTCGCCGCCCCCGAAGGCCGCGACGTTGCGCGGGGTGATCGCCCGGCGGTCGCTGCCCCAGGCCAGCTCGTGGAGGTGCTTGCCCAGGCTGTCGCCGACGGCGCGCTGGAGGGTCCGCAGCGGGGTGTGGGCGACGTCGCCGACCGTGACCAGCCCGAGCCGGTGCAGCATCGCGCGGGTCTTCTCGCCGACGCCGTACAGCTCCCCCACGTCGAGCGGGTGCAGGAAGGAGGTGATCTCCTCGGGCGGCACGACCACCACCCCGTCGGGCTTGGCCCGCCTGCTGGCGAGCTTGGCGACCGAGACCGAGGCGGCCACGCCGACCGAGCAGGTGATGCCCTGCTCGTCGTGGATGGTCGCGCGCAGCTGCTCCGCGATCGCGACCGGCGAGCCGAGCCGGCGCACCGAGCCGCGGACGTCGAGGAAGGCCTCGTCGAGCGAGAGCACCTCGACCAGCGGGGTGACCCGGCGGAAGTTCTCCATCACCGAGGCCGACACCTGGCCGAACAGCTCGTAGTCGGGCGGCACCACCACCGCCTGGGGGCACAGCCGCCGGGCCCGGGTGTGCGGCATGGCCGAGCGGACGCCGTACCGGCGGGCGAGGTAGTTGGCCGACAGCACCACCCCGCGGTAGCCGCCGCCGACGATGACGGGGACGTCCTGCAGGTCGGGCCGGTCGCGGGTGGCCACCGAGGCGTAGAAGGCGTCCATGTCGACGTGCAGGATCGGCGTCGAGGTGGACAGGTCGGCCCTCATGCCGACCCCGGCGGGCTGCTAGCCGGCGAGCACGTGCAGCTGGGTCGCGAGGGGGAGGTACTCGGGGCGGGTCGAGACGGCGTGCTCGAGCTCGACGAGGGCCGCGGTCGCGCCGGCCTCGAGGTCGAGCAGGGAGCTGGGCACCAGGTCGGCGAAGACGCGTACGCCGTGGACGGCGGTCGCCTCGAGGCCGGCGGCGGCCAGCAGGTCGGTGAGCTCGTCGCGGGTGAAGCGGCGGCCGGAGCGGCCGGAGCGCCCGGACGGGGCGGTGTCGTCGAGCAGCGCGAGGGCCTGGGCGAAGTGGCCGGCCATCGCCCGGGCGACGACGGCCGCGTGCCGCTGGGCGACCAGGAGGCTGAGCGCCCCGCCGGGGCGCAGCACCTCGCGGATCCGGGCCAGCGCGGCGGCCGGGTCGTCGACGACCTCGAGGACGCCGTGGCAGAGCACCACGTCGGCGCGGCCGGCGCCGACGACGTCGAGCAGGTCGCCGAGGTCGCCCTGCTGCCCGGCGACCTCCACCCCGCGCTCGCGGGCGCGGCGGGCGAGGGCGGCCAGGGCGTCGGGGCTGGGGTCGACGACGGTGACCCGGTGGCCGAGCTCGGCCACGCGCACGGCGAAGCCGCCCGTGCCGCCGCCGATGTCGAGGACGTCGAGGGCCCCGGCGCCGGCGTCCAGGACCGGGCGCAGGGCCTCCCACACCACGGCCGTGCGGGCGGTGCCCCGGCGCTCGCTGGGCCGCTCGGGCCGCTCACTCGCAGACATGCCGCCCACCCTAGTGGGACCGGGGGCCGGGTCATCCCGGGCTCCCGGGGCTGCGGTGCCACAGCTTGCGGGCGACGTCGCGGGCGTCGTCGCCGGCCGGCTTGATGTCGGCGTACGGGGACATCTTGAAGCCGCTCGAGTGCACCAGCACCCGGCGCTGGCCCATCCCGCCCGCCGTCGGCGCCTGCGCCGCGACCGGCCGTGGCGAGCGGCTCTCCGCCGCCCCCGCCACCGCGCCCTCGGTGCCGACGCCGCCGAAGCCCTCGGGCACGACCGCCATCGCCGCACGGACCGCCTCGAGGCCGGCCTCCGCGCTCGGCGCGTCGCGCCACAGGGCGAACAGCGCGGGCAGCTCCCAGCAGCCGGTCGCCCGCAGCGAGACGCCACGTCGGCCGGTGCGGCGCAGCTCGCCCCGCACGACCAGCAGCCAGGAGTGGAAGACGGTGGCGGCGTACGGGCCCTGGGCGTCCTCGAAGAACGTCGCGTCGACCGGCCCGGTCGCGTCGTCCAGGGTCAGGAAGATGACCCGGCGACCCGAGCGGATCGGCGGGGTCTGGGTGGCGACCTTGACGCCGGCCACGAGCAGCTCGGCCTTGCTGCGCCGGGCGAGCAGGTCCTTGCTGCGGGTGATCCCGAGCTCGTCGAGGAAGCGGGCGTAGGTGTCGACGACGTGGCGGCTGACGTCGAGCCCGAGGATCTCCAGCTCGGCGCGCATCCGCTCCTCGGCGTCCATCTCGGGCAGCCCGCTCACCTCGCCCTCCCCCGGCGCGTCCCCGAGGTCGAGGGCGAGCTGGACCGACTCGACCGGTCGCGGGGCGAGGCTCGCCCGGGACTGGGCCGCGGCCTTCGCCCAGACGCCCTGGTCGGCGAGCGGGTGCCGCTCCAGGGCGGCGGAGCCCTCCCGGGCCCCGGGGTCGGTGCTGTTGCGGGCGCCGGCCTCGGCGGCCCGGGCCGCCGCCACCGACGGGACCCGGCGGGCCGCCAGCCCCCGGCCCCGCCCCGCGCGCTCCAGCGCGCGGGAGTGCCGGTCGAGCTCGGCGACCTGGAGCAGCAGGTCGCGCCGGGTGACCCGGCCGCGCGGGCGGACCCCACCCTGGGGCACGTGACCGGGCTCCGCGGCACCGTCGGCGCCCGCGCGGCGGTCGCCGCGCAGGTCGCCGGGGATCGCGTAGACGGCGTCGAACCCGCCGGCGAGCACCAGTCGCTCCACGATCGGCCGGGAGATCCGCGCGCGGTGCCAGAAGTCGGTGAGCGAGTGGTAGGGCCGGGCCGCGACGACCCGCGCCACCTCGCCCTCGTTGATGCCCTTGACCTCCGCGAGCGCGAGCCGGAGGCCGTAGCGGTCGTCGACCCGCTCGACGCGGTAGTGCTGCTCGCTGGCGTTGACGTCGAGCCCGAGGACCGCGATGTCGAGCTGCCGGGCCTCCTCGAGGATCAGGCGCTTGGGGTACATCCCCGGGTCGTGGGTGAGCAGCCCGGCCAGGAAGTGCGCCGGCCAGTGCGCCTTGAGCCAGGCGGACTGGAAGGTCGGCAGCGCGAACGCGGCGGCGTGGGCCTTGCAGAAGCCGAAGGAGGCGAACGCCTCGAGGACCTTCCACAGCTCCTCGACGACCCGGAGCGGGTAGCCGTGGCCGAGCGCCCGCGGGAAGAACCAGGCCTTCGTGGCGGCCATCCCCTCGACGTCGCCGAGCGAGCGGCGCTTCTCGTCGGCCTGGGCGTAGGTGATCCGGGTGAAGCGGGCGATGATCTCGATGACCTGCTCGTGGAAGACCACCACGCCCTGGGTCGAGCCGAGGATCGGGCGCAGGTCGGGGTGGAGGTACGTCGGGGCGCGCCAGCCCTGCTTGGCCTCGAGGTAAGGGGTGATCATGTCGCTCTTGACCGGGCCGGGCCGGAACAGCGAGATGTCGGTGATGATGTCCTCGAAGCTCTCGATGCCGGACTTGCCGACCAGCTCGCGCTGCCCCGGGGACTCGATCTGGAAGACCCCGAGGGTCTTGGCCGACGAGATCATGGCGTAGGTCGCCGGGTCGTCGAAGGGCACCTGCTCCTGGTCGTCGAGGTCGATCTCCACCTCGTCGACCCGCCGGATCTCCCCCAGCGCGTGGGCCATCGACGACTGCATCCGGATGCCGAGCACGTCGAGCTTGAGCAGGCCGAGGTCCTCGACGTCGTCCTTGTCGAACTGGCTCATCGGGAAGCCGGCGTACGACGCCTCGACGGGCGTCCGGTCGAGCAGGGTCGCGTCGGAGAGCAGCACGCCGCACGGGTGCACGGCGATGTGGCGGGGCAGCCCGTCGAGCCGCTCCACCAGCCCGAACATCAGGTCGAGCCGCTCCTCGCCCAGGCCGCTGGCCCGCAGCTCGGGCAGCTCGCGCAGGGCGTTGCGGGCGTCGCGGGCCCGGATGTGCGGGAAGGCCTTGGCGATCGCGTCGATCTCGCCGGGGGGCATCCCGAGCGCGGCCCCGACGTCGCGCACGGCGTGGCGCACGCGGTAGGTGTCCATCATCGAGACCGTCACGCACCGCTCGCCGGAGTAGCGGTCGAGGATCCGCTCGTAGACCTCGAGGCGACGGGCCGACTCCACGTCGACGTCGATGTCGGGCAGCGCCTGGCGCAGCGGCGAGAGGAAGCGCTCCATCAGCAGGTGGTGACGGATCGGGTCGACCCCGGAGACGCCGAGCAGGTAGTTGACCAGGCTGCCGGCTCCCGAGCCGCGGGCCGCGCACCGGACCCCCATCTCGCGGATCAGGTCGGTGACGTCGCCGACGGTGAGGAAGTAGGAGGCGTAGCCCAGGTCGCGGATCAGCTCGAGCTCGTCGTCGAGACGCTTCCAGATGACCTGCCGGGGCGCCGAGCCGAAGCGGTCGCCGACCGCGCCCTCGCAGCGGGCGCGGAGCAGGCCGTCCGCAGGGGTGGCCCCGGGCGTGAGCCGGGGCGCGCGGTCGCGGCTGGCCAGCTCGAACTCCGGGAAGTGCACCTCGCCCAGCCCGAGGTCGGCGCGCGGGTCGAGCGCGCACCGGTCGGCGACCGCGCGGGTGCGGGCCAGCAGCTCCCGGGCGGCCCGGACCGGGTCGCCGGCGAGCCCGGAGGCGCGGCAGATGTCCTCGGCGACCTCGGCCATCTGCTTGCCGGACTTGAGGAAGCCCTCGGCGTTGCCCCGGTCGAGGTGGCGCCGGTCGAGGGCGACCAGCCGGCGGGCGGCGTCGAGCACGTCGACGGTGGGGGCGTCGCGCCGGTCGGCGTAGCGCACCGCGTTGGTCAGCACGGTGCCGAGCCCGGCCTGCCGGGCGACGCCGGCCATCCGGGCGGCGTGCGGGGTGGTGCCGGGGCCCCAGGCGCCGCCGTCGACGGAGCGACCCCCGGGCAGCCGGTGGGAGACCAGCTCGACGACCAGCTGGGAGCGCGGGACCAGCGCGAGCCACGGGGCGAGCGCGGCGTGGGCCAGGTCGTCGCGCCGCCGGGTCGCGGCCGCCCCCAGCTCGGAGCCCGGGCCGAGCAGGACCAGGAGGTCGCCGTCGGCGAGCGGCCCGGCCAGGTGCCGGGCGAGCAGGTCGAGGTCGAGCACCGGGCTCCCGCGCTCCCCGGCCAGGTGGGTCGCGGAGACCAGGCGGCACAGGGCCGCCCAGCCCGCCCGGCCGCCGCCGGCCAGGAAGGTCACCCGCGGGAGCCGCTCGTCGCGGAACGCCCCGCCCCGCACGGGCGTCCGGGCCCGGACCGGCGCCGGGCCGGACGGCGCCGCCCCGACCGGGCGGTGGGCCAGGTCGACGCCGAGGACCGGCCGGATGCCGGCACCCAGGCAGGCCTTGGCGAACTTGACCGCGCCGTAGGTGCCGTCGCGGTCGGTGAGCGCCAGGGTGTCCATCTCCTGCTCGGCGGCGCGCTCGACCAGCGTGTGCGGGTGCGAGGCGCCGTACTGCAGGGAGTAGCCGGAGGCCACGTGGAGGTGGGGGTAGGGGTCGGGCACGGTGACCTCGCTAGCCCACCGCGCGGGCGCGAGCGGGCGTCGAGACGTGCGGGACCAGGCCGAGCGACTGCTCGACCACGGCGAGGAAGCGGTCGGCGTCGCGGACCAGGTCGTCGGCCTCGCGCTCGGTGACCGCCCGGGTCGAGCCGGCCTCGGCGGCGGCCCGCTTGGCGGCCCCGGCCGCGAAGAAGCGCGCCCACTCGGCGAGCTCGGGGGCCACCTCGGCGAGCAGCACCCAGGCGTTCTTCTGGGGGCGGCGGCGGGCCGGGGCGGGGTGCGCCCGGGCGGCGAGCAGCGCGGCCGCGGACCGCAGGGCGGCCACGTGGGCGCAGGCGTAGCGGGTCGGGACCTCGTCGGCCGCGATCGCCTCGCTGAGCGACTCGGCGGCCCGGACGAGGTAGGAGTGGGTGGTGGCGGGCAGGGCGTAGGGGTTGACGTCCACGGCGCGCCTCAGTCCGCGCAGCCGACGAGCAACCAGTGACCGTCGCTCCAGTCGAAGGAGAGGTCGAAGACCCCGCCGCGGTCGTCACCCTCGACGGCCGCCCCACGGCCGGCCTCGACCCGCCACAGCTCGCGCTCCCCCACCAGGTCCGGGCTCGCGACGCGGACGGCGGTCCCCGTCCCGCAACCCGCCCCGGGACCGGTCGCCGGCTCGTCCGAGCCGATCACCGCCCGGGCGTCGGCCGACTGCCACCAGGGCGTGGTCTCCACCCAGTGCGCGAGCACGGCCCGCACCTTCCACAACCGGCCGCGCCACAGGAACTGCTCGGGACCCTCCACCCCGGTCACCCAGCCCTTGCGCACGTCCACGGGGTCGTCGTAGCGCCTCATTCGATCGTCCTTCCCTGCCTGCTGCTGCACCGTCGACCCGCTGGACCCGACCCCGGAGCCCCGGCGGGGCGGGGGTCGAGGTCGCCCCGCCGGGGGTGTTCGAACAGATGTTCGAACACGAGAACCGTACACCCCGCCGCGGACAGTCCGTCAAGGTCGACCCGGCGAGAAAACCCGATGATGTCGTAGCGACATCATTGTGACGGCATTATGGTGTCGTCATGACGTCATACGAGGAGCTCGGCCGGCCCGACCACCGCCCGGCCGGCTTCGACCTGCGGGCACCGTGGCGGTTGCTCCGACGGCGACGTGACCTGCGGCTGCTGGTGACCGCGAGCCTGGTCTCGCTCAGCGGGGACTGGATCCTCGGCATCGGCCTGGCCTACGCCGTCTACGACCTGACCGGCTCGACGCTGGCCTCCACCGGCACCCTGCTCGCCGGGCTGCTCCCCCAGGTCCTGGCCGGGCCCCTGGCGGGCGTCCTGGTGGACCGGTGGGACCGCCGCCGCACGATGATCGCCACCAACCTCGCGATGGCGGTCGGTCTCCTCCCGCTGCTCCTGGTCACCGGGGCCGACCGGGTCGGACTGGTCTACGCCGTGCTGGTGGGCCAGTCCCTGCTCGAGGTGTTCTTCGCCCCCGCCGAGCAGGCGATGCTGCCGCGCCTGGTCGACGAGGACGAGCTGGTCACCGCGAACGCCGTCAACGGCCAGGCCCGCAACCTCGCCCGCCTGCTCGGCGGGGCGCTGGGCGGCACCGCGGCCGCTGTCGGCGGCGTCCCGGCGGTCGCCGCACTCGACGTGCTGACCTTCCTCGCGGCCGCCCTGCTGCTGCGGGCGATCCGCACGAGCGGGCGGGTCGAGCGGCGGTCGACCGAGGCGGCCGAGGCGGCCGTGCAGCGTCGGCTCACGGCACTCCGCGACGAGCTGCGCGGCGGCATCCGGGCGGCGAGCCGCGAGCCGGCGATCCGGGTGCTGCTGGTGTTCCTGCTCGTCACGAGCGCCGGTGAGGGGATCATGGGCACGCTGTTCGCGCCGTTCGTCCGCGACGTGCTGCAGGGCAGCGGCCAGGCGTACGGCGTGATCTGCGCCGTCCAGGCCGTGGGCGGTCTCCTGGGCGGGCTCGTCGTGGCCGGCCTGGCGCACCGGCTGTCCCCGCTGGCGCTGCTGGGCGCCGGGTCCGTGCTGTTCGGACTGGTCGACCTCGCGATCTTCCTCTACCCCACGGCGTACGTCGCGATCTGGCCGGCGGTGCTGGGCATGGTCGTGGTGGGGATCCCGGGCGCTGGCGCGGCGGCGGGGCAGATGACGATCTTCCAGCAGCACACCTCGGACGCGGAGCGCGGCCGGGTGTTCAGCCTGGTCGCGCTCGCGCAGACCACGGCCGGCGTCGCCGGGACGGTCGCGGCTGGCCTGCTCGGCGAGAGCATCGGGATCGTGCCGGTCCTCGCGTTCCAGGGCGTGGGCTACGTCGTCGCCGGGACCTACGTCACCCTCGCCCTGCGCGGCGACCGCTCAGGACGACCTCAGGGGGCGGTGGACGAGTCGAGCCCGGCCTCGTCGGGGTGCGACGACAGCCAGGCACCGCGCATGTAGGCGCTGGAGTCGCGGTGCCAGAGCAGCACCAGCAGGGCCAGGTCGAGCAGCACGGAGACCACCGAGATGACCAGGAAGACCGGGGGCGGGTCGGTCCGCAGGATCGCCAGCGACCCGATGCCGATGAAGACCACCAGCGCGGCCAGCGAGATCCGCGCCCAGCCGTGCCCGTCGCGGACGAACATGATCAGCACGCCCGCCAGCGCGGCGAAGACGATGCACAGCACGATCGCCACCGGCGTGAACGCGGGCGGCTGGACGTCCACCCCGCCGTCGGCGCGACCGGCCGCCCAGGAGCGCACGAGCTCGTCGTGCAGGACGACCGTGAGCAGGGCCGTCAGGACCGTGAGCGCGATCAGCGCGACCAGCACGCGCACCGCGTTGGTCACCGAACCCGGCTGCTGCCGTGCCATCTGGAGCTCCTCAACCGATCGGTGTCGTGGGTGTGGGCCGGGCGCCGCACCCTCGCTAGGGTCGCAGTATGCCCAGCGAGCACCCGTCGATCACCCGATTTCGAGATGAGCACGCGCGCCGCGGAGGCACCGGCGAGGTGGTCATTCTCCCTGACGCCGTCCACACCGCCGCACTGGCCGCCGAGGCGCTCGGCTGCGAGGTCGGCGCGATCGCCAACAGCCTCCTCTTCGACGCGGCCGGCAGCCCGGTCCTGATCCTCACCTCGGGGGCGCACCGCGTCGACACCGACAAGGTCGCGAGCGAGGTCGGCACGGGGCCGCTCAAGCGGGCCAAGCCCGAGTTCGTGCGCCAGCACACCGGCCAGGTGATCGGCGGCGTCTCCCCGCTCGCCCACCCGGCGCCGGTGCCGACGTACCTCGACTCCTGGCTGCGCCGCTACGACGTCGTCTGGGCGGCCGCCGGCCACCCCGCGGCGGTGTTCTCGACGACGTACGACGAGCTCCTCGCCCTCACCGGCGCCACCGAGATCGAGGTCGCCTGAGCCGTGGAGTCCTTGCCCCTGGTGTTCTCGAGCGGCTGGGCCAGCGGCGTCAACGCCTACCTGGTCGTGCTGGTCCTGGGCACCTACGACCGCGTCCGCGACGTCGCCTCCGTGCCCGACGTGCTGGGCCGCTGGGACGTGCTCGGCATCGCGTTCGTGCTCTACGCGATGGAGTTCGTGGCCGACAAGATCCCCTACATCGACTCCACGTGGGACCTCGTCTCGACCGCGATCCGGCCGACCGCGGGCGCCGTCATCGGCGTGCTCCTGGCCGGTGACGCCGACTCGCTGGACCAGGCCGTGCTGGGCGTCGTCGGCGGCGGCACCGCCCTGCTCTCGCACCTGGTGAAGGCGGGCGGACGACTCGCCCTCAACTCCTCCCCCGAGCCGGTCACGAACATCACCGCCAGCGTCGTCGAGGACTTCGCCGTCCTGGGGGTCGTGTGGTTCGCCGTGGTCCACCCGCGGACCGCCGCGGCGGTCGCGGCGGTGTTCCTCGTGGCCGGGCTGGTGATGCTCTACTTCGTCGCGAAGCTCGTGCGCCGGGGCTGGCGCCGCTGGAGAAAGCGCGAGCCCGCGACCGCCTGACCGGGTTAGCGTCGGTCCCGTGGACCTCACCGACCCCGACCAGCGCGCCGCGGTGACCGCACGCCTCGCCGGGCTGTACGCCGGCCAGCCGGTCGTCGTCGGCCCGACCGTGCTCGCCGGCACGACGTCGTACGTCGCCTGGTTCCGCGCCCGGGGCTGCCCGGTGCTCGTGCTGGCGACGGCCCGCGGGGCCGGGGCCGTCCCGGTCGACGGCGACTGCGTGGTGGTCGACGTGACGCCCCCGCCGACCGTGTCGGTCACCGAGGAGCTGCGCACGCACGACCGGCTGGCGCGGCACCTGCCCGCGGAGGTGGTGGCGGCGGTCGAGGCCTTCGACCCGGAGCGCCGCGGCACGTGGTTCACCACGCCGTTCGTCACCACCGACGAGCCGATCCTCGGTCGCCCGGCCACCGGGGGCCGCCCGGCGTCCTTCCTCGCCCTGGAGGACAAGATGCTGGCCGACGAGGTCTGGGACGCGGCCGGTGTGCGGCGGGCGCCGTACCTCATCGCCCCCGTCGACGACGCCGCCCTCGCCCGCGCCACGGACGAGCTCGCCGGCCCGCTGGGCGCCGTGTGGTCGGGGGACGCGCGCGACGGCTTCAACGGCGGCGGCAACTTCGTCCGGTGGATCCGCGAGGACGCCGACCAGGCGGCCGCCATGGCGTTCTTCGCGCCGCGCTGCGACCGGGTGCGGGTGCTGCCGTTCCTCGACGGGGTGCCGTGCTCGATCCACGGCTTCGTGCTGCCCGACGGGACCGCCGCGCTCCGGCCGGTCGAGATCGCGATGCTGCGCGACGTCGAGCACCGCTCCTTCGTCTACGGCGGGCTCGGCACCTTCTGGGACCCGCCCGAGGCGGACCGCGCGGCGATGCGCGACGTCGTGCGCCGGGTGGGGGCGCACCTGCAGGCGGCGCACGGCTACCGCGGGGCGTTCGGCGTCGACGGCGTGCTCACCGCCGACGGCTTCCTGCCCACCGAGCTCAACACCCGGATGTCCGCCGGCGCCACGACCGTCGCCGAGGTCGACCGCGAGTTCTTCACGCTCCTGCAGGCGAACCTCGTGGCCGGCGTCGACACCGGCCTGACCGTGGCCGACGTCGAGGCGCTGGCGCCGCTGATGGACGCGGAGCGGCACGGCAAGGTCGTGGCGTTCGCCGACGAGCGCTCCGTCGGTGGCCCCGACGCCTACGACGTCGCGTGGGACGGCCGCGCCTTCGCCCGCGCCGACGCGCCGACCGGCAACGTGCTGTCGGTGGCCGACACCCCCTCGGGGATGTTCGCCAAGGTCGACCCCTGCAGCGTCCTGACCCGCGGCGGCCGGCTCGCCGAGGTCAACCTCGCATTGATGGCCTTCCTCGACCGGGAGTACGCCGTCGGCTTCGGCGACCTGACGGCGGCGCCGGACCTGCGCTGAGCCCCGGCGTGCGGCCGGACCGTAGGGTTCGGCCATGGCGCGCGTGGTGGTGGTCGGTGGGGGCTTCGGCGGCCTCGCGTCCGCCGCGCGCCTGGCCAAGACCGGCCACGACGTCACCCTCGTCGAGCAGTCCGCGACGCTCGGCGGCGCCCTGTCGAGCGTGACGCTCGACGGCTTCACCTGGGACGCCGGCCCGACCTGGACGGCGCTCCCGGCGGTCGTCCGCGACCTCTTCCGCAAGTCCGGCCGACCGCTCGAGCGCGAGCTCGACCTCGTCCCCCTGGAGGTGGTGCGCGAGCACCGCTTCGAGGACGGGACCTCGGTCGCCGTGCCGGGCGGCTCGCGCGCCGCCCAGCTGGCGGCCTTCGACGCGCTGTCGCCGGGGCTCGGGCAGCAGTGGGTCGACCACGTGGCGTCGTACGCCGACGACTGGGAGGTGCTGCGCCGCGGCTACCTCGAGGTGCCGTGGCAGCCCGACGCACTCCCCCGCGACGTCGCCGCCCGGCTCGACAGCCGCGAGGTGCTGCACAAGCGGCTGCGCCGGACCTTCCGCGACGAGCGGCTCCGGCTGGTCGCCGGCCACCCGTTCCTCGCCGACGGCCACGACCTGCGCAACGTGCCGGCCTGGGCCGGGCTGACGGCCTACCTCGAGCAGCGCTTCGGCGCCTGGACCGTCCCCGGCGGGATGGCGCAGCTCGGCACCGTGCTCGGCGAGCGGATGACGACGCGCCGGGTCACGGTCCTCACCTCGACGCAGGCCCGCGACGTCGTGGTCCGCGGCGGCCGCGCCGTGGCCGTGGCCCTCGAGGGCGGCGGCGAGCTGGACGCCGACGTCGTGGTCTGCGCGATCGACCCGCGACGGCTGCCCGCGCTCGCCGTCCACGTGGCCCGCACGATGCCCGCGATCCCCCCGGTCGTGTGCCACCTCGGCCTGTCGGGCGAGCTGCCCGACCTGCCGCACGAGCTGGTCCTGCACGGCAACCCCACGCTCGTCGTGCGCCCCGGCGGCACCGCACCCGACGGGCACAGCGCCTGGACGATCCACGGCCGCGGCCACCTCGCCGAGGACATCCTGCGCGCGCTCGCGCGCCACCAGGTCGACGTGCGCGCCCACGTCGTCACCCGGCTGGACCGCTCGCCGCGCGAGCTGGTCGAGCAGTGGGGCGGCTCGCCGCTGGGCGTGCTGTGGCAGGGCCGCGCGACGGTGCGCCGCCGGCTGGGGCCGACCACGCCGGTGCCCGGGGTGTACGCCGCCGGGGCGCACGCGACGCCGGGAGGCGGGCTGCCCTTCGTCGGGCTGTCGGCCGCGCTGGTCGCGCAGGCGGTCGGGCCGGCCTGAGGCCGGACCGGGCCGCCGGGGACGCCTCAGACGGTGACGTTGAGCGCCGCGAAGATCTCGAGCGTCGCCCGGGAGAAGTTCAGCGTGTAGAAGTGCAGCCCCGGCGCCCCGCCGGCGAGCAGCTCCTCGCAGAGCTCGGCCGCGATCGCGATCCCCTCGGCGCGCACGGCGTCCTTGTCGCCCTCGTGGGCGGCGATCCGGGCGACGACCTCCTCGGGCACGTCGGCACCGATGAGCTCGCCCTGGCGGCGGATCGCGCTGAGGTTCAGGATCGGCATGATGCCGGGCAGGATCGGGATGTCGACGCCGCGGGCGCGCACCCGCTCGACGAGCGCGAAGTAGTCGGAGGCGCGGAAGAACATCTGGGTGACCGCGAACTCCGCCCCCGCCCGGGCCTTGGCCACCAGCACGTCGGCGTCGTGGTCGAGCGAGGCGGCCGAGGGGTGGCCCTCGGGGAACGCCGCGACCCCGATCCGGAAGTCACCGCGCGAGCGGGCCAGCTCGACCAGCTCGTCGGCGTGCGTGAGGCCGCCCGGCGTGGGCGTCCACTCCCCGCGGGGGCCGGTCTCCGGGTCGCCGCGCAGCGCCATCACGTGGTGCACCCCCGCGGCGGCGTACGTGTCGAGGATGCCCTCGAGCTCCGCGCGCGTGTGCCCCACGCAGGTCAGGTGCGCCATCGGCGTCAGGGAGGTCTCGTTGGCGATCCGGCTGGTGATCCGCACGGTCGAGTCACGGGTCGAGCCGCCGGCGCCGTACGTCACCGAGACGAACGTCGGGCGGTAGGGCTCGAGCGCCGCGATCGCGCGCCACAGCCGCTCCTCGCCCGCCTCGTCCTTCGGCGGGAAGAACTCGAAGGAGAACGAGCGCTCGCCCCGGCCGATCAGCTCGGCCATGCCCACTCCGCGTCCGGTGCCCATGCCGGAAAGTCTAGGAGCGGGGGCGGCCCGGGCCGGCGCCTGTCCACTGACTAGGCTCGCCGCGTGACGAGCGGATGGGACAGTGCGGGCTTCCGGGACCGCCTCCAGGCGACGCTCGACGCCTTCCTCGACGAGCAGGCCGCGCTGCTCACGCCGCTCGGTGACGACGCCGCGCGGCTGATGGCCGAGGGGCGTACGTCGGTGTCCGGCGGCAAGCGCTTCCGGGCCGCCTTCTGCTGGTGGGGCCACCGCGCCGTGGCCGACGCCGCCGGCGTGGCCGTCGACGAGGACGCCCTGCTGCGCGCCTGCGCGGCCCTCGAGCTGCTGCACGCCAGCGCGCTCGTGCACGACGACCTGATGGACGCCAGCGACACGCGCCGCGGCCGCCCGGCCGTGCACCGCAAGCTCGAGCACGACCACCGGGCCGCGGGCTGGCGCGGGGACCCCGAGCAGTACGGCGCCGCAGCGGCCATCCTGCTCGGCGACCTCCTGCTGAGCTGGTCCGAGGAGCTGCTGCGCCGCTGCGGGCTCCCCCGGGACCAGGTCGCCCCGGCCCTCGACGTCTTCGACCGCTGCCGCTCCGAGGTGATCGCCGGGCAGTTCCTCGACGTGTCCGTCCAGGCGCGCGGCCGGGCCGACGTCGACACCGCGATGACCGTGCTGCGCTACAAGTCGGCGAAGTACTCCATCGAGCGCCCCCTCCACGTCGGCGCCGCGCTCGCGGGTGCGAGCCCCGCCACGATGGCCGAGCTGACGGCGTTCGGTCTGCCGCTGGGCGAGGCCTTCCAGCTGCGCGACGACCTGCTCGGCGTCTTCGGCGACCCGGCCACCACCGGCAAGCCGGCCGGCGACGACCTGGTCGAGGGCAAGCGCACCGTGCTCGTGGCGCTCGCGCTCGACGCGGCCCCCGACGAGGAGGCCGCCCTGCTCGACCGCTCGCTGGGCCGCGACCTCGACGTGGCCGAGGTGCAGCGGCTGCGCGAGGTCATCGACGGCTCCGGCGCGCACGCGTCGGTCGAGGCCGTGATCGGCGAGCTGGCCGCGCACGCGGTCGCGGCGCTCGACCGCGCCGACCTGGACGAGCACGCCCGGGGCGTGCTCCGCGAGCTGGCCTCGGCCGCCACCGACCGCGTCGTCTGAGCACCGCCCTGCCGCACCCCGGCGGGAAACCCCCGCGACCGCCGGCACCGGCCCGGGGCACGATGGCCCCATGCCGCTGCCCACGCCCACGCTGACCACCGACCGGCTGCTGCTGCGGCCCGTCGCGGACACGGACGCCGACGACCTCTTCACGCTGCAGAGCGACGCCCACGTGCTGCGCTACTGGGACTCCCCGCCCTGGCAGGACCCCGCCCGCGCCCAGCGCTTCATCGCCACCTCCCGGGAGCTGGCCGAGGAGGGCTCCGGCGCGCGGCTCGTGCTGGAGCGCACCGAGGACGGGGCGTTCCTCGGCTGGTGCAGCCTGACCAAGTGGGACCCGGTCCACCGCTCCGCGTCGATGGGCTACTGCCTTGCGGAGTCCGCGTGGGGCCAGGGCTACGCGACCGAGGCCGGGCGGGCGGTGCTGCAGTGGGCGTTCGCCACCCTGGACCTCAACCGGGTCCAGGCCGAGACCGACACCCGCAACGTCGCCTCGCGCCGGGTGCTGGAGAAGCTCGGCTTCCGGCTCGAGGGCACGCTCCGCGAGGACTGCGTCGTGGACGGCGTGGTCTCCGACTCGTGGGTCCTAGGCCTGCTCAGGCGGGACCGGACGGCATGACCCACGGGTGCGCCGGGTCCAGGCGGGCCACCGTGTCGCTCAGCCACTGACGCGCCTCGGCGCCCAGCAGCGGCAGGCAGACCTCGGCGTCGACCCGGTCCTTCTCCCGCACCTGCGCGGCCTTGAACATCAGCGTCACCTCCGGCCGGGCGTAGCGCAGCCCGTCCGCGGCCACCCAGGTGACCGCCTCGAGGTCCTCGGTGTGCGCGCGGTGGCGCTTGTTGGTCCACCGCCCGTCGGCGTCCGGGGTGAACGGCACGTCCAGGACCCAGGGCGAGGAGGCGTCGCGGCGCACCCACACCTGGCTGTCCGGCCGCACGTCGGTGAACCGGCTGTCGAACGGGCGGAACCACGACTCGTCGACGTTCCACGGCGTCCAGCGGTCGCCGAGGAACACCCGGAAGGCCTCCGCGTCGCTCGACAGGATCGAGATGTCCATGTCCTCGTGGCTCCGGGAGACACCGGTGAAGGCCTCGATGCTCCAGCCGCCGATGATCCACCAGGGCCGGTCGAAGCCGGCCATGAACTCCCCGATGGTCGTCGGGTCGAGCGGGTCCCAGCCGCCGTACCACCGGTCGAACTCCTCGGGCGGCAGGTGCGGGGCGCCCGGCGGGAGCGGGCGGGGCGGCTCGGCGGGCGGGGTCGACATGGTCGGGCACTCTAGCGGGCAGCCACCCGCCTGGGCCGGTCCGTGACCGGCCTCAGCCGAGGAGGGGTACGCCGGCGGGCGCGGGCCCCGCACCCCGCAGCAGCACCGCGAACGGGCCGCCCCGCTTCGCGTCGGCGCGTACCCCGAGCACGGTCAGCGCGACGGCGAACGCGCTCGGTTGGGCGGTCGCGAGCCGGCCCCAGTCGTCCCAGAGCAGCAGCGTGCCGGCCCGGTCCCCGGCGTCCACGTCGTGCAGGCAGTCGGCCAGGGCGTCGAAGTTGGCCCCGTAGTGCGCCGGGAACTCCAGCGCCTCCCCCAGCGCCGCCAGCAGGGCGGGCTTGGTCGGCGCGCCCGCACCGTCGACGTGGGCGAAGCGCCAGCCGGCCTCGTCGACCAGGCGTCGTACGTCGTCGGGCGCGGCGGTGGCCGGCGGCACCCACCGGAACACGTGCGGCTCCACGTCTCCGGCCAGCAGGTCGGCGAGCGTGCTCATCGGGCCACGATCCGGGCGAAGTGCGCGTAGTGGTCGGGGGTCCAGTACAGCTCGCCCCCGTCCCCCGCGATGATCCGCCGGGCGCCCCGGTCGTCCGAGCCGGGCGTCTCGACGGTGAACTCGCGGTAGTAGCCGCGCTCGTGGTCCGGCAGCAGCCCCTCGTAGTTGCCGAAGGTGCCGCCGTCCTCGTCGTACGGGTACGGCCCCTCGGAGCGGATCAGCGCCAGCGTGCGCGTCGCCTCGGCGGGCAGGTCCGCGATCGTGACGTAGGGCAGGCCGCTGTCGGGGTCGAGGCCGGTGGCACCCCCGCTCGGGAGCGTCTGCTGCTGCGAGGTGCCGCCCGGATCGTCGGCGTGGGTCGCGCCGTCGTCGCCGGACTGCACCCACCACACCAGCACCGCGACGAGCGCGGTGACGACCAGCCCGACGACCTGTCGACGGCTGGTCCGGGTGGTGCTCATCGGCTCAGAGGGCCATCGCCTGGGCGCGGCGCTTGACCTCGGAGCCGCGGTTCTCGCGCAGCGCGTCGATCGGGCGGCCCGGGAGCTCGAGGTCGGTGAACAGCCACGCGATGCACTCGCGGTCGGTGTAGTGGCCGTCGTGCAGCATCGTCAGCAGACCGGGCAGGCCCTTGACGACGAGGCCGTCCTGGATGAAGTCGGCCGGCACCTGCTGGCCGGCACCCTCGCGCGGGACCGCGGCGGCGAGCTCGTGCTCGCGGATCATCGTGCGGACCTTGGCGACGGTCACGCCGAGCTCGCGGGCGGCCTCGGCCCAGTCGATCCAGTCCGGGATCAGGGCGCCGAGGTCGACCTCGGGCGCGTCGGACCCTGCTCCGGACCCGGCGTCGGGCTGCTCGACAGACGGGGAGTCACTCATGGACCCAACTCTTCCACCTGCCCGGTCAGGTGCGAAACCCGTGCCGTCCGCACCGGCCCGTGCGACACGCCTGCCCCACCGTCCACTTGAGTCACAGCGCCGATCCGCCTAGCGTCGATGGCTTTCCTGCGCTCGATCCCCCACGTCAGGAGCTCCTCGTGCACCGGTCCCATGCCATGCCCCGCCCCACGTCCCGTCTCGTCCCCCGTCTCGCCACCGGCCTCGTCGGCGCGGCGCTCGCCGCGTCCGGCGTGCTGGCCGCCCCCGCCCAGGCCGCCGACGGGGCAGCCGACGGGGCCGACCGGCGGATCGTCGAGCACCGCGTCCGCGCCGGGGAGACCGCGACCTCGCTGGCGGTCCGCTTCCACGCCTGGACCGACGAGCTGGTCGCCCGCAACCACCTGGGGCGGCACGCCGCCCTGCAGGTCGGCCAGGTGATCGAGATCCCGGTCGTCGTGTCGGCCACCCGCGGGCACCACCACCGGCACCACGGGCCCGCGACCCAACCGCCCGCCGCGAGCCCGGATCCCGTGGTCCCCGGGCGCGAGCGCGTCCGCCGGGTCGTCGCGCGCACCGCCGTACGCCAGGGGCTGGACCCGCAGCTCGCGCTCGCCGTCGCCTGGCAGGAGTCGGGCTGGCGGATGGGCGTGCGCTCCGACGCCGGTGCGATCGGCGCCCTGCAGGTGCTGCCCGGGACCGGCCGCTGGATGGAGCTGTACGCCGGCCGCCCGCTCGACCTGCGGACGCTGGCCGACAACGCCTACGCCGGCACCCGGCTGCTCGCGCTGCTCCAGGACGAGACCTCGAGCACCCGGCGGGCCGTGGCGGCGTACTACCAGGGCCTCGGCGCGGTCCGCCGCCACGGGCTCTTCGACGAGTCGCGGCCCTACGTGCGCAGCGTCCTGGCGATCCGGGGCAACCTCGAGGCGGGCCGGCCGCCCGCCTGACCCCGGTCCGCGCCACGCCGGGGACGGCTCAGCACCACGGGCGGGGCCTCGATCCGTACGATTGGGGCACCGGATCCTTCCCCGTCCGGCCGCAGGAGGGTCGCTGTGCAGTCAGATCGGCACGCCCGTACGGGCGCTGACGCGGCCAGCAGCGACCCCATCACCGGCCGCCTGCTGGACGGGCGCTACCGCGTCGGGCCGCGCATCGCCCGCGGCGGCATGGCCAGCGTGTACGAAGCCACCGACATCCGCCTGGACCGCGTCGTCGCCGTGAAGGTGATGCACCCCGGTCTCGGCGACGACGACGAGTTCGCCGCCCGCTTCGTGCGCGAGGCGCGCGCCGCGGCCCGGCTCTCGCACCCGAACGTCGTCGCGGTCTACGACCAGGGCGACGAGGACGGCACCGTCTTCCTCGCGATGGAGCTGATCCCGGGGCACACCCTGCGCGACGTGATCCGCAAGGAGAGCCCGATGACGCCGGCGAAGGCGCTGGCCTTCCTCGAGCCCGTCCTCTCCGCCCTGGCCGCGGCGCACCGCGCCGGCCTGATCCACCGCGACATCAAGCCCGAGAACGTCCTCATCGCCGACGACGGGCGGGTCAAGGTCGCCGACTTCGGGCTCGCCAAGGCGGTCAGCGCCGACACCCAGCACACCGCGACCGGCGGCGTGCTCATCGGCACGGTCTCCTACCTCGCGCCCGAGCTGGTCGTCGACGGCCGGGCGGATGCCCGCGCGGACGTGTACGCCGCCGGGGTGGTGCTCTACGAGCTGCTGACCGGCACCAAGCCGCACGAGGGCGAGTCGCCGATCCAGGTCGCCTACAAGCACGTCCACGAGGACGTCCCGCCGCCCTCGGCCAAGGCGCCCGACATCCCGGCGTACGTCGACGCGCTGGTCGCCCGCGCCACCGCCCGCGACCGCGGTCTCCGCCCGGCGGACGCCGCCGTCCTCCTGCACCAGGTGCACCGGGTCTCCTCCGCGCTCGCCGACGGCGTCCGCGAGGACCCCGAGCTGACCGCCGACCTGGCGCCGTTCCTCCTGCACCCCGACAGCGGCGAGCTGGTCGCGACCGAGGAGGGCGGCCGCGGCGACACGGCCGCCGACCCGTTCGACGCGGTCGAGATGGCGGCCCTGCTCGCACCGTCGGCACCGCGGGAGCACACGACCGCGCTCGAGCGCGTCGCCGCACCGCCCCGACCTCCCGTCAGCACCCGGCCGCCCGCCGGCCCCGCCCGTCCCTCGCGCTCGCCGCGCCCGGCCCGGCCCCGCCGCTCGCGCCGCGGGCCGATCCTGCTGGTGCTGGCGCTGCTCGTCGCGGCCGCGGCCGGGGTGGGCGCGTGGTGGTTCGGCTACGCGCGCTACACGTCCACGCCCAGCGTCATCGGCCTGGGCCAGGCGGCCGCCGAGAAGAAGATCGAGGCGACCGGCCTGACCGCGGACCTCGGCGAGACGGCGTACTCCGAGACCGTCCCCGCCGGCAAGGTCATCGACACGAACCCCGACCCCGGCGAGCGGATCCTCGACGACGGCACGGTGACGGTCGTCGTGTCGCTCGGCAAGGAGAGGTACGACGTCCCGAAGGTCGCCGGCATGACCGAGGACCAGGCGCAGGACGAGCTGCTCGGCGCGCACCTGTCCTTCGGCACCTCGATCGGACGCTGGTCGGAGAAGGTGCCCGAGGGCACCGTGATCGGCAGCAGCCCGAAGGCCGGCCAGACGCTGCGCCCCGACGCCGCCGTCGACCTCGTCATCAGCAAGGGCCCGAAGCCCATCACGGTCCGCGACTTCACCGACAAGCCCGCCGACACCGCCACCGAGAAGCTCGAGGCGAAGGGCCTGGTCGTCGAGGTCGCCGAGGAGTCCTACTCCGACACGATCGACGAGGGCAACGTCATCTCGCAGTCGCCCTCCAGCGGCACCCTGCACCGCGGCGACACCGTCCGGATCGTCGTCTCTAAGGGCCCCGAGCTCGTCGAGGTGCCCGGCGGCCTGGTCGCCTCCGGCGTCGAGGCGGCCAAGAGCAAGCTCGAGGCGCTCGGCTTCGTCGTGGACGTCAAGGAGTCCGACGCCTACATCGGCCTCGGCTACGTCTACAAGGTCGACCCCGGCTCCGGGTCGATGGCGCCCCGGGGCAGCACGATCACGCTGTACCTCGTCTGAGGCGGCGCTGCGGATCGGCCGGCGCGAGAGTTTCATCGGTCGACCGACAGAACTCGCGTCGGGCCGATGAAGTTTCACCATCCCGGCGGGAGTTTCAGCGGCCGACAGATGAAACTCCCCCTCGGCTCGGCCAGCACCTCCTCGATGCAGGCCCGGCCACCGCGTCCGGCTAGCGTTTCCGCCATGGTCGACGAGGCGCTGCGCAACCCGGTCGGGACCCACGTGCCGGTCGGCAAGGGGCTCGCGACGGGGGCGCTCGCGACCGCCGTCGAGCTCGGCTGCGAGACCCTGCAGTTCTTCGTCGGCAACCCGCGCGGGTGGGCGCTGTCGGCGGGGCGGCCGGCGGAGGACCGGGCGTTCCGCGACGGGCTGGCGGCCCGCGGGATGCGGGCGTTCATCCACGCGCCGTACCTCGTGAACCTCGGCTCCCCCACGCCCGCGACCTACGAGCGGTCCGTCGCGGTCGTCGCCCACAACCTGAGGCGCGCGGTCGAGATCGGCGCGGAGGGCGTGGTGGTGCACACCGGGTCGTTCGTGGAGCCTCCGTCGGACCCGGCGGACCGGTCGGAGTCGGACGCGCGCTACGCCGCGGCGATGCGGCAGGTCCGCGAGGGGCTGCTGCCGGTCCTCGAGACGCTCGAGGGCGACGACGCCCCGTGGCTGCTGCTCGAGCCGACCGCCGGGCAGGGGCGCTCGCTGTGCGCCGGGGTCGAGGACCTGGCGCCGTACCTCGCCGCACTCGACCACCACCCCAAGGCCGGCATCTGCCTCGACACCTGCCACGTCTTCGCCGCCGGCGCGCACCTCGACGAGCCCGGGGGCGCCACCGCCACCGTCGACCGCGTCGTCGAGATCGGCGGCCCCGGCCGGCTGCGGCTCGTGCACGCGAACGACTCGATGGACGTGCGCGGCGCCTTCAAGGACCGGCACCAGAAGATCGGCCACGGACACATCGGCGTCGACGCCTTCGGCGAGCTGCTCGCGCACCCGGCCACCGACGGGGTGCCGTTCGTGCTCGAGACGCCCGGCTCCCGCGAGGTCGGCGACGAGGGCATCGGGCTGCTGAAGCAGCTCCGGAAGGGTGCCGCGTGACCGAGTCGCGGCGTACGACGCTGCTCGCGACCGCCGCGCTCCTCGCGATGACGGCGTGCTGGGGCTCGACGTTCTTCCTCATCCACGACCTCCTCGACCGGGTGCCGACGCTGGACTTCCTGGCGCTGCGCTTCGCGATGGCCAGCGTCGCGCTGCTCGTCGTGGCGCCCCGCGCCGTCGGCCGTCTGTCGCCCCGGAAGCGGCGGCAGGCGATGGCGCTCGGGCTGCTGTACGGCGTCGCGCAGATCCTCCAGACGGCCGGCCTCGCGCACACGGCCGCGAGCGTGTCCGGCTTCATCACGGGGATGTACGTCGTCTCCACGCCGCTCTTCGCCGCGCTCCTGCTCGGCACCCGGATCACGCGGATGACCTGGGCGGCCGTCGCCCTCGCGACCGCCGGGCTCGGCGTGCTGACCCTCGACGGCCTCTCGATCGGGTACGGCGAGGCGATCACGCTGGTCGCGGCGCTGCTCTACGCGCTGCACATCGTCGGCCTCGGCGCCTGGTCCACGGCCCGTGACGCGCTCGGCATGTCGATCGTGCAGATCCTGGTGATCGCCGTGGTGTGCGGGCTGGCCACCGCGCCGGACGGCGTCGTGCTGCCGGACACCACCCGCGACTGGCTCTCGATCGCCTACATGGCGGTCTTCGCCGGGGCCCTCGCCCTGGTCGGCCAGACCTGGGCGCAGGCCCACCTCTCCCCCACCCGCAGCGCGATCATCATGAGCATGGAGCCGGTCTTCGCGGCGTTCTTCGCGGTGCTCCTGGGTGGCGAGCCGACGACGCTCCGGATGCTGCTCGGCGGGCTGATGGTGCTGAGCGCGATGCTCGTCGTCGAGCTGCTGCCGCGCCGTCGGATCGAGGCCGAGGTCCAGCACATCGCGGTGTGAGCGCGTCCACATCCTGAAAGCCCGCGGCGGTGCGGCGGACGGTCGCCTAGCGTTCTCGCCATGACGCGCACCTATGCCTTTGGACACTCGCCGGGAAGTCCCGTGCGGGCGATCCAGTAGGTCGCGCCCCCACCACCAGACGCCCCCGGCCACCTGCCGCGGGGCGTTTCGCATGTCGGGCCCCGACGACGTGGCCACCCGGGCACCACCAGGAAGAGGAACACCATGGTCGTCGTCATGTCACCGGACGCCACCGACGAGGACGTCGCGCACGTCGTCGAGAAGGTCGAGGGCGTCGGCGGAGAGGCCTTCGTCTCCAAGGGCGTGGTCCGCACCATCATCGGGCTGGTCGGGGACATCGAGTCCTTCCACCACCTCAACCTCCGCACGCTCAAGGGCGTCGCGGACGTGCACCGGATCTCCGACCCGTACAAGCTCGTGAGCCGCCAGCACCACCCCGACCGCTCCACCGTCTGGGTCGGTCCGGCCGGCCACCAGGTGCCGATCGGCCCCGACTCCTTCACGTTCATCGCCGGGCCCTGCGCCGTCGAGACCGCCGAGCAGACCCTCGAGGCGGCCCGGATGTCGAAGTCCGCCGGCGCCACGATCCTGCGCGGCGGGGCGTTCAAGCCGCGGACCTCGCCGTACGCCTTCCAGGGCCTCGGCGTCGCCGGCCTCGAGATCCTCGCCGACGTGCGCCGTGCCACCGGCCTGCCGATCGTGACCGAGGTCGTCGACGCGCGCGACGTGCCGGTGGTGGCGGAGTACGCCGACATGCTGCAGATCGGCACCCGCAACATGGCCAACTTCGGCCTGCTCCAGGCGGCCGGCGACTCCGGCAAGCCGGTGCTGCTCAAGCGCGGGATGACCGCGACGATCGAGGAGTGGCTGATGGCGGCGGAGTACATCTGCCAGCGCGGCAACCTCGACGTCGTCCTCTGCGAGCGCGGCATTCGGACCTTCGAGCCCGCGACCCGCAACACCCTCGACATCTCGGCCGTCCCGGTCGTGCAGGCCACCAGCCACCTGCCGATCATCGTCGACCCGTCGCACGCGGCCGGCCGCAAGGACCTCGTCGTCCCGCTGTCGCGGGCCGCGATCGCCGTCGGCGCCGACGGCGTGATCGTCGACGTCCACCCCGACCCCGAGACCGCGCTGTGCGACGGTCCGCAGGCGCTGCTCGGCAAGGACCTGCGCGACCTCGCCCAGGCCTGCCGCAAGCTGCCGCCGGTCGTCGGGCGGGTGGACGCGGCCGAGCTCGTGCGGACGTCGTGAGGGCGCCGGCCGCGGCGGCTCCGGAGGTGCTTCCTCTACTGTGTCGGTCGGCGGACTGACCCCGAGGAGACGCTGAGATGGACACCTGCGCGCGCTGCGGCCACGTGCTGGGCGTCGGTCGCTTCTGCACCAACTGCGGCGCGCCCGTCGCGCCGCCCCCCGGTGAGGACTGGCGCAGCGGCACCGCCGAGCGCCCCGCCGTACGCCCTCCGGCCGGCCCTCCGACCGGTCGTCCGTCCGGTCCGCCGGTTGACGTCCCGACCACCTCCGCGCCGCGGGTCCCGGTGACGCCGCCGCCCGCCGCGGCGGTGCCGCCGCCGGGCGCGCGCTACCCGCTGTTCGCCGACGAGGTGGCCGAGGGCGGGGCGTACGCCGCCGCACCGACCCCGTCCCACCTGGCGCCGCACGGCGGGCACCCGGGCGGGGCCCCGGTCCCTCACAGCGGGACGCACCAGCACCGGCAGCCGCGGCGCTGGGTGCCGTGGGTGGCCGGCTTCGCCGCGATGGCCCTCGTCGCTGCCCTGGGGGCGTGGCTGCTGCTCAGCGGGAACGACGACGGTGGCTCCGTCGCGCAGGACCGCCCGACGGAGCCCACCCGGAGCCGCTCCGCCTCCGACACGCCCTCGACGTCCCCCACGCCCAGCGCCTCGGACTCCCCGTCGGCCAGCCCGAAGCCGGGCAAGCCCGAGGACGTCGCGCGCCTGGCCACCGCACAGGTGCCGGCCACCGCCCCGCCGAACGAGGACACCAGCGGCAACCTGGTCCGCTACGAGGCCCGCAACATGCTCGACGGCGTCGCGACCACGTGCTGGCGGATGCCCGGCGACGGCACCGGCGACACCCTCACCTTCGAGCTCGACGAGCCCACGACGCTGCGCGAGGTGGGGCTGATCAACGGCTACGCCAAGACCGCGACCGACGCGCAGGGCAGGCCCCTCGACTGGTACCACGGCAACCGGCGCATCCTCACCGTCGAGTGGTCCTTCGACGACGGCACCACCGTGCAACAGTCGCTCCGCGACACCCGGGACCTGCAGACCGTGCGGGTCGACGCCGGCGCGACCCGGACCGTGCGGCTGCGCCTGGTGTCGGTGTCGCCGCAGGGCACCGGCCGCGCGGCCCGCGACTACACCGCCGTCAGCGACGTCGCCCTGGTGGGCACCCCCGGCTGAGGGACGTTTCGGCCGGGGCCGTCCGGGACACGATGACCCCCGCCAGCACTCCTCGACGACGGGACCCACCTTGCCGACCTGCGCCCGCTGCGGGACCCAGAACCCGGACGGCCACCGCTTCTGCGGCGGCTGCGGCCAGCCGCTCGTCCCCGCCTCGGCCGCCCCGTCCGCGCCGCGCGCGACACGAGAGGGCTCGCCTGCCTCGGCCGCACGCTCGCCGTACGCCCGGCCCGTGCCCGGCGCCGCGGACCCGGCTGACGACCCGGTGGCCGAGACCGCGCCGTACCGTCGATCTTCCCTGGTCCCGCCTGCCGGCCCGCCGGTGCTGCCGCCCGCACCCTCCACCGCGCCGTACGCCGCCGGGCCGGTCGACCGGGTCGGGTCGGGCCCGTCCGGGCCGGGCGCCGGACCCGCCTTCGACTGGCAGCGCCTGGTGCGCGGCAACTGGCGGGGCGCCGGGCTCACCGCGCTCACGGCGTTCGGCATCGCGGGGGTGCTGTCCCTCGTGCTGGCCGTGCTCGCGAAGCCGGTCGACTTCGGGGTGGACAACGGGCTGAGCCTGGTCGCCACGCTGCTGGGGGCCACCTTCGGCGCCGACCTGGTGCTGCACCTCGACCAGCCCGAGCGGGGCAAGGAGCTCTACTCCGCCCACCTGGGCGTCGTCTCGCTGACGGTCGCGCTGGTCGCGCTGGTCGCCGCGGTGTACGTCTTCCGGCGCGTCACCGCCCGCTACCCCAAGCCGCTCGACGCGGTCCTCGACGCCGCCCGTGCCGGCCTGCTGCTCGGGCTCGGCGTGATGGTGTGCGCGATCGTCTTCCGCGCCGACAACGACGAGATGGGCCGGGGCTGGGGCGCGATGCTCGCGACCCGGGCCACCGGGATCGAGGCCACCTGGGGCGCCAGCGTCGCGGGCGCCCTGCTGCTGAGCGCCCTCGTGCTGTTCGCGACCCTCGCGCTGGCGAGCCTCGCCGTCCGCCCCGACGGCTGGCCGGCCCCGGTCGAGCGTGCCCGGGAGTGGCTCGCCGCCCCGTTGTACGGCCTCGCCACGATCCTGCTGACCCTGCCCGTCGCGGGGCTGATCGGGCTGCTGCTGCTGATCGTCACCGGGAGCGAGCTGAGCGACAACGACCCCACCGACGACGACCTCTCGGCCGCGATCGCGCTGATCGTCGGGCTGCTCGCCAGCGGCGGCTTCTGGTTGCTCGCGCTCGGCGGCGGCGCCGGCTTCGGCTCCTCCTCGCACGAGTCGGGTGCGTCCTTCAGCGCCAGCACCGACCGCTCCGGCGTGCACCGGCTGGCGTACTACGCCGACGACACCCCCGGTCTCTGGGCCGCGCCCGTCGTGCTCGTGGCGGTGCTGCTGCTGGCGGCGTACGTCGTCGTGCGCCGGAGCTCCGCGCCCGCGCGCGTCCTGCCGAACCTCGCGGTGTGGGTGGCCACGCTGCTCGTGGTGCTCCCGCTGCTCGCGCGCGTGACGTCGCTGCAGGGCGGGATCGACTCGGACAACGCCCCCGGCTACCACGCCGGCTTCCGCCTCGGCGTGACCGGCTGGGAGACCACGCTGCTGCTGACCCTGGTCGGGCTGGTCTGCGCCGTGCTCGTGGCGCTGCTGACCGGCTCGGTCGACCGGGCCGGGCTGCGGGCCGGTGCGTCCGGGCTGGCCGGCCGGCTGCAGTCCGACCCGTCGCGACCCGCCGGTGCCGCTGGTGCTGGTGGTCCCGGTGCTGGTGCGCCCGGTGCTGGTCGTCCCGGTGCGGGCTGGGCGCCGGCCGGTGCGCCGCAGGCGCCGCCGGCCGGCTGGCACCCGCCCGGCACCGAGCCGCTCGCGGACCCGACCCCGCCCGCACCGGTCCCGGGCTCCCCCTGGCCGAGCACCGGGCCGACCCCGCCGACGCAGCCGCTGCCCGAGGCGGCCCCGCCGCCCTGGCCGCCCGCCGACAGCGGCCCGGACGACGGCCGCACCCGGATCCGCCCGGCGCAGCCACCCCGCGACTGACCCCGGCCCGCGCGGCGACCGGTGGGACGTCATACGGACGGGGCACCCGCTTGCTCTCACCGCATGACGTCCCCGGCATCCCCCGGGCCCCGCCCCCGGGACGTCATACGGACGGAGCAACCCCCACCACCCACCGCATGACGTCCCACGCCGCGCAGCGACCCGGCGAACCGGCCGACCCGACGACCACCGGGCTGACAGGATCGGGACGTGCTCGACGCGATGGCCCCGGCCCGTCGGCGGCTGTTCCTGGTCGTCGGGGGGATGGTCGTGCTCGCGGTCGTCGCCACCGCGGTCCTGCTGGTCCTCCGCAGCCAGCGCGGCGGGGTGACCCCGGTCGCGCAGGACGAGCAGGGGCCGGTGCTGCTGGTGCCGGGGTACGGCGGCGACACCTCCTCCCTCGACGTGCTGGCGCAGGCGCTGCGGAGGACAGGCCGCGAGGTCGTGCTCGTCGACGCACCCGGTGACGGCACCGGCGACCTCGACGCGCAGGCCGAGCACCTGGCCTCGGTCGCGGCGACGACGATGCGGGACGCGGGCGCCGGGTCGGTCGACGTGGTCGGCTACTCCGCCGGCGGGGTCGTCGTCCGGCTCTGGGTCGCCGACCACGGCGGCGGTGACGTCGTACGCCGGGCGGTCACCCTCGCCTCGCCGCACCACGGCACCGACCTCGCCGGGCTGGCCGGCGACCTCGCGCCCGACTCCTGCCCCGAGGCGTGCCAGCAGCTGGCCACCGGCAGCGATCTGGTCCGGGCGCTGAACGCCGGCGACGAGACCCCGCCCGGCCCGCGGTGGGTGGCGCTCTGGACGACCGACGACAAGACCGTGGTCCCACCGAGCTCGGGCGCGCTGGAGGGCGCGACCAGCTTCTCCCTCCAGTCGGTCTGCCCCGACCTCACGGTCTCCCACGCCGACGTCCCGCGCACCCCGGCCGTCATCGCGATCGTCGAGCGGGAGCTCGGCACCGCCGCCCCGACGGTCCCGGACAGCACCGTCTGCCGCTGAGCCGACGCGGTCAGCTCGTCATGCCCCGCAGCATCAGGCCCGTGCGCGCGTCGTACAACCACATGCCCCGCAGCCACCCGGGTCGTGGCGGGTGGAACAGCGGGCGGTCGTAGGAGGGCTGGTCCACGTCGAAGCCGTGGAACGTGTCCGCGAACTCGAGCCGCACGAAGTCCGGGACGTAGGTCGCCGTCCCGATCACCCACGCCGGGTGCCAGGCCAGGACGCCCGTCCCGCCACCGGACCGGTAGTCCACGCGGCCGATGACGTAGCGCCGACCGTCGTCCGGCAGCCGCAGCGCCTCCGCCCGGCTGACGGCGGGACGGGCGGGCCCGGTGTACGGCCGCAGGAACCCCTCGTCGGTCTGGCGCTGCAGGGTCCGCATCGTCCACCGCGCCGGCCGCGGCACGCGGGTGTGGTCGTGGGTGAGCGTGAGGTCGTACGCCGGGCACTCGCCGGCCGCGGACCGACCGGTCTCGGAGCAGGCCCGCGCACCACGGGCGAGCAGCTGGACGTGCCCGACCCGGGCCACGCGGTACTGCACGACCGCACCGTGCCGCGCGACCCGCACCACCGCGGGCCCGGACGGCCGGAGCACCGGGACGACCGGACGACCCTGCCGGTCCGTCGTGAGCCGGACGTAGAAGACCGACCCGGGCACCAGCGTGAGGCGGGGGGTGAACTCCGACAGCACCCCGACGCAGTCCCCGGCCTCGACGTCGTGCCCGCCCTCCTGCAGCACGTAGGACAGCCCGCACGGGTGCACGTCGCGGAAGGCGCGCGGGAGCGGCGGCGGGGCGAAGGCGACCGTCGCGACGCCGGGGGCCGGTGACGCGGGGCCCGAGGGCGACGCGGACGGCGACCGGGAGGGCATCGCCCCGGGCCGCGTCGCCGGGTCCGACGTGCAGCCGGCCGCGGCCAGCGTCACTGCCAGCCCCAGCTCGAGCGCTCCCAGGCGCCCCGACCACCCCGACATCGGACGCCGCCTCAGAAGCTCGCGCCGACGACCATCGCGCCGGTGCGCACGTCGTACGTCGTGATGCCGCGGAACCAGCCGGCCCGGGGAGGGTGGTGGGCCGTCAGGGAGACGTAGGGCCACCTCCCGCCGACCACGCCGGCCGCGACGTCCGGGACGAGGCGCTGCTCGGTGACCACCCAGACCGACCGCCAGTCGACTGCCCCGCTCTCGTGCACGAGGCCGACGTCCCACGTCCCGAGGGTGCGGGCGTCCGCGCCGGCGCGGCGGAGCACCGTGGCACGGGTGACGGGCGGCCTGACCGGCCCGGTGTAGGGACGGAACGCCTGCGCCTGCATGCGGTGGCGCACCACCCGCATGGTGATGGCCGGCGGACGAGGAGGTCGGGGCGGGTGGTCCGCGACGACCAGGTGGTACGCCGGACACGACCCGGCACGTGGGGCGGTCGCCTCGCAGAGCGAGGTGCGACGGGCCACGAGGTCGACCGGGCCGGGGCGGATGGCGCGGTACTGCGCGACCTGCCCGCGCACGTCCACCAGCACGACCCTGCGCCGTGACGGCTGCGGGACCGGCGCCACGGACTCACCGGCCCGCGAGCGAGCCACCCGCACGTAGAAGACCGTCCCCGGGGCCAGCACCTGCTGCGCCGCCCGCGCCGGCAGGCTCCGGCTGCACCGCCCGCTCTCGAGGTCGTAGCCGTCGGCCTGCAGCACGTAGGCGAAGCGGCACGAGCGCACCGTCCGGAAGGGCCGCGGGGGCACGGGCGGCGCGAAGGCGACCGTGCTCGTCTCGAGCTCGAGCGTCCCCTTCGCCGACCCCCCGCTGCCCGGCACGGCGAGCGACCCCGCCGCCGGCCGGGGCGCGGGGTCCGACGTGCAGCCAGCCGCGGCCAGCGTCACCGCCAGCCCCACCACCAGCGCCCCCAGGCGCCCCGACCACTGCCTCACCCGCCGATCGTCGCACGGCACCGCCGCCTGCGGAGGTCAGTCGGTGATGTCCTTGGTCGCGAAGTTCGCCCACCCGGCGGCGAGGAACACCACGACGTAGACCACCTGCAGCAGCACGCCCCGCACGACGTCGCGCCACAGGATCGGGTCGCGGAAGAGGTCGACGAACGCGAGCCAGTAGCGCGTCGGCAGGTAGGGCTGGATCCCGTGCGCCGCGTCGAGCGTGAGCAGGATCGTCGACGCGACCAGCACCGCCATCGTGCCCATCGCCGCGCCCAGCGGCGACTCGACGACCGTGGACAGGAACAGCGCGATCGCGGCCACGCCCAGCATGCAGAGCATCGCGTAGGCCAGGGCGATGAGCGTGCGGAAGACCAGCTCCGAGGTGCTGAGCGTGGTGCCGGAGACGCTGACGGCCCGCCCGCCGAGGACGTCCTGCTGGCCGAGCAGCAACGAGCCGACGACGTACGCCGTGGCCGCGACGACCAGCACCGTGACCACCACGAACGCCATCACCGCGACGAGCTTGGCGACCAGCAGGCGGGTGCGGCCGACCGGCCGGATCAGCAGGTAGCGCAGGGTGCCGTTCTGCGCCTCCCCCGCGATCGCCTCCCCGGCCGTGACGGCCACCGCGATCGGCAGGAAGAGCGGCAGCACGATGGCCAACGCCGCGAGCGGGAAGAGCGTCCCGTCGGTCAGGACGGCGGACAGGAAGGCCGGCCCGGTGCCGGGTCGCGGCCCCAGGTCGGTGAGCGAGAGGAGCACGGCCACCAGGGTCGGCAGGGCGTCGATGAGCAGGATCGTGGCCCAGGTGCGCCGCGACCCCAGCATCTTGCGGAGCTCGACGAGGATCATCGGACCTCCTCGGCGGCGTCGGGGGCATCGACCCCGGCCGCAGCGTCGCCCGGTGGAGAAGGGGGTCCGTCGGCGCGGGAGAACCGGTCCGAGCCGTTGCTCGTCGCGGCGAGCACGACCTCCTCGAGCGTGCGTCGCTCCTCGGCGAGCGCGGTGACCCGGACGCCCGCGGCGACCAGCGTGGCGTTGAGGTCGGCGGGGTCGTCGCCCCGGACCACCAGGCGGTGGCCGTCGCTGACCTCGATGCGGCCGTCCAGCACGCTCGTCGCCCGCTCCACGTCGGGGGTCTCCAGCACGATCCGACCGGTGGCCCGGCGCAGGTCGTCGAGCTGCTCCTGCAGCACCATCCGGCCCCCGTCGAGGACCCCGACGCGGGTGCACATCTGCTCGATCTCGGCGAGCAGGTGGCTGGACAGGAAGACGGTCGTGCCGGCGGCGTTCAGCTCGAGCAGCAGCGAGCGGATCTCCTTGATGCCCTGCGGGTCGAGCCCGTTCGTGGGCTCGTCGAGGATGAGCAGGCGCGGTCCGCGCAGCAGCGCGTTGGCCAGGCCGAGGCGCTGGCGCATGCCGAGGGAGTACGCCGCGACCGGACGGTCGTCGACGGCCCCGAGGCCGACGCGGTCCAGGACGTCGTCGACGCGCCGGGCGCGCGAGGCCCGGGGGCCGCCGCGGTCCATCGCGTCGAAGAGCGCGAGGTTGGCCCGACCGGACCGGTGGGCGTAGGCCGCCGGACCCTCGACCAGCGCCCCGACCTGGGGCAGCACCTGCCGGGCCGACCGCGGCATCGGCTCGCCGAGCAGCTCGATGTCACCCGAGGTGGCGAGCACCAGGCCGAGCACCATCCGCACGGTCGTCGTCTTCCCGGACCCGTTGGCCCCGAGGAAGCCGTAGACGTCCCCCTCGCGGACGTCGAGGTCGAGGTCCCGGACGGCCGTCACGGGGCCGAAGCGCTTGGTCAGTCCACGGGTCCTGATCATCGGCCTGCTCCGTCGACGTAGCGGGTGCCGCTGGCCAGGTCGGCCGCGGCGCGGACGAGCGTCTCCTCGGTCACGGTGCCGGCGATCAGCCAACCGCCGTCGCCGGGTGCCCCCGTCAGCAGCAGTCCCAGCGGCCCGACGGCGACCACCGTGCCGCCCTCGACGAGGTGCGAGCCGATCGTCGTGCCGAGCTGCTCGCGCAGCGGGTCGGCCTCCCGGTCCCGCAGCGGGATGGTGATGAGCTGCGTGACGCCGGTGCCGTAGATCCCGACAGCACGGTCCGCGTCCGGCGACTTCGCGAGGCCGCCGACCGTCGCCGGCGGGATCACCGGGGCGTACTGGTTCGCCGCGTCCGCGATGTCGAGCACCTCCTCGAAGGACAGGTCGGTGCCGGGCGGTGCCCGGAAGCTGGTGTCCTCCACCGACGGCGTGGCCGGGTCGAAGGAGCGGAACTGCGAGACGAAGACCGGGTTGCGGTCGCCCGCGTCGTCGTAGACCTCGACCCGCAGCGGGACCGCGGTGTCGCGGTCCACCCAGAGGTCGACGTGGTCGATGCTCGACTGCGGCGCCCCCGGGGAGAGGCGCAGCCCGAGGGCGTCCCGCCCGGCGACCCGACGCGCAGGCAACCGGGCCAGGTCGCCGGCGTCGACGTCCTCGAGCAACCGGTGGCCCAAGGCGGGCGGCAGCAGGTCCGCGGTGCGGGGCAGCCGGATCTGCGGGTCCACCGACTGACGGGCCGTGGCGTCCTCGTAGTCCCACTGGGTCGTCAGCGCGTCGGCGTGCACGAGGTCGGTCTCCCCCGACACGAGCAGCTTGTCCACCCGCCAGGCGCGCTCGCCGCGCCACCAGACCCGCATCCGCGTCCGCTCACCCACCAGCGCACCGACATCGGTGAACTTGCTGGTGACGGGCAGCTGCAGGGCACCCTGCGACTCGACGAACCCCGAGTAGGCGTGGCCGTCCGAGGCCCGGACCCGCGCGACGAGGTCGGCGGCGCTCACCGGGTCGTCGTCCGCGGGCAGCGCCCGCCAGGCCAGCGGGGCGAGGATGACCAGGAGGGTCACGGCGGCGACGACGCACCACCGCTTCGATCTGGTCATACCGCAATCTACGTCGGGACGCCTGACCTGGTTCGGGCCCGCTCTCAGGCGAGGCGGGCCAGCGCGGCCGCGGCCCGCTCGGAGTCCTCGCGGCTGACGTCGAGGTGGGTGACCAGGCGGACCGCCGTGGGACCGACCAGCGCGACCAGCACGCCCGCCTCGCGGGCACCGGCCACGAAGTCGCCGGCGTCGGAGCGGGGTACGACGACGATGTTGGTGTCGACCGAGGCCGGGTCCACCCCGCAGGCCTCCGCGATCAGCCGCGCGTGCGCGTGGTCGTCGGCCAGCCGCTCGACGTGGTGGTCGAGCGCGTGCAGGCCGGCGGCCGCCAGGATGCCGACCTGGCGCATCCCGCCGCCCATCCGCTTGCGCCAGATGCGCGCCTCCGCGATCGCGTCCGCGGTGCCGAGCATCAGCGACCCGACGGGGGCGCCCAGCCCCTTGGACAGGCAGACCGCCATGACGTCGGCGCAGGCGCCGTACTCCGCGAGCGGGACACCGGTGGCGACGTGGGCGTTCCAGATCCGGGCGCCGTCCATGTGCACGGCCGCGCCGGCACCGGCGGCGTACTCGTGCAGGTCGCGCAGGTCGTCGACCGGGAGCACCGCGCCGCCGGCGAAGTTGTGGGTGTTCTCGACCGAGATCGCGGCCGTGGCCACGAAGAACGGGCCCATGTCCGGCGCGAAGAGCGACTGGATCACCGGCAGGTCGACCTGGCCGCGCGGGTCGATCCAGGTGCGCATGGTGACGCCGGAGTAGGCGCCGTGCGCACCGAGCTCGGCGCGGGCGATGTGCGCCCGCGACTCGCAGAGCACCTCTTGGCCGGGCGCCACGACCGAGCGGACCGCGAGCACGTTGGCCATCGAGCCGGTCGGCGTGAACAGCGCGGCCTCGTGGCCGAACAGCCCGGCGACCCGCTCCTCCAGCGCCTGCACGGTCGGGTCCTCGCCGTAGACGTCGTCGCCGACCTCGGCGTCGGCCATCGCGCGCCGCATCGCGGCGGTCGGGCGGGTGAGGGTGTCGGAGCGGAGGTCGATCATGCCTTGCGGAGCATCTCGGCCACGAGGAACGCGAGCTCCAGCGACTGGACGCGGTTCAGGCGCGGGTCGCAGACCGACTCGTAGCGGCCGCCGAGGTCGGCCTCGAGCAGCTCCTCGCCGCCGCCGACGCACTCGGTGACGTCGTCGCCGGTGAGCTCGACGTGGACGCCGCCGGGCCAGGTGCCGAGCGAGCGGTGCACGTCGAAGAAGCCCTGGACCTCCTCGATGACGTCGTCGAAGCGACGGGTCTTGTAGCCCGAGCTCGCCTCGAAGGTGTTGCCGTGCATGGGGTCGCAGACCCAGGCGACCTCGACGCCCGCGGCGTTCACCTTCTCGACCAGGTGCGGCAGGCCGTCGCGGATCTTGCCGGCGCCGAAGCGGGTGATGAAGGTCAGCCGGCCCGGCTCGTTCTCGGGGTTGAGCTTGGCGGCCAGCGCGAGGGCGTCGTCGGGCGTCGTCGTGGGGCCGAGCTTCACGCCGATGGGGTTGCGGATGTGGCTCAGCAGCTCGACGTGGGCGTTGTCGAGCTGGCGGGTCCGCTCGCCGATCCACACGAAGTGGCCGGAGACGTCGTACGGCGTGTTCGTGCGCGAGTCCACGCGGGTCATGGCGTGCTCGTACTCGAGCACGAGCGCCTCGTGGCTGGAGTGGAAGTCGACGCGGTGGAACTCGTCGGGGTCGGCGCCGATGGCCTGCATGAAGGTCAGGGCTCGCTCGATCTCGCCGGCGATCTGCTCGTAGCGCTGGCCGACCGGTGACTCGCGGACGAAGTCGGTGTTCCAGGTGTGCACCTGGCGCAGGTCGGCGTAGCCGCCGGTGACGAACGCGCGGACGAGGTTGAGCGTCGCGGCCGAGGAGTTGTAGACGTCGACGAGCCGCTGCGGGTCGGGCACGCGGGACTCGGGGGTGAAGTCGAAGCCGTTGACGGCGTCGCCGCGGTACGCCGGCAGCGTGACCCCGTCGCGCGTCTCGAGGTCGCTGGAGCGGGGCTTGGCGTACTGCCCCGCGATCCGGCCGACCTTCACGACGGGCACGGAGGCGGCGTAGGTCAGCACGACCGCCATCTGCAGCAGCACCCGCAGCTTGTTGCGGACGTTGTCGGCGGTGACGCCGGCGAAGGTCTCGGCGCAGTCGCCGCCCTGCAGCAGGAACGCCTCGCCGCGCGCGACGGCGGCGATCTTGGTCTTGAGGTCGTCGCACTCCCCCGCGAAGACCAGCGGCGGGGCGGTGCGCAGGCGGGCCACGGCGCCGTCGACGGCACCCCGGTCGGGGTACGTCGGCTGCTGCGCGGGTCCGAGGGCGTGCAGGGCCGCGAGGTCGGGAATGCTCACCGATCCAGACTACGCGGCAGGCGCGGTCGCCCCGAACTCGGCGACCGCGCCCGAGACGCGGTGGTGACGGGTGCCCGGCCCTCAGTCCTCGAGGTGCTCGATGTCGCGGAAGCCGGTCTTCTTGGCGCGGACGCCGCGGTTGGTCAGCCAGGTGACGAGCCAGAGCGCGATGCCGAGGGCCAGCAGGCCGGCGGCGATCTTGTACTGGACGAAGTCCGCCTCCAGCCGGGCCCACGGGCCGAGCAGGAAGGCGCACGCCAGCGCCCCGATCACCGGGATCGCCGTCGGCGCCTTGAACCGGCCGCGCTCCGGGTCGCGGCGCAGCACCAGGCAGGCCACGTTGACGACGGTGAAGACCGCGAGCAGCAGCAGCGACGTGGTGCCGGACAGGGCCACCACGATGGTGCTCTCGGCCTGCAGCCGGACCACCACGATCAGGGCCAGCGCCATCAGCGTGGTGAACACGATGGCGGCGTACGGCGAGCGCCGCTTGGCCGAGACCTTGCCGAGCGTGCGCGGCAGGACGTCCTGCGTGGCCATGCCGTAGATCAGCCGGCTGGCCATCAGCATGTTGATGAGGGCGGTGTTGGCGACGGCGAAGACCGTCATGAACGGGAAGAACTTGTCGATCGGCAGGTCCGGGGCGCCGATGCGGACGACGTCGAGGAGGATGCCGGCCTCGGGGTTCTTCGGGGTGGCGATGTCGCCGGCCGGGATCACCGCGACGACGGAGACCGCCACGAGCATGTAGATGATGACCGCGATGCCGAGGCCGGTCAGCATCATCTTCGGGAAGATCTTCTCCGGGTCCTTGGTCTCCTCGACCATGTTGACCGAGTCCTCGAAGCCGACCATCGAGAAGAACGCGATCGCGGTGGCGATCGTGACGGCCGCGAACAGCCCCTTCTCGTCGGGGTTCTCGAAGACCGTGATCCGCGAGACGTCGCCGTCGCCGCCGCCGATCGCGACGAAGCCGATGACGATGACGATCGCCAGCGCGGCCATCTCGACGATGGTCAGCAGCACGTTGAACTTCACGCTCTCCCCGACACCGCGCAGGTTGATCAGCGCGAGCACCACCATGAAGAGCAGTGCCACGATCAGCGTGGCGGCGTCACCGGTCGGCACCCCCGGGAAGATCTCGTCGAGACCGATGAGGAGGTTGGAGGCGAGCAGGCCCGACGAGGTCGAGGCGCTCGTGATGCCCGAGCAGACCACGGTGAACGCCACGAGGAACGTGACGAAGTGGATGCCGAAGGCCTTGTGCGCGTAGAGCGCGGCCCCGGCTGCCTGGGGGTACTTCGTGACGAGCTCGAGGTAGGAGAACGCGGTCAGGGTCGCGACCGCGAAGGCCACCAGGAACGGCAGCCAGGCGATGCCGCCGACCTGTCCCGCGAGCTTGCCGGTCACGGCGTACACGCCGGATCCGAGGATGTCGCCGACGATGAAGAGCAACAGGAGCTTCGGCCCCATCACCCGCTTGAGGTCGGGCTCCGGCCCGTTGACGTCGAGGGTGTCGGTCGCGCTGCTGGCCATCAGGGGCCTCCGTCTCCGAGGTGAAGGGATCGCCTCATCGTGCCAGAGAACCTGCCAACAGCCTGCCAGCAGCGGTCGGCGATCTCCTCAGCCGAAGAAGACCTCGGCCTCGGCGTACTCCTCGGGGCTGACCAGCTTGAGCTCGCCGGTGCCCTCGCTCAGCGGCACCCGGACGATCTTCGTGCCGCGCAGCGCCATCATCGTGCCGAAGTCCCCGTCGGCCACTGCGTCGATCGCCTGGAGGCCGAAGCGGCTGGCGAGCCAGCGGTCGAACGCCGTCGGCGTGCCGCCGCGCTGCACGTGGCCGAGCACGACCGCGCGGGCCTCGGCGCCGGTGCGCTGCTCGATCTCGGAGGCGATCCGGTCGCCGATCCCGCCGAGGCGGACGTGGCCGAAGGCGTCCTGCTCCCCCGAGACCAGCGTCATGTCGCCGCCCTCCTTCGGGACCGCGCCCTCGGAGACGACCAGGATCGGGGCGTAGTGCGACTCGAAGCGGCTCTGCACGAGCCGGCAGACCTCCTCGATGTCGAAGGGCTGCTCCGGGATGAGCACGATGTTGGCGCCACCGGCGATGCCCGCGTGCAGGGCGATCCAGCCGGCGTGCCGGCCCATCACCTCGACGACGAGGACGCGGTGGTGCGACTCGGCGGTGGTGTGCAGCCGGTCGATGGCGTCGGTCGCGATGTTGACGGCAGTGTCGAAGCCGAAGGTGAAGTCGGTGCCGGAGAGGTCGTTGTCGATCGTCTTGGGGACGCCGACGACGTTCACGCCCAGCTCGGCGAGCTTCGTGGCGACGCCGAGGGTGTCCTCGCCGCCGATCGCGACGAGGGCGTCGACGCCGTCGCGGGCGAGGTTCTCCTTGATCCGCTCCACGCCGTTCTCGAGCGCGAAGGGGTTGGTGCGCGAGGAGCCCAGGATGGTGCCGCCGCGCGGCAGGATGCCGCGGCACTGCTGCACGCCGAGCTCCATGGTCAGCCCCTCGAGGGGGCCCTTCCACCCGTCGCGGTAGCCGACGAAGTCGAAGCCGTGCTGGCGCACGCCCTTGCGGACGACCGCCCGGATGACGGCGTTGAGTCCGGGGCAGTCCCCGCCTCCGGTGAGAACTCCGACGCGCATGACCACTCCTGGATTGGATCGTTCACATAAGGGCGTGACGACTGTAGTGCCCGGGCCGGTCCGCGGCCAGCACCGTTCACGGGACGAACGGGCGGCTCAGGCGCCGCTGGGCTCCACGGAGCGGTTGGTGACGCGCAGGGCGGCGTCGGGCATGGTCGCGCCGAGCCGGGCGGCCAGCAGCGCCCCCAGCACCGAGATCGCGAGCATCGCCGACCAGATCTCCCAGGCGCCACGGTCGAGCAGCCAGGCGAAGGTGATCGGCGCGACGGTGCCGGCGATGCCCCAGGCGAGCTGGATGAGGGAGAGGTAGCGGCCGCGCAGCGCCTCCGGCGCGGCCTCCGCCGCGAGGGCGCTGTGCACCGGGCCGCCGAGCAGCTCGCCGGCGGTGTAGACGACCGACCCGAGGAGCAGCACGACGATCGCGAGCGCCGCCGACAACCGGCTGCCGCCCAGCAGGATGAGGAACGACCCGGCGAAGACGGCGTTGGTCAGGAGCAGGACCCGCCAGCGCACCGCGCCGGTCATCGCACGCACCACGAGACCCTGGCCGAGCCCGACCATCACCGTGTTGATCGTGAAGATCGCCCCGGTGACCCAGCCGGGCAGGTCGAGCACCGTGGTGGCGTAGACGGGCAGCGCGAAGTTCAGCACCATCATCGCCGTCGAGAAGGTGAGCTGGGCCGCGAAGAGCAGGCGGTAGGGACGGTCGCGCAGCACCACGCCCCAGGCCCCCGGGTGGGACAGGTGGCCGGTTGCGGCCGCCGTCGGCACCGCGAGCAGCAGCAGGAACGCCAGCGCGTAGGAGACGGCGTTCGCGACGACGACCGCGGCGTACGCCGTCTGCGTGCCGACCGTGATCGCGAGGCCCGAGACCAGCCCGCCCATCGCGAAGCCGACGTTGCGCAGCGCGCCGAGGAAGCCGAACCACTTCTCCCGCTCCCCCGGCAGCGCGATCGCCGCGACGATGTTGCCGTAGGAGCCCCAGAACGCCGTGCGGCCGACCGTGACCACGACCGTCCAGACGATCAGGCCGATGAACGTGTCGGTGACGAGGTACGCCGCGAAGCCGAGCCCCTGCAGGACGTTGCCCGCGAGCAGCACCCGTTTCGCGCCGTACTGGTCGACGATGCCGCCGAGCAGCGGGCCGACCGGCAGCGCGACGGCGGAGGCCAGCGAGATCGCCGCGCCGATCTGCACGAGGCTCAGGTCGGTCGTGACGAGGAAGTACAGGATGCAGATGGGCATGAACACGCCGGAGCCCACGGCGTCGACCGCGATCGCCGCGACGAAGCGACGATGCGTGCCGACGGAGGGGAATCCGAGACGTTCGAGCACCCGGACATCTTGCCGTCTCGACGACGTCAACGGGGGAATCTCCGCGATCTTCTCGCGGGCGTGCCGCGGGTCCGCACTAGATTGCCGCCATGACCTTCTCGATCGTCGCCCGGTCCGCTGACGGAGAGTCCTGGGGGGTCGCCGTCGCCTCGAAGTTCCTGGCCGTGGGCTCGGCGGTGCCCGCCGCGGTCGCCCAGGTCGGCGCGATCGCGACCCAGGCCGAGGCCAACGTCGCCTACAAGGGCCTGGCCCTCTCGCACCTCGACGACGGCGCGACCGCGGAGGTCTCCCTGCAGCGGCTGCTGGAGGAGGACGACGGCCGCGACCACCGCCAGGTCGGTCTCGTCGACGTCGAGGGCGGTGCCGCGACCCACACCGGGCCCGCGTGCCTGGACTGGGCGGGCGGCGTGACCGGACCCGGCTACGCCATCCAGGGCAACATCCTGGTCGGCGCCGAGGTCGTCGACGCGATGGAGGCGGCCTGGATCGCCTCCGGCGAGGACACCCCCCTGGCCCGGCGCCTTCTGGCGGCCCTGGCCGCCGGCGACGAGGCCGGCGGCGACCGGCGCGGGCGCCAGTCGGCTGCGGTCCTCGTCGTGCGCGACGGAGCGGGGTACGGCGGGCTCGACGACATCGCCGTCGACCTGCGCGTCGACGACGCGGCGACGTGCGGGGGCCGGCCGGTGGCCGAGCTGACGCGGCTCCTGGACCTGAACGACCTCTACCTCACCGCCTCGACCGAGGACGAGCAGGTGCCGGTCACCCCCGACCTGGAGCGCGAGCTCGAGGAGCGCGCGCAGGCGCTCGGCGCCCGCGACTTCCACGCCTGGGTGGGTGCCGAGAACTACGAGATGCGGGTCGCGCCCGACGGCTCCTGGGTCGACGAGAAGGTGCTCGCCGCGCTCCGGGCCGCCGACGCCGAGCGGGACGGGGACCGGGCATGAGCATCCTCGCGATCGACGCCGGCACGACCGGCGTGACCGCGGTCGTCGTCACGCCCGAGGGCACGATCGCGGCCAAGGGCTACCAGGAGTTCTCCCAGCACTTCCCCCGGCCCGGCTGGGTCGAGCACGCGCCGGAGGAGATCTGGCAGGCCACCCTCGAGGCCACCCGTGAGGTGCTGGGCAAGGTCGACGCGTCCGAGCTCCGCGGCATCGGCATCACCAACCAGCGCGAGACCATCCTGCTCTGGGACCGCGAGACCCTGGGCTCGCCGCGGCGCGCGATCGTCTGGCAGGACCGGCGTACGGCCGACATCTGCTCGCGGCTGCGCGACGAGGGCCACGAGGACCGCGTCCGGGAGCTGACCGGCCTGCGCCTGGACCCGTACTTCTCCGGCACGAAGCTGATGTGGCTCGCCGAGCACGAGCCGCGCACCTGGGACCTCGTTCAGTCCGGCCGCTACGCGATCGGCACCGTCGACTCCTACCTGATCGCCCGGATGACGCGCGGCACCTGGCACGTCACCGACGTCTCGAACGCCTGCCGCACCCTCCTGCTCGACCTGTCCACCGGCGACTGGTCCGACGAGCTGTGCTCGCTCTTCGGCGTCCCCCGCGACGCGCTCCCCGAGCTGGTGCCCAACTGGGGCGAGATCGCGGTCAGCGACCCGAAGTCGTTCTGCGACCTGTCGCTGCCGATCGCCGGGGTGGCCGGCGACCAGCAGTCCGCCCTGTTCGGCCAGACCTGCTTCGACGAGGGCGACTCGAAGTGCACCTACGGCACCGGGTCCTTCATCCTCACCAACACCGGCACCACGCTCGAGCGTTCCGACGCCGGGCTCCTCTCGACCGCCGCCTGGCGCTCCCCCGACGGGGTGCTGACCTACGCGCTCGAGGGGGCGATTTTCGTGACCGGCGCGGCCGTGCAGTGGCTGCGCGACGGGCTGCAGATCGTCGGGTCGGCCGCGGAGACCGCGGCGATCGCCGCGACCGTGGACGACACCGAGGGCGTGGTGTTCGTCCCGGCGCTCACCGGGCTCGGCGCCCCGCACTGGGACCCGCACGCCCGCGGCCTGCTCATCGGCCTGACCCGCGGGACCACCCGTGGCCACATCGTCCGCGCCACCCTCGAGGCGATCGCCTTCGAGGTCCGCGACGTGCTCGAGACGGTGCCCGGCTTCCAGCCCGGCTCCGCGTCGACCCTGCGCGTGGACGGCGGGGCGAGCGCGAACGACCTGCTCTGCCAGATCCAGGCCGACCAGGTCGGGGTCGCCGTCGAGCGGCCCAAGATCGTCGAGACCACCGCGCTCGGGGCGGCCTTCCTGGCCGGGCTGGGCACCGGCGTGTGGTCCTCGACCGACGACCTGCGCGAGACCTGGCAGCTCGACCGCCGCTTCGACCCGGCCGGCGACCGCGCGGCCGCCGACGCCGGGCACGCACGCTGGATCGAGGCCGTCGAGCGGTCGAAGGGCTGGGCGACGCTGTAGTGCCGGCCGGCCCCTTCGACGCCGCGGGCGTGCAGCACGCCTACGACACGGTCGCCGCGGACTACGCCGCCCGGCTCCCCGACACCCGGGCGGAGACGCCGCTCGACCTGGCGATGGTCGACGCGTTCGCCGAGGCGGTGGTGGGGGCCGCAGGTGGGGACGGGCTCGTGCTCGACGCCGGCTGCGGCACCGGGCGGATGAGCCGTCACCTGGCCGGCCGCGGCCTTCGGACCGTCGGCCTGGACCTGTCGCACGGGATGGTGACGATGGCCCGCCGGGCGCAGCCCGGGACGTCGTACGTCGTGGGCGCCCTGGGGGCGCTGCCGTACGCCGACGCGAGCTTCGCCGGCGTGCTGCTGTGGTACTCCACCATCCACACGCCGCCCGACGAGCAGTCCGCCCTCCTCTCCGAGGCGGCCCGGGTGCTGCGGCCGGGTGGACACCTGCTCGTCGGCTTCCAGGCCGGGACCGGCGTGCGCGACGTGGCGCCGGCGTACCGCGCCCTCGGCCACGAGGTGGTGCTCGAGCGCCACCTCGCCTCCCCCGACGAGATGGGCACCCGGCTGGCCGACGCGGGGCTGGTCGAGGTCGCGCGACTGGTGCGCCGGGCCGTGGGGTCCGAGCGCGACGACCAGGCGGCGCTGCTCGCCCGCCGGCCCGACTGACCCCGCCTGACTCCCGGCTAGTCCTCGAGCCGCGCCAGCGCGGTCGCGGCCGCGTCGCGCTGGGTGGTCGCGAGCGCGACGGCGTCGTCGGCCTCCGCGCGCACGTCCTCGGCGTCGGCGAGCTCGTCGTCGACCTCCTCGGCGCTGCTCTCGAGCTCGGCCAGCCGGCGGCGGAGCTCGTCGATCTCGGCCTGGAGCTGCATGCTGCGCGCCTCGAGCTCCTCGACCTCGGTCGCGGCGGCGTCGCGGGCCTGCGTCGCCTCGGCCAGGTCGGCGTCGGCCTCGTCCAGCACGGCCTGCGCGGCGGCACGCGCCTTCGCGTCCGCCTCGGGGTCGGGCACGACGTGGAGGTCGGGGCGCCCCGTCGGCTCGTCGGCTGCCGCGCGAGCCGTGGCCGCGAAGCCGAGCGCGTCCGGCAGCGCCACCGCCCCGGCCACCTCGGAGGCCTCCACCCCGGTGCTGGTCAGGGCCGCCACCAGCAGACCGCTGCGGACCGCCCGCGCGCACTCCTCGTCGACCATCGCCGCGGTCAGCGTCGCCTCGACCTGGTCCGACACCGCGGTCGTCACCTTGACGCCCAGCTCGCCGGCGAGCGCCCGCGCCCGGGTCGTCACGGCCGCGGTCAGCTGCCGCCGCTGCCGGGTCAGCGCCCGGAGCTCGTCCCCGTCGAGGTTGGCCTGGGCCTCGCGCAGGGCGGCCCCCACGGCCAGCACCTGCTCGACCTGCTCGGCCTCGTGGCGCACGAGCGCGTTGACCACCCACGCCGCGACCGACGGCTTCTTCAACGCCTTCAGCCGGGCGGCGAGGTCCTTGTCGTCGGCCTTGAGCGCCTTGGCCCGGGCGTCGCGCGTCGGCGTGAACTCCGGTAGCCCGAGCGCGTAGAGCTCGTCGGCGATCTCGAGGAGACCCGGGTTCTCGACCATCCGGGGATCCTAGGTGACCCCCATCCCGGTCCGGCCGGTGGTGGCGGACCGGACCGAGTCGGCGCATCTGCAGGCCCCGCGGGCTCGAGTCTGCAGATGCGCCGACTCGGCACCCTCCACGTCTGCAGATGCGCCGACTCGGCGGTCAGGCCGTGTCGACGGCGTACTCCAGCTCCTCGGGGTGCGGCACCCACTCGGCGCGACGCACAACGCCGGTCTCGCGCCAGCCGAGGTGCTCGTAGAGGCCGCGGGCGCGGTGGTTCTCGCGCAGGCACCAGAGCACGACCCGGGGCTCCCCCGCCGCCCGCGCGGACGCCACCGCCCGGTCGACCGCCTGGCGGCCCAGGCCGCGTCCCCACGCGTCCGGGTGGAGGGCGAGGTGCCGCAGCGTCGTGACGTCGTACGCCGTCACGGCGGCGAGCCCGCCCGAGGGGTCGTCCACCACGTCCACGCGCACCCCGGGCTCGGCGAGCGTGCGTCGCCAGCGGTCGAGGACGGCGTCGTCGGGGTAGGGGAAGCGGTCCGGCGGGAACACGTGCCCCAGCGAGGCGAGGTTGGCGGCCCGCTCGAGGTCGCGCAGCGCGGCCGCGTCGCCGGCCGTCGCCGGACGCCAGGCGGCGCTCACCGGGCCGGGTCGAAGAGCCGGGGCACGAAGCCCGCGAGCCCCGGGTCGGCCCCGAGGGCGGCGATCGCCGCCGCCCGCGCCTCGTCCCCGATCCGCTCGGCGCGGCAGTAGACGTCGACGCCGGCCGGGGTGAAGAGCGTCTTCTCGAAGGCGGTCACCGCCCAGCGGCCCCACGCCTCGGGCGGGTCCTCGTCGAAGGCCAGCACCCGCCAGGTGCTGGAGGTCAGCCGGGTGAGCGGGGTCAGCCCGCGCCAGTGCCAGGTGCCGTCGGGCGCCGGGGTGTCGGCGCCGAGCACCAGCCGGTCGGCACCGCGGCTGCGGTAGTGCACGGCGTCCAGCACCCGCCCGTCCGGCAGCGGCGCGTAGGTCACGCCGGGCGCGCTGCGCCGGCGCCAGAACGGCAGGCTGGTCGCGACGACGAACCACGTGCCGCTGACCGGGCCGTTCAGCGAACCGCCCGCCGGACCAGAGGCGGGGTCACTCGTCATCGTCGTCGTCCAGCCCCTGCTCGATCGCGTAGCGGGTCAGCTCGACCCGGTTGTGCATCTGCAGCTTGCGCAGGGTGTTCTGGACGTGGTTCTGCACCGTGCGGTGCGAGAGCACCAGCCGCTCGGCGATCTGCTTGTAGGACATCCCCTTCGCGACCATCTTGAGCACCTCGGTCTCGCGCTCGGTCAGCTCGGGGTGGAAGGTGTCGGGCTCGGTGGTCGGGTCCGCGAGCCGGCGGAACTCCCCCAGCACCAGCCCGGCGAGGCCGGGCGTGAAGACGGTGTCACCGCCGGCCACGCGTCGTACGGCGGAGAGCAGCTCGTCCCGGGAGGCCGACTTCACCAGGTAGCCGGTGGCGCCCGCCTTCACCGCGTCGAGCACGTCGCCCTGCTCGCCGGAGGCCGAGAGGATCAGCACCCGCGCGGACGGGTCCTGACGGACCACCTCGGCGGTCACCTCGACGCCGTTCGGGGCGGGGATCTGCAGGTCGAGCACGACCACCTGCGGCCGCGCGGCCGGGAAGCGGGCCAGCGCCTCGCCCCCGCTGGACGCCACGGCGACGACCTCGAAGCCGGCGTCCTCCAGGTCGCGCTCGACGGCGTCGCGCCACATCGGGTGGTCGTCGACGACCATGACGCGGATCGGCGGGCTGGTCGGCGGCTGCGCGGTGTCGGCCATGCCGGGAGACTAGACGAGCGGTCCGGCCGGTGGGCGCACGTAGCGGCCTCGTCGGTGCACCAGCGGATCGACGTCCTCGCCCAGCACGACCTCCTCGACCACGCAGGTCACCAGGCGCGACCACCCGACCTCGGTGGCCGACTCCAGCACCACACCGGCGTGGGCGGGCGCGTCGAGGAGCCGAGGTCCCCAGGCGGTGGGCTCGAACGCCGCCTGCCGGAACGGGCCGCCCGGCGCGGGGGCGGTGCCGGCGAAGGCCTCGGCGAGGTCGCGGTGCTCCCACGCCAGCAGGTGGACGACGGCCCGCCCCGTGTCCGCCAGCGCGTCGGCCAGGTCGGAGTCGGGGTCGACGAGCGCGAGCACCCGGGCCGGCTCGCCGTGGGCGACCATGACCGAGGAGACGGTCAGCCCGGCCCACCCGTCCCCGGCGGTCGGGCCGGTACCGGAGGTCCACAGCGTGACGGCACCGCCGAGGCGGCCCCGGAAGCGCCGCAGCGGGTCCGGCTCGGCGTCCGCGAACGGGTGCGTCGTGTGGATCGTCATCGGGGCACCACGATCTCCCACTCGGTGCCGTAGGAGCCGGTGTGCAGGGTGGCCGTCCCGCCCAGCTCGAGGGCCCTCCCCCGGATCGACTCGCTGACCCCGAGCCGGCCCTCGCGGGCGGCCTCGTCGAGGCGCCCGGCGGGGATGCCCGGGCCCTCGTCGCGCACCGAGAGCTCGACCCGGTCGCCGAACGCCTCGAGGAGCACCCAGGCGGGGGCGTCCGCGCCGACGTGGGTGGCGACGTTGTCCAGGCAGGCGCCCACGACGGCGACGAGCTCGTCGACCGTGGCCCCGCGCAGCAGCACCGGCTCGGCCGGCGCCGCCACGGTCACCGGACGGACCGCCTCGAGGCGGCTCAGCGCGTCCGTCAGGTCGCGCTCGGCCCGGTCGTCGGCGAGGGCCGGGGCGACGACGGCGTCCTGGCGGCGGATCAGGGTGCGCAGGGCGGCCTCCTGCTCGCCGGCCAGCCGCCCCAGCTCGGCCACGTCGCCGCCGAGCTCGGCGCCCCGGCGCTGCACCAGGGCCAGCACCTGCAGCACCCCGTCGTGGACGGCCCGGGCCAGCCGGGCCCGCTCGGCCGCGGCCGCGGCGGCCCGCTCGGCGACGTCCCGCTCGTCGGCCATCCGGGTCAGCGACGCGCACATGAAGCCGACGAGGGGGCCGCCGACGAGGATCAGGAAGAGGTTGCCGTAGTTCGCCTGGGTGAGGGTGTCCCGCACCGCCAGGTCGGCGAGCGCCAGCACGACGCCCGCGACCAGGCCCCCCACCCAGCGCCAGTGCACCGCCCACGCGAGCAGCGCGCCCATCACCCAGAAGCCGGGCACGGTCGCCTGCATGGCGGCGCCCTTGATCGCCGGGGAGAGCAGCAGCAGGGAGACGGCCATCGCGAGGTCGACGACGAGCAGGGCAGGCGTACGTCGCACCGGCTGGTGGTAGCCCCAGATCGCGACGGCGGTCCAGCCGACCATCACCAGGGTCGCCGCGACGCCGGCGCCGGGGTGCGCGAAGTTGCCGGCGCGGTAGAGGTTGAGCGCGACGGCGTTGAGCAGCACGATCACGCGCAGCACGGCGAGCGCGCGGAAGAGGCGGTCCTCGACGGCCAGGGCCGCGGGTCCGGTGCCCGGCGGTGCGGACGAGGTCAGGACGCCTTCTTCTGCTCGTCCTCGGCCTCGGCGTCGGCCTTCGCCTTGGCCTGGGCGGTCGCCTCGGCGGCCTCCTTGTCGAGGCGCTTCGACTCCTCCTTGGCCCGGGTGGCGTAGAGGTCGACGTACTCCTGGCCGGAGAGCCGCATGATCTCGTACATGATCTCGTCGGTGATCGAGCGCAGGATGTAGCGGTCGTTCTCCATGCCCTCGTAGCGCGAGAAGTCCAGCGGCCGGCCGAAGCGGACGACGGGGCGGGTGAACGTGCCGAACTTCTTGCCCGGGGGCGCCACCACGTCGGTGCCGACGACCGCGACGGGGATCACGGGGACCCGGGTCTCGAGCGCGAGCCGGGCCACGCCGGTCTTGCCGCGGTAGAGCTTGCCGTCGTGCGAGCGGGTGCCCTCGGGGTAGATCCCGAAGAGGTCGCCCTGCTCGAGGATCCGCTTGGCCGCCGACAGCGCGCCCTCGGCCGCCGAGGCGCCCGACCGGTCGATCGGCACCTGGCCGGAGCCGGCGAAGAACTTCTTCTGGAACCAGCCCTTGATGCCCGGGCTGTTGAAGTACTCCGCCTTGGCGACGAAGGTGACCCGGCGGGTCAGGGTCAGCGGCATGAAGAGCCAGTCGGCGTACGACAGGTGGTTGCTGGCCAGGATGGCCGCGCCGTCGTCCGGCACGTGCTCGGCACCCTCGACGTGGGGGCGGAAGACGATGCGGAGGAGAGGACCGATCGCGACCCACTTCAGGAACCAGTAGAACACCCTGCGACCTCCCCAAGATCCTCGTCGACCACGCGGTCATCCGCTCGGACGAACACTAGACCCTGCGGGTCCGGGACAGCACGCCCGCGCTGGTGCAGAATGCGGCGCATGACCGTCCACCCGCTCGCCGCCCCCCTCTCCGTCGCCGCTCGTCCGGAGCTCACCGGGGGCCGGAGCGTCGGCGTCCTCCTCAGCCACGGCTTCACCGGCTCGCCGTTCTCGATGAAGCCCTGGGGCGAGCACCTCGCCGCGCTCGGGTACGCCGTCGAGGTGCCCCGGCTCCCCGGGCACGGCACCACGTGGCAGGAGATGAACACCACCCGGTGGGAGGACTGGTACGCCGAGGTCAGCCGTGCCTTCGACAAGCTGAGCACCGAGAACGACGCGGTCGTGCTCGCCGGGCTGTCGATGGGCGGGGCCCTGGTGCTGCGCCTCGCCGCCGACCACCCCGACCGCGTGTCGGGCGTCGTGGTCGTCAACCCGGCCGTGGCCACCAAGCGGCTCGACGTGAAGCTGCTGCCGGTGCTCAAGCACCTGGTGCCGTCCTTCCCCGGGATCGTCAACGACATCAAGAAGCCCGGCACGGACGAGCACGGCTACCCCAAGACGCCCCTGAAGGCGGCCCACTCGATGTTCAGCGCCTGGCCGGCCCTCGTCGCCGACCTGCCCAAGGTCACCGCGCCGCTGCTCTACTTCCGCTCCACCGTGGACCACGTCGTCGACGAGCTCTCCCAGCCGCTCATCACGAGCAAGGTCTCCTCGCGCGAGATCACCGAGCGACGCCTCGAGGACAGCTACCACGTGGCCACGATCGACAACGACGCCCAGCAGATCTTCGACGAGTCCGCGGCGTTCGTCGCCCGCGTGACCTCGGCCTGAACCCGGGCCCGCGTCCCACCGGCAGCCCGCACGACTTCGTCCGGCGGTCTACCCTCGTCCCGTGCAACGCGACAGCGATGACGACGCCTGGCGCGCGATCGTCGACAACTACGGCGCCCGGGCCGACCTCGAGCCCGAGCCGGGCGACCTCCCGCAGCAGCGTCACGAGCTGCCGGACCTGCCCGACGAGCCCGACGAGACGCCCGCCGAGGCGGCCGCCCGGGACGAGGACCGCTTCGTGCCGCCCGCACCCCCGCCGGTCCCCCGGGCCACGCCGGACCGCTTCGCCGCCTGGCTCGGGCTGTTCGGGGCGCCCGCGGTCCTGCTGGCCGCGCTCGTGCTCAACCTGCCGCTGCCCGGCTGGGCGGGCTACCTGCTCGTCGCCGCCTTCGTGGGCGGCTTCGGCTACCTCGTCGTGCAGATGCCGCGCGGCCCCCGCGACCCGGGCGACGACGGCGCCCGGCTCTGACCCCCCGCGCGTCGGCACCGGCGCGCCACCTTGGCTAGGGTCGCGCCCATGAGCGTGAGCGAGACCGTCGAGATCACCGGCCACCTGATGGACCACGGGGTGCTGTCCCGCGTCCTGGACGACATCCGCGAGTACAACGGCGACTACACCATCGACCGGTTCGACGTGGGTCGCGAGACCGACGACATGTCGCACGCGGTCATCACGGTGATCACCGACGACGACGAGGGCCTGCAGCGGCTGCTGATGCGCCTGCAGACCCGCGCGGTCAACATGGTCGACCCCGGCGAGGCCGAGGTCTCGCTGACCCTGGCCGACGGTGTCTTCCCGGACGGCTTCTACTCGACCACCAACCTCGAGACGCGGGTGCGCGTCGACGGTCGGTGGCTGCAGGTCGGCAACCCGGAGATGGACTGCGGCCTGATCCTCGAGCGCAACGAGGACGGCGAGCCGGTCCGCGTCTACACGCTCCCGATGTCCGACGTCCGCTCCGGCATGCTCGTCGTCTGCGGCGCCTCCGGCATCAAGGTCAGCATCCCGAAGGTCGACAAGGGCGGCGAGGCGTTCGGCTTCATGGAGTCCGACGTCTCCTCCGAGAAGCCCCAGGCGGTGCTGGTGCGCCAGGTCGCCGACGGCATGCGGGAGGCCAAGGCCGCCGGCAAGAAGGTGCTCTGGGTGGGCGGACCCGGCGTCGTCCACACCGGTGCGGCGCCCGCCATGGTCGCGATGGTCGACGCGGGGTACGTCGACGTGCTGTTCGCCGGCAACGCGCTCGCCACGCACGACATCGAGTCGTCGCTCTACGGCACCAGCCTGGGCGTCGACCTGGCCCAGGGCCGCGGCGTCGAGCACGGGCACGAGCACCACATCCGGGCGCTCAACACGATCCGCAAGCAGGGCTCCATCAAGGCGGCCGTCGAGAACGGCGTGCTGACCGGCGGCATCATGCACGCGCTGGTCCGCCACGAGAAGAAGTTCGTCCTCGTCGGCTCGGTGCGCGACGACGGCCCGCTGCCGGACGTCTACACCGACGTGCTCGACGGCCAGCGGGCGATGCGGGCGGAGCTGACCGACGTCGGCTTCTGCCTGATGGTGGCGACGATGCTGCACTCGGTCGCGACCGGCAACATCCTGCCGGCGTCGATCCCGCTCGTCTGCGTCGACATCAACCCCGCCACCGTCACCAAGCTGGCCGACCGGGGCTCCTCGCAGGCCCGCGGCATCGTCACCGACGTGGGGCTCTTCCTCGAGCAGCTCGCGCAGGAGCTGGTCGAGGACTACCGCAGGGCCTGACCCGAGGGCCCGGCCCCGGACGCCGCCTCGGCGCGGGCCAGGTCGGCCGCGCCGACGACGCCGGCCTCCGGGCCCAGGGTCGCGAGCAGCAGCGGCGGCACCTCGCGGTCGGCCGCGCCGACCAGCGAGCGCAGCAGCGCGTGGCGGGCCGGCTCCAGCAGCCGGTCCCCCGCGGCGGAGACCCCGCCGCCGACGACCACGCAGTCGGGGTCGAGCGCGGCGACGAGGTTCGCGACCCCGACGCCCAGCCAGTCGCCGACCGAGGCGAACGCCTGCCGGGCGACGAGGTCGCCGTCCTCCGCGGCCGCGGTCACCATCGGCCCGGTGATCTGCTCGGGGTTGCCGCCGCACGCCTCCTCGAGAACGGTCGGCTCACGGCCGATCCGGTCCCGGGCGTAGCGGACCAGGGCGTTGCCGCTGGAGTACTGCTCCCAGCAGCCGCGGCCGCCGCACTGGCAGGGCTGGCCCTCGGGGACGACCTGCATGTGGCCGAACTCCCCCGCCATCCCGTTGCGGCCGCGGTGCACGCGGCCCCCGAGGAGCAGCGCGCCGCCGATCCCGGTGCCGAGCGTCAGCACGACGGCGTCGTCGATCCCTCGGGCCGCCCCGTGCGCGTGCTCGGCCCGGGCCGCGCAGTTGGCGTCGTTGTCGAGCGCGACCAGGGTGCGCCAGCGAGTGCTCAGCCGGGCCCTGACGTCCTCGCCCCGCCACGGCAGGTGCGGGGCGAACATCACCCGCTCGCCGGCCCGGTCCACGAAGCCGGCCGCCGCGATCCCGACCCCGTCCACCGGGCGGCCGTCCGCGACCTCGGCGACCGCCGCGGTCAGGGCGTCCTCGACCAGCGCCGCATCGACACGCCGGCCGGGCGTCGTACGACGGGCGGTGCGACGCAGCTCGCCGCCGCTCGAGACCTCGGCCGCGAGCACCTTGGTGCCGCCCACGTCGACCCCGATGAACAGCGCCACGGGTCCTACCGTCGCGCCAGGTCGGCAGCGCCGATCAGGCCGGCCCGGTTGCCGAGCCGTGCCTTGCGGATCTCCAGCGCGGGGCGGTGCCCGCGACCGGTGAGCTGGGAGGCGAACGCGGCCCGGGTCGGGGCCAGCAGCAGCTCGTCGGCCTCGCTGACGCCGCCGCCGATGACGACGACGGCCGGGTCCAGCACCGCGGTCAGCGAGGCGATGCCCTCGCCCAGCCAGCGCCCGAGGGCGGCCAGCTGCTCGACCGCGAAGGGGTCGCCGTCGCGGGCCGCCTCGGTGATCAGGGGGCCGGTGATCTTGTCCGGGTCACCACCGGCGCGGTCCAGCAGGCCGCGGGCCAGCAGCGAGCCGCCCCGCGCCGCGGCCCGGGCCTCGCGGACCAGGGCCGAGCCGCTGCCGTACTGCTCGAAGCAGCCGTGGTTGCCGCAGCCGCAGAGGATGCCGTCCGGCACCACCCGCATGTGGCCGATCTCGGCGCCGACGCCGAACGCGCCGCGGTACAGCGAGCCGTCCAGCACGACCCCTCCGCCGACGCCGGTGCCGACCGTGACCAGCAGCAGGTCGTCCACGTCGTGGCCCGCGCCGAAGCGGAACTCGCCCCACGCCGCTGCGTTGGCGTCGTTCTCGATGACGACGGGCAGGTCGACCCGGGCCTCGAGCTCGGCCTTGAGGTCCACGTTGCGCCAGGCGATGTTGGGCGCGAACATCACGACCGCGCGCGAGCGGTCGATGTAGCCGGCGGCCCCGACGCCCACGGCGGAGATCTCGTGGCGGGAGCTCAGCTCCTTGACGAGGCCGGCGATGGCCTCCTCGATCGCCTCGGCGTCGGTCGCCGGCGACTCCACGCGGTGCTCCTCGAGGATGGTGCCGTCCTCGTCGATCACGCCACCGGCGATCTTCGTGCCTCCGACATCGACCCCACAGGTCAGCGTCATGCGTCGTCCTCCCCGGGCCAGGCCCCGGTCGTGTCCCCGTCGTCGTCCAGGTCGATCCGTTCCACCGCGCCGCGACCGGCAGCCGGCCCCGCGCGGCCCCCGCCGGCGCCGTCCGGCACCGCCGTCGCCAGGATCCCCGCGGCCGCCTGCATCAACGAGGCGGCGGCGCTCGCCAGGTGGGCGCGCACCTCGGGGCTGGTCTGGCGGACGACGTGGACGGTGCGGCAGATCGGGCAGTAGGTGCACTCGGCGCTGCCGGTCGCGACGTGCTCGTCGACCTGCTGCGCGGCGCTCACGGCGTGCGTGGCCAGCCCGGACAGGCCCTGCCCCAGGTCGGAGCCGTGGTCCTTGGCCCAGTCGGAGAGCGCACCGAAGAGCTTGGCCGCCTCGTCGGCGACGCTGCCCACGGGCTCGTCGTGCGGCGGCTCGCTCACGTGCTGCTCCCCCGGTCCTGGTCCTGGTCGCGTGCGGCGGCCTCGACGAAGCGCACCTGCAGCTCACCCTGCTCGACCCGGGCCCCGGCCACCCGGTGGCGCGAGAGCCCCGAGGGCAGCGTGAGGAGACGACGATACGACCCCACGGTCACGACCAGGTCGTCGCCATGGCGGGCGAGGTCGACGTCGCTGCGGACGACGTTCGGCAGGGCCAGCCGCAGCAGCGCCCCCGCCGAGCTCCGGGTGACGCGGTAGGGGCCGTCGCCGCGCGGCACCGCGAGCGGGTCGTCGCCGTCGTACACCTCCCGCGCGAGCTGGGTCAGGGCCGCCACGCCGACCGGCTCGCCGGGGCGGTAGACCGAGCGCCAGATCGGCAGCCCGGCGAAGGACTGCTCGGCCTGCAGCAGCACCTCGTCCTGCGCGACCACCCATCCCGCGCGCCAGTCGTCGGCGCCCTCGGCGGGGAAGACGCGGTTCGCGACGACGCCGTCGACGCGGTAGCCGTAGAGCGACAGCGTCGTGTAGGAGCGGCGGGCCTCGGCGAGCACCACGCTCTCCGGGGTCAGCACCAGGCGCACGCTGCTGTCCGGGCCGGACAGCAGCGCCCGGACCTCCTCGAGCTCGGCGTGCAGCCGCTCGACGGCGTCGAAGACGCTGTCTCCGGGCATCGGCACGCCGGCGGCCCGCTGCAGCACCGGGCGCAGCGCCTTGACCACGCGGCGCTCCATCGGCAGCACGCGCTGCATGTACCACCCGAGCGCCTCCGGGAGCGCCAGCAGGCGCAGGGTCTCGGCGGTCGGCGCGCAGTCGACGACGATGACGTCCCACTCGTCGGAGAGGGCGTGCAGCCGCAGCTCGAGCAGCGCCAGCACCTCCTCGGCGCCCGGGATGACCGTCAGCTCCTCCGCCGCGACCGGGTCGACCCCGGCGACGTCGAGGACCGAGAGCAGGTAGCCCTGGATCTCCGCCCACGACTGCTCGAAGCGGAGCTGGGCGTCGACCTGCTGCACGAAGAGGTACGGCGCCACCTCGGTCGGCTCGGGGCCGACGAGCGCCCCGAAGGCGTCGGCGAGCGAGTGCGCCGGGTCGGTGGAGAGCACCAGGGTGCGGTGGCCGCCGGCGGCCGCGAGCGCCGCCGTACCGGCCGCGACCGTGGACTTGCCGACGCCGCCCTTGCCGGTGAAGAGGAGGATGCGCACGATGTCCGGGTGCCTCGGGGAGCCCGGCGTCAGCCGAGCTGCTCGACGCGCTTCTTCAGTCCCTTGAGCGCGGTGTCGATCAGGATCTTCTCGCCCTTGCGCTTGAGCATGCCGATCAGCGGGATCGAGACGTCGAGGGCGAGCCGGTAGGTCACCTCGGTCGAGCCGTCGCCGCGGTCCTCGAGGACGTAGGCCCCGTCCAGCGCGCGCAGCATCTTGCCCTCGACGAGGGTCCAGGTGACCTGGCGGTCCGCGTCCCAGGTGTAGGCGAGGGTGTACTCGTCCTTGATCGGCGACACGTCGAGGATGAAGAAGACCTGCTCGGCGCGGCCCTGGGCGGCGCCCTTGTCGTAGGTCGACACGACGTCCGCGGTCTTCACGCCCTTGGCCCAGGCGGGGTAGGCGTCGAAGTCGGCGATGACCGCCATCACGTCGGCGGCGGGCGCGTCGATGACGATCGAGGACGTCGTCTGCTCGGCCATCGTGAGCCTGCTTTCGAGACATGGGCACGGAGCCCGGCGGCGTGCGCGTTGCGCTGCGAGCGTACCGGATGGAACGGGCGCGCTCACGCAGCGGTAACCTCCCCGATGAGCCCCGGGACGCGAGTTCCGGGTGGGTCCTGAGGAGGCATCGTGCGTGAGTTCTCCACGCCCCTGACGATCGAGGTCCCGGCCACCGGGAACCTCACCGACGACGTCGTCGCCAACGCCCGGGAGGCGGCCGACCAGGCCGTCTTCAGCCGGCGCGTCGACGGCACCTGGCAGGACGTCACCTCGGCGACGTTCCTCGCGGAGGTGAGTGCGGTCGCCAAGGGCCTGATCGCGGCGGGCCTCGAGCCCGGCGACCGCGTCGCCCTCATCTCCAAGACCCGCTACGAGTGGACGCTGCTCGACTACGCCATCTGGTTCGCCGGGTGCGTGACCGTGCCCGTCTACGAGACCTCCTCCTCCGAGCAGGTCGCCTGGATCCTGCGCGACTCCGGCGCGCGTGCCGTCGTGGCCGAGGGCCCCGAGCACATGGCCCGGGTCAACGAGGCCCGCGGCGACCTCGAGCACCTCAACCACGTGTGGTCGCTGGCCGACAACGCGGTCGACGTGCTCGGCCGGCTGGGCGCCGACATCTCCGACGCCGACCTCGAGACGCGGCGTACGACCGCGACCCCCCTCGACCTCGCGACGCTGATCTACACCTCCGGGACCACCGGCCGCCCCAAGGGCTGCATGCTCACGCACGGCAACTTCATGTTCGAGCTGGGCGTGGCCGTCGACGAGCTCGAGAAGCTCTTCTCGACCGAGGGCGCCTCGACGCTGCTCTTCCTGCCGCTGGCCCACGTGTTCGCCCGGATCATCCAGGTCGGCTCGGTGAAGTCCCGGACCCGCCTGGGCCACAGCGCCGACATCAAGAACCTCGTCGCGGACCTGCAGGAGTTCCGGCCGACCTTCGTGCTGGCCGTGCCCCGGGTCTTCGAGAAGGTCTTCAACACCGCCTCGCAGCGCGCAGCCGCCGACGGCAAGGGCAAGATCTTCGACCGGGCGGCCGAGACCGCGATCGCCTACTCGCGCGGCCTGGACCGGGGCCGGCCCTCGCTGGCCGTCCGCGCGCAGCACGCGCTCTTCAGCCGGCTGGTCTACGGCAAGCTGCGCGAGGCCCTCGGCGGGGCGTGCGAGTACGCCGTCTCCGGCGGTGCCCCGCTCGGTGACCGCCTCGGCCACTTCTACCGCGGCATCGGCCTCGTCGTCCTCGAGGGCTACGGCCTCACCGAGACCAGCGCCGCGCTCACCGTGAACCTGCCGGACGCCACCAAGATCGGCACCGTCGGGCGCCCGCTGCCCGGCACCGCGGTCCGCGTCGCCGACGACGGCGAGCTCCTCTTCAAGGGGGGCCAGGTCTTCGCCGGCTACTGGGAGAACGAGGAGGCCACCCGCGAGGCGCTCGAGCGCGACGGCTGGTTCCACACCGGCGACGTCGGCGAGGTCGACGACGAGGGCTTCGTGCGGATCACCGGGCGCAAGAAGGAGATCCTCGTGACGGCGGGCGGCAAGAACGTCGCCCCCGCGGTGCTCGAGGACCGGCTCCGCGCGCACGCGCTGGTCAGCCAGTGCATGGTCGTCGGCGACGGCCAGCCCTTCATCGCGGCGCTGGTCACGATCGACCCCGAGTCCTTCCCGGCCTGGGCGGAGGCGCACGGCAAGTCCGGCAGCGTCGCCGACCTCGTCGACGACCCCGACCTGCGTGCCGCGGTCCAGTCGGCCGTCGACGACGCCAACAAGGCGGTCTCCAAGGCCGAGTCGATCCGCAAGTTCACGATCCTCCCGGAGGACTGGACCGAGGAGGGCGGGCAGCTCACCCCCAGCCTCAAGCTGAAGCGCAACGTCGTGATGCGCGAGTTCCGCGAGGACGTCGCGGCGCTCTACCCGTCCTGACCGGGCCAGACGTCGGACGACACATGTCCCCAATTGCCGACGTCTGGGGTGCGACTCTCCTAGAGTGACGCGTGGTGCCAGCGCCTCCTCGGGTGGGACGCGGTGCTCGAACGCGAAAGATCCGGCTGCTAGGCGGGGGCTCCCAGCCGTACGACAGTCCGGAAAGAGGCCGATGATGGATCGACGCAGAGTGCTGCTCATCGCGGCTGCCGTGGTGGCCGCGCTCGGCACCGTGCTCGTGTTCCTCTACGTCAAGGGCGCCGACACCCGCGCCGCGCAGCAGTTCGACACCGTCCTGGTCCTGCGGGCGATCGCGCCCATCGAGGCAGGCGAGACGATCGAGGACGCGGCGGCCAACGGCAAGCTGGACTCCCAGCCGGTGCCGCAGTCGCAGCTGCTGCCGGACTACCAGACCAGCATCGACGGCCTCAAGGGCCTCGTCGCGCTGACCCGCATCTACCCCGGCGAGCAGATCATCAGCGACAAGTTCGGCGGCCAGGCCGAGGCGGCCACGTCCCTGCAGATCCCCAAGGGCCAGCTCGCGATCTCCGTCAACCTGACCGACCCGGCGCGTGTGGCCGGCTTCGTGAACCCCGGCTCCGAGGTCGCGGTCTTCCTCAACGGTGCCGACGCCACCACCGGCGACCCGTTCACCCGGGTGCTCCTCGACCGGGTGACGGTCCTGGGGGTCGGGTCGACCACCCCGGTCTCCACGACCACCACCGACCAGTCCGGGCAGCAGACCACCGAGCAGCTGCCGCGGACCCTGCTCACGCTCTCCCTCGACCAGAAGGACGCCCAGCGCGTGCTGTTCGCCTCCGCGAACGGCGAGCTCGCCTTCGCGCTGCTCACGGGCTCCAGCTCGGTGTCGTCCGGTCCGGCCGTCACGTCCCTCAACCTCTTCAAGTGAGCCCCGATGCCTGCCGCCGTTGACCCCGACAACGCGATCGTCACGTCGCTGCTGACGGTGCTGCCCAGCGGCGCCCACGGCGTCGACTCCACCGACCGCCTGGTCGCGTGGCTGGCCCAGCACAGCGAGGAGTACGTCGTCGTCCTCGGGCCCAACCTCGCCCTCGACGACGCCGTCCGCCTCACCGAGAACCTCCGCACCAGCCGGCCCACGGTCAGCGTCGTCCTGGTCCGCCACGACCTGACGACCGACGTGCTCACCCAGGCCATGAAGGCCGGCATCCGCGACGTCGTGCCGCACGGCGACCTCGCCTCGGTCGGCGACGCCGTCAGCCGCGCCCACCAGCTCTACGTCGCGCTGCGTGGCCCGTCCGGTGCCGTGCACCTCGGCAAGGTCGTCACGGTCTTCTCCCCCAAGGGCGGGGTCGGCAAGACGACGATGGCGGTCAACCTCGCCCTCGCCCTGGCCGACCGCGGCGCCCGGCAGGTCTGCCTGGTCGACCTCGACCTGGCCTTCGGCGACGTCGCGATCACCATGCAGCTCTTCCCCAGCCACTCCATCGAGCACGCGATCGGCTCCGAGGACTCCCTCGACACCGCGCTGCTCGACGGCCTGCTGACCCGCCACCAGGACTCCCTCATGGTGCTGGCCGCCCCGAGCCACCCCGACGTCCGGGACCGGATCACCCCCGCCCTCATCTCCCGGGTGCTGCGGACCCTGCGCGAGTCCTTCGACTACGTCGTGGTCGACACCGCCCCGTCGTTCGACGAGCAGACGCTGACCGCCCTGGACGAGACCGACGAGTGCGTCATCGTGGCGACGCTCGACGTGCCGACGCTCAAGAACGTCAAGGTCGCCCTCGAGACCCTCGAGATGCTCAACATCGCCCGCGGCCACCGGCACCTCCTGCTCAACCGGGCCGACGACGCCGTCGGCATCGGCGCCGACAAGGTCGAGGCCATCCTCGGGATGGCCGTCGCCGCGCAGGTCGCCACGTCGCTGGAGATCGCGGCCGCCACCAACGCCGGCACCCCGATCGTCGTCGGCACGCCCGGTCACGCGGCCTCGGGCGCGATCCGGGTGCTCGCCACCCAGCTCGCCGGGGAGCCGGCCGCCCCGCAGCCCGTCGACCAGGTCGACGGTGAGCAGGAGAAGACCGGCCGCCGCTTCAGGATCCGGAGGTGACCCGATGAGCAGCCTCGCCGACCGCCTCGCCGCAGCGCGCCGCGCCGACCGCGCCGAGGCCGCCGCCGCCCGGGCCGCCGCCGACGAGGCCGCCGCCCTGCTCGCCGCCGAGGGTGCCGCCGCCGGGGACGCCCCGCCGGCCCCCGCGTCCGCCGCTGCGGACCCGGCCTCGGAGCTCGCCGTCACGCCGACCCCGGAGACGGGATCGCCCGCCGCGACCATCGCCGCGGCCACCGCCGCCCCGGTCGCCGGCAAGCGCCGGGCCGCGACGCCCGAGCAGCCGGTCCCCGCCACGGCACCGTCGCCCGCCCCGGCGCCCGTCACCCCCCGTCGTACGACCCTCGCGAGCGGGGGCGACCGGATCGAGGAGCTCAAGGCCAACGTGCACGTCGAGCTGCTCAAGCAGCTCGGGCCGCACCTCTACGACGCCGACATGGACCAGAACGAGCTGGACCAGCGGGTCCGCGCGGTGCTCGGCGACGTGCTCTCGGCCCAGGACCGGCCGCTGAGCAGCAGCGACCGCGCCCGGGTGACGCAGGAGATCAGCGACGACATCCTCGGCTACGGCCCGATCGAGCCGTTCCTGCGCGACCCGGACGTCTCCGAGGTCATGGTGAACCGCCACGACAAGATCTTCCTCGAGAAGAGCGGACGCCTCGTCGTCGCGAACGCGCACTTCACCGACGAGGCGCACCTGCGCCGGACCATCGACAAGATCGTGTCGCGCATCGGCCGCCGCGTCGACGAGTCCAGCCCGATGGTCGACGCCCGCCTGCCCGACGGCAGCCGCGTCAACGCCGTCATCCCCCCGCTGGCCGTCGACGGCTCGGCGCTCACCATCCGCAAGTTCGCCACCGACCCGCTGACGGCCGACGACCTGGTGAAGTTCGGCTCGCTGACGCCGCGCACCAAGGACTTCCTGGACGCGTGCGTGCGCGGCCGGCTGAACGTGATCGTGTCGGGCAGCACCGGGGCGGGCAAGACGACGACGCTCAACGTGCTCTCGTCGTTCATCCCCGAGGACGAGCGGATCGTCACCATCGAGGACGCCGCGGAGCTGCAGCTCAAGCAGGAGCACGTGGTCCGGCTCGAGTCCCGCCCGTCGAACATCGAGGGCAAGGGCGCGGTCGACATCCGCGACCTGGTCAAGAACAGCCTGCGGATGCGGCCCGACCGGATCATCGTCGGCGAGGTCCGCGACGCGTCCGCGCTCGACATGCTCCAGGCCATGAACACCGGCCACGACGGCTCCATCTGCACCCTGCACTCCAACGGGCCCCGCGACACCCTGGCCCGCATGGAGACGATGGTGCTGATGGCCGGGATGGACCTGCCCGTCCGCGCCATCCGCGAGCAGGTCGCCTCCGCGGTCGACCTCATCGTCCACCAGACCCGCTTCAAGGACGGCAGCCGCCGGATCACCCACATCACCGAGGTCGAGCGGATGGAGGGCGACGTGATCACGCTCCAGGACGTCTTCGTCTTCGACAACTCGGCCGGCTTCGACGCCGAGGGCCACGCCCTGGGGCGGCTGCGCTCGACCGGCCTGCGACCGAAGTTCCTCGAGAAGATGGCCTACGCCAACGTGACCGTGGACCCCATGCTGTTCGCGACGGACATGATGTGAGCCGGAGACCCCCGTGCCCCGGCTGACCTCCTCCCCCTCCACCACCCTGGCCCGACACGTGCTCCGGGCCGGCGCCCTGGCCACGGTCCTCCTGCTCGGCACCGCACCCGCGGCGCTGGCGGCCGACGACGGCCCCTCCATCGCCCACGTGGAGTCGTCGCGCACCGGCCTGCAGGTCCTGGTCAACGTGCCGGCCGACGCGACCGTCGACCTGAGCGGCGTCGCGGTGACCGTCGACGACCGGGTCGCGGAGTCCGAGGCCCGCCTGGCCGCCACGACCACCGACGTGCGCCGGACCGCGGTGCTCGCGATCGACACGAGCAACTCCATGCGCGGCCTGCGCTTCGCCGCCGCCCAGTCCGCCGCCCTGGCCTTCCTCGACGCCGTCCCCGACGACGTCGAGGTCGGGGTCGTCTCGTTCGCCGGCGAGGTGTCGCCGCTTCTGGAGCCGACCACGGACCGGGACCGCGCCCGCGAGGTGGTCGGGGCCCTGTCGCTGAGCAGGCAGACGAAGCTGTACGACGGGGTGCTCGCCGCCGCCGACATGGCCGGCACCGAGGGCCAGCGCACGCTCGTCGTGCTCTCCGACGGGGCGGACACGACCGACACCCCGCTCGCCGACGTGACCGACGCGATCACGGGCGCCGAGCTGATCGTGGACGTGGTCTCGCTCGACCAGACCGGCTCCGCCGTCGCCCCGCTCCGCGCGATGGCGAAGGCCGGCTCCGGCCGCGTCGTCACCGCCGACTCCGGCGCCCTGCGCCGGGCGTTCGCCCGCGAGGCCGACGTCCTCGCCCGGCAGGTGCTCGTGACCGCGCAGGTCCCGGCCGGGGTCACCGCGACCGAGGCCACCGTCGCGGTGACCCTGCCCACCGACACCGGCGACCTCGAGGCCCGTGCCTTCACCACCATCGGCTCCGACCGCGCACCGGCCGCCACCGCCGCCGCCGGTCCCGCTGCGGAGCCGGGCTGGGCACCGCCCGCCTGGATGATGTACGCCGGCACCGGGGCGCTCGGCGTCGGCCTGGTCGCCGTGCTGCTCCTGCTCGTCCCGGCCAAGCCGGCCCCGCTCAGCGCCGAGACCGTCGTGACGACGTACACCGACACCGTCGGGGGCCGCACCCCCGCGCCGCGCGCCGACACCGAGCAGGCGCTGGCCCAGGCGACCCACGCCGCGACCGAGGTGCTGCAGCGCAACAAGTCGCTCGACGCCCGGATCTCGCAGCGGCTGCAGTCCGCCGGCAGCGACCTCAAGGCCGCCGAGTGGCTGCTGCTCCACACAGCGATCGTGGTGGGGGCCGGAGTCCTCGGGCTGCTGCTCGGCACCGGCAGCCTGATGATCGGCCTGCTGTTCCTCGCCCTGGGCCTGGTCGGCCCGTGGATCTACCTCGGCGTGCGTGGCTCGCGCCGCCGCAAGGCCTTCGACACCTCCCTGCCCGACACCCTGCAGCTGATGTCCGGCTCGCTGGCCGCGGGCCTCTCCCTGGCCCAGTCCGTCGACACGATCGTCCGCGAGGGCGTCGAGCCGGTCGCCTCGGAGTTCAAGCGGGTGCTGATCGAGACCCGCCTCGGCGTGCCGCTCGAGGACGCCCTCGAGGGCGTCGGCGAGCGCTTCGAGAGCAAGGACTTCGCCTGGGTCGTGATGGCGATCAAGATCCAGCGCCAGGTGGGCGGCAACCTCGCCGAGCTCCTCGAGAACGTCGCGGGCACGATGCGCGAGCGCGAGTACATGCGCCGCCAGGTGGCGGCGCTCGCCGCCGAGGGCAAGCTGTCCGCGTGGGTGCTGGGCGGCCTGCCCCCGGCGTTCCTGCTCTACCTCGTGGTCGCCAACGGCGACTACGTGCACCCGCTCTTCGTGACGCCGATCGGCATCGCGATGCTGATCGGTGCCGGGCTGCTGCTCTCGGTCGGCGTCTTCTGGATGAGCCGGATGATCAAGGTGGAGGTCTGAGATGACCCTGCTGCTGGTGCTGGGCTTCGTGCTCGTCGTGGTCGCCCTGGTCCTCGTCGCGCTGGCCCTCGGTCCCTCGGAGGCCGCGGGCGTCACCCGCTCCCTGGCCGTGCTCGAGGCGATGACCTCCGCACCGAAGGAGCTCACGAAGGAGCTCGACCGGCCCTTCGCCGAGCGGGTCCTCGCCCCGCTGCAGCAACGCACCCTCGGGCTGGGCCGCCGCCTGTCGGGCGGCGACTCCGCGGAGCGGATCCGCGCGAAGCTCGACCTCGCCGGGAACCCCCCGGGCTGGTCCGTGGACCGCGTGACCTCGAGCAAGGTGATCGGGGCGGTGGCCGGCCTGGCGATCGCGCTGGTCTTCTCGCTGATGCTCGGACAGAGCCTGTCGGTCCGCCTGGTCATGCTCGTCGTGGGGCTCGTGATCGGCTTCTTCGCCCCGAACCTCTACCTCTACCAGAAGATCTACGACCGCTCGCAGCGGCTGCAGCGGGAGCTGCCCGACGCGATCGACCTGCTCACCATCAGCGTGGAGTCCGGCCTCGGCTTCGACGCCGCCATCCAGCAGGTGGCCCGGCACACCGAGGGTCCGCTGGCCGACGAGTTCGCCCGCGTGCTGCGCGAGATGCAGATCGGCCAGGGCAGGTCGGCGGCGCTGCGCGGGCTCGCCGACCGCACGAACGTCCCCGACGTGCGTACATTCGTCGGAGCGATGGTCCAGGCGGACGCGTTCGGCATCCCGGTCGGCCAGGTCCTGCGCATCCAGTCCCAGGAGATCCGCGTCAAGCGGCGTCAACGAGCCGAGGAGAAGGCCCAGCAAGTGCCGGTCAAGATGACGATTCCCCTCATCTTCTGCATCCTCCCCTGCCTGTTCATCGCGGTCATGGGCCCCGCCGCCATCAGCATCATGGACAACCTCAAGTGACCGCCCGCGACCTGCAGTTCGTCCGCCTGAGCGGCGCCGCGCGCGGCTTCGCCACGCTCGCGCTCGTCGCGCCGGTGCTGTGGTCGCGCGACAAGCCGGCGCTGCTCGCCCTCGGCGCCGTGTTCCTCATCTGGGCGCTCGTGCAGCTGGCCCAGACGCGGCTGCGCTTCTCCCCCACGTCCACGGCCGCCGTGGAGGCCCTGGCGATCGGCGCGGTGTGCGGCTTCTCCATCCACACCTCGGTGGCCGTGCTGGGCGCCCTCAGCGTGCCGCCGTTCGCCGCCGGGCTCCGGCTCGGCTGGCGCGGCGTCGTCACGTCGCTGATGGTCGAGGCGGTCGCGGTCGCGCTGATCCCGATGCTGCTCTTCACCCACCTCACGGTGGACCAGAGCTTCGCCGCGTTCACCTGGTGCGTGACCGGGCTCGGCCTCGGCCTGATCGCGAGCTTCGTCCACTCGACCTTCCAGTTCTCGCCGGACCCGCTGGCGCCGTACCGCTACGCCCAGTCGCTGATCCGCGAGCTGATCGACCTCTCCGGCGGCCTCAGCTCCGGCCTGGACCCCGTCCCGCTCGGCTCCATCATCCTGAGCACGGTGCGCGACGACCTGCCGACGGCCGCGCTGGCCCTCTACGTGCCCCGCGCGGACTCCCTCACCCCGCTCGTCACCAAGACCGTCACGTCGTCCACCGACCTGACCTCGGTCGACGAGCTGGCGCTCGAGGCCTGGGCGCTGAGCCGGCCCGTCATGGGCGGGCGCACCTTCGCCTTCCCGCTGGTCAGCGAGGCCGGCACCACCGCCGTCGTGGGCGGGCTGCTCTCCGAGCGGCTCGATCCCGCCCAGCTCGGGCTCGAGCAGCGGATCCGGGACCTCAGCGCCCGCCTGACGCCGAGCGCCGTGCACCTCGACACCGCCCTGCTCTTCGCCGCGTTCCGCGACGCCGCCACCGCCGACGAGCGCCGCCGCCTGGCCCGCGAGATGCACGACGGCGTCGCCCAGGACATCGCCTCGCTCGGCTACCTCGTGGACGCGCTCGCGGCCCGGCCCGCCTCGCCGGAGCAGGCCGAGCGGATCGAGGTCCTCCGCGACCGGATCACCGCCGTCGTCGCGGAGGTACGCCGCTCCGTCGTCACGCTCCGCACCGATGCGGGTGCGAGCGAGAGCCTCGGCGCGGCGATCGGCTCGATCGCCCGCAACCTCACCGAGGTCTCCGGCGTCCCCATCCACGTCACGCTCGACGAGCGGACCACCCGGCTGCGTCCCGAGGTCGAGGCGGAGCTGTTCCGCATCGCGCAGGAGGCGATGACGAACGCCGTCCGGCACTCCCGCGCCACGCGCATCGACGTGCACTGCCAGGTGCACGCTCCCGGCGCCCTGATCACGGTGACCGACGACGGCCAGGGGCTCCAGGCCGGGCGCGAGGACTCCCACGGCCTCGAGATCATGCGCGAGCGGGCCCTCCTCATCGGGGCCGCGCTCTCGATCGCGAACGGTCCCGACGGCGGCACCGTCGTCGCCGTGCGCACCACGCCCGAACCGGGCGGCGCCTCCCGGGATTCGGACGACACGGGTGCGATAGTCATCGCATGAGCTCCGACCCCATCCGTGTCCTGCTGGTCGACGACCACGAGCTGATCCGCAGCGGTCTCGCGGGGATCTTCGAGCTCGAGTCCGACATGACGATCGTCGGCGAGGCCGGCAGCGTCGCCGAGTCCCTCGCGGTCTGGACCGCCGAGTCCCCCGACGTCATCGTCGCGGACCTGCAGCTGCAGGACGGCACCGGCCTCGACATCGTCCGCGCGGTCCGCAAGCAGAGCCAGACCGTCGGTCTCGTCGTCCTCACGATGCACTCCGGCGACGACCAGATCTTCGCCGCGATGGAGGCCGGCGCGTCCGGCTTCGTCGGCAAGGACGCGCCCTCCTCCGAGGTCGTCAAGGCGGCCCGGCACGCCTCGGTCGCGCCGCGGTCGTTCATCTGCAGCGGCCTCGGCGGCGCGATGATGCGGCGTACGGCCGCCAGCTCCACGCGCCTGTCCGAGCGCGAGCACGAGGTGCTGCTGCTGCTCGCGGACGGCCTCGGTGCCGCCGCCATCGGCGAGCGCCTCTTCATGAGCGAGTCGACCGCGAAGTCGCACATCGCCCGGATCTACCAGAAGCTCGGCGTCGGCAACCGCGCCCAGGCGCTGGTCACCGCGATGCGCATCGGGCTGCTCAGCAGCGTGCGCCCGAACGGTCGCTGACCGACCGGTCCATCGGCCCGTCCCCCTCGGCAACCGCCGCGCCCCGGCGGTGGTGCGCTCGCGCTCCCGGCGTGCCCGGTCGGCGTCGCCGATCGCTGGGGGTGAGTAGTCCGAAGTGACTATCCCGCTCGACACCTTCACCGGGTCCGGTGCGACGCGCCATCCCCGACGCTTGGGGTCGTGAGGCAGCCCCCCGCCTCACTCTCGGTTTCACGACATCCAAGGAGCATCACCATGGTCGAGTACCTCCGCATCCTGCTCAACGCCCGCTTCGAGAAGATGGACGAGCGCGGCGCCTCGGCCGTCGAGTACGGCCTGCTCATCGCCGGCATCGCCGCCCTCATCGTCGTCGTCGTCTTCGCCTTCGGCGACAACATCACCGCCATCTTCGACAACACCTGCAAGGCCGTCGGCGACGGCGCGTCCACCGGGTCGTCCTGCTGACCCGACCGGGGGCGTGAGACCCGTCCTCGGGGACGGACACGGAGCGCGACCCACAGCACCACCCGACGCCGGTCGGGAGCCCAGGCTCCCGACCGGCGTCGGTCATTTCGTGAGGTCGCCGTTGCCCCGCAGCTGTTCGGCGATCGCGATCCGGCCCAGCGTCGTCGGGTGGCTGCCGAACCACAGCTGCGACCACGCCGGCGGCGTCGGGTCGGAGAGCGAGCGCAGTGCGAGCTGGCGCTGCATGGCGATGAAGGCGTCGGGGTCGTGCGTGGCCTCGAGGGCGTCGACGTCGGCCCGGGTCTCGATCTGTCGACTGACGGCGTTCTCGACGGGGCTCGAGAGCAGCGTCCCGAAAGCCACCAGGGCCAGCACCAGCGGGACCACGGCCGGGTCGGCCATCCCGGTCCGCCGCCGCTCGCCGGGACGAGCCGCAGCGCCGGTGCCTCCGACCGCCCCGACCACGAGGGCCAGCAGCCCGATGCCGAAGGCGCCGCCCACGGCCCCGAGGACCGAGCCGGTGACGACGTCGCCCTCGCGGGCGTGGCCGAGCTCGTGCGCGACCACCGAGAGGGCCTCGTCCTGCGGGAGGTCGTCGACCAGGTTGTCGTAGACGACGACCCGACGGGTGCTGCCGAGACCGGACACGTAGGCGTTCAGGGTCGTCGTACGCCGGGAGGCGTCGGCGACGAGGACGTCGTCGACGTGCACGCCCTCCTCGTCGGCGAGGCGCAGGATCTGGGTCCGCAGCGGGCCGTCCGGCAGCGGGGTGAACGAGTTGAAGAGCGGCTCGACCAGGACCGGGTAGACGAACGAGCCGACCAGCACCAGCGCGGCCACCAGTCCCCCGGCCACCGCGGGCCAGGCGCGCGGCCAGCGGCGGGCGCACGCGACCACGACCAGCAGGCCGAGCGACGTGCTCACGATGGTGACCACCTGGCCCACCGCCTGGTCGCGGGCGAAGCCGCTCCAGGCCTGGGTGCTGAGCCCGTACTGCAGCTGCTCGCGGCGCAGCAGCACCGCGAACGGCAGCGTCACCACGCGGCCCACGAGGGCGAGCGCAGCGACCGCGACCACCACCCGGAACCACCACGGCCCGCGGAGCCGCTCCACCCAGCGCCGCCCGGTGCGCGAGAGGCCGAGGAAGCCGGCGACCAGCAGCGAGACGACCAGCGAGCTCCAGCTCCAGACGCGGGCCCAGCGGGAGAAGTCCTCGGCCCGGGAGATCTGCTCCGCCGAGAACACCGACCCCGGGTCGGCGGGAGGCGGCGTGCCGCCGGGCACCGGGTGCCACGGCACCAGCCAGAGGGCCAGGACCACGAAGGCCAGGCCGGAGACGACGGTGACGACGAGGGCCACCGTCCTGTCGCCGCGCGGGTCGGACGGTCGGTCGTGGTGCGTCACGCCGCCAAGTCTGACAGGCGGTCCTGCCAGGCCCGGGTGAACGACCGCACGCTCAGCCCGAAGCCCGTCTCGAGTGCGCGGCCCAGGGGCGTGCCGTCGTCGACCCGGTCGTAGAGGCGGACCAGCGCCCGCTCGCCGCCGCGGTCGGCCAGCACGCGGCAGGCGATCCAGGCGGCTTCGTACGACGCCCCCAGGTGCGTGGTCGTGGTGTCGAACTCGGCGGCCCCCGGCAGGTGACCCGGCGGTCCGTCGCGACGGACCTGCCGGATGATCTGGCCGGCGGTCGTGCCGATGGGCAGCCGGACGTCGCGCAGGGCGACGTAGTCGGCGAACCCCTCGAGCAGCCACAGCGGCATCGAGCTGAGGGCCGCGTCCGTCGCCACGTGGGTGGCCTCGTGGCTCATCACGACCTGGGCGCCCTCGGGCTGGAGCTGGGCGAAGACGTCGGGGTTGACGAAGACGTGGACCGGGGCGTCCGGCGCCAGCGACCCGTCGGCGGTCGTGGTGACGGCAGCGATGTTGGCGTACTGCTCGGGCTCCGCGTCGAGCACCCGGTCCAGGCCCGCGCCGGTGCGGGGCACCTCGACGACCAGGCGCGGGCGCCAGTCGGTGACCACCCGTCGTACGACGGGCACGGCGGCGTCCGCGCGGCGGGCGTAGCCGTCGGCGGTGCCCCGGCTGCCGTCGACCAGCACGAGCGTGGTGGGGGTCCGGCGCACCTGCAACGGACCGCTCAGCCAGAGCGGGGAGCGGTCGTCGCCGCCGCCGACCCCGGTCAGGCCCACGGCGCCGTCGCCCGCGACGAAGTGGAAGAGCACCTCGGTGTCGGCCGGCGCGGTGTCGAAGCCGCCGAAGGCCCAGGTCACGTCGACCGAGGCCGTCCAGGCGCCGGCGTCCGAGACGGCGCTCTCCTCGTCGACGTAGCGGACGGTGAAGTCCCGCAGGTGCAGGGCTTCGGCATTGGTGACGATCCCGGCCAGCAGGTCGGCCGCGGCGTCGTCACCGGACGGTGCCAGGGCGCGCGCCGCGGCGGGGTCCCGGCGGTCGACGGCCTCCTGCAGCCGGCCGAGGGTCTGCGCGGCCAGGGCGGGCTGGGCCTGGACGCCGCGGCTCTGCGGGGGCCGGGCGACGTAGGGCCGGTCGTCGACGACGCGCCAGGCGACCAGCCCGACGACGACCAGCAGGGACAGCGAAAGGCCGGCCACCCACCAACGTGGACGACCGGCCTTCGTGCGCGGGGCGTCAGCCAGGACGGACCGCACCGACGTACGGCATCGAGTGCAGGCTGCTCACCTGGACACCGGCGCTGGGGTTCAGGGCGTTCACGATCATGCCGTTGCCGATGTACATGCCGACGTGGCTGATCGGGCTGTAGTAGAAGACCAGGTCGCCGGGCATCAGGTCGCTCTCGGCGATGTGCGGGCCGGAGGAGTACTGCGCGCTCGAGGAGTGCGGCAGGGCCACGCCCGCCTGCGCCCAGGCCATCATGGTGAGGCCGGAGCAGTCGAACGCGTTCGGGCCGGCGGCGCCGTACACGTAGGCCTTGCCGACCTGGGCCATGGCGTACTGCACCGCGGCCGCGGCGCGACCGGAGGCCGGCACGCTGGCGGGGGTCCGGACGTCGCCGCGGGACACGATCGCCTCGCGGGCCTCGGCCTTGAGCTTGCCGAGCAGCGACTTCGCCTCGGCGAGGTTCGTGTCGATGGTGGCCTTCTCGGCCGCCAGCTGCTTCTTCGTCGCGGTGACCTGCGCCTGGCGCTTCTCGGTCGCCGTGCGGCGGATGTCGAGGGCCTTGAGCTCGGTCGCGTAGTCGTCGAACATCTGCGACTGCATGTCGTTGAACGCCGACATCGTCGAGAGCTGCGAGAGGAACTTGCCGGGGTCGTCGGAGACGAGCACCTGGCCGACCGACGAGAGGCTCTCGCCTTCGTACTGGCGCACGACCGACTGCTGGACCTGCTCCTGGACGACGTCGAGACGGTCGTCCTGGCGGCCCTGGTCGGCCTCGAGGGCCTTGAGGTCGCGGGTGAGGTCGCGCAGCTCGAGCCTGGCGTCGTTGTACCGCTCCGAGGCCTGTTCGGCCTGGTGGTACAGACGGTCCACGCGCGCCTGGACGGTGTCGATGTCGGGCTCGGCCTGGGCCGGGGTCGACGGAACGAGTCCGACGCCGACGACGAGGGCGAGGCCCGAGAGGGCAGTGATGAGTCGCTTCCGGCCGTTGAGCACGAGCGGGCGGTCTCCCTTGTGAGTCGTACGCCTACCGGGTGAGCTGACGGATTCGGGCACGACTTGCCCTACCCCCGCTCCTCGGTGGCACCTGCGTGCCGCCGCCTTGCGAGGGATTCACCCCAGAAGAGTTGGTTCCCCGGCTCTCTCCCCGCCTGGACGGTTCGAGACTCAGCGCGGTGCCCGCGCGGACCCTGACTGGCCCACTCCCACGGTCACCTGAGCGACTGACAGTAGTGGCGGGAGCGGGTGCTGACCAAACTTCCGGGGCGTGTTTCGTCACATGCGAGGTATTGCGGAGCGGTCTCCTGTCACACAGGTCACATCCGTCACGCCTGCCACGCAGGCCCGGGGGCTCGGTGCCTCCCCGGACACCTAGGCCGACTCCACCTCGGGTGCGGTCACCGACTGCACCAGCCGCAGCGGCGGCACCAGTCCTCCCCGGGCCAGGACGTCGAGCGCGCGGCGCTCGTCGTCGTCGAAGGTCAGCTCCGGCGGCGGTCCCAGGAGCACGGTCACCACGCAGTCGTGGCACGCCAGCCCGCGCACCACGCAGGTGTCACAGTCGATTCGCGTCGTCATGGGAGTGACGCTCCCAGCGGCCACCGACAGTCCGTCCCGGACCTCCGGCGTACGGCGTGTCGCGCGCCTGTTCCGTGTTCGGGTCAGGTCTGCAGGAGCGACTCGAGCGTGCGCGCCGGGACGGTCCGGGCACCCCGCCGCTCGACGCTGGTCGCGAGCTCCCGGTCGTCCGTCACGACGAGCACGAGGCGCCCCGTGGGCTCGGCGTCCACGAGGTCGCGGATCACGTCGTCGGCGATGACGCCCTGGGGGCTGAAGAGCACCTTCACCCCGCGCGGCGTCGCCACGACCGGGCGCTGGCTCGAGGAGGCCGCGTCGAACACGACCGTGGTCTCGACGCCGGAGCGGGCGACCAGCGGGGCGAGCCCGTTGAGCAGCCGGATCCGCTGGGCCTCGAGGGAGGAGGCGGGCCACACCGCCTTGGTGACGTTGTAGCCGTCCACGACCAGCCGGGCGCCGGGCATCGCGAGCTGCTGCTCGAGCACCGCCGGGCTCGGTGCGGCGGACCGCGCCGACGGGGCCGCCGCGGCGGCAGCGGCCTCGACCTCGGCCTCGACCCGGTCGCCGGGGGCGCCCGTCGTCGACGGCAGGCCCAGCTCGCGCTGGAGGCCGGCGGCGGCCTCGATGACCGTGGTGAGCAGCAGCCGGGCCCGCACCGTCGCCTCCTCGCGATCGACACGCACCGAGCGGCGTGAGGCCGCCGCGTCGGCGTCGTGCTGGGCGACCTGGGCACGCAGCCGGCGGAGCTCCTTGTCCTGGGCGGCGATCCGCTCCCCGGCCTCGGCCAGCGCCGCGACGTCGTCGCGGACGGCGTCGGCCAGCTCGGCCCGGGTGGCGCGCTCGGTCGCCCGGGCCTCGCCGAGCTTGCGCCGGAGCGTGGTGTTCTCGCCCTTCAGCTCGTCGACCTGGGCACGGTGGAGCGCGCGCTGGTCACGGGCGGCCTGCTCGACGTCGGCGACCTTGCGGCGCAGCCGGTCCAGCTCGCCCGACTCCTGCTCGACGGCAGCGGGACGCTCGCGCAGCTCGCGGACGGCCTCGACCACGACGTCGTGCCAGCCCTCGGGCCGGGTCAGCCAGGTGACCGCCGCCCGCTCACCGGCGTCCTCGGGGACCGCGGGCACGCGCGCGGCCACCTGGGTGCCGACCCGGTCGCGGAAGTCGTCGTCCTGCACGAGCGCCTGGCCGATCGCGGTCGCGCCCAGGCGGGCCCGGCGTGCCGGCGCGAAGTCGGCCACCCGGCGCAGCGCCGGGGGCAGGCGCACCACGTCGGGCAGGGCGTCGGCGGTCAGCGCCACCACGCGCGTGCGCACCGCGTCGGGGAGGTCGGCGAAGGTCGTGTCGGCCACGGTCGCCCCGCTCAGCGGGACGCCGGGTCGTCGACCGCGGCCTCGTGACGGGAGACGTGCTCGATGGCGTCGGCGCGGCCGCACCAGCGGCAGGTCACGGCCTCGACGGTCTCGTCGAGCAGCTCGGTCTCCTCGACGCGGTGGTCGCCGGCGAGGTCGAGGTGCCAGTACTCCGTCGTACGACGGGTGCGCGTCACGTCGAAGCGGGTGAGGTTGCCGCACCCGGAGCAGCGCCAGCGATGGGCCGCATCGGGGATCGCGGTGCCCATGGCGGCCTCCTCTCGTGGTCGGTCCGGTCCCGGAGCCTCGTCCCCCAGCGTAGTGGCCAGCGCGATCGTGGCGGGTCCGCGCGCCGCCCACGCATTGTCGGTGGCCGCCTCTAGCGTCCGTCCCATGAGCAGCGCCGTTCAGGGTGCGCCTTCCCGCTGGGAGTCGCAACGAAGTTTCGACGAGCTGGGGCGACCGCTGCGCGACCTCACCTTCACCGTCGTCGACCTCGAGACCACGGGCGGCTCGGCGGGTGGCGGCTCGATGATCACCGAGATCGGCGCGGTCAAGGTCCGGGGCGGCGAGGTCCTCGGGGAGTTCCAGACCCTGGTGAACCCGCACACCCCCATCCCGCCGTTCATCGCGGTGCTGACCGGCATCAGCAACTCCATGGTCGCCGGCGCGCCGTCGATCGAGTCGGCCCTGCCGGCGTTCCTCGAGTTCGCCGCCGGCACCGTCCTGGTGGCCCACAACGCGCCGTTCGACGTCGGCTTCCTCAAGCACTTCGCGACCGAGCAGGGCCGGCCGTGGCCACGGTTCGAGGTCCTCGACACGGCGAAGCTCGCCCGCCGGGTGATCACCCGCGACGACGCCCCCAACTGCAAGCTCTCCTCGCTCGCCAAGGCCTTCGGCTCCACCACGACGCCCAACCACCGGGCCCTGTCCGACGCACGCGCCACGGTCGACGTGCTGCACGGCCTGATGGAGCGGCTCGGCAGCCTCGGGGTGCACACGCTCGAGGAGCTGCAGACGTTCTCCTCCCGGGTCAGCACGGCCCAGCGCAAGAAGCGGCACCTCGCCGAGGCGCTGCCGCACTCCCCCGGCGTGTACCTCTTCCGCGACGACCGCGCCCGGGTCCTCTACGTCGGCACCTCGCGCGACCTCCGCACCCGGGTGCGCTCCTACTTCACCGCCTCCGAGACGCGGTCGCGGATGGGCGAGATGGTCGGGCTGGCCTCGTCGGTGACGGGCATCGCGTGCGCGACGGTCCTCGAGGCCGAGGTGCGCGAGCTCCGGCTGATCGCCGAGCACAAGCCGCGCTACAACCGCCGCTCGCGCTTCCCCGAGAAGGTCCACTTCGTGAAGCTCACCCGCGAGGCCTGGCCGCGGCTCTCGCTGGTGCGACGGGTGCTCCCCGACGACGCCGACTACCTCGGCCCGTTCTCCTCGAAGAAGACCGCCGAGAAGTGCCTGGCCGCCCTCCACGACACCTTCCCGGTGCGCCAGTGCTCCGACCGGCTGGCCCGCGAGCCGTCGCGCGCCGCCTGCGTGCTGGCCGAGATGGGCCGCTGCCTGGCCCCGTGCGACGGGAGCGTCGACACGACGACGTACGCCGCCGTCGTCCGCCAGCTGCGCGACACCCTGCTGCGGCGTCCGGACGAGGTCGTCGAGGCGATCAACCACCGGATGTCCCTGCTGGCGGCGGACGAGCGCTTCGAGGAGGCCGGCATCCACCGCGACCGGCTGGCCTCCTTCATCCGCGCGGCGGCCCGCACCCAGCGGCTCTCCGCGCTGACCGGCTGCCCCGAGGTCGTGGCCGCCCGGCGTGAGGACGACGGGCGCTGGGCCGTGCACGTCGTGCGCTTCGGGCGCCTCGCCGCCGCCGGCACCATCCCGCCGGGCGCGGACGCCCACCAGTTCGTCGCCGAGCTCCGCGCCTCGGCCGAGACCGTGTCCGGTGCTCCCGGCCCGGTGCCCGCGGCCACCGCGGAGGAGACCGAGAAGGTCCTGCGCTGGCTGGAGTCGCCCGGCATCCGGCTGGTCGAGGTCGACGGCGAGTGGACGTGCCCGGTGGCCGGCGCGACCCGCCACCTGGCGCTGCACGACGCCGTCAACCAGTCCCGGCTCTCGCTGGTCCCCTTCGACGACCGGCGCGACCTGTCCCCGGTCCACCAGCCGGTTCGTTAGGGTCGGCCCATGATCACCGCCATCGTCTTCGTGAAGGCCGACGTCGCCCGCATCCCCGAGGTCGCCGAGGGCATCGCCGCGCTCGAGGGCGTCAGCGAGGTCTACTCCGTGACCGGCCAGATCGACCTGATCGCGCTGGTCCGGGTCCGCGAGCACGACGACGTCGCCCACGTCGTCGCCGACCAGCTCAACAAGGTGCCCGGGGTGACCGCCACCGAGACCCACATCGCGTTCCGCGCCTACTCGCGCCACGACCTCGAGTCGGCGTTCTCGCTCGGCCTCGACTGACGCGTCTTTCGGTGCACCCCGGGTAGTCCGAACGGACTACCCGGCCACCCCTCGCGCCCGTTGTCCCGTCCCCCGCGCGGCCCCTACGTTGCTCTCCTCGGGTCTCGACGGTGGAGGTGCACATGGACGGCAGCGCCTGCGTGATCGTCCCGGTCCTCAACGAGGCCGCCGTCCTCGGCCCGGTCCTCGAGCACCTGCTGCTGAGCTTCGACCACGTGGTCTGCGTCGACGACGGCAGCACGGACGGGTCGGCCGGGATCGCGGCCGCCGCCGGCGCCGTCGTGCTGCGGCACGCGGTCAACCTGGGCCAGGGCGCGGCACTGCAGACGGGCTTCGAGTACGCCCTGACCCACACCACCTGCTCCCACGTCGTCACCTTCGACGCCGACGGGCAGCACGACCCCGCCGACGCGACGGCGATGCTGGCCCTGGCCCGCACCAGTGACGTCGACGTGGTCCTCGGGACCCGCCACGGCAGCCGCCCGGCCGGGCAGCCACGCGTCCGGCGCCTGGTCCTCGGGGCCGCGCTCCGCTTCACCCGCTGGACGACCGGCCTGGCGGTCTCGGACACCCACAACGGCCTGCGGGTCCTCAACCGCCGGGCGGTCCGCCTCGTCGCCCTCGAGCAGCGCGGCATGGCCCACGCGAGCGAGCTGCTGGCCGCCGTCGCCCGTCACGAGCTGACCTGGGCCGAGCACCCGGTCTCGATCGCCTACACGCCGTACTCCCTCGGCAAGGGGCAGCACGGCCTGAACGCCGTCAACGTGCTCTACGACCTCGGGTCCGCCCGGCTGCGGGCCTGGTCGTGATCATCAAGGCGCTGCTGATCGCCAGCGTGGTCGCGATCGCCCTCTTCCTCCTGCGCGGGGACGGCTCGGGCCGGCACCTGGCGATCCGTCGTCTCGCCGGGCTGGTCTTCGCCGGCTGCTGGGTGGTCGCGGTGCTCGCGCCCGACCTCGTCACCCGGCTGGCCAACACGGTCGGCGTCGGTCGTGGTGCGGACCTGCTGCTCTACGTCCTTGTCGTCGCCTTCTTCCTCACCCTCGTCGCGCTCAACAAGCGGCTCGGGGAGCAGGACCGCAGGATCACCCAGCTGACCCGGGCCCTCGCCATCCGGGACGGGATGGCGCGTCCCACCCGGCCCGACGAGGTGGCCGCGGCCGCCTCCTCCCGGGATGACTGAGCGCGCACCGGCCGGCATCGACGTCGTCATCCCGTACGTCGGGGACCCGGCGTTGCTGCGCGAGGCCGTCGAGAGCGTGCTGCGCCAGCCCGGCGAGGACTGGCGGCTGGTCGTCGTCGAGGACGGACCGCAGGGGCACGACGTCGCGGGCTGGCTGGACGGGCTCCGCGACCCGCGGGTGACCCACGTCCTGCACGAGCAGAACCGCGGCCTGCCGGCGACCTTCCAGCACTGCCTGGAGCTGGCCACGGCTCCCTGGGTGGTCTTCCCGGGCTGCGACGACGTCCTGGCCCCGGACTACCTGGGCGTGGTCCGCGCGGCGATCGCCCGGCACCCGTCGGCCGTCGCGGTGCAGCCCGGCGTCGAGGTCATCGACGACGACGGTGAGGTCGTCCTCCCGCTCGGCGACCGGGTGAAGCGCCGGCTCGCGCCCGCCGATGGGTTGTGGGCGGGCGAGCAGCTGCTGCGCTCGCTGCTGCTGGGCAACTGGACCTACTTTCCCTCGATCTGCTGGCGCCGCGAGGCCGCGGCCGCGGTCGGCTTCCGGCAGGATCTCCCCGTGACCCTGGACCTCGCCCTGCTCGCGGGTCTGGTCCTGGACGGCGGCTCCGTCGCCACGACGTCCGAGGTCGCCTTCCGCTACCGGCGCCACCCGGCCAGCGTGTCGTCGGTGGCCGCCGAGGACGCGCACCGCTTCGCCGAGGAGGCGCGGCTGCACCGGGAGCTCGCCGCCGCCAGCACCGCACGCGGCTGGACGCGCGCCGCGCGGGCCGCCCGGCTGCGGCCGACGTCGCGGCTGCACGCCGCGCTACGACTGCCGGACACGCTGCGCTCCGGCCGGCGCACCGACACCCGGCGGCTGGTCCACCACGTGGCGGGCCGATGAGCGGCGCCGCCCGCCGGACCTGGGCGCTCTTCGCCCTGACCTTCGTGGGCATCAGCCTCGTCCAGCTCGCGTGGGCCCTCGTCGTACCCCCCTTCCGCGGGAGCGACGAGCACGACCACGTCTTCCGGGCCGCCGCGGTGGCCCGTGGCGAGTGGCGACCCGACTTCCAGCGCGTTGAGGACGGCCGCGGCGACCTCGTGACCGTCCCCGGCGACCTCGTCACCGCGGCCCACCCGGTCTGCGCGGCGCTCCCCTACACCGGTCCCGACGACTGCAGTGCCTCGCGCACCCTGGCGGACGGCCAGGTGCAGGTCGGCAGCGCCGCCGCGCGCTACCACCCGGCGTTCTACTGGGTGGTCGGCACCGCGGCCCGGCCGTGGCACGGTGCCGAGGCCGTCTACGCGATGCGGGCCGCCACGGCCGCCCTCTGCGCGGCGCTGGTCGCCCTGACGCTGGTCACGCTCCGACGCAGCGCCACCACCGTGTGGCCGGGGGCGGCGCTGCTCGTCGTGCTGACCCCCGTGACGACGTACTCCATGAGCATCGTCGCGGCGAACGGGGTCGAGATGGCCGCCGGCGCCCTGTTGTGGGCGGCGCTGCTCGGCGTCTCGCGACGGCGGGGCGCGCAGGACGTGCGCTGGTTCGGACCGGCACTCCTGGGGGCCTGCCTCCTGGTCACGCTGCGCAGCCTCGGCCCCCTCTGGTTCGTCCTGATCCTGCTCGCCGCAGCACTCGCCGTCGGACGCTCCGCCTGGTGGTCCGCACTCGTCGACCTCGGCCGCACGCGGCTCCTGGCCGGCGGCCTGCTGCTCGGCGCGTGCCTCGCGGGCGGCGTCGCGTGGACGATGACGTCCGGCACCAACCAGCCCGCGGCCACGGACTCCTTCACCGGCTCCCCGTGGCCGGGCATCGTCGAGCAGCCCGTGGTCTGGGTGCTGCAGACCGTCGCCGCCTTCCCGGCCCGCGACGACTCCGCCTCGCCGATCGTCTACGCGCTGGGGCTCATCCTGTTCTGGGCACTGCTCGCAGCGGGCTGGCGCACCTCCGACGGGCGCGGCCGGCTCGCCGCCGGGCTCGTGGTCCTCGCGTCGGTGCTGCTGCCGCTGGCGATCACGGTGCTGACCTTCGCGAGCGTGGGCTTCGCGTGGCAGGGCAGGTACGGCTGGCCGCTCGCCCTCGGGGTCCTGCTGCTGGCGGGACGGGCACTCGACGGCGCCGCCACGCAGCCGTCCCGACGTGTCGGCCTGGTGCTGGTCGCCGCCGTGGCCGCGGTCCTGGCGACGGCGACGGCGGTCGGCCAGCTCGGGGTGCTGCACGGCGAGCTCGTCACCAGCCCGCTCGCGACCGACCCGGCCTGGCTCCGTCCGTCCGGCGCCCTGGTCGTGCTCCTCACCGCGCTCGGCTGCGGCCTCGTCGCGCTGGCCGCCGTCAACAGGCGCGACGAGCCCGCGGAGGCGGCCACGACGATGCCCACCCGTCGTACGTCTGCCAGTAGCCTCTCCCGGTGAACTGGCTCGACGACCACTGGCTCGACCTCCTCGGCTGGGGCGGCAGCGCGCTGCTCGTCTTCTCCCTGCTGCAGGCCCGGGTGCTGCGGTTCCGCACCCTCAACCTCGTCGCCTGCCTGATCCTGCTGGTCTTCAACGCCCTGCTCGACATCTGGCCGATGGTCGGCATGAACCTCGTCCTCGCCGCGATCAACATCTGGTTCATCGTGAAGCTGCTCGGCGAGCGGCACGACGACGCGGCCTTCGAGGTGCTCGAGGTCGGCCCGGGCGACGAGTACCTCCGCCACGTGCTGCGCGTGCACGGCGCCGACATCCTGCGCTTCCAGCCCGACTTCGTCTGGGACCCGGCCGACGAGGGCGGGCACGCCTTCGTCGTGCTCAAGGGCGACGAGACGGTCGGCGTGGTGCTGCTCCACGCCGACGGCGAGGTGGCGCGGGTGCGGCTGGACTACGTGACGCCGCGCTTCCGCGACTTCTCCCCCGGCGAGTTCGTGTGGCGCCGCAGCGGCCTGCTCCAGGACAGCGGCTGCCGCAGCGTCGTGACGCCGCCCGGCATGGTCGGCGCGTACTACGACCGGCTCGGGTTCCGGCGCGAGGGCGAGTCCTACGTCCTCCGGCTCGGCTGACCACCCGCCCGGTCTCCTCCGATCGGTCAGACTTTCCCCGAACGCCGTTCCCGCCGTCCCACCGGCGGTTAGCCTCCTCGGGCTCGCGCTCTCGGGAGGACCTCCATGCACCAGCACCAGACCCGTCGACGCCGTACCCGGCACCTGCTCGGCGCGGTGCTCGCGACCGTGCTGGTGGTCGCGTCCGTGCCCGCCTCGGCACTCGGCTCGGCCCCGGCCCGCGGTGTCCCGGCGCCGTCGCACCTGAGCCCCTCGGGCACGGTCTCGACGCACACGCCGACGCTCTCGTGGAAGCGCGCGAAGCACGCCGAGCGCTACCAGGTGCAGGCCGACGACTCGTCCGGCTTCGCGAGTCCGCTGCTGGACGTGACCACCACCAACCGACGTCTGGTCCCGACCGTGGCCCTGCCGACCGGCACGGTCCGCTGGCGGGTCCGCGCCGTCGCGTCCTCGGGTCGCGCCAGCGGCTGGCGCTCCGCGTCCTTCAAGGTGTCGGAGACGGCGGCGCCCGCACCGATCGCGCCGGTCGAGGGCGCCGCGCTGCCGCAGCCCGCCAAGCCGGCCCTGCTCTCGTGGGCGCCGGTGCGGGGCGCGACCGGGTACGACGTGGAGATCGACTCGGACGGGGACTGGGTGGACGCCACGGCGTACTCCTCCCCCGGCCCGGAGCTCCAGGTCCCCGTGCCCCAGGCACCCCAGCAGTGGTCCTGGCGGGTGCGCGCCGAGCTCGGCGGCGGCAACGTCTCGCTGTGGAGCGCCGGGTCGACGTACGAGATCCTGCCCCTCGATGCCGTGCGGATCGACCCGTCGATGAGCACCACGACCCTCACCGACGTGGCGCTCAAGTGGCTGCCCGTGCCCGGCGCCACGAGGTACGAGCTGCAGGTCGGGCTCGACCGCGACTTCACGCAGCCGGTGGAGACGAGGACCGTGACCGGCACCCGCTACTCGCCGCCCACGACCTACGACAACGACCAGTACTTCTGGCGGGTCCGCGCGATCGACCCCGCCGGCACCAAGGCGCCGTGGCCGGCCGAGCCGTTCCAGGTGCAGCGCAACTGGCCCGAGCGGCCGCAGCTGCTCTACCCCCCGGACAGCGTCGCGCCCGCGGTCTCGGACGACTTCTACTACCAGTGGACGCCGGTGCCGCACGCGAGCTCCTACCAGCTGCGCGTCGGGACCGACCCGAACTTCTCGCCGGGAACCTTTGAGGTCTGCGCCACCGCGCAGACGACGTACACGGCTGGCTACCGGGGCGACCGGTGCATGCCGGGCCAAGGACAGACGTACTACTGGGAGGTGCGCGCCCTCGACGCACCGCGCAACGCGCCGGTCGAGGGCATCTACTCCGAGATCCACCGCTTCGCCTACGACTCCGGCAAGGTCAGGCAGGTCGCTCCCACCGAGGGCGCCGCGGTCGCGACGCCGGCACTGCGTTGGGAGGCGGCGACGGACGCGGTCGCGTACTACGTGGAGGTCAAGAACGCGGTGAGCACCGTGGTGGCGAAGACCACTACGAACTCGCTCAGCTGGACCCCCGAGGGCAAGGCACTCGACGCCACCAAGGGACCGTTCAGCTGGACCGTGCAGTCGATCGACGACAACGGCTCCTACAGCCCGCTCTACTCCGGCTCGACGTTCTCCCTCGCCGGCGCCCCGCCCACCAGCGGCGCAGCGCCCTTGACGCCCCTGGTCGGTCCGGACGGCGAGTCCAGCCTGCGCTTCCCGTGCCTGACGTGGGAGCCGATGGACGGGGCGACCTCCTACCGGCTCCGCCTCAAGGTGCACGGCGCCGACTACTGGGACCCCGCCACCACCTCGCGCATCAACACGGCCTCCTACGCGTACCCCTCCGCGACCGACACCGGCGACCACTACCTGAGCGCCGGGTCCTACGACTGGCAGGTGCAGGCGTACGGTGCGAACGGGGCACTGCTGAGCACCGGGCCGATCGGCACGTTCACAATCGCCGAGCTCGGTGCTGTCACGGGCCAACGCATCGCACTCGATGGGCTCGCCCTCGACTCCGGCGCCGCGTGCAACGCCGCGTTGCCGGCCACCGTCACGGACGACTTCATCTGCACAGGAGTGCCTGCGACGCCTGTTCTCGACTGGACGCCGGTGGCGGGTGCAGGGTTCTACATGGTCTACCTGGCCAACGACCGGGAGCTCACCAACCGGGTCTACGGCGACACGATCCACGCGACCGCCGGAAGTCGTTGGACACCGCGGTCATTGATGGATCCGTCTCAGCTGGCCGACAACCAGGCGGGCCAGTCGTACTACTGGATCATCCGACCGTGCAAGACCGAGAGCGTCTGTGCACCGGACCCCATCTCCACCCACGCGGCGGCGACCAACGCCTTCCGCAAGATCTCCCCGTCTCCAGAACTGGTGGCACCGGGAGCCAACCCGTCGAACACCTGCACCGACACGACCACGGTCAGCGGTGCCGTGTGCTCCGACGACATCGCGCTGTCCTGGGCGGATTACTACGACACGAATCAGAAGACGTCCTACCCGCCTGCACAATCGGGCGCACCCACGTCCTCCCAGACGGCGCAGCGGTACCTGGTGCAGGTCGCCACGTCCGACACGTTCACCACGCTGGTGGACTCTCGCGAAGTCGACCAGACGACCTACACCGCCTTCGACAGGACCTGGCCCGAAGGGCTCCTCTACTGGCGGGTCCAGGCCATCGACGACGAGGACAACCACCTCAAGTGGAGCGCTCCTGCGACCTTCACGAAGCAGTCCGACGTGGTGACCCTGACCCGGCCGACCGCCGGCGCCAAGGTCGGCGGCTCGTCGCCGTTCGTGTGGGAGGCCCATGACGGGGCGGCGAGCTACCAGCTCGAGGTCTACCGCGGGGACGACGCCACGTTCTCGCCCGCCAACAAGGTGCTGGGCGTGACGACGAAGCTGGTCGCCTACAACTGGTCGCGGTTCCTGCCCGCCGCCACCTCGGCCTACCGCTGGCGGGTGCGCTGGACCGACGCCGGCGGGCACGTCGGCGCCTGGGCCGACAGCGGCCGGTTCTTCGTCCAGCGCGGCGGGGTCGGGCTGGCGTCGCCGAAGAAGGGCGCGACCGTCCGCGGCGACGAGGCGCTGTTCAAGTGGCAGAGCACCCCGTCCGCGTCGTCGTACCGCGTGGACCTGCGCAACAGGACGACCGGCAGCAGCCTCTGGGTGCAGACCCCCGGGCTGTCGTGGGCGCCGACCAGCACCCTCGACAAGGGCCGCTGGACGTGGCAGGTCACGGCCTACGACCCCAGCGGCGGGTCGCTCGGCACCAGCGCGAAGCGCGGGTTCCGGGTGAAGAGGTGAGCGGCGCGGCCTAGCGGGCCGACGCCGCCACCCAGCGGTCCAGCAGCGCGGTCGCCGCACCCGAGTCGATCGCGTCGCGCGCCTTCGCCATCCCGGCGGCGAGAGCCTCGTCGGGGGTGCCGGGCGCGTCGTCGTACACCGCGAGCGCCGCTCCCGCGTTGAGGAGTACGGCGTCCCGCACCGCGCCCTGCTCCCCCTCGAGCAGCCGGCGGACGACCGCGGCGTTGTGCGCCGCGTCCCCGCCGCGCAGGTCCTCGGTCGTGCTGAGGGCGATCCCGTGGTCACGTGGGTCGACGGCGGCGGTGGTGACCTCGCCGTCGCGGACGATCCACACCGAGGAGGTCGTGGTCGTGGTGAGCTCGTCGAGCCCGTCGTCCCCGCGGAAGACCCAGGCCGAGACGCCCCGGCGGGCGAAGACGCCGGCCATCACCGGCGCGAGCCGGGCGTCGGCGCAGCCGATCGCCTGGGCCGCGGGGCGGGTCGGGTTGGTGAGCGGGCCGAGCAGGTTGAAGGACGTGGCGATCCCGAGCTCGCGGCGCGGGACGGCCGCGTGCCGCATCGCCGGGTGGAAGGCGGCCGAGAAGCAGAAGGTGATGCCGGCCTCGGTCGCGACCTCGGCGACCCGCGCCACGGGCAGGTCCAGCCGGATGCCCAGCGCCTCGAGCACGTCGGCCGAGCCGGACTGCGAGGAGGCCGAGCGGTTGCCGTGCTTGGCGACCAGGGCGCCCGCGCCCGCGGCGACGATCGCCGACATCGTGGAGATGTTGACCGACATCGACCGGTCCCCACCGGTGCCGACGACGTCGAGGAGCCGGCCGGGCACGGAGATCGGGGTGGCGCGCGCGAGCATCTCGTCGGCGAGGCCGAGGACCTCGTCGATGGTCTCGCCCTTGGCACGCAGCGCGACGGCGAAGCCGGCGATCTGGCTCGGGGTGGCTTGGCCCTCGAGGATCTCGCGCATGATCCAGGTGGTCTCGTCGGCGCCGAGGTCCCGGCCGGCGACCAGCGCGGTGAGGACGTCGGGCCAGGTGTGGCCCATCAGGTCGCGGCGGGGACGCGCGCCCGGAGCAGCGCGACCGCGGACTCGGCCAGCTGGATCGGGTCGAGCGGGTGCGGCACCGCCGCCTCGGCCCTCGACCAGGTCGCGAGCCACGCGTCCTGGGGGCGGCCGGTCAGCACCAGCACCGGCGGGCACTGGTAGATCTCGTCCTTGAGCTGCTTGGCGATGCCGAGGCCACCGGCCGGGACGGCCTCGCCGTCGAGGATCACCAGGTCGATGTGGCCGGCGTCCATGTTCTGGATGACGACGGGCTCGGTGGCGACCTCGACGTACTCGAGCTCGGGCAGGTCGGGGTGCGGCCGACGGCCGAGGGCGAGGATCACCTGCTGGCGGGTGTTCACGTCGTCGCTGTAGACGAGCACCTTGAGCGGGGCGGTCTTCGAGGAGGAGGCGTTCACGGCCGCGATGCTACCCGTCGCGACCGGCGACGCGCTGGCGCGCCTCCATCAGGTCCAGCCGGCGGTCCTCGCGCTCGGCCTCGCGCATCGACGAGCGCACCCACTGCGTGAACAGCACGGCGAAGAACACCAGCCCGATCAGGTCACCGGTCCCCCACAGGATCCCGCCGGCGAGGTGCTGGTCGTCGTAGGGGTCGGGCAGCCACGCACCCATCGGCCCGTCGTGCAGGGACGGGTACCAGTCGTGCCCGATCAGCTCGCTCTGCCCCATGATCGTCACGCCGAGGAACGCGTGGAACGGCAGCGTCAGCACGACCAGCATCATCCGGGCCGGGTAGCCCACCCGCCCGGGCACCGGGTCGATCCCCATCAGCGGCCAGAAGAACAGCGCCCCGACCATGACCAGGTGCACGTGCATCGCCTCGTGGACGTACGCCGAGTGCAGCGACGCGTCGTACCAGCCGGAGAAGTAGAGCGCCCACGGCGAGACGACGTACAGCAGCAGCGTCAGCGGGGGGAACGACAGCACCCGCGCGACCCGCGAGTGCAGCACCGCCAGCAGCCAGCGGCGCGGTCCGGGCGGCAGGGTGCGCAGCGCCAGCGTCACCGGGGCCCCGAGCGCCAGGGCGAGCGGCACCAGCATCGACAGGATCATGTGCTGGACCATGTGCACGCTCAGCAGGGTGAGGTCGTAGGTGCCGAGCCCCGAGGCCGTGGCGAGGTAGAACGAGCCCATCCCGACGACCACGAACGCGACCGTCCGACCGACCGGCCAGTGGTCGCCGCGACGCCGCAGCGCCCGCACCCCGAGCAGGTAGAGACCGGCCGCCCAGACCGTCACGACGAACGGCACGGGCGCCAGCGACCAGGCCGTGAAGACCCGCCCGAGCGTGAACTCCGGCAGGGCCGCGGAGGCCTCCATGACGACGTTCAGCGAGGGCCCCGGCACGGTGTGAACAATATGACCCCGAAAGTGAGGGGGTCGGGGTGCCCTCGTCGGCGGCTCACGACATAATGATCGCGTGGCGACAGCAACAGCGATTCCGGCATCCCGGCTGCACGGGCACCACGACCGTCCGAGCATGGTCAGCGTGGGGACGATCATCTGGCTCTCGAGCGAGTTGATGTTCTTCGCGGCCCTGTTCGCGTCGTACTTCACCATCCGGGCGGTGAGCCCGAGCCTGTGGGAGTCCAACACCGAGATGTTGAACGTCCCGTTCGCCTCGGTGAACACCACGATCCTGGTGCTGAGCTCGCTCACCTGCCAGCTCGGGGTGTTCGCGGCCGAGCGCGGCCAGGTCGGCCGGACCGGCTCGATCCTCAAGATCAAGGGCTGGGGCCTGCGCGAGTGGTTCGTGCTCACCTACATCATGGGCGCGGTCTTCATCGGCGGCCAGGCCACCGAGTACGCCGCCCTCGTGCGTGAGGGCGTCACGATCCAGGACTCGGCCTACGGCACGATGTTCTACCTCACCACCGGCTTCCACGGGATCCACGTGACCGGCGGTCTGATCGCGTTCCTGTTCGTGCTCGGACGCACGTTCCTGGCGCGCAGGTTCACCCACGAGCAGGCGGTCAGCGCGATCGTCGTCTCCTACTACTGGCACTTCGTCGACGTGGTGTGGATCGGGCTCTTCGCCACGATCTACCTCATCAAGTAGCCCCCTCCAGACTCCACCAGTGACTCCCAGCAAGGAATCAATGTGCGTCTCCTGAACCGCTCCGCAGGTCGACTCTCCCGGCACCGCCGCGGGCCGCTGGCCGGGCTGATGGTGCTGCTGCTCGGGCTCCTCCTGACCGGCGGGCTGTACGCCGCCTTCGCGCCGGCCCAGGCCGAGCAGGCCGACACGTCCGCCGACCAGGTCGCGAAGGGTCGCGAGCTGTTCCTCGTCGGCTGCGCGTTCTGCCACGGCCAGAACGGCGAGGGTGTCCTCACCGAGCGGGGCAACACCCAGCTCGGCCCGTCGCTCGTGGGTGTGGGCGCCGCCGCCGTCGACTTCCAGGTCGGCACGGGTCGCATGCCGATGGCCCAGCCCGGCGTCCAGGCGCCCCGCAAGACGGTGGCCTACTCGGACGAGGAGGTCGCCCAGCTGGCGGCGTACGTCGCCTCGCTGGCCCCCGGCCCGGCGATCCCCGACGCCGCCGACTACAGCATCGAGGGCCTCTCGGCCGACCAGCGCGAGGAGGCCATCGTCCGCGGCGGCCAGATCTTCCTCACCAACTGCACGGCGTGCCACAACTTCGAGGGCTCCGGCGGTGCCATGCCGCGCGGTGGCTACGCGCCCAAGATCCGTGGCGTCGAGCCCAAGTACATCTACGAGGCCATGCTGACCGGCCCCCAGGCGATGGACACCTTCTCCAACGGCAACCTGTCGCCGGAGGAGAAGCGTGACGTCATCGCCTACCTCGGCTCGATCAACGAGGAGCCCGGCTACGGCGGCTTCGGTCTCGGCGGCCTCGGCCCCGTGAGCGAGGGCCTCTTCGCCTGGCTGGTGGGCCTCGGCTCGCTGGTCGGCTTCGCCGTCTGGATCGCGGCCCACACGACGCGCTCGACGAAGGAGAAGGTGGAAGCGTGAGCTCCGAGACCCCCCACGGGAACGTCCCGGCCCTCCCCCCGGAGGAGCCCATCGCGAACCCGGGCCTCCCGGCCCACACGTGGCGTCCGACCGACGTCGACCCCAAGCTCGAGAAGCGTGCTGAGCGCCAGGTCGCGAGCATGTTCCTGCTCTCGATGGTCTGCGCCGTCCTCTTCCTCGTCAGCTACTTCGTCTTTCAGATCGGCGACAGCCACGACGAGCTCGCCGGCCTCGGCGCCTCGAACGTCGCCCTCGGCCTGACCCTCGGCGGTGCCCTGCTGTTCATCGGCGTCGGCATCATCCAGTGGGCCCGCAAGCTCATGGGCGACCACGAGATGGTCGAGATGCGTCACCCCGCCAAGTCCTCGGACGAGGACAAGGAGGAGACGCTGGCAGCGCTCAACGCCGGCATCGACGAGTCCGGCATCGGCCGCCGCCCGCTCGTGCGCAACAGCCTCCTGGGCGCCGTCACGATCCTGCTGGCCCCGGCCGTCGTCATGCTGCGCGACCTCGGCCCGCTCCCCGGCGACGACCTGCTCCACACGGTCTGGGCCAAGGGCATGCGCGTGGTCCGCGACGTCGTCGGCACCCCGATCAAGGCCTCCGACCTCGAGGTCGGCGACCTGGTCAACGCCGAGCCCGAGGTCATGTTCGCGACCAACGACGAGGGCGAGCCCGAGTACGAAGGCGTCGAGCTGCAGATCCTCAAGTCCAAGGCTGCCGTCGTCCTGCTCCGCATGGACCCCGACGACATCATCCCCGGCAAGGGCCGCGAGAACTGGTCCGTCGACGGGATCGTCTGCTACTCCAAGATCTGCACCCACGTCGGGTGCCCGATCTCGCTCAACGAGCGCACGACGCACCACCTGCTCTGCCCGTGCCACCAGTCGACCTTCGACCTCGCCGACTCCGGCAAGGTCATCTTCGGCCCGGCCGGGAGGCACCTCCCGCAGCTGCCGATCGCTGTCGACAGCGAGGGGTACCTTGTAGCACAGAGTGACTTCACGGAGCCGGTCGGACCGAGCTTCTGGGAACGCGACACCAAGGACATCGGCGAACAGGGTGAGGGCTCCTGATGAGCATCGACACGAGCAAGGTGGCGACCAGCAACTCGACGACCGCTGCGACCGCCAGCAAGCCCAGCAAGATCGGCGGCGTGGCCACCTGGGCCGATGACCGCCTCGGTCTCGCCACCGCCATGAAGAAGAACATCCGCAAGGTGTTCCCGGACCACTGGTCCTTCATGCTCGGCGAGATCGCGCTGTGGAGCTTCGTCGTCCTGCTCCTGAGCGGCGTCTTCCTCACGCTGTGGTTCACGCCCAGCATGGGCGAGGTCACCTACCAGGGCTCCTACGACCAGCTGCGCGGCGTCCAGATGTCCGAGGCGTACGCCTCGAGCCTCAAGCTCTCCTTCGACGTCCGTGGCGGCCTGCTCATGCGGCAGATGCACCACTGGGCCGCGATGCTGTTCGTCGCCTCGATGATGATCCACCTCCTGCGGGTGTACTTCACCGGCGCCTACCGCAAGCCGCGCGAGCTCAACTGGGTGATCGGCTCGCTCCTGCTGCTGCTCGGCACGCTCGAGGGCTTCACCGGCTACTCCCTCCCCGACGACCTGCTCTCGGGCACGGGCATCCGGGCCGCGGACGGCTTCATGAAGTCGATGCCGCTGGTCGGCACCTACATGTCGTTCTTCCTCTTCGGCGGCGAGTTCCCGGGCGACGCGATCATCCCGCGCCTGTTCACGATCCACGTGCTGCTGATCCCCGGCCTGCTGCTGGCCCTGATCGCCGCCCACATGCTGCTGCTCGTCTACCACAAGCACACGCAGTGGCCCGGTCCCGGCCGCACCGAGGAGAACGTCGTCGGCTACCCGATGCTCCCCGTGTACGCCGCCAAGGCCGGTGGCTTCTTCTTCATCGTCTTCGGCGTGACCGCGATGATGGGCGGCCTGCTGTCCATCAACCCGGTGTGGAAGTTCGGCCCGTACGACCCCAGCAAGGTGACCGCGGGCTCCCAGCCCGACTGGTACATGGGCTGGCCGGACGGCGCGCTGCGCATCATGCCCGGCTGGGAGTTCCACTTCTGGGGCCACACGTTCCCGTTCAACGTGTTCTTCCCGATCATCGTGCTCCCGGGCCTGATGTTCACGATCCTGCTGATGCTGCCCTTCATCGAGTCCTGGGTGACCGGCGACAAGCGCGACCACCACCTGCTCCGCCGGCCGCGCAACGCGCCGACGCAGACGGCGGTCATGGTCTCGCTGATGACCTTCTACGGCCTGATGTGGGCCGCGGGCGGCAACGACATCATCGCGATCAAGCTGCACGCGAGCATCAACCAGATCACGTACTTCATGCGTGGCGCGGTCTTCATCGGTCCCGCCATCGCGTTCTTCATCACGCGACGCTGGTGCATCTCGCTCCAGCGCCACGACCAGGAGACGCTGCTGCACGGCTACGAGACCGGCATCATCATGCGTTCGCCCGAGGGCGGCTACTCCGAGCGTCACCTGCCGGTCAGCCCGGCGACGGCGTACACGATGACGGCCCGCGAGCGTGACGACGAGCTGATGATCGGCGCCCCTGCCGAGACCGACGCCAACGGCGTCGCCGCTCCCGGTGGCACTCGCAAGGAGAAGCTCCGCCAGAAGCTCTCGACGCTGATGTTCGCCGACAACGTGCAGAAGCCCACCAAGGCCGAGCTCGACGAGGCGCACCACCACGCCGAGCACGAGCACGAGCTGCAGGCCCCGCTCGAGGGCCACGCGGCGGACGGTCACCAGTTCGACGGCCACCACTCCGTGGACGGCGAGAACCTCCGCTCGCACTGATCGACCCGCACCACCGCCGAAGGGCCCGGACCGCACCGCGGACCGGGCCCTTCGTCGTGCTCCTCTCCCCCACGCCCGCCGGGACGTCATACGGTCGGAGCAAGCGGGTGCACCGGACGTATGACGTCCTGCGGGCCCTGCCCCGGACTGGAGGCCCGCAGGCCCTGCAGCAGCCCGGTCGGCCCACCCGGGGACCGCGTCGGGCCCGAGGGACGTCATGCCGACGGGGCAAGCCCCTCCACGGGACGTATGACGTCCCGCAGGTCTCCCCCGCGGCCCGACGAGCCTCAGGCCCCCGTGGTGGCCGGGGCCGCCCGCCCCAGGCGTGGCGACCAGACCCAGCACGTCATACGGTTGGGGCCAGCGCCTCCACGGGACGTATGACGTCCCGCGGCGCAGTCGGGGTCAGCCGAGGGCGGAGCCGGCGCGGTACTCGGCGAACGAGTCGTTCCAGTCGCCGTAGCCGTTGGTGAGGGTCATCGGGCGGTCGGTGCCGGTGTACTCGACGACGTCGCCGCGGCGGGTCATGTCGTAGAGCCACTTGGCGTTCGCGTCGCTCATGCCGGTGCAGCCGTGGGAGACGTTCTCGCGACCCTGGGAGGCGACCGACCACGGGGCGGCGTGGATGAACTCGCCGCTGTAGGTCAGGCGCATCGCCCACTGGACGTCGTCGATGTCGTAGGCGTCCGGGCTGTCGGCGGGGATGCCGACGGTCTCGGAGTTCATCCGCTTGCTGGCGAACTTCTCGATGATGACCTTCGTGCCCGAGCGGGTGGTGAAGCCGGGCTTGCCGGTCGTGATCGGGATGGTGCGCAGCAGCGAGCCGTTCTGGAAGACCCGCATCTGGTCGGTCTGGGCGTCGACCTTGTAGACGTTGGCGTCGCCGACGTGGAAGTCCACGTGGCGGCTCTCCTGGCCGTAGATGCCGGCGCCGGCGGGGACGCTGTTGATGTCCACGTCGACGCTGACGTCGGAGCCGGCCTTCCAGTAGGTCTTGGGGCGCCAGTGCACCTCGGTGTCGCTGATCCAGTGCCACGTGCCGGCCTGGGCCGGGCTGGCCTTGACGGCCATGTGCTTCTCGATCGTCGCCTTGTCCGTGACCGGCACGTCGAAGGTGACGATCACGGGCATGCCGACGCCGACCGTCTCGTCCTGCAGCGGCGCCACGGAGGCGTAGGTCTGCTGGGCCAGGGTGAGGTCCTGGGTGTGGAAGCGGGAGGTCCTCGTGACCTTCTTGCCGTCGCTGCGCTCCGCGACGGTGCGTACGGCGTAGTCCGTGCCCGGCTCGAGCCGGCCGCTGGCGGTCCAGGAGTCCCCGGCCGACGAGAGCTTGCCGGCGAGCCGGCCGGCCTCCGAGGAGACCGTGACGGAGTCGAGGGTGCCGCCGCTGGCCGAGATCGTCACCCGCTGGTCGACCGGGACGGCGGTGCTGTCGCCGCCGACGTCCGAGCGGACCTTCACCGGCGAGACCTGGGCGGCCTCGGAGGTCGAGGACGAGCCGTCAGCGGCGGGGCCGGAGGCCTCGCCGGTCGAGTCCGACTGGCAGGCGGCCAGACCGGTGGTGACCAGGGCCAGGGTCGCGACGCCGGCCAGCCGACGGCGCAGGCGCCGTCCCTGACGGAACGTGTGGGTGCGACTCGTGGACATGCGACAACTCCCCGTGACGAGCGTGTGTGGACGAACCACCAGCGTAACCGCTGCCCGGGCATGCGAAGACCCCGCGCGGCGTGGGAACGCTCACGCGGGGTCTCGGCAACTTTTCCTGCTCGGAACGCGTCAGTGGGCGTGCTCGCCCCGGTAGTACTCGAAGATCCAGCCGCCGAGCGCCAGGGCGCCCAGACCGCAGCCGATGATGAACATCCACCACGCGCCGGCGGCGATGCCGAAGACGCAGACGCCCAGCGTCGCGCCGCACCACAGCGGCCACCAGGAGTACGGCGGGAAGAAGCCCAGCTCGCCCGCGCCGTCGGCGATCTCGCCGTCCTTGCGGTCCTCGGGCCGGGGCTCCATCTTGGCCGCGTGGACGCCGAGGTACAGCGTCACCATGAGCGCGAGCAGGGTGGTCATCGTGAGCGCGGACGTGCCCGTCCAGTCGCCGGTGATGAACCAGTAGGCGGGGCTGACGAGCACGAAGAACGCGGTCGTCATGCCGAAGATATAGGCCTCGGCCTTCATCAGGCGTTCTCCTCCGGGTGCTGGCCGCGCAGGTGCTCGGCACGACCCTCCATGTCGGGTGCGTCGGCGAACCCGCCCTCACGGGCGGCCTCGTTCTGCTCGAGCTCGATGGCCGCGACCTCGGGGTGGTGCAGGTCGAAGGCCGGCGACTCCGAGCGGATCCGCGGGATGGTGTGGAAGTTGTGCCGCGGCGGCGGGCAGCTGGTCGCCCACTCGAGCGACCGGCCCCAGCCCCACGGGTCGTCCACGGTCACCAGCGGCGCACGCTTGCTGGTGATGTAGACGTTGTAGAGGAACGGCAGGGTCGAGGCACCGAGCAGGAACGCCCCGATGGTCGAGATCTGGTTGAGCGTCGTGAAGCCGTCCTCGGGGAGGTAGTCGGCGTAGCGACGCGGCATGCCCTCGACACCCAGCCAGTGCTGGACCAGGAACGTCGTGTGGAAGCCGACGAACAGCAGCCAGAAGTGCAGCTTGCCGAGACGCTCGTCGAGCATCTTGCCGGTCATCTTGGGCCACCAGAAGTAGAAGCCCGCGAACATCGCGAACACCACGGTACCGAAGACGACGTAGTGGAAGTGCGCCACCACGAAGTACGAGTCGGAGACGTGGAAGTCCAGGGGCGGGCTGGCCAGGATGATGCCGGTCAGACCACCGAAGAGGAACGTCGTGAGGAAGCCGACCGACCAGAGCATCGGGGTGTCGAAGGACAGGGATCCCCCCCACATCGTCCCGATCCAGTTGAAGAACTTCACCCCGGTGGGCACCGCGATGAGGAACGTCATGCCGGAGAAGAACGGCAGGTCGACCGCGCCGGTCACGAACATGTGGTGGGCCCACACGGCGACCGAGAGGATCGCGATGCCGAGCGTGGCGCCGACCAGGCCGACGTAGCCGAAGATCGGCTTGCGGCTGAAGACCGGGAGGATCTCGGTCACGATGCCGAAGAACGGCAGCGCGATGATGTAGACCTCGGGGTGGCCGAAGAACCAGAACAGGTGCTGCCACAGGATCGCGCCGCCGTGGGCCGCGTCGAAGACGTGGGCGCCGAGCTGGCGGTCCGCCTCGAGCGAGAGCAGCGCGCCGGCGAGCACCGGGAACGCGATGAGCACCAGCAGGCTGGTGACCAAGGTGTTCCAGACGAAGATCGGCATCCGGAACATCGTCATGCCGGGCGCGCGCATGCAGATGATCGTGGTGATGAAGTTGACGGCACCGAGGATCGTGCCGAGACCGGCCATCCACAGACCCATGATCCAGAGGTCACCGCCGACACCCGGCGAGCGGACGGCGTCCGACAGCGGGGTGTAGGCGAACCAGCCGAAGTCGGCCGCGCCCTGCGGGGTGAGGAAGCCGGAGCCGGCGATGATCCCGCCGAACAGGAACAGCCAGTAGCTGAACATGTTCAGACGCGGGAAGGCCACGTCGGGCGAGCCGATCTGCAGCGGCATGATCACGTTGCCGAAGCCGAAGAACAGCGGCGTCGCGAACAGCAGCAGCATGATCGTGCCGTGCATCGTGAAGAGCTGGTTGTACAGCTCGTCGTTGACGACCTGCATGCCGGGGAAGGCGAGCTCCGAGCGGATCAGCATCGCCATGATGCCGCCGATCATGAACCAGGCGAACGACGTGCCGAGGTAGAGCTTGCCGATCAGCTTGTGGTCGGTCGTGGTGAGGATCCGGACGACCTGCTGGCCGAGGGTCTTGCGCGGCCCCACGGTCGTCGTCGGGTGTGCTGCTGTCGCGGTCACTCCGCGCCTCCGTCGGTCGTGTCGGACAGGCCGGCCTGGGTGGACGCCTGGGACCCGCCCAGCAGGGGCAGCTCGGACACCATGCCGGCGTCCTCGCGGTCCGCGAGGTACTGGGCGTAGTCGTCCTGGCTGACGACCTTGACCTTGAAGAGCATCCGCGAGTGGTAGACGCCGCAGAGCTCGTAGCACTTGCCGACGTACTCGCCGATCTCGGTGGGCGTGACCTGGTAGTGGTTCACCCGGCCGGGGATGACGTCCATCTTCATGAGGAACGCCGGGACGCCGAAGTCGTGGATGACGTCGGGCGAGTGCAGGTTGAAGCGGGTGGTCTCGTCGACCGGCAGCACGAGGGTGGGCACGTAGGAGCCGGTGCCGGCCTCGTAGACGTACTTGTCGTAGGGGTACTTCGTGTCGGAGGCGTCCTCGTCGGCCGCGTCGTCACGCTCCCCCACGCCGTAGTTGAACGTCCAGGACCACTGCTGGCCCACGACCTCGATCGTGTTGTCGATCGGGGCGTCCTCGTCGAGGACGGCGTTCTGGACGTCGACGGTCCAGTAGAAGAAGACGATCACCATCATGATCGGGGCGACGGTGTAGAAGATCTCCAGCGGCAGGTTGTACCGCGTCTGGATCGGGACCTCGTCGTCGCTCTTGCGACGGTAGGCCACGACGACCCACGCGATCAGGGCCCAGACGATGACGCCGGTGACCATGGCGGCGATCCAGGCGTAGCGCCACAGCAGGAAGGTGTGGTGCCCCTGCTCGGTGACGGGGTCCGGCATCGCCAGGTTCTTCCACTCGTGCTGCGTCTGGGCCGAGCATCCGGCCAGGAGCACGAGGACGGTGCCCAGCGCGGCCAGCAGGGCAACCCGGCGAAGGGTCCCAGCCGAGCGCTTGGGGAGTTGCAGACCCACGAACGAGCCTCTCTCTCGGGCGGTCACGATGTACGCCGCAGACTATCCGAATCCGAACCGCGTTTGGGGGCGGGGGCACCCGAGCCGCGTCCCCGGGCCGGTCCACTACGTTCGGCGTGTGACAAATGCCTCCGGCGCCCCGGAGCCCGGGCCCGACCGGCGCCCCCCGGTCCCCCTCGACAGCGCCTCCTCCGAGCCGCTGCACCCCGCGGCGCGCGAGACGCTGATGGCGGCCCTGGAGCACGGCTGGGCCGACCCGCGCCGCCTCCACGGGCCGGCCCGCACGACGCGACTGCTGCTGGACAACGCCCGCGAGGTCGTGGCCGAGTGCCTCGGCGTACGCCGTGACGAGGTGGCCTTCACCGCCTCGGGCACCGAGGCCGTCCACCGCGGCGTCCTCGGCCTGCTCGCCGCCCGCCCCCAGCGCGGGAGCACCGTGGTCACGAGCGCCGTCGAGCACTCCGCCGTCCTGCACGCCGCCGCCTGGGCCGCCCGGGGCTCCGGGGTCGACCCCGTGACCGTGGGCGTGGACCGTCTCGGCCGGGTCTCCCCCGACGAGACGGTCGAGCTCGCCCGCGCCGCGGGTGCGGCGGTCGTGGCCCTGCAGTCCGCGAACCACGAGGTCGGGACGCTGCAGCCGGTGGCCGAGGTCGCGTCCCTGCTCGACGACGTGCCGCTGTTCGTGGACGCCTCCGCGTCGACGGGACGGCTGCCGCTGCCCGACGGCTGGACGACCGCCGCCGCCTCCGCCCGCAAGTGGGGCGGGCCGGCCGGCGTGGGCGTGCTGCTGGTCCGGACGGGCGCGCGCTGGGCCAACCCCTTCCCCGGCGACGCCGACGAGCGCCAGACCGGCCTCGAGAACGTGCCCGCCGCCCTGGCCGCCGCGGCGGCGCTGCAGGCCGTCCTCGCCGAGGCCGACGCGACCAACGCCCGCCAGGCGGCGCTGGTGGACCGGATCCGTGCGGTCGCCGCGACCATCCCCGACGTCGACGTGGTCGGCGACCCGGTCGACCGGCTCCCCCACCTGGTGACCTTCTCCTGCCTCTACGTCGAGGGCGAGGCGCTCGTGAGCGCGCTCGACCGCCACGGCTTCGGCGTCGCCAGCGGCTCGGCCTGCACGGCCTCCACGCTGGAGCCCAGCCACGTGCTGGCGGCGATGGGCGCCCTGACCCACGGCAACGTGCGCGTCTCGCTCGGCCGCGAGACGACCGAGCAGGACGTCGAGCGCTTCCTGGCCGTGCTGCCCGGCGTCGTGCGCGACCTGCGTGCGGAGGTCGGTCTGTGAGTCAGGCGTCCCTGGAGCTGGACTGCCGCGAGATGCTCTGCCCGATGCCGGTCATCGAGCTGGCCCGGCACCTCGCGGACGTCCCGGTCGGCGGCACGATCGCGGTGCTCGCCACCGACCCGGCGGCCCGGGTCGACGTGCCGGCGTGGTGCCGCATGCGCGGCCAGGAGTACGTCGGCGAGGTCGGCGCCCCGGACGGGACCCCGACCTACGTGGTGCGACGGGTCAGCTGAGCGCGTGCAGGTGCGCGGCCACGTCGGCCGCCGCGGGCGCGCCGTACGACTCCTCAAGGCGCGCGAGGAACTGCTCGGCCGTGAAGGCGTACTCCTGCGTCCCGACCGTCTCCACGACGTACGCCGCGAGCACGCAGCCGACCTGCGCCGACCGCTCGAGGCCGACGTCCCACGACAGCCCGGCCAGGAAGCCGGCCCGGAAGGCGTCGCCGACACCGGTCGGCTCGAGGGCCGCGACGTTCCTGGCGGCCGGGAGCTCGATCGTGGCCTCGCCCTTGCGGAGCACGCGCACGCCGTCGGCGCCGAGGGTGGTGACCTGGGTGCCGACGCGCTCGAGGACCTCGTCGGCCGACCAGCCGGTCTTGGACTCGATCATGTGCGACTCGTACTCGTTCGAGAAGAGGTACGCCGCCCCGTCGATGAGCTTGCGGATCAGGTCGCCCTCGCCGAAGGCCAGCTGCTGGCTCGGGTCGGCGATGAAGGGGTAGCCGCGCTGGCGGCACTCCTCGGTGTGGCGCAGCATGCCGTCCGGGTCGTCGGCCCCGACGAGCACGAACTCGGGGGCGCCGACGCGCGCCACGATGGGGGCGAGCTCGATCAGCCGCGCCTCGCTCATCGCGCCGGGGTAGAAGGAGGCGAACTGCGCCATCGTGGAGTCGGAGGTACACACGAAGCGCGCGGTGTGGCGGTCCTCGGAGATGCGCACGGAGTCGCAGTCGACGCCGTGCCGCTCGAGCCAGGAGCGGTAGTCGGCGAAGTCCTCGCCGGCCGCGCCGACGAGCACCGGACGCAGGCCCAGCCGCGCCAGGCCGAAGCACATGTTGGGGGCCACGCCCCCGCGCCGGATCTCCAGGTCCTCGACGAGGAACGAGACCGACAGCTTGTCCAGCTGCTCGACGACCAGCGAGTCGGCGAACTTGCCGCCGAAGGTCATCAGGTGGTCGGTGGCGATGGACCCGGCGATGAGGAGCGACATGGCACGGAACACTACCCGTGGGTACTGCTGGGAGTACCCATCAGTAGCCCCTAGCGTCGAAGACATGACCGCCGCTCAGCACCCGACCCAGCCCGGGCGCCTCGCCTACGACGACGCCGCCACCCCCCAGGAGATGAGCGCCGACTGCCGCGCCGTCGGCCGGCACCTGCGTCTCGAGCGCGCCGCGGCCGCCGCCGTCCGGCCGGCCCCCAGCATCCACTTCGAGGACTACCCGACGGAGGTCGGCAAGCGCGAGATCCGGGTCTCCGACGCCGCCGCGCGCATCGCGAACGCGCTGCACCTGCACCTGGACTGATCAGTCGCGCGGAGCCGAGCCTGCGAGGCTCCGGAGCGCGGCGAGGTCGAGCAGCGACCGGGGACGCGTCAGCGGACCCGACGGAGCGTGTCGAGACCCGTCAGCCTTCACGAAACGAGAAAGCCCCCGTCATGTCGACGGGGGCTTTCTGTTCGGCAGATCTTGATTCTGCGACGACCGGGTTTCGACACGCTCCGTCGCGGCTTCGTCCCTCAGCCGCGGTCGCTGCTCAACCACCATCGTCGAGTGCGCTGGCGCGCCCTCGACTAGTGGAACGAGTCGCCGCAGGCGCAGGAGCCGGTGGCGTTGGGGTTGTCGATCGTGAAGCCCTGCTTCTCGATGGAGTCGACGAAGTCGATCTGCGCACCGTTGAGGTAGGGGACGCTCATCCGGTCGACGACGACGGACACGCCGTCGAAGTCGGTGACGACGTCACCGTCGAGGGTGCGCTCGTCGAAGAAGAGCTGGTAGCGCAGGCCCGAGCAACCGCCCGGCTGCACGGAGATCCGGAGTGCGAGGTCGTCACGACCCTCCTGCTCGAGGAGGCTCTTCACCTTGCTCGCCGCGACGTCGCTCAGGTTGATCTGGTCGGTGCGGCGCTCCGTGGTGGTCGACTGCTCGGTCATGTGGCTTGCTCCCAAGGTCGGGTGGAGGTCTGGTACTGACCTCAATGGTCGCACACGAACGGATATTCCCCACCCCGCCCGGGATCAGCGCGACCAGGTCCGCGCCACCCGCTCGGCCACCTCGGCCAGCGCGCCCGCGGGGTCGCCGAAGGAGCGCTCCTCGCCGACCAGGTCGACGAGGGAGTACGCCGACTCCACGCCCAGCGCGCGCATCTCCCGGGAGCCGACCAGCACCTGCCCGGCCACCGCGACGCACGGACGCAGCGCCTCGTTGGCGATGGTCGCGACGCCGTACGGCACCTTGCCCGAGCGGCTCGAGAAGTCGAAGGCGCCCTCGCCGGTGATGACCAGGTCGACTGCCCGGGCCCGCTCGGCGAGCCGGACCGCCCCGGCGACCAGGTCGATGCCGGGCTCGCGGGTGGCGCCCAGCAGCAGCAGGCCGTAGCCCAGTCCCCCGGCCGCGCCGGCGCCCTTCTCCAGCGAGGTGCGCCGGTCGACGGCGACCGCGAGCTCCTCGAGGACGGCGTCGAGGCCGGGGAGCCGCTCGTCGGGGACGCCCTTCTGCGGGCCGAAGACCTTGATCGCCCCGAACAGCCCGGTGAGCGGGTTGTCGACGTCGGAGGCGGCCACGAGCTCGACGTCGGCCACCCGGGCCCGGGCCGCCGACAGGTCCACGGTCGTGATGCCCGGCAGCGCGGCGGGGCCGGCGTCGAGCGGGCGGTCGCCGATGGCGCCGAGGCCGGCGAGCAGCCCGGCTCCCCCGTCGTTGGTGCCGCTGCCGCCGAGACCGACGACGACCCGGGTCGCCCCCGCGTCCACCGCAGCGGCCACGAGCTCGCCGACGCCGTACGTCGAGCCGTCCTCGGGCCGGTCCTTCCCGCTCAGGTGCAGGCCGCACGCCTGCGCGCTCTCGACGTACGCCGTGGCGCCGTCGACCAGGATCGTGGCGGGCACCGGGTCGCCGAACGGCCCCCGGACGGTCACGGCCAGCAGCTCGCCGCCCAGCGCCGCGTGCAGCACGTCGACGAATCCCGGCCCCCCGTCGGCCATCGGCGCCAGGTCCAGCTCGTCGTCGGGGCGGCGCCGGCGCCACCCCTCGGCGATCGCCTCCGCCGCCTCGACGGCGGTGAGCGTGCCGGCGAACTTGTCCGGGGCCACCAGGATGCGCATGCGAGGCATCGTGGCACGCCGCGGCGCCGCCGGCGGCGTCAGTAGGGTCGGCGGCGTGAGCGACGTGCAGATCCGGCCGATGCGACCCGAGGACGTCCCCGCCGCCGAGCGCCTCAGCGCCGTCGGCTTCCACGAGCTGGACCAGCGGATGTTCCCGCGCTCGTTCCCCGACCCCGTGCTCCGTCCGGCCGAGCGTGGCGCCAACTGGATCACCCGGACGCGCCACTTCCTCGAGACCGACCCCGGCGGCAGCTGGGTCGCCGAGGACGAGACCGGCATGGTCGGGATCGCGACGTCGTTCAACCGCGAGAAGCTCTGGTGCCTCGCGACGTACGCCGTCCGCCCCGGCCTGCAGGGTCGCGGCATCGGCAAGCCGCTGCTGGCCGCGGCGCTGCACCACGGGCGCGGCTCGCTGCGCGGGATGCTCTCGTCCTCCAGCGACCCCAAGGCGGTGCGTCGCTACCGGCTGGCCGGCTTCTCGCTGCACCCCCAGCTGTACCTGCGCGGCACCGTGGACCGGTCGGCGATCCCGGTGGTCGACAAGGTCCGCGAGGGCTCGGCCGGCGACATCGACCTGATGGACTCGATCGACCGGCAGACCCGCGGTGCCGCGCACGGCCCCGACCACGAGGTGATGCTGGGGTTCTGGCGGCTGCTCGTGAGCGACACGACCACGGGGTCGGGCTACGCCTACGTCGACGGCAGCGGCGTGGCGCTGCTCGCCGCGACCAACCGGCGCACCGCCGCGCGGCTGCTCTGGGCCGCGCTGGCCGACGTCGAGGGCGAGGCCGGCATCTCCCACGTCACGCCGGCCAACGAGTGGGCGGTCGACGTCGGGATCGCGGCGCGCCTCGACGTCCACACCGAGGGCTATCTCGGGGTGCGCGGGATGGCGCCGCCCTCGCCGTACCTCCACAACGGCGCGCTGCTCTGAGCGGCCGGCCCCCGAACTACGATGGGGCCATGACGACGATCGACCTCCCGCTGCTGCCCCTCGGACGCGGCACCGACCTCTCCGCCGAGCGTGGCGTCGAGTGCCCGGGCGACCTGCCCGCCGCCTCCGACCCCGACCTGGTGGCTCGCGCCCGCGCGGCCAAGGAGGCGCTCGGCGAGCGGGTGTTCGTGCTCGGGCACCACTACCAGCGCGACGAGGTCATCCAGTTCGCCGACGTCACCGGCGACTCCTTCAAGCTCGCGCGCGACGCGGCCGGCCGGCCGGACGCGGAGTTCATCGTCTTCTGCGGCGTGCACTTCATGGCCGAGTCCGCCGACATCCTGACCGGCCCCGACCAGCAGGTGATCCTGCCCGACCTGGCCGCGGGCTGCTCGATGGCCGACATGGCCGCGCTGACCCAGGTCGAGGCCGCCTGGGAGGCGATGACCGCCGCCGGTGTCGCCGACTCGGTGGTGCCCGTGACCTACATGAACTCCTCGGCCGACATCAAGGCCTTCTGCGGCCGCAACGGCGGCGCCGTGTGCACGTCGTCGAACGCCGAGGTCGCGCTGGAGTGGGCCTTCGAGCAGAAGCCGGACGCCAAGGTCTTCTTCCTCCCCGACCAGCACCTGGGCCGCAACACCGCGATCCTCAAGATGGGCCTGACCCTCGACGACTGCGTCGTGTGGAACCCCCACAAGCCGAACGGCGGCCTCACCGACCAGGAGCTCCGCGACGCGAAGATGATCCTGTGGAAGGGCCACTGCTCCGTGCACGGCCGCTTCTCCCCCGAGGTGGTCGACGAGCTGCGCGCCACGATGCCGGGCGTGCAGATCCTGGTGCACCCCGAGTGCCAGCACGAGGTCGTGCTCAAGGCGGACCTGGTCGGGTCGACCGAGTTCATCATCAAGACCATCGAGGCGGCCCCGGCCGGCTCGAGCTGGGCCATCGGCACCGAGATGAACCTCGTCAAGCGGCTCGCCAACGCTCACCCGGACAAGCAGATCGCCTTCCTCGACAAGACGGTCTGCTACTGCTCGACGATGAACCGCATCGACCTCCCGCACCTCGTGTGGGCGCTGGAGTCGCTCGTCGCCGGCACGGTCGTCAACCGGATCCAGGTCGATCCCGACACCGAGCACTGGGCGCAGGTCGCGCTCCAGCGGATGCTCGACCTGCCGGGCAAGTCCCACAAGGACTGACACCCGCCGGCGACCGGGGGCGTACGCCGGCCACCGGTCGGACGGAGCTCAGTCCGGCAGCTCGAACCACGCGGTGGTGCCGCCCGACGGCGACGCGGTGAGCCCGATCCGGCCGCCGTGCGCCTCGACGATGCGACGGCAGGTCGTGAGGCCGATGCCCGAGCCGTCCACCTCGTCGTCCACGCGGGCAAGCGGCTGGAAGACCCGGTCCCGGTCCTCGGGCGCGATGCCGAGCCCGTGGTCGGAGACCTCGACGCGCCACACGTCACCAACGTGCTGCGCCGTGATGGCGATCTGGGCCTTCTCACCGGGGCGGGTGAACTTCGCGGCGTTGGCGACCAGGTTCTGCAGGACCGCGCGCAGCTGCACGGGGTCGCCGGTGACGACCGGGAGTACCTCCACGTCGACGGTGGCGCCCTGCAGGGCCAGCGAGAGGTCCTCGAGCACGTCCCCCGCGACCCGGGTCAGGTCGACGTCGACGCGCTGCAGCTCGCCGCCGAGGCGGGCGAAGGACAGCAGGTCGTCGATCAGGCTCTGCATCCGGTCGGAGCCGCCGATGGCCCGCTTGACCAGCCAGCCGATCTCGGCCGCGTCGGGCTCCGCGTCGTCGCCCTCGACGCTCTCGCCGATCATCTTCAGCGACATGGAGACCGCGGTGAGCGGGTTGCGCAGGTCGTGGCTGACCTGGCCGGCGAACGCCGCGAGCTGCTCGTTGGAGCGCTTCAGCTCGGCCTGCGCCAGCTGGAGCTCGGTCAGCGAGCTGCTGAGCTCGCGGGTCCGCAGCTCGAGCTCGAGGAGGTCGACGATCCGGTCCGCCAGCCCCGTGAGGGCCCGCTCCTGCTCGGTGGACAGCGTCCGCGGCACCACGTCGAAGACGCACAGGGTGCCGATCACGACGTCGTCGGGCGTGACGAGCTGGTGGCTGGCGTAGAAGCGGACGTCGCCGATCACCCCCGTCACGAAGGGGTTGTCCTTGAAGCGGTCGTCCTTGCTGGCGTCCGGGACGATCACCGGGTGACCGAGGTGCAGGACCAGGTTGCACATCGAGTCCTCGCGGCTGCACACCGACGCGTCGAAGCCGTGCACCGCCACCTGGTGCTGCTCGGTGTCGGTGATCAGGTTGATGGTCGCCATCGGCACCCCGGCGACCTGCGCCGCGACTTCGACCAGGGCCATCAGGTCCTTGCGCGGCGGGTCGATGAGGACGCGGTACTTGCCGATCTCGGCAACCCTCAGCTCGTCGCGCTCGAGCTCGATCATCGTCACGTCGTACCCCTCCCCATGCCGCCCCCGCCCGTCGACCCTAGTGGACCGATCGGGTCCAGAAACTCGTCCGATCGGCCAGTTAACGACCATCCGCCCGCACCACGCCGGCCTACAGCCCTGGAGCACCCCACAGCGCCATCCAGCGGCCCAGGTCGCGCTCCATCGGGAGCTCCCTGCCGAGCTCGTCGCGCACCTGGATCTCCAGGAGGTTGTCGCGGGCCTGGGGACCGGTCGGGGCGAAGGGGTAGAACGTGCCCTGCTTGTAGAGGTAGACCAGCCCCACGTGCCGCCCGGAGGCGTCCGCGAACGGCACCAGCGAGCACAGCAGGCCGGGGCCGAACCCCTGCGCCTCGAGGGCGGTGTTGACCGCGTGCAGGTCGGTGCAGAGCCCGCTGGTGTCCGCGGGGTCGCGGTGCGCGGTCAACCAGGTGAAGCCGAACTCGTCGGTGCTGATGCGGACGTCCGGGACGTCGGGGTCGGCGTTGAGCAGCGCCACCACGTCGTCCTGCGTCTGCTGGAACGCCGCGCCGGCGGCGGCGCGGTAGCAGACGGCCCCGTCGCCGGTCGGCGTCAGCCCGGCCGCCGTCTGCAGCGTGATCGCCGCGCTCGGCACGAGGAACAGCGCGTCGAGGTTGGCCGGCCTGGACCGGCTGCGCCCGGTCAGGGTGTCCCAGAGACCCATCGGTGCCGGCCGCTCAGGCCGTCGGCCGGCCGAGCTCGGCCTGGATCCGGGCGAGCTGCTCGAGGCGCTGCTCGAGCGAGGGGTGCGTGGACGTGAGCGTCTTGAGCGTGGCGCCGCTGATGGCGGGGGCGATGAAGAAGGCGTTCATGCTGCTGCTCGCGCGCAGGTCGCGCTGCGGGATCGTCGCCATCTCGCCGGTGATCTTCTGCAGCGCGGAGGCGAGGGCCGCCGGCTTCATCGTGAGGTAGGCGCCGGAGCGGTCCGCGCACAGCTCGCGGTAGCGCGAGAGCAGCCGCAGCAGCACGAAGCTGATGGCGTAGACGACCAGGCTGACCACGATCGCGACGAGCACCGCGGGCGCCCCGCCGTTGTTGTTGTTCCGGCGGCCGCCGAGCAGCCCGAGCCCGCCGAACTGGGCGCCGCGGGTCAGCATGCCGGCGACGATGCCCGCGGAGGACGCGACCGTCATCACCAGCACGTCGCGGTGCGCGACGTGGGACAGCTCGTGGGCGAGCACGCCCTCGAGCTCCTCGGTGGTGAGCCGCTGGAGGATGCCGGTCGTCACGCAGACCACGGCCCGGTCGGGCGAGCGGCCGGTGGCGAACGCGTTCGGGAGGTCCATGTCGGCGATGCCGACCCGCGGCTTGGGCATGTCGGCCAGCGCGCACAGGCGGTCGATCATCCCGTGCAGCTCGGGCGCCTCCTCCGGGGTGACCTCACGGGCGCGCATCGCGCGCATGGCCAGCTTGTCGGAGGAGTACCACTGGTAGAACGCGACGCCGATGCCGCCGAGCCCGATGAGCAGGACGATCCCCGGCGAGCTGCCGAAGGCGTACATCAGCCCGACGATGAGCGCCACGAACAGCCCACCGAGCAGGAACATCACGAGCGTCATCCGGGCGGTGAGGCCGCGGTCGTTCACGAACCGGGTGCGTGCCATGGGCCCATTCTCGTCGGGTGATCCAAACGGTCGACCGGACGGCTCAGCCGGGGATCAGGCCGTCGCCGCCGAGCAGCTCGCGGACCTCGTCGATCGTCGCGTCGTCGGGCGGCAGGATCAGGTCGGACTCGTCGAGGCTGTCGGCAGGATGCGCGACACCGGCCGTCCGGACCCCCACGAGCAGCGCCCCCAGGGCGGTCGCGAAGGCCTCGACGTCGCCGGCCTCGACGGCCGCCTCGACCTGGGCGTCGAGCTCGTTGAGCCGGGGCAGGGCGTCGTCGGAGACGTCGTACTGGCCCTCGCCCAGGATCCGGATGATCATGCGTTGCCCTCGGTCTTCTTCTCGGGCTCCGCCTGCAGGATGTCGTTGTCGCCGGCCTCGATGGCCTGCGGCTGGCTGCCGCCCTTGAGCCGGGCCAGCTCGGCCTCGACGTCGGACTGCGAGCTCATCGCGTCGAGCTCGCGGGCGATGTCGTCACCGGAGTTCGTGGAGCTGACGTCGTCGAGCGCGCCCGAGGCGATCAGCTCGTCGATGGCACCGGCCCGCGCCTGCATCTGCGCGGTCTTGTCCTCGGCCCGCTGGATGGCCAGGCCGACGTCGCCCATCTCCTCGCCGATGCCGGACATCGCCTCGTTGATGCGGGTCTGCGCCTCGGCGGCGGTGTACGTCGCCTTGATGGTCTCCTTGCGGGTGCGGAACGACTCGACCTTGGCCTGCAGCCGCTGCTGGGCGAGGGTGAGCTTCTCCTCCTCGCCCTGGAGCTGCGCGTGCTGGGCCTTGAGGTCGGTGATCTGGCCGGTGACGCCGCTCTTGCGGGTCAGCGCCTCGCGTGCGAGGTCCTCGCGGCCCATCCCGATCGCCTTCTCGGCCTGGTCCTGGAGCTTGGCCTGCTGCTGCTCGAGCTGGTTGACCTGGAGCTCGACCCGCTTGCGGCTCGTGGCCACGTCCGCCACGCCGCGCCGCACCTTCGAGAGGAGGTCGAGCTGGCGCTGGTAGCTGTAGTCGAGCGTCTCGCGGGGATCCTCGGCACGGTCCAGGGCCTTGTTGGCCTTGGACCGGAAGATCAGGCTGATGCGCTGCATGAGACTCATGGCCCAACCCTAGGCGCAAACACAAGCCCGTGCGAGCACGCCGGTAGGGTTGGGGTGACCAGTTGCCGGCTCGTTCGAAGGCCCCACGTTGTTCCGTCGCAGCAAGACCGAGACCCCCGCCCCCGAGGCGACCCCCAAGCCCGACGGCAAGGGACGTCCGACGCCGTCGCGCAAGGAGGCCGAGGCCGCCGCGCGGGCCCGCGCCAAGGTGCCGCGGACCCGCAAGGAGATCGCGCAGGCCCAGCGCTCGGCCCGCACGGAGTCGAGCCAGAGCGTCCGCGCCGCCATGAAGGCCGGCGACGAGCGCTACTACCTGCCCCGCGACAAGGGCCCCGTCCGCCGCTTCGTGCGCGACTTCGTCGACAGCCGCTTCTCCTTCATCGAGCTGATGATCCCGCTGCTGCTCGTCACCATGGTGCTGGGCTACTCCGGCAACGAGCGGCTCGCCTCGATCGGCAACACCGTGCTGCTCGGCACGATCCTGCTGGTCGTCGTCGACATGGTCCTGCTGCGCTTCCGGATGCGTCGCCAGGTGGCGCAGCGCTTCCCGGACGAGCCCACCAAGGGCCTCACCTACTACGCCATCACCCGGGCCCTGCAGATGAAGTTCATGCGGCTGCCCAAGGCGAAGGTCAAGATCGGCCAGGGGCTGCCCGAGCACTACCGGTGACCACCGGCACCCTCGTCGGCCTGCTGGCGGCACTTGTCGCGGCGGTCCTGTTCGGCGGCGGCGCGGTCGTCCAGGCACACGCCGTACGCCGTCTGGACGGCACGCCGACCCGGATCGTCGACTTCCTGCTCCGGTCCGCGCGCGACCCGTGGACGCTCGCCGTCGTGGTGGCCTACCTCGTCGGCTTCGTGCTGCACGCGGTGGCGATCTGGCTGCTCCCGCTCTACCTCGCGCAGGCCGCCGTCGCGATGTCGCTGCCGGTCACGGCCGTCGCCTCCACCGCGATCAAGGAGCGCCTGCGGCCGCTGCACTGGTGGGCGATCGCCGTGGTCGTCGTGGGCCTGGTGCTGCTGTCCGCCGCGTCCGGCGACCCCGGCTCGCTGGTGGTGCACTGGTACTTCGCCGCGCTCGTCTGGGCCGGCGCCCTGGCACTGGCCCTCGCGGGCTGGCGCGGGGTGCGGCTGGGCGGGGCGTCGCTGGGTTGGCTCGCCGGCCTCGGGTACGCCGGCTCCGCGATTGCCGTGCGGGGCGTCGGGACGCCGGTCTCGGCCGCGATCGTCATCGCGGGTGCGGCCGTCGTGGTCTACGGGGTGCTGGCGTTCTGGCTCTACTCGATCGCCCTGGACCGGGCACCGGTCTCGGCCAGCACCGCTCCCCTGATCGTGGGCGAGACGTTCTTCCCCGCGGTCGTCGGGGTGCTGCTGCTCGGGGACGGCGTGCGCCCGGGATGGTGGCCGGCCGTCGTCGGGGGGTTGGTCCTCTCGACGGCCGGCGCCGTCCTCATCAGCAACGGCGACGCGGGCGCTGCCGCGTCCGGGGTCAGAAGTCGCGGCGCGAGGGCGACTGGGTCTTCGCCGCGTCCCGCTCCACGACCGGGTCGACGATCTCGTCGATCTTCGTGAGCAGCGCGGGGTCGAGCACGACGCCCGCGGCCTTGACGTTCTGGGTGACCTGCTCGGGCCGGCTCGCCCCGATGATCGCCGCGGACACGTTGTCGTTCTGCAGCACCCAGGCGACGGCGAGCTCGGCGAGGCTGAGCCCGGCCTCGTCGGCCAGCGGCTTGAGCTGCTGGACCCGCTCGAGGACGTCGTCCTGCATCCAGCGGCTGATCATGTCCGCGCCGCCCTTGGTGTCGGTGGCGCGCGAGCCCTCGGGCGGCTGCTGACCGGGGAGGTACTTCCCGGTGAGCACGCCCTGCGCTATCGGCGACCAGACGATCTGGCCGATGCCGAGCTCCTCGCACGCCGGGACGACCTCGGACTCGATGACCCGCCAGAGGAGGGAGTACTGCGGCTGGTTGGAGACCAGCGAGATCCTCAGCTCGCGCGCGAGGGCGTGGGCCGCGCGGATCTCCTCGGCCCGCCACTCCGAGACCCCGATGTAGAGCGCCTTGCCCTGGTGCACGACGTCGGCGAAGGCCTCCATCGTCTCCTCGAGCGGGGTCTCGTAGTCGTAGCGGTGCGCCTGGTAGAGGTCGACGTAGTCGGTGCCGAGCCGGGTCAGCGAGCCGTTGATCGACTCCATGATGTGCTTGCGGGACAGGCCGTGGTCGTTGTGCTTGCCGGGGCCGGTCGGCCAGTAGACCTTCGTGAAGATCTCCAGGCCCTCGCGCCGCTCTCCCTTCAGGGCACGGCCGAGCACGCTCTCCGCCGCGGTGTTGGCGTAGACGTCGGCGGTGTCGAAGGTGGTGATGCCCTCCTCGAGGGCCTGCCGGACGCACGCCGTGGCGGCGTCCTCCTCCACCTGGGAGCCGTGGGTGAGCCAGTTGCCGTAGGCGATCTCCGAGATCTTGAGGCCGGAGCTTCCGAGGTTGCGAGTCTTCATGGGGCGACCGTACCCACCCGCAGAAGGCGTACGCCGAGGGGTGGATCAGGCGTCGTAGTCGAGGACCACGCGCTCGGCCGTGGGGTGCGACTGGCAGGTCAGGACGTAGCCGCGCTCGACCTCCTCGGGCTCCAGGGCGTAGTTGACGTCCATCGCCACCGAGCCCTCGACGACCCGCGCGCGGCAGGTGCCGCAGACCCCGCCCTTGCACGCGAAGGGCAGGTCGGACCGCACCCGCAGCGCCGCCTCGAGCACGGGCACGTCGTCCGGGCGGAGGTCGAAGTCGGAGGCCCGGCCGTCCAGGCGGATCGTCACCTGCGCGGCCCCCTCGGCCCCACCGGCGAGCTCAGCGACCGGCGCCCGCGTGACGGGGTCCGCGTGGAAGAGCTCGGTGTGGATGCGGCCGGTGCCGCCGGCGTCCGTGATCGCCCCGCGCAGCTCGGCGACCATCTGCTGCGGTCCGCAGAGGAACCAGTCGTCGACGGTGTCGGCCGGCACCAGCGCGTCGAGGATCCCGCGCAGCCGCTCCGCGTCGAGCCGCCCCGAGAACAGCTCGACGTCCTGGGCCTCGCGGGAGAGCACGTGGACGATCTGGAAGCGGTCGGGGAAGCGGTCCTTCAGGTCGTGCACCTCGTCGAGGAACATCACGGTGCGGTGGGTGCGGTTCGCGTAGACGAGCGTCACCCGCGCCCCCGGCTCGCCCTCCAGCAGCGCCGCGACGATCGACAGGACCGGCGTGATGCCCGAGCCGGCCGCGATGGCGACGTACGTCCGGCGCGCGGTGGGGTCAAGCTCGGTGGTGAAGCGCCCGGCCGGGGTCATCACCTCGAGCTCGTCGCCGACGCGGAGCCGGTCGAGCACGCCCTCGCTGAACGCTCCCCCGGGCAGCCGCTTGACGCCGATGCGCAGCACCCGCGAGGAGGGCGCGGTGCAGAGGGAGTAGCTGCGGCGCACGTCGTCGCCGGTGCGGATGCTGAGGTGCTGGCCGTGCACGAAGGCGTAGTCGTCGGCCAGCTCGGGCGGGACCGCGAAGGTCACCGCCACGGCGTCGTCGGTCAGGGGATCGATCGCCGCGACCCGCAGGGGGTGGAAGGCGGCGCGGTGGGAGGTCGGGGTCACTCAGAGGGCCTTGAAGTGGTCGAAGGGCTCGCGGCAGGACTGGCACACCCAGAGGGACTTGCAGGCCGTCGAGCCGAAGCGGCTGGACTCGCGGGTGTCGAGGCTGCCGCACTGGGGGCAGCGCACGGCGAGCGTGAGCGGGACCGTGCCGTCGGCGCCGCGCGGGTGCGGCGGGGCGATGCCGTACGCCGCCAGCTTGGTGCGGGCCTCGTCGGTCATCCAGTCGGTGGTCCACGCGGGGGCGAGGACGAACTCGACGTCGACGTGCTGGTAGCCCGCCTGGGTGAGCGCGTCGACCAGGTCGGTGCTGATCGTCTCCATGGCGGGGCAGCCGGAGTAGGTCGGCGTGATCTGCACGTGCACCCGGCCCTGGTCGTCCTCGGTCACGTCCCGCAGGATGCCGAGGTCGGCGATCGTGACGACCGGGAGCTCGGGGTCGAGGACGTCCGCGGCGATCTTCCAGGCACCCGAGCGGCTCTCGCCGACCGAGCCCGTGGCGGTCACCACGACGCCTCGGGGTGCGAGCGGGCGAGGTGCTGCATCTCGGCGAGCAGGTAGCCCATCTGCTCGGTGTGCCGGCCCTGCCGGCCGCCGCCGATCGCGTCGCGGACCTGCGGCACCACGAGCGTCGCCTCGGCGAGGACGTCCTCGACGCGGGTGAGGACGGTGGAGTGCAGGTGCGGCGGGTCGACCGCGACCCCGGCCGCGACCAGGTCGGCGTCGACGGGTGCGAAGAGCTCGGCGAGGTAGGGCCACTCCGCGTCCAGCGCGTCCTGCATCCGGGCGTGGGACTCGTCGGTGCCGTCGCCCAGCCGCACGACCCAGCGGGAGGCGTGGTCGACGTGGTAGGCGACCTCCTTGACGGCCTTGCCGGCCACGCCGGACAGGGTGGCGTCGGTGCTGGTGGCGAGGGCGGCGTACAGCTCGTGCTGCCAGGTCGAGAACAGCAGCAGCCGCGCCATCGCGACGCCGAAGTCGGTCTGGGCGCGCTCGACCAGCCACACGTTGCGGAAGTCGCGCTCGTCGCGGAAGTAGGCCAGCTCGTCCTCGCCGCGACCGTTGCCCTCGACCTGCCCGGCGTAGGCCAGGAGCGTGCGGGCCTGCCCGAGCTGGTCGAGGCCGATGTTGGCGAGCGCCACGTCCTCCTCGAGCTGCGGGGCGCGGCTGATCCACCACCCCATCCGCTGGGCGGAGACGAGGGCGTCGTCGGCGAGCCCCAGGACGTAGCCGAAGAGCCGGTCGTCGCCCCTCACAGGTGCTCCACGCCCTCGGGGACGTCGTAGAAGGTCGGGTGCCGGTAGATCTTGTCGGCGGCCGGGTCGAAGAACGCGTCGCGCTGGTCGGGGCTGGACGCGACGATCTCGGCGGCCGGGACCACCCACAGCGAGACACCCTCCTGCCGGCGGGTGTAGACGTCGCGGGCGTTGCGCAGCGCCATCTCGGCGTCGGGGGCGTGCAGCGAGCCCACGTGCACGTGCGAGAGGCCGCGGCGCGAGCGCACGAAGACCTCCCAGAGCGGCCAGTCCCTCACGCGACGACCGCCTCGGTGCGCCGGGCCGCCTGCTTGTCGGCGTAGGCGTTGGCCGCGTCGCGGACCCAGGCGCCGTCCTCGTGGGCGCGGACCCGGTGCGACAGCCGCTGCTCGTTGCACGGCCCGTTGCCCTTGATGACCTCGAAGAGCTCGGTGAAGTCGACGGTGCCGAAGTCGTAGTGGCCGCGCTCCTCGTTCCACCGGATCTCCGGGTCGGGCAACGTCAGCCCGAGCGCCTCGGCCTGCGGCACCGTCATGTCGACGAAGCGCTGGCGCAGGTCGTCGTTGGAGAAGCGCTTGATCCCCCACGCCATCGACTGCGCGGAGTTCGGGGAGTCGTCGTCCGGCGGGCCGAACATCATCAGCGAGGGCCACCAGGTGCGGTCGACGGCGTCCTGCGCCATCGCCTTCTGGGCCGGGGTCCCGTGGCTGAGGGTGTGCAGGATCTCGAAGCCCTGCCGCTGGTGGAAGGACTCCTCCTTGCACACGCGGACCATCGCGCGGGCGTAGGGGCCGTAGGAGCAGCGGCACAGCGGGACCTGGTTGACGATCGCCGCGCCGTCGACCAGCCAGCCGATCGCCCCGACGTCGGCCCAGGTCAGCGTGGGGTAGTTGAAGATCGAGGAGTACTTCTGCCGCCCGGAGTGCAGCTGGTCCAGCAGGTCGGCCCGGTCGACGCCGAGCGTCTCCGCGGCGGCGTACAGGTAGAGGCCGTGGCCGGCCTCGTCCTGGACCTTCGCCATCAGGATCGCCTTGCGGCGCAGGCTGGGCGCGCGGCTGATCCAGTTGCCCTCGGGCTGCATCCCGATGATCTCGGAGTGCGCGTGCTGGGCGATCTGGCGCACCAACGTGCGGCGGTAGGCCTCCGGCATCACGTCGCGAGGCTCCACCCGGCCGTCCCCGGCGAGCAGCGCCGTGAACTCGGCCGGGTCGTCACCCGGGTGGTCGGTGGCGCGCGGCCCGGCGGGCCGCTCGTCGGGGGCGGTGAAGTCGTTGCCGTACACGTCGACCACGCTACCAGCGTTTGTTACAACTCTCAGCACTACGGGCGATGCGACGTAACATTCGCCCAGGAGGGACACTGGGCCCATGAGCAGCCCCACCGCCGACGTGTCCGTCCGCATCGCCTGGGGCGACGACGCCGGCGCCATCGCCGAGCTCCAGCTCCGCACGTGGCGCACGTCGTACGCCGACCTCGTGCCCATGGACGCGCTGCCCACCGACGTGGCGGGGGCCGCGGAGGCGTGGCGGCAGTCGCTCGCCGCGTCGAAGGACGCCCGCAACCGGGTCCTGGTCGCGCTGGAGCGCAACCGGGTCGTCGGCTTCGCGATCACCTCCCCCGCCGCCGACCCCGACTGCGACCCCGTCGCCGACGCCGAGCTGATGGAGCTCACGATCGACCCCGACGAGCGCGGCAAGGGCCACGGCTCGCGCCTCCTCCAGGCGGCCGTCGACACGATGCGGGCCGACCGCTTCACGCGTGCCGTGCTCTGGGCGATGTCGACCGACGACGCCCTGCGCGGCTTCCTCACCGAGGCCGGCTGGGCCCCCGACACCGCCCACCGGGAGCTCGACCTCGACGGGGACGGCACCACCCGGGTCCGCCAGGTGCGGCTGCACACGCAGTTCTCCTGACCCGGGCCGGGCGATTGGATCGTTCACTTGAATTGCCGGCGGATCGGGCGATCATGGAAGCCGCCGGTGCACCCCCCGAAGTCCGAGGGGCTCGGATCCGGACAGATCGGGAACACCATGCTGGGTCCGCTGCCCCGTCTCTACCGCTCGCTGGTCATCGCCGCCATCCTCCTCGTCGGCGTCGCCGGGGGCGCCTGGATCGCCTACGTCAGTGCCCTCCCGCTCGCCGCGACCGTCGGCGCCCTGTGCGGCGCGGTGCTCGCGCTCGGCATCGCCTTCGTGATGGTGCACGACTTCTCCCACCCCCGCCGTCCCGCCCGCGCCGTACGCCGTCCCTGAGCCCCGGCTGCACCCCGGCCGGTCCTAGGATCGGCCGGTGACCGAGCCCGCCCTGCCCGCCACCGAGCGCCGGGCGATCGTGCGCGACAGCCTGGGCGTCGGGCTGGCGACCGGTGTGTACGGCGTCAGCTTCGGCGCCGTCGGGGTGGCGGCCGGCCTGAGCGTGGCCCAGACCTGCCTGCTCTCGCTGCTGATGTTCACGGGCGCCTCGCAGTTCGCGCTCGTGGGCGTGCTCGCGGCGGGCGGTGGGCCGTTCGCCGGCGCCCTGACGGCCCTGCTGCTGGGCACCCGCAACACGCTCTACGGCCTGCGGCTCGCGTCCCTGCTCGACTGGCGGGGCGGGCGCCGCGCGCTGGCGGCGCACGTGCTGATCGACGAGTCGACGGCGATGTCGGTGACCCGGGGCTCGACGGCGGCCGCCCGCGTCGGCTTCCTGACCACCGGGGTCTCGATCTTCGTGATGTGGAACCTCGCCACGCTGGCGGGCGCCGTCGCGGGCACCAGCCTGGGTGACCCGCGCGTCTACGGGCTCGACGCCGCGGTGGGCGGGGCCTTCCTGGCGCTGCTGTGGCCGCGGCTGCGGGAGCGGCGCAACCAGGTCGTCGCCGTGGCGGCCGCCGCCGTGGCCCTCGGCATCGTCCCGCTCTCCCCCGCCGGCGTGCCCGTCCTGGCCGCGGCCGGCGTCGCCCTGCTCGCGGGCGTGCTGACCCGCGACGCCGTGGACCCCACCGAGATCCCGGAGGGGCCGTGAGCACCTGGCTGGCGCTCGTGGTCGCCGGCGTCGGCTGCTACCTGCTCAAGCTCGCCGGGCTGTCGGTGCCGCCGCGCGTCCTCGAGCGCCCGCTCGTCGCGCGGGTCGCCGACCTGATCCCGGTCGCCCTGCTCGCCGCCCTCGTCGCCGTCCAGGTGGTCGGGCGCGGGCAGGACCTGGTCCTCGACGCCCGCGCGGCCGGCCTGGCGGCGGCCGTGGTGCTGCTGCTCCTGCGCGCGCCGTTCCTCGTCGTGGTCTTCGGCGCCGCCCTGGTCGCCGCGCTCGTGCGGCTGGCCTGAGCACGCCGTCGTCGAGCCGGAACGACCAGGGCCCGCACCGGAGATCCGGTGCGGGCCCCTCTCGTCCCCCCAGTCAGGGGAGGACGGTCGTGCGGAGTGACCCCGCTCCCTCCGTAGGCCGCCACGAAGGGGCCGAGAGCGGGGCCACGCCCACGCACGTCAGCCGACGCTGACGGCACTCCAGGCGGCAGCCGTCGCGGCGTACTGCGTGCTGCCCTGGCCGTAGAGGTCCTTGGCGGCGTTCAGCGTCGCCGTGCGGGCCCCTGCGTAGTTGGTGTTCGACGTCATGTAGACCGTCAGGGCGCGGAACCAGATCTTCTGCGCGGCGTCGCGGCCGACACCGGTGACCGTCGAGCCGTTGCAGGTCGGCGAGTTGTGGGCGACCCCGTTGATGGTCTTGGCGCCCGAGCCCTCGGCCAGCAGGTAGAAGAAGTGGTTGCCGATGCCGGACGAGTAGTGCACGTCGTCCTGGCCCGCGAGCGCGGAGTAGCAGTCGTACGACGCGCCGTCGCTGCTCGGCTTGTCCATGCGGCGGAAGCCGACGTGGTTCTTGAGGTCGAACTCCTCGCCGATGAGGTAGTCGCCCGGGTCGCTGGCGTTGGCGGCGAAGAACTCCACCATCGTGCCGAAGATGTCCGAGGTGGCCTCGTTGAGGCCGCCCGACTCGCCCGAGTAGGTCAGGCCGGCGGTGTTCTCCGTGACGCCGTGCGACATCTCGTGCCCGGCGACGTCCAGTGAGACGAGCGGGCCGTAGTTGGTGCCGTCACCGTCGCCGTAGGTCATCTTGGTGCCGTCCCAGAAGGCGTTGACATAGCCGCTGCCGTAGTGGACGCGGTTGTAGGAGCCCTTGCCGGTGCCGAAGATGCCGTTGCGGCCGTGGACCTGGTTGTAGTAGTCCCAGGTCTCGTTGGTGCCGTACTGCGCGTCGACGGCCGCCGACTCGCGGCTGCTGGTGGTGCCGTTGCCGAAGGACGTGTCGGGGCTGGTGAACAGCGTGCCGGTCTTGCAGCCGGAGCCGAAGTACGAGCACAGCGCCGAGTCCTGGGCGTTGCCCATGTCGGTCGTGTAGGTGTTGCCGCGGGTCGGGTCCTTGAGCTGGTAGGTCGAGCCCGACTGCGTGAGCTGCAGCGGCACCGTGCCGCCGTAGAGCGATTGGCCGGAGCCGTCGACGGTCTCGATCTGCTCCTCGCGGCGGATCACCGCGCCGGACTTCGCGTCGACGTACGTCGCGAGGCGGCTGGGGGTGCCGTCCTTCTGCACGCCGCCGGTCATGACCTGCCAGGCCAGGCGCGGGGCGCCGGAGGTGGCGTCCACGACGAGCGTGGGGGCACCCGCGCTCTTGAGGCCCGCGATGGTGCGGGTGGCCTTCGCCGGGGCGAGGGCGCGGCTGGTGGCGGCGGAGGCGGCCACGGCCGGGCGCGTGGACAGCGTGAGCGGCGCCTTCAGCGTCTGGCTGACACCGCGCCAGCCCTTGCTCGCGCCGCGGTGGACCACGAGGTCGCCGCCGAGGACCGGGATCCCGTCGATGGTGCGCTGCATCCGCACGTGCGTGGCGCCGTTGGCGTCCGTGATCGTGTCGGTGACCCGGAAGGCCTGGCCCTCCGTGCTCCGGGCGGCACCCGGGTGCTGCTGGAGCGCCGCGACCGCCGCGGAGGCGATCGAGGGCTGGCCGGGGCGGGCGTCGGCGGTGAGGCTGCCGGCCGTCTGGACACCCAAGGTGCTGGCGGCGAGGACGGCCGCGGTGGCGAGTCCGAGTGTCTTGCGCATGAAGATGGTCCCTCTCGTCGTTCGCTTGGTTTTCGCAAACCCTTGCAAGGCTCAACGAGAGAGGGAACCGGACGTCACCTGCAGGTCTGTGCAACGCACGAACCTGCAGAAGTACGCCGCGGGCACGGCCGGCGGGGCTTGGTCAGGGCAGGTCGAGGAACCCTTCGAGCCCGACCGTGAGGCCGGGGTGGTCGGCGATCGACCGCAGGCCGGTGAGCACGCCGGGGGTGAACGAGGCCCGGTCGAGCGAGTCGTGACGGATCGTGAGGGTCTCCCCCACGCCGCCCAGGATGACCTCCTGGTGGGCCACGAGGCCGCGGATCCGCAGCCCGTGCACGCGCACCCCGTCGACGTCGGCGCCGCGGGCGCCCCCCAGGCCCGTCGAGGTCGCGTCCGGGACCGGCCCGAGACCCGCCTCGCGCCGCGCGGCGGCGATCAGCTCCGCCGTGCGCCGTGCGGTGCCGGAGGGTGCGTCGGCCTTGTCCGGGTGGTGCAGCTCGACCACCTCGACGGACTCGTAGAACGGCGCCGCGGCCGCGGCGAAGCGCATCATCAGCACCGCGCCGATGGAGAAGTTGGGGGCGATGAGGACGCCGACCCCGGGGGCGTCGGCCAGCCAGCCGCGCAGGGTCTCGAGCCGGGCCTCGTCGAAGCCCGTGGTCCCGACCACCGCGTGGATGCCGTGGCGGACGCAGAACTCCAGGGTGTGCATCACGACGCCGGGGTGCGTGAAGTCCACGACGGCCTGCGCCCCCGACTCGACCAGCAGGTCCAGCGAGTCGTCGACGTCGACCTCGGCCACGAGGGTCATCCCGTCGGCCCCGCGGACCGCCCGGCACACCTCGGCGCCGACCTTGCCCCGGGCCCCGACGACCCCGACGGCCAGCCCCGCTCCACGGTCGGACGTCCGGTCTGCGTCGCTGCGCTCAGTCACGGGCCCCACGGTAGTGGCTGACGCGACACGGCGGTCGGCCCGGCCCCCCGCACCTCGGTCGGCCGTTTCTGGCAGTCTGGGCCCATGGCATTGCAGACGATCCCTCCGCGGATCCGGTGGGCGGTCGAGCTGATGGACGTGCAGCCCTCGGACCACGTGCTCGAGATCGGGTGCGGACCGGGCGCCGGCGCCGAGCTGATCTGCAGCCGGCTGGACACCGGGAAGCTCTTCGCGATCGACCGCTCCGAGTCCGGGGTGGACCGCACGAAGCGGCGCAACGCGCGCCATGTCGAAGAGGGCCGCCTGACCGTGCGGCAGATCGACCTCGCCACGCTGCGGGTGCCGGTCAAGCGGCTGCACAAGGTCTTCGCCTTCAACGTCAACCTCTTCTGGGTGCGCGACTGCGCCGACGAGGTCGCCCTGCTCCACGAGCGGGTGCTCCCCGGCGGTGCCGTCTTCCTGTTCTACGAGGCCAACCGCGCCGAGCTGGTCCCGACGATCGTCAAGAAGGCCTCGGCCAACCTCGTCGGCCAAGGCTTCCGGGTCTCGGTCGTCGAGCAGAAGGCGCCGGCCGTCGTCGGGCTGATCGCGCGTCGATAAGGTTGAAGCCTTATGCATGCTTGTCATTAGGTAATTTCCTAATGTAACCTCGTCATCAGTCGAGCGCCGAGGAGGAGCAGATGGACGTCGTCGTCCTGACCGTGGACCAGCGCAGCAGCCGCTCCGGTCCCGACCTCGTCCCGGCCACCGTCGAGGCCCTCTCCGCGCTCCCCCTGCTCCGTGGGTTCGAGCGCACCGCCGGCGACGAGTTCCAGGGGGTGCTCGCCGACCCCGCCACCCTGCCCCGGGTCGTCGAGCGGCTGCTCCGCGAGGACGCCTGGAACATCGGCATCGGGATCGGCGCGGTCACCGAGCCGCTGCCCGACACCGCCCGGGCCGGCAGCGGGCCGGCGTACCTCCACGCGCGCCAGGCCGTGACCAGCGCCAAGAACAGCCCCTGGCACCTGCGCGTCGCGGGCGACGACCCCGCCGCGCGCCACCTCGAGACCACGCTGTGGCTGTGGGCCGCCGTCCTGGCCCGGCGTAGCGCGCGCGGCTGGGAGGTCGCGGATCTCGTCGACCAGGGGTTGTCGTACGACGACGCCGGGCAGCGGCTGGGCATCACGCAGTCGGCCGTCAGCCAGCGCGCCCAGGCCGCCGGCATCGTCGAGGGCCGCCGGGCCCGCGAGCTCGCCGGCGCCCTCACCGCGGAGCTGCTCGGAGCGGCGGTGCCCGCATGAGCCCGACCGACCTCGGCACCCTCGTCCTGGTCCTGCTCGCCGCGGCGGTCGTCGCGGGGGCCTGGGGCTGGACGCGCGCGGGCGCCTGGATCTGGGCGCCGGTGACGGCCGTGGCCCTGGCGGCGGCCGCGGTCGTGGCCGCGGTCCCCGACCGCGTCGACCTCGACGGTCGCGCGCTCGTGGCCCTGCTGGTCGTGCTCGCCGGGACGCTCGCGGTCGTCGGCGGCGGACCGGTCACCACCCGGGTCTTCGACCTCGTCGACGGCCAGGAGCACACCCGCCCGGACGACACCCTGGACCACGCCGGCGAGGTGCTGCGGGGCGGTGCGTGGATCGGCGCGCTGGAGCGCGCCGCGGTCTTCGCCAGCCTCGCGGTCGGCCAGCCCGAGGGCGTCGCGATCGTGCTGGCCCTCAAGGGGCTGGGCCGCTACCCCGAGCTGCGCAACGGCGAGGTCGCCGGCGCGGCCGAGCGCTTCATCATCGGCACCTTCACGAGCGTGCTCTGGGCGGCCGCCTGCGCCGGCGTCGTCCGCCTGCTCGTCTGAGCGTGCCTACGCGGGGCCGACGATCGCGAGTACCTCGGGCTGGGTGAACAGCTCGCGGGCGATCGCGTGGACGTCGTCGAGGGTGACCGCATCGATGCGCGCCATCACCTCGTCGATGCTCAGCAGCTCGTCGTAGACCAGCTCGGCCTTGCCGATGCGCGACATCCGGGAGCCGGAGTCCTCCAGGCCGAGCACCAGTCCCCCGCGCAGCTGGCCCTTGCCCCGGGACAGCTCCTCGGCGGTGATGCCGTCGGCCGCGATCTTGGCGAGCTCCTCGCGCACCACGGCCAGCACGTCGTCCAGCTTGCTGGGCAGGCAGCCCACCGCGACGCCAACCAGGCCGGAGTCGGCGTGGTGGCTGGCGAAGGAGAAGACGGAGTAGGCCAGGCCGCGGCGCTCGCGGACCTCCTGGAAGAGGCGGCTGGAGGTGCCGCCGCCCAGGGCGGTGTTGAGCACGCCGAGGGCGAAGCGGCGCTCGTCCTGCCGGTGCAGGCCGGCGACGCCGAGCACGACGTTCACCTGCTCGAAGGGGCGGGTCGCCTCGCTCAGGCCGGGGGTGACCCGGCGGCCCCGGGCGTGGCCGCGGGGCGGGACCGGGGGCTCGTCGCCCTCGAGGAAGCCGTTGCGGCCGAAGGCCCGTCGCACCAGCCGCACCAGCGCGGCGTGGTCGACGTTGCCGGCGGCCGAGACGACCATGTTGGCCGGCCGGTAGTGCCGCTTCTGGAACCGGGCGATCTGGGCCCGGGTCAGGGCGCGGATCGACTCCTCGGTGCCGGCGATGCCGCGTCCGAGGGGCGAGTCGCCCCACGCCTGCGCGGCGAAGAGGTTGTGGACGACGTCATCGGGATCGTCGTCGTGCATGGCGATCTCGTCGAGGATCACGTCGCGCTCGGCCTCGACGTCCTCGGGAGCCAGCGTGGAGTTGGTGATCATGTCGCCGAGCACGTCCACGGCCAGCGGCAGGTCCTCGTCGAGGACCCGCGCGTGGAAGCAGGTGTACTCCTTGGCGGTGAAGGCGTTGAACTCACCCCCGACGGCGTCGAGCGCCACGGAGATGTCGAGCGCCGAGCGCTCGCTGGTGCCCTTGAAGAGCAGGTGCTCGAGGAAGTGCGAGCAGCCGTGCAGGCGGGGCGTCTCGTCGCGGGAGCCGACGCCGACCCACACGCCGATACTGGCGGAACGGGTGCCGGCCAGCTGCTCGGAGATGACCCGGAGCCCGCCGGTCAGGACGGTACGCCGGACCCGGGAGGTGACCTGGCCGTCGGCGCCCGTCTCGGTCTGCAGCGTGCGGGTGCTGCCGACCTTCTGGGTGGCCCGGGCCGAGGGGGCGGGAGAAGCCGACGACCGGCCGGCGGTTGCCCGCCGGCCGGTCGTCGTCGCGTTGCTCTGCGTCACGCAGTGATCACTCGGCCGCGGGGGCTTCGGCAGCGGCGTCCGCAGGCGCCTCGTCCTCGAGCACCGGGGCGAGCGAGAGCTTGCCGCGGTCGTCGATCTCGGCGATCTGGACCTGGATCTTCTGGCCGACGGACAGCACGTCCTCGACCGCGTCGACCCGCTTGCCGCCGGCGAGGCCGCGCAGCTTGCTGATGTGCAGCAGGCCGTCCTTGCCGGGCATCAGCGAGACGAACGCACCGAAGTTCGTCGTCTTGACGACCGTGCCGAGGTAGCGCTCGCCGACCTCGGGCATGGTCGGGTTGGCGATCGCGTTGACGGCCTGACGGGCGGCCTCGGCCGCCTCGCCGTTGGTCGCACCGATGTAGATCGTGCCGTCGTCCTCGATGGACAGCGACGCACCGGTGTCGTCCTGGATCTGGTTGATGATCTTGCCCTTCGGGCCGATGACCTCACCGATCTTGTCGACGGGGATGCGCACCGTGATGATCCGCGGGGCGTGCACCGACATCTCCTCGGGCTCGTCGATGGCCTCGGCCATGACGTCGAGGATCGCGAGACGGGCGTCCTTGGCCTGGTTCAGCGCCGCAGCGAGGACCTCGGCCGGAATGCCGTCGAGCTTGGTGTCGAGCTGCAGCGCCGTGACGAACTGGCGCGTGCCGGCGACCTTGAAGTCCATGTCGCCCATGGCGTCCTCGGCACCGAGGATGTCGGTCAGCGCGACGTACTGCGTCTGGCCGTCGACCTCGCCGGAGATGAGACCCATGGCGATACCGGCGACGGGAGCCTTGAGCGGCACACCGGCCTGCAGCAGCGACAGGGTCGAGGCGCAGACCGAGCCCATCGAGGTGGAGCCGTTGGAGCCCATGGCCTCGGAGAGCTGGCGGATCGCGTAGGGGAACGTCTCGCGGTTCGGCAGGACGGGGAGGAGCGCGCGGCGCGCGAGCGCACCGTGGCCGACCTCGCGGCGCTTGGGCGAGCCCACGCGACCGGTCTCACCGGTGGAGAACGGCGGGAAGACGTACTTGTGCATGTAGCGGCGCGTCTTCTCGGGGCTGAGCGTGTCGAGCTTCTGCTCGAGGGTCAGCATGTTGAGCGTGGTGACACCCAGGATCTGGGTCTCGCCGCGCTCGAACAGGGCCGAGCCGTGGACCCGCGGGATCACGCCGACCTCGGCGTGCAACGGACGGATGTCGGCGAGGCCGCGACCGTCCATGCGGATCTTGTCGCGCAGGACGCGGGTGCGCATGAGGCTCTTCGTGACCGACTTGAAGGCGGCCCCGATCTCCTTCTCGCGACCCTCGAACTGCGGGCCGACCTGCTCGAGCAGGGACGCCTTGACGTCGTCGAGGGCGGCCTCGCGCTCGAGCTTGTCGGCGATGACCAGGGCGGCGGTGGTGCCCTCGGTCGCGGCGGCGGCGACGGCGTCGTAGACGTCGTCCTCGTAGTCGAGGAAGACCGGGAAGTCCTGGACGGGCTTGGCGGCCTGCTTGGCCAGCTCGGCCTGGGCCTCGCACAGCTGCTTGATGAAGGGCTTGGCGGCGTCGAGGCCACCGGCCACGATCTCCTCCGACGGCGCGGTGGCGCCGTTGAGGACGAGCTCGTAGGTGTCCTCGGGGGCCTCGGCCTCCACCATCATGATCGCGACGTCACCGGAGTCGGTGACCCGACCGGCGACGACCATGTCGAAGACGGCCTTCTCGAGCTGCGTGTGGCTCGGGAACGCGACCCACTGGCCCTCGATGAGGGCGACGCGGACGCCACCGACGGGGCCGGAGAAGGGCAGGCCGGAGAGCTGGGTGGAGAGCGACGCGGCGTTGATCGCGAGCACGTCGTAGGGCTGGTCGGGGTCGAGCGCCATCACGGTGATGACGACCTGGACCTCGTTGCGCAGACCCTTCTTGAAGGTCGGGCGCAGCGGCCGGTCGATGAGGCGGCAGGTGAGGATCGCGTCCTCGCCGGGGCGACCCTCGCTGCGGAAGAACGAGCCGGGGATCTGGCCCACGGCGTACATCCGCTCCTCGACGTCGATCGTCAGGGGGAAGAAGTCGAAGTGGTCCTTGGGGTGCTTGCCGGCCGTGGTGGCCGACAGGAGCATCGTGTCGTCGTCGAGGTAGGCGGTCACCGAACCGGCGGCCTGGCGGGCGAGCAGCCCGGTCTCGAACTTCACGGTGCGGGTGCCGAACTTGCCGTTGTCGAGAACGGTCTCGACGGCGGAGATCACGGGTCCCGCGTTGTCGGTCTGGGTCAAGGGTTCATCCCTTTTCTCTGTTTCGCGGAGCGAGCCGCGGCGTCCCGCTGGGTCGGCGGGTGTCTCCTCGTGGAGAGGTGCCCCGCCGGGTGGTCCCCCACCCGGTGGCGGGGGGGCCGGTCTTCGATCGAGGCCCGCAGATCGTGCGCCCGGCGACGGGCGTCTGCTCGCGGACGAGCGGTGGCTTGTGGTCGAGCCTGTCGAGATCTGAGGGCCACTACCGAGGACCGGGCCAGAACGTGCGGGTCGCTCCTGGTTTCGTGGGTGTTGAGTTGTGTGGTGCGCCGGGTCCGAGACTAGTCGTCCCCGGCCGAAATGCGACGGAGCGGCCACCCACGAGGGGCAGCCGCTCCCCACATCAAGCTGGGGTCAACGACGCAGGCCGAGGCGCTCGACGATCGAGCGGTAGCGCGCGATCTCGGTCTTCTGCAGGTAGTTGAGCAGCCGGCGGCGCTGGCCCACGAGGAGCAGCAGGCCACGGCGGCTGTGGTGGTCGTGCTTGTGCGTCTTCAGGTGCTCGGTCAGGTGGCTGATCCGGTAGCTGAGGAGCGCGACCTGGACCTCCGGCGAACCGGTGTCACCCTCGGTCGTGGCGTACTCGGCGATGATCTTCTTCTTGGTCTCCGCGTCGGTACCGATCGACATGCAGGAGCTCCTTCCGGCCCGTGGGGCCACTCGTTGCGCGGCGCTCCAGGTCTGAACTCCTGGGGCTCTCTGGATCCGCGGCCGTTGGACGGCAGTCGTCGCCCGCTGGGGGGCAACCGGTCAAGACTAGCAACGCGGGGGTCGTACGCCGAATCGCGTCGGGCGCGGCTCCGCCCCGGGCCGACCGTGGTCGGCGTCCGGGGCGGAGGGTGGGACGGGAGGTGCGGTGCGGGTCGCTCAGACGGTCGGGGGGACGTCGTCGCGACGCTCGCTGACGGTGCGGGAGCCGTCGGCGTGGGTGGTGACCGCCGTCGAGCGGCGGCTGCGGTTCATCTGGACGGCCGTGAGGACGATGATCAGCACGCCGGCGAGGGCGAGGATCCAGCCGAGCGTAGGCACCTCGACGGAGCCGATCTGGGTGTCGTTGACCGCGAACACCAGGATCAGCCCGAGCGCGAGGAGGAAGACTCCGAGTCCGTATCCCATGGGTCGTTCCCTTCAGGTGGGGCGCCCCCACGTCGGGAGCGCACGTCGGCAGGCTAGCCCCCGCGCGACGCGATCTCGTGGACCCGCCGCCCGTGGCGGTGGGCTGGTGGCACGATGACGCGCGTGGGCATCCTGACGAACGGTCCCGTACCCGATGACTTCACCGGCAAGCGCCTCGGCGTGTGCAACCTGTGCGAGGCGATCTGCGGCCTGGAGCTGACGATCGAGCGCGGCACGGTGACCGGGGTGCGGGGCAACCCCGACGACCCGCTCTCGCGCGGGCACGTGTGCCCCAAGGGCGTCGCGATCGCCGACATCCACGCGGACCCCGACCGGCTGCGGCGCCCGGTGCGCCGCGTGGGCGAGGGCGCGGACGCGACCTGGGTCGAGATCGGCTGGGACGAGGCGCTCGACCGGGTGGCCGACGGGCTGGCGGCCGCGATCAACGACCACGGCCGCGACGCGGTCGGCATCTACCTCGGCAACCCGAACGCCCACAGCCTCGGCTCGCTCACCCACGGCACCGCGATGGTCAAGACCTTCCGGACCCGCAACAAGTTCAGCGCCACCTCCGTCGACCAGCTCCCCCACCAGTTTCTTGCCCACCTGATGTACGGCCACCAGCTGTTCCTGCCGATCCCGGACATCGACCGGACGTCGTACTTCCTGGTCTTCGGGGCCAACCCGATGGCGTCGAACGGCTCGCTGATGACGGTCCCGGACTTCCCGGTCCGGCTGCGCGAGCTCAAGGCGCGCGGCGGCCGGATGGTCGTGTTCGACCCGCGCCGCACCGAGACGGCCCGGGTCGCCAGCGAGCACCACTTCGTCCGGCCCGGCACCGACGCCTTCGTCCTGCTCGCGATGGTGCAGACGCTGCTCGCCGAGGGCCTGACCTCGCCGGCGGCGTACGTCGACGGGCTCGACGTCGTCGAGCGGGTCGTCGCCGACTTCACCCCCGAGCTCGCCGAGGCGCACAGCGGCGTGCCGGCCGAGGAGGTCCGCCGGGTCGCCCGCGACTTCGCGGCCGCGGACGGCGCCGCGGCGTACGGCCGGGTCGGCGTCTCGACGCACGCGTTCGGCACCGTGTGCCAGTGGGCGGTCCAGCTGCTCAACCTGCTGACCGGCAACCTCGACCGCGCGGGGGGCACCCTCGTCACGACGCCCGCCATCGACGCCGTCGGGCTGGGCCTGATCGGCCGCGGGCACCACGACGTGTGGCGCAGCCGGGTGCGGGGGCTGCCGGAGTTCGGCGGCGAGCTGCCGGTGTCCGTCCTGCGCGAGGAGATCGAGACGCCCGGCGAGGGCCAGATCCGGGCGATGCTCACCCTGGCGGGCAACCCCGTCCTCTCGACGCCCGACGGCGCCGGGCTCGACCGCGCGATGGCCGGGCTCGACTTCGCGGCCGCGATCGACATCTACGTCAACGAGACCACCCGGCACGCCGACGTCATCCTGCCGCCGACCACGGCCCTCGAGCGCGACCACTACGACCTGGTCTTCCACGTGCTCGCGGTCCGCGACACCGCCCGGTTCACCCCCGCGGTGCTCGCCAAGCCGGACGGCGCGCTGCACGACTGGGAGATCTACCGCGAGGTCGCCCTGCGGACCCAGGCCCGGCTGCGCACGAAGCCGCCGCTCGGGAAGCGGCTCCAGCAACGGCTGCGGCTGTCGGTCAGCCCGACGGTCATGGTGGCGGCGCTGCTGCAGCGCGGCGGGTCCGGGGCGACGATGCGGCGGCTGCGGGCCGAACCGGCCGGGGTCGACCTCGGCCCCCTGCGCACCGGGCAGCTCCCGGAGCGGATCCCGCACCGCAGCAAGCGCATCGACGCGGCGCCGGCCCTCGTCGTGGCCGACCTCGAGCGGCTGCGCGCCGTCGAGGCGCCGCAGGGCGACGACCTGCTGCTCATCGGGCGCCGCCACCAGCGCGACTGCAACTCGTGGATGCACAACTCCGAGCGGCTGACCAAGGGCAAGGAGCGCCACCAGCTGCTGATCCACCCCGAGGACCTCGCGGCCCGCGGGCTGAGCGACGGGGCCGTCGCCACCGTCGCGTCGCGCGTCGGCAGCGTGCGCGTCGAGGTGCTCGCCACCGAGGACATGATGCGGGGCGTCGTCAGCCTGCCCCACGGCTACGGGCACGGTCGTGACGGCGTACGCCTCCAGCGGGCGAACGCCGTCGCCGGCGTCTCGATCAACGACCTCACCGACCCCGAGCTGCTCGACATGACCGGCAACGCGGCGTTCAACGGCGTGCCGGTGACGGTCACCGCCTGACCCGTTCGGGCCAGCCCGCCTGGCCCGGACAGGGTCGCACGACCGGGGCAACCCGGTCGGGTGAGACATCTCCGCGTCACCCGGGGCGCGTGACCACGCCTCGTCGACCCCGTCCCGGCGACCCCGCTCGTGGGACTACTGCACCCGCGCGGGCGGCCGTTCACTGGTGGCCATCCCACCGGCGTCACGTGCCCCTCCCAGGTCCGTGCCCCGGGTCGCGCAGAGAGGACATGGCCGATGACGCAGGCGCACACCGAGTTCGAGGACGAGCTCGAGATGGAGGACGAGTACGAGGCGGAGGACGAGGCCTTCCTCGGCGGCATCGCCCGGATCGCCGGCTCGCTCCTCGGCGAGGAGGAGTACGAGGACGAGTCCGAGCTCGAGATGGAGGACGAGCTCGAGGGCGAGTACGAGGACGAGTTCGAGATGGAGCTCGAGTCCGAGTTCGAGGAGGAGTACGAGGACGAGCACGAGGACGAGGCCTTCCTGGGCGGGCTCGCGAAGCTCGCCGGCTCCTTCCTCGGCGAGGAGGAGTACGAGGACGAGTCCGAGGAAGAGGGTGAGTACGAGGACGAGGCGGAGGCCGAGGCCGAGCTGTTCTTCAAGCGGATCGGCAAGGCGCTGCGCCGGGCCACCCCGCTGCTGAAGCGGATCGCCAAGACCGCCGCTCCCCTGCTCGCCACCGCCGTCGGCGGCCCCGCCGCCGGGATGCTCGCCCGGGCCGTCACCTCGCAGCTCGAGGGCGAGTTCGAGGACGAGCTCGAGTCCGAGCTCGAGGAGATGGCCACCGCCCCGGTCACCGCGAGCCAGGCGCAGGCGGAGTACCTCGCCGGCCGGGCGGCCGCGGCCGAGTCGGAGTCCGAGGCCGAGAGCTTCGTCGGGTCCGCCGTCGCGATGACGATCAGCCCCCGCGAGCGCCGCGAGCTCGAGCACCTGCTCCCGCACCTGCTGCGCGGTGCCACCGTGCTCACCCGGATGCTGCACCGGAACCCGGCCAGCCGTCCGGGCGTGCGCCTGGTGCCGGGCATCGTCGGCTCCACCGCGCGGACCCTGACCCAGCTGCAGGCCGACGGCCGACGGATCCGCCCCGAGGACGTCGGCGCCGTGATGGCCGGCAGTGCCCAGCGGGTGCTCGTCAACGGTCGCTGGCAGCGCGCGGTGTCGCGTCGCCACGCGCGCGGCCTCGCCAGCGTGCACCGCCGTCGCCGGACCCGTCCGACCTACCGCCGCGCGTCCGCCGCCGGCTACGCCGGAGGTCGCCGTCCGCGCACCACCACGGTCCGCCGCCGGCCGGTGGCCCAGCGCACCGTGCGCCCCGGCGCCCGCGTCGGGCGCCCCCGCCCCGGGATCGTGCGCGTCGTCACGCCGGTGCGGATCCCCGCCCGTGGCGGCGCTCCCGCCCGCACCGTGCGCGTCGTGAGCGACGTCCGCGTCCCCCGCGGCGCCGTGCCCGCCGGGCGCCCCGTCGGCGTCACCGCGCGGCGGCGCTGAGCGACCACCACCCCTCACCAAGGAGTCGAGATGACCACGATGAACCACCGCTACCCCGCCCTCCAGGGCGAGCTCGAGGACGAGTACGAGTCGGAGTACGAGGGCGAGCTGGAGGAGGAGCTCGAGGACGAGGCCTTCCTCGGCGGGCTCGCCAGCATCGCCGGCTCCCTCCTCGGCGAGGAGGAGTACGAGGACGAGGCCGAGGGTGAGTACGAGCTCGAGGAGGAGTACGAGTTCGAGTTCGAGGCGGAGGCCGAGGCGGAGAGCGAGAGCGAGCTGGAGGCCGAGTTCGAGGACGAGGCGGAGGAGGAGGCCGAGGGGTTCGTGAACCCCGTGCGCCGCGTCTACCGCGACGCCGAGACGATGGCCCACCTCGCCGTGCGCGCCGAGCGGGCCCAGAGCGAGTCCGAGGCCGAGGCCTTCATCGGCGCGCTGGTCCCGATCGCCGCGCGGCTGATCCCCCGGGCCGCGTCCGTGCTGGCCCGCAACGCGCCAGCCCTGATCAGGGGAGCCACCCGGATCGCGCGCCGGCTCCGGCGCAGCCCGCAGACCCGCCAGCTCGTGCGCGCCCTCCCGGTCGTGCTCCAACGCACCGCGCAGAGCCTGGCCGACCAGGCGGCGAACGGCCGCCCCATCGACGCCACCACCGTCGTGCGCACCCTCGGCACGATGACGGGCCGGGTGCTGCGCTCCCCCGCCGCACCCGTGCGCGCGGTCGACGTCTTCGACCGCCGCTGGCACCGCCGGGCCCGCTGGAACGCCCGCCGCCGTCCGCCCGTGCGGGTGGTGCGCAATCGCCCGGCGTACCGCCGCCCCGTCGGGCGGCCCGTCAACCGGCGGGTGGCCCGCCGTGTCCGCCGTCGCTGAGCGGGTCGGCCCCGACCCCGCCGTCGTCGACGCGCGGGTGCGGAGGGCCGGCTCCGCACCCAGCTCGGTCCCGGCGTTCGCCGTGGGCCAGGGCGTGAACGTACGCCGTCACCTCGACGCCCTCCGCGACTTCCACCGCAGCGAGTTCGGGACCGGCGTGGCCCGCCCGTCCGAGGGGCACGTCCAGGCGGTCAACGACCTGCTCGAGCGGCTGCGCCGCCCCCTGGAGGCCGCGGTCGTCCAGGTCGAGTCCGCCGGCCGCGCGACCCGGGGCGACGACCTCGGCGAGCTGCTCCGGCTCAAGAGCCGGGCCCACGACTGGGTCCGCGCGACCGAGCGGGTCTGGGACTTCTACTTCGAGCTGTTCGGGCAGCGCCAGGGCGCCTTCGGCGACTGGCTGCACGCCTGCGACAAGATCGCCCTCGACTGCTACCAGCACGTGCACATGCACCTCGGCACCGCGCGGTCGATCCCCAGCCCCGGCCCGTTCGCCTACATGCGGACCGGCTTCTCCCCCGCGACCTACCGCCGCAACATCCCGCTGCGGAAGCTGGGCCGGCAGCTCAACCCCTTCCCGCTGGTGCAGCTGCCGTACCACCGCATGGTGAATCCCTGGACGATGGGCGCGGTGCTGCACGAGGTCTGCCACAACCTCCAGAACGAGCTCGGTCTCGAGGACGAGGTCCCGCGCGCGATCCACCGCGCGTGCCTGGCCGCGGGCCTCCCCCCGTCGGTCGCCCGCACCTGGGCGCGCTGGGACCGCGAGACCTTCGCGGACCTCGTCGGCTGCATGCTCGGCGGGGAGGCGTTCGTCGCCTCGCTCATGGACGTGATCGGCCGGGCGCCCGAGCAGGTGCTGGCGTTCTCGCCGCACGGCGTGCACCCGACGCCGTACCTGCGCACCTTCCTGTCCACGCACCTGCTGCGCCGCATGGGCTTCGGCGACATCGCCCGCGACTACGAGCGGCTCTGGCGCCGGCTCTACCCCTCGACGGCCGGCACCACGATCCCCCAGCCGATGCTGCGGACCCTGCCCGAGGCCGTCCAGGTGGTCGTGGACGCCGTGTGCTGGACGAAGTTCCCCTCGCTCGGCGACCGGTCGCTGCGCCAGGTGATCACCTTCGCCCCGCGCCAGCAGTCGATGATCGAGGAGGCCGCGGGACGGCTCGCCCGGGGCGTGGACCCCGGCGTCGTGCCGGAGCGGTTCCTCATCGGCGCCGTCCGGATCGCCGTCGACCGCAAGCTCGCGGCACCGGACGTGCTGATGCGCAACTTCTACTCCGCGCTGTCGGGGACGTGAGCGCCGTGACGATCTCGCTCGCGCTGCGCGACCTGCGCAGCTCCACCGCCCGCCTGTCGGAGGCCGTCACCGAGCTCGTGATGATCGCGCACGAGGACCGGCCCGACGGCAGCGAGGTCGCCGCCGTCGACCACTTCGCCGAGCAGGTGTCCGAGCTGCAGTCGTCGGTCGTCGCGGCCGGCCAGGAGCTCGTCGCCATCGACGGCCCCGCCCTGCTCTCCCAGCGGATGCCCCTGGTCGACGACGCCCTCGCGGCCGCCACCGTCTGCTACTGGCGGGACCTGCGGTCGTACGCCGCGACCGGCGCGATGCGCCAGGTGGCGCGTCGCGGGGGCGGCGGCTGGCGGGCCTGGCAGGTCAGCATCGAGCAGTCCCAGCAACGCTGCGAGGAGCCGCTCCTCGACACCGTGGCCAGCGCCCGACGGGTGTGGCTGGAGCTGGCCGAGGTCGTGGCGCTCTGGCTGCGGCACCCCCCGCCCGCCGATCCCGGCGGCGCACCCGAGAACACCGATCCCGGAGGCAGGGCAGTCACTGCCCCTCCCTCGCCGAGCACCTGGAGGACATCGTGACCGCCAAGCAAGCCCACCCCCGCCCCCTGCCGGTCGTCGACGTCGACCAGGCCTTCCCCGCGATGACGGCCGGCGCGCCCGCCGCCCCGGTCGGGGTGACCGCGCTCGACCAGGGACCGGCGGTGCGGACCGCCCTGCGCAACGTGCTCGGCGTCCGCAGCCGCGAGGAGGACCCCAAGGCCTTCGTCGACGCGCTGACGGCGGCCTTCCGCCTGGTGCGCGTCGAGGGCCACGTCGAGTCGCAGTTCGTGCCGCGCGGCTACGCGGTGCAGGCCGACCTCGGCGCGGTCAGCGGCGGTCAGGCCTCGCTGTACCGCCGCGCCACGATCGCGCGGGGCGAGATCCTCCGGATCCTCGACGGGCTGACCGCCCTGCGCAGCGACGCGGACGCCGACGACATGGAGTCCTACCGGGTCATCGTCCGCAACGGCGTGCAGTCGCTCGTCGACGAGCTCGGCTCCCCGGGCGGCCCGCGGGTCGCCATGGTCGACAGCTACTTCACCGGCCTGGTCGGGACGGGGCCCGTCGTCGCCGACACGGTCGGCGGCCAGCTCGGCGCGCTGCGCGAGCGCTTCGGGCTCGTGGACGACAACGTCAACACGATCGAGGAGGAGGGCCGGCGTACGTCGTTCTGGACGCTGGTCGACCTCGTCGCCGACCTCCGCGACGCGTGGAACCGGCAGCGGCCGGCCTTCTCCGGTGCCGGCGGCAGCGGCTTCCTCGGCACCGAGCTGATCCTCGTCTCACGGCTGATGGAGGCCGCGTCGGACCAGGTCGAGGAGCTCGAGGCAGTGCTCGACTCGGTGCTGATCAGCGCCTCGGAGCGGCGCACCGTGCTGCTCGACGAGGAGACCAACCTGACCCTCGACGGGCTGCTCGGCTGGCTCGCCGCCTTCCTGGCGGACGAGGGCCGTCGGCTGGCGCAGGACGCCGGTCGCGACGGCATCGTGGCCGCGCTCGCGCCGACCGCGGTCACGCTGGCCGACACGTTCCGACGCTACCTCGCCGACGCGCTGGTGCCGCCGCGGCCGCGGGGTCGCGGGGTGCCCCTGCGCTACCTGCCGACCTCGTGCTGCCAGCGCTGGCCCGCCGGGATGTACGCCGCCCGCGTGCAGATCGCGGTGTCCGGGCTGTGCCGGCTGCTCACCGAGCTGGCCCGGCGCGCGCAGCGCATCGGGCGCTGGGCCGGCGTCGTGCTCATCGACATCACGGTCTCCGAGGTCGCGCTCCACGCCGACGACGAGGACGAGACCCGGGTGGCGAACGTCGAGTTCCGCGGTCTCAACCTGCGCCCGACGTACGTCCCCGCCTTCGTGCCGCGCGGCCAGCAGCTGCGGGCCGGCGGGTGCGACCTCGACAGTGCCGACCCGGACGACCTGGTGCTCCCCCTCGACGGCACGACGACGGCCGACGAGGAGAGCATCTCGGCGCTGTTCCGCTTCGCCGACATCGCGCCGATCCTCGGCGAGGCCGGCATCGAGATCACGCCGCAGGGCGCGATGCTGCCGGCCTCCGACGCCCCCGTCGCCGTGGTGAACAGCGAGACCGGTCGCGTCGTCCACGCGCCGGCACCGGTCACCTGGCCGCGGTTGTACGCCGCCGACGACCCGCGCCGGGTCGACTGGCACCCCGACGAGGTGGACCCGCCGGACAAGGTGACCAAGAAGGACCGCAAGGCCTCCCGCGCCGCCGCCGAGCGGATGCGCGTGCTCAACGCGGTGCTGGCCGACCTCGGCCGCCGGGCCGAGCAGGAGGCCGCCGAGGCCGAGGCGCGACGGGTCACGATGGACGCGCTCCTGGAGCAGCGGCTGGTCACCCGCCTCGAGCTCGACGCGGAGCACACCCGCCTCGAGGCGGCGCACACCAAGGCGCCCAAGGACCGCAAGCGGCCCTACGCCACCAAGATGCGCGAGGTGCGCGAGGAGCGCGACCGGCTCGAGGACGAGGAGCGGCTGCTCACGGTCTCCCGGGACGCCGCGGACCGCGAGAGCCGGGCGGCCGCGCAGTGGGCCGACTCGCTGCGGGCGGCGACCGCCGACACCGACGACCTGGAGCGCTACCTCGCCGACCACCTGGCCTGGGTGACGGCGGCGCACGACGAGGAGGGTTACTGAGATGCTGACCGAGAAGCAGTACCAGGAGCGGATCGACCGCATCCACGCGCTCCGCGAGCAGGTGGCCGACCAGCTGTCCGGCAGCCTGGTGTCGAACCCGGCGCTCGCCGAGGAGCTCAACCAGCAGATCGACGACCTCGAGGCCGCGGCGGTCACCGCCGACGACCTCGCGGGGGCGCCGCCGGACCGGGGGCTCGCCTCGCTGGTCGGCCTCGGGCCCGAGGCCGCCCAGTCGCTGGGCGAGACGCTCACGACGCACGGGGTGACGCCGTACGACGAGACCGTCAGCTCCGAGCGGATCGTCGCCGTCGGCGACCTGTACTACCTTTACCAGCACGAGCAGATCGGCGTGTTCAAGGTGGTGCAGAAGCTCAAGGAGCTCTTCGAGAGCGGCGCCGTCCGGCTGTCCTCGGGGCCGGGCGCCTACCGGCTCTACCAGTTCGACCGGCGCGACGTGCTGCGCTACACCCGCAAGGACCGGCACGACGCCTACCGCCGGGTGCTGGGCTACGGGCGTGGACTCGGCTCCGCGCAGAGCCGGCCGAACACCGACTTCCACCTGCTCTTCGGCCACTTCGTTAACCAGGTCACGCTGTTCTGGCGCGACAAGCGGATCAGCGACGTCATCCGCGAGCGCGCGATCGACCCGAGCTTCGGCTCCATCGCGGTCGTCCGCCGGGCCGGGCTCGACCTGCGCAACAACCTGAAGTTCACCTCGTTCGGTCACCTCAACGTGATGCGCATCGAGGTCATGCAGGTGCTGGAGGAGTGCTTCCGGATCCTCGGGTCCGAGGACGTGAAGGACCTCTTCGGGGCCGACAACGCCTGGGACGTCGTCGACGAGGTCCTGATCCGCTACTTCGACGAGCGGCTGCAGAGCTCGCCGCGGCAGCGGATGGCGGTGACGGGGCGCGAGGTGCTGCGCTGGCTGAGCGGCCCGCACATCCTGGAGACCTCACGCGGCGAGTTCGAGGCGATGCTCATGAACATCGCCGAGCCCGCCGAGGAGTGGCTCACGTCCGCCCAGGCGATGAGCCTGGCCCGCCGCAGCGGGTCCGACCGGGTGCTCCCGTGGGAGACCCTCGGCCAGTCGGGCATCGCGGCGCCGGTGGCCGAGCGCAGCCCGCTGACCGTCCCGCCGACGTACGTCCAGCCGCGGCGGTACCCGCCGCCCGCCTACCCCCGCCGCTCCGGGCGCGGGACCTACCGCGGGAGCCGCGCCGGCACCCGCCGCGGACCGCGGTAGCCCGAGGTGGACGACCGTCTCGGGACGGTCCGCGCGGGTGCGGCGCGCGCCGCACCGCGCGCGCTCGTGCTGCTGGAGGAGTGGCTGCGGATCCCGTCGGTCAGCGGGTCGGCCCGGCACGCGCCGGACGTCGACCGGGCCGCGGCGTGGGTCGCCGCCCTGCTCCGCCGCGCGACGCCGTACGTCGTGGTCCGCAGGACCGCGGCCGGGCCGGTCGTCGTGGCGCGGACTCCCGGGCGCGCGCCGGGAGCCCCGGTGACCGTCGTCTACGGCCACCTGGACGTGAAGCCGCCCGGCCCGGGCTGGGCGACCCCGCCGTTCGAGCCCACCCGGGTCGGCCACCGGCTGGTCGCGCGCGGCGCCAGCGACGACAAGGGCCAGCTGCTGCCCCACCTGGTGGCGCTGCGCGCCTGGGCGGCGGCGGGCGGACCGCCCGGGGACGTCGTCACGCTCGTCGACGGCACCGAGGAGGTCGGGAGCCCGGGGCTCGGCCCGCTGCTGGCGCGGCTGCGCCGGCCGGGTGCGCGCGGCCCGTCCGGCCCCCTCGCCGGCCTGCTCGCCGGTCCCGTCGGTGCCGTGCTCGTCGTCGACACCCGTGGCGCCGGGCCGGGGCGGCCCACGGTCACGCTCTCGCAGCGTGGCAGCGTCGCCCTGCGTGTCCGCGTCGACGTCGGGGGCGCGCCGGTGCACGCCGGTCGGCTCGGCGGGGCCGTCGTCGACCCGTCGCTCGTGCTCGCCGCAGCCCTGGGCCGCGCGGAGCACGCGGCCACCCGCCTCGTCGGGCCGGCGCGGGCCGGCCGGCCGGGAACGACCGCCTTCCCCACCGATGCCGTGGTCCGCGCGCAGGCCGGCGCGCGTGCCGTCCACCCGGACCGGCCGGCCGCGCGCGCGACGGTCCGCGGTGCGCTCACCGTCTCCCGGCTCGACGCGCGGGCTGCTGCGGGCGCGGTCCCGGTCCGCGCGACCGCGCGGGTCGACCTGCGGCTCCCGCCCGGCCTGCCCGCCGCGCGCGGACGGGCCGTGGTCGAGCGGGCGCTGCGGCGCGACCTGCCCCCCGGCGTACACCTCGAGACGGTGGGTGGGCCGGCCACGACCGGCCACCACCTCCGCCCCCCGCCGGCGGCGCTCGACGCCGTGGCGCGCGCGTGCCTCGCGGCCTACGGGCGTACGCCGGCGCGCGCGGCGTCCGGGGGCTCCGTCCCGGCCGTCGGCGTGCTCGCGCGGGTGCTCGGCTGCGACCCCGTGCTGCTCGGGCTCGGCCCCGCCGACGACGGGGCACACGGGCCGGACGAGCACCTCGACCTGCGCGACTGGGCGCGCGCGGTGGACGCCCACGTCGTGCTGCTCGCGACCGTCGGGTCCATCTGTCGAAAGGCTCCCGCGGAACCGGTTCCGTGGCGCGCCGGAACTGCTACCGTCGCATCTGTTGTCGAGCCATGGGGATCGCACAGCGCGACACGCTCGGGAGTCCCATGACGTCACACCTCGGCCCCACGGCCAGCCGGATGGTGGTGCAGGCACCACGTCCCGCCGGACACGCCGCCCCGCCCACGCCGCGTCGCGCGGCCGTCGACCCGGCGCGGCTCGAGCGCCTCTGCCTCGAGCTCGCCACCCTCGTGCGCCTCGGCGACCACCACACCGACGAGCGCGAGGGCGTGCTGCTCGACGTCACGATCGGCGGCGTGCGCTGCCTGTTCATCGAGCAGGAGCCCGCGCTGCGGGTGACCCTCTCGCCGCGCGAGCGCCAGGTGGCGCTGATGGTGGCCCACGGGCGCACCAACCAGGCGATCGCGACCTCGCTCGACATCAGCGTGTGGACGGTCTCGACGCACCTGCGCCGCATCTTCGCGAAGCTCGCCGTGTCGAGCCGCGCGGAGATGGTCGCGCGGCTCGTGGCCGAGCACGACTACTCCCCGCTCGTCGCGCCGGACGAGCCCTAGGGCCCCGCGCCGCTCAGCCCTCGAGCACCGCCAGCACGGCCTCGCGCGCCGCGCGCGGGTCGGACGCGGCGAGCGCGGCCTCGGCGGCGTCCTCGCACAGGTCCATGCCGACGGTCGCGAGCCGCGCGCCGACGGGGCGTACGGCGGCGGCCGCCATCGACAGCGACGTGATGCCCATGCCGACCAGCGCGCAGGCCAGCAGCGGGTCGGCCGCGGCCTCGCCGCAGACGCCGACGGGCTTGCCGGCCCGGCGCCCGGCCTCGGCCGTGATCGCGATGAGCTGCAGCACGGCGGGCTGCCACGGGTCGGTCAGGTGGGCCAGGTCGGTGGCCATCCGGTCGGCGGCCATCGTGTACTGCGTCAGGTCGTTGGTGCCGATCGACAGGAAGTCGACCACCTCGAGCATCCGGTGCGCGAGCAGGGCCGCGCTGGGGACCTCGACCATCACGCCGGCCTTGAGCCCGCGGCCCCGGACCTTGTCGGCGAACTCGGCGGCCTCCGCGACCGTGGCCACCATCGGGGCCATCACCCAGGTCTCGGTGCCGGTGGCCCGGGCCGCCGCGGCGATCCCGTCGAGCTGGCGGTCGAGCAGGGCGGGGTTGCTGAAGGACAGGCGGAGCCCGCGGACCCCGAGGGCGGGGTTCTCCTCGCCGACGTGGGTCGCGAACGCCACCGGCTTGTCCGAGCCGGCGTCGAGCGTGCGGACCACGACGTACCGCTCCTTGCCGCCCTCGGCGGCCGTGAACGCCGCGAGCACCTGGCCGTAGATCTCGGCCTGCTCCTCGACCGAGGGCTCGTCCTTGCGGTTGAGGAAGCAGAGCTCGGTGCGGAACAGCCCGACGCCCTCGACGGGCGCCTCGGAGGCGGAGCGGGCCGACTCGCCGTCGGCGACGTTCGCGAGGATCTTGACCGGGGTGCCGTCGGCCGTGACCCCGGGGCCGGCCCACTCGGCCAGCGCGGCGCGCGCGGTCCGGTCCGTGGCGACCAGCTCGTCGGCGCGCGCGGCGTCCGGCTCGCGCTCGACCGTGCCGGCGGTGCCGTCGACCAGCAGCCGGGTGCCGCCGGGGATCTCCATCGCGCCGGCGGTGCCGACCACGCACGGGATCGCGAGCTGGCGGGCGATGATCGCGGTGTGGCTCGTGGGGCCGCCGCGCTCGGTCACCAGGGCCAGCACGAGCGCGGGGTCGAGGCCGGCGGTGTCGGCCGGCGCGAGGTCCTCGGCGACGAGCACGGAGGGCACCTTCGGCGTCGGGACCCCGGGCTCGGGCTCGCCGACCAGCTGGGCCGTCACCCGGCGCTCGATGTCGTGCAGGTCGGTGACCCGCTCGGCCATCAGGCCGCCCATGTTGGTGAAGATGCCGGCGAACTGGTCGACCGCCGCGTGCACGGAGGCGACCAGGTGGTCGCCGGCGCGCAGCTGCTTGCGCACCGCGCCGCGCAGCCCCTTGTCGCGCGCCAGCCCGGCGCTGGCGGTCAGCACCTGGGCCGCGGCACCGGAGGCACGGGCCGCCTTGGCCTCGAACCCCTCGGCCACCGCGACGATCGCGTCGTCGTACGCCGCGAGGGCGGCGTCCACGTCGGCGAAGCCCCCGTCGCCGAAGCGGGCGACGGCGTCGGGCGACACCTCGCTGCGGGCGACGAGCGCGGGCCCGTGGGCCACACCGGGGACGACGGGGGTGCCGTGCAGGAGGGAGGACGCGGTGGCGTCGGATGCGGTGACCATGCTCACAAGTTAACCCCCGCACCCCCTTGACAGTCAACACGTTCGGGCGTAAAACAACAGATACAAAGATTCGCACGGCAAGGGAGGAGGACCACGATGACCATGTACGCCGAAGAGCGTCAGCAGGCGATGGCCCAGCTCGTGGCCGAGCACGGTCGTCTCTCGGTGAACGTGCTCGCCGAGCAGTACGACGTCACGACCGAGACCGTGCGCCGCGACCTGTCGACGCTGGAGCGCATGGGACTGGTCCGCCGGGTGCACGGGGGCGCGGTGCCGGCCCACAGTCTCGCGGTCATCGAGTCCGGGCTCGTCGAGCGCGACTCGTCCAACACCTCGCAGAAGGAGCGGATCGCCCGCGCGGCCCTCGAGCTGCTGCCCCCCGCCGGGGCGACGGTGCTGCTCGACGCGGGCTCCACGACCAGCCGCCTGGCCAGCCTGCTCCCCCGCGACCACCCGCTGGTCGTCGTGACCCACGCCGTCCCGGTCGCCGCGCGGGTGGCCGGCCAGCCGCAGGTCGACCTTCACCTGCTCCCCGGCCGGGTCCGCACCACCACCCAGGCCGCGGTCGGCGCCGACACGGTCGAGGCGATCTCGCGCCTGCGCGCCGACCTCGTCTTCCTCGGCACCAACGGCCTCACCGTCGACCACGGTCTCTCGACCCCCGACCGCGACGAGGCCGCCACCAAGCGGGCCATGGTCGCCAGCGCCAGCAAGGTGGTCGTGCTCGCCGACGCCAGCAAGATCGGCATCGACACCACCCTCCGCTTCGCCGACCTCGACGAGGTCGACGTGCTGGTCACCGACGACGCGATCACGGACACCGACCACCGCGCGCTGACCCGCGCCGGCCTCGAGGTCGTGGTCGCATGATCGTCACCCTGACCCCCAACCCCAGCCACGACCGCACGGTCACGCTGACCAGCCCGCTGGTCCCGGGCGCCGTGCAGCGCGCCGAGTCGGTCATCTCGCAGGCGGGCGGCAAGGGCGTCAACATCTCGCGTGCCTCCGTCGCCGCGGGGATCCCGTCGATCGCGGTGCTCCCCGCCACCAAGGACGACCCGTTCGTGCTCGAGCTGCTGACCGCCGGCATCGACTGCCGCCCGGTGCACCACGGGGGCGCGCTGCGGGTGAACATCACCATCAGCGACCCCGACGGCACCACCACCAAGCTCAACAGCCCCGGCCCGACCGCGACGCCCGAGATGCTGGCCGGCCTCGTCGAGATGCTGCGCCGCCGGGCCGCGTCCGCGGACTGGATCGTGCTGGCCGGCTCGCTGCCCCCCGGCGCGCCCGTGGAGTGGTACGCCGACCTCGTGGCCGGCCTGCGCGGGTCGAGCGCCCGCATCGCGGTCGACACCAGCGACGCCCCGCTGCGGGCGCTCGTCGAGCGCCTCGACGCGGGTGCGCCGCACCTGATGAAGCCGAACGGCGAGGAGCTCGCGTCCTTCACCGGGGGCGACCCCGACCTGCTCGAGTCCGACCCCGAGGCCGCCGCCACCGCGGCGCTGACCCTGGTCGACCGGGGCGTCGACGCGGTCCTCGCGACGCTCGGCCCGCACGGCGCCGTACTCGTCACCGCCGCAGGCGCGTGGCACGCGACGCCGCCGCCCACCTCCGTCGTCAGCACCGTCGGTGCGGGCGACTCCAGCCTCTTCGGCTACCTCCTCGGGGATATCCGCAACCGGACCCCCGACCAACGACTCGCGCTCGCCGTCGCCTACGGCAGCGCGGCCGCCGGACTTCCCGGCACGACCATTCCCCACCCCTCACAGGTTCGCCCCGAGCTGGTCTCGGTCCGCGACCTCAACCTCACCCTAGGAGGGTGACGATGTCCGACCTGATCACCAGAGACCTGGTGCGCCTCGATGCGTCGCTCGGCTCCGACAAGGAAGCCGTCATCCGTGCGCTCGCCGACGTCGTCGGCGCCGCCGGCCGCGCGTCCAGCGTGGGCCAGCTGATCAACGACGCCCTGGCCCGCGAGGGCACGTCGTCGACGGGCCTGCCCGGCGGGATCGCGATCCCCCACTGCCGCACCGCCGGCGTGGACGAGCCGACCCTCGCCTTCGCGCGGCTCAACCCGCCGGTGGACTTCGGCGCCAAGGACGGCCCGGCCGACATCGTCTTCCTCATCGCCGCCCCGGCCGGTGGCGACAGCACGCACCTGCAGCTGCTCACCAAGCTGGCCCGCGCCCTGGTGAAGCCCGCCTTCACCGACGCCCTGCGCGACGCCGAGTCGAACGACGACGTCGTCGACCTGGTCAGCCGCGAGATCGGCGGCGCCCCCGCGCCGCGTGCCGCGGCCCCCGCCGCAGCCGCCCCGGCCGTAGCCGCCGCGCCGGCGCCGGCCACCGCCGGCCGCAGCCTGGTCGCGGTGACCGCGTGCCCGACCGGCATCGCGCACACCTACATGGCAGCCGAGGCCCTCGAGGCCGCGGCCGCCCGCGCCGGCGTCACCATCGCCGTCGAGACCCAGGGCTCGGCCGGCTCCACGCCGCTCTCCCCCGAGACGATCTCGCAGGCCGCCGCCGTGATCTTCGCGGTCGACGTGGGCGTCCGCGACCGCGGCCGCTTCGCCGGCAAGCCCGTCGTCTCCTCGGGCGTCAAGCGCCCGATCGACGAGGGCGACCAGATGATCGCCGAGGCGCTGCGGTACGCCGACGACCCGAACGCCCCGCGCGTCGAGGGCTCGGTCACCGCCGGCGAGGGCGCCTCCGGCGCCAACGAGAGCTGGGGCGGCCGGATCCGCCGGGTCCTGATGACCGGGGTCTCCTACATGATCCCGTTCGTCGCGGCCGGCGGTCTGCTGATCGCGCTCGGCTTCCTCTTCGGCGGCTACGAGATCGTCAACCACGGCGACATCGCCACGAAGAACACCCTGTTCAACCTGCCCGACGCCAACGCGCTGGGCCTCGAGCACGCGCTGTTCGGCAGCAACCTGATGGCCTACATCGGGGCGCTCCTGTTCGTCCTCGGCGCGGCGGCCTTCGGGTTCCTCGTGCCGGCCCTGGCCGGCTACATCGCCTACGCCATCGCCGACCGGCCCGGCATCGCGCCCGGCTTCGTCATGGGCGCCATCGCCGGCACCCTCGGCACCGGCTTCATCGGCGGCATCATCGGTGGTGTCCTCGCCGGTGTGGTCGCCCACTGGATCGCGATGCGCAAGGTGCCCACCTGGGCCCGCGGCCTGATGCCCGTCCTGGTCATCCCGCTCGGTGCCACCCTCGTCAGCGGCCTCGTCATGGTCGTGCTGCTCGGCAAGCCCCTCGCCAAGCTCACCGGCGCCCTCACCGACGGCCTCAACAGCCTCAGCGGCGGCTCCGCCATCCTGCTCGGCGTGATCCTCGGCCTGATGATGGCCTTCGACATGGGCGGACCGCTCAACAAGACGGCGTACGCCTTCGCCACCACGGGCCTCGGCGCCGCCGCCACCGCGACGGACGCCCCCGAGCTCAAGGTGATGGCCGCCGTCATGCTCGCCGGCATGGTCCCGCCGCTGGCGCTCGCGCTGGCCACGGTCGTCCGGCCCGGCCTGTTCACGATCCCCGAGCGGGAGAACGGCAAGGCCGCCTGGCTGATGGGCGCCTCCTTCATCACCGAGGGTGCCATCCCGTTCGCCGCGGCGGACCCGCTGCGCGTGATCCCCTCGATCATGCTCGGCAGCGCGGTCACCGGTGGCCTCGCGGAGGCCCTCGGCGTCACGCTGCGGGCGCCGCACGGCGGCATCTTCGTGATCTTCGCCGTCGGCAACATCCTCGGCTTCCTGATCGCCCTGGTCGCCGGGGTGCTCGTCGCCGCGGCCGCCGTCGTCGCGCTCAAGTCGACGGCGAAGGCACCCGCCGACGTCGCCACCGTCTGACCCCCACCGACCGACCTCACACCCAAGGAGCACCATGCCCACCAAGTCCGTCGTCGTCGGCTCCGCCGTCGGCCTGCACGCCCGCCCCGCCGCGATCATCTCCGAGGCCGCGTCCGAGCTCGACTCGGAGGTCACCATCGGGCTCCCCGGTGACGAGGCCGTCGACGCCAGCTCGGCGCTGCTGATCATGACCCTGGGCGCCGGCAACGGCGACACCGTCGAGGTCTCCGGCGACAACCAGGCCGACGTGGACGCCATCGCCGCCCTGGTCGAGCAGGACCTGGACGCCTGACCCACCGAGTCGGCGCACCTGCCGGCTCCACGACCGCCGAGTCGGCGCATCTGCAGACGCAGGTGCGCCGACTCGTCGCATGTCGTGTGCAGACGCGCCGACTCGACCCCTCGACTGTCTGCAGATGCGCCGACTCGACCCCTCGACTGTCTGCAGATGCGCCGACTCGACCCCTCGACCGGGTGCAGACGCGCCGGCTCGCCGGGTCAGGCGTCGCGCAGGGAGAGGTACACCGCGCGCATGCCGACGGCCCGCTCCATCTCCTGCATGACGCTGCCGAAGAACTGCTCGCGGTAGGTCTCGTCGGTGACCGTGGAGACCGTGAGGTAGAGCCCGGAGAAGGCGGAGAGGAACGTCGCCACCTGCAGCAGCTCGACGGTGAAGCCGGAGAGCCCCGGGACGCTGGTGGTGTCGTGGCCGAGCCAGGAGTCCATCACGGGGTCGGTCATGATCAGGGCGCCGAAGACCATCAGGAACAGGAACACCGAGAACGTCACGAGCAGCACCTGCACCGCCTGCACGATCATCAGCACGATGACGAGGTTCCACCGCTCGAAGCCGGTGACCTCCGCGTGCGCGGCCGGGTCGGTGTCCGGGTCGGCGACGAAGGCCTCGGCGGTCGCCTCGAGCGGCGTGCCCCGGCAGGCCTTGAGCAGCAGCGCGTCATCGACGTCGTCGTCGGTCCGGTCGACCTCCTCGGGCAGCCGGACGACGAGGAACGCGAAGGCCAGCACGACGAAGAGCAGCACCGTGAGCCAGAGCGCGCCGACGCTGAGGTTGGAGCCGACCTGCCAGACCTCGGTGTTGATGAAGAGGAACGTGATGAAGAGCAGCAGCAGCGGCAGCGCGCGGGTCGTCATCGGCAGCAGCGTCCGCAGGCTGCCGAAGGTCCGCCCGAGCGCCCACAGGACGATCGGGCCGGCGTGCAACTGGACGAGGGAGTACCACACGGCGGCCAGCAGCAGCAGCGAGGCGAGCGTGGCCGGGCCGAGCGTGAGCTGGTCGGCGGCCCACGCCACCAGTCCCCCGGCCCCGCTGCCCACGAGCAGCACGACCACGAGCAGCGGGGCGATACGGCGCACCCGCATCGCCTGGCGCACGTGCGCGCGCCGCTCGGGGACGAAGTAGGTCAGCCCGTGCTGGAGGAACCACTCCTCGGTGGCCTCAAGCCGGTCGGTGGGGACCGGCCTCACGCGGTGCCGCCCACCAGCAGCGCGCGGGCGCGGTCGACGTCGTCCTCCATCTGCACGACCAGCTGCTCGACGGAGTCGAAGGCGACCATGCCCCGCAGGTGCTCCACGAACGACACGACCACCTCGACGCCGTACAGCTCGAGGTCGGTGCGGTCGAGCACGTAGCTCTCGACGCGGCGTGCGCGCTCGCCGTCGAAGGTCGGGTTGGTGCCGACGCTGATGGCGGCCGGGAACTCCTCGCCGGTGTCGAGGCGCCGCAGCCAGCCGGCGTACACCCCGTCGACGGGGGCCGCCGTCGCGTCGCTGGTGGGCACGTTCGCGGTCGGGTAGCCCAGCTCGCGGCCGCGCTGGTCGCCCTGGACGACCACGCCGCGGACGGAGTACGGGCGGCCCAGGGCCTCGGCCGCCCCGGCGACGTCGCCGGTGGCCAGGCAGGTGCGGACGTACGTCGACGACCAGACCTGCGGGCCGCCGTCGAGCGGGATCCCCTCGACCACGAAGCCGTGCCGCTCCCCCTCGCGCCCGAGGGTGGCGACGTCGCCCGCGGCTCGGCTGCCGAAGCGGAAGTTGGCCCCGACGACGACGGCACCCGCGTGCAGGCAGCCGACCAGCACCCGCTCGATGAACTCCTCCGGCGACCACGACGCCACGTCGCGGTCGAAGGGCAGCGCCAGCACGGCGTCGGCGCCCGCGGCACCGAGCAGCTCGGCGCGCACCTCGAGGGTGGTCAGCGTGACCGGGGCGTGCTCGGGCCGCAGCACCGCCATCGGGTGCGGCGCGAAGGTGACGGCGACGAGCGAGAGGCCCCGCTCGTCGGCCAGCTCACGGGCCCGCGCCAGCACGTGCCGGTGACCGAGGTGGACCCCGTCGAAGTTGCCGATGACGACCGCGGTGGGTCCCAGGTCGGCCGGGACCTCGTCGATCGAACGCCAGATGTGCACGGAGGGAAGACTACTGGCGGGCTTCGCGGGCTCTCGCGCCCCCGCCGGGCGGTCCGTCAGACGAACACGGCGACGGCCCGGGCCACGTCGCCGCGCGGCTCGTAGAGCGCCAGGAACTCGCCGTCGGGGGCGAACACCGCGGTCACGCCGTCGAGCCCGATCTCCAGCGCCCGCCCGACCCGGACGTCGTCGGCCAGGGACGCGTCGAGGTCGCGTGCCGGGAAGGCGGCCCGGGCGGCGTCGGCGATCGGCATCAGCGCGAACGACTCGGCGAGCTCGTCGAGCGACCGGGCCCCGGCGAGCGCGTAGGGCCCGACGGCGGTACGCCGCAGCGCGGTCAGGTGCCCCCCGACCCCGAGCCGCGCCCCGACGTCGCGGGCGATGGCGCGGACGTAGGTGCCGCTCGAGCACCGCAGCGTGATGTCGACGTCGAGGTGGTCGCCCACCGGGCGGACGTCGTCGACCGTGAGCTCGTGGACCGTGACGGGGCGGGCCTTCAGGACGACGTCCTCGCCGTCCCGGACCCGCTGGTAGGCCCGCTTGCCGTCGACCTTGATCGCGGAGACGGCGGTGGGGACCTGCTCGATCGCGCCGACCTGCTCGGCGAAGGCCGCCCGGACGGCGGCCTCGTCGAGCCCGGCGGCGGGGACCACCGCGGTGGTCTCGCCCTCGGCGTCGTCGGTGGTGGTCGCCTCACCGAGGCGCACGGTGGCGGCGTACCCCTTCTCCGTGAGCATCAGGTGGCCCAGCAGCCGGGTGGCGCGGTTGACGCCGAGCACCAGCACGCCGGTCGCCATCGGGTCGAGGGTGCCGGCGTGGCCGACCTTGCGAGTGCCGGCGAGCCGGCGGACCCGGGCGACCACGTCGTGCGACGTCATGCCCGCGGCCTTGTCGACCACGACGAGCCCCGACGCGGGGGCCGTCGACGTCACTGCGCGTCGTCCTCCACGTCGTCCTCGTCGTCGTCGACGAGGTCGTCGTCGTCCTCGTCGAGGAGGTCGTCCTCGCGGGGCTTGCGGTAGGGGTCGTCCTCGCCGGCGTACGTCGCGCCCGCGCGCGCGGCGGCGACGGCCTCGTCGGACTGGCGGGCCTTGGCCAGCACGTCGTCGAGGTGGCGGGCGTTCTCGGGCAGCGCGTCCGCGATGAAGGTGAGGCTCGGCGAGTGCCGGATGCCGAGCTGCTTGGCGACCTCGGAGCGGAGCAGGCCCTTCGCGGACTCGAGCGCGGCGGCGGTGCCGACGCGGTCGGCCTCCTCGCCGAGGACCGTGTAGAAGATCGTGGCCTGCTGGGTGTCCCCCGTGACGCGCACGTCGGTGACCGTCACGAAGCCGAGGCGCGGGTCCTTGATCCGGCGCTCGAGCATCTCGGCGACGATGACCTGGATCCGGTCGGCGATCTTGCGTACCCGTGGGCTTGCCATGGTCGTGCTCCTGTGTCGTGGGACAGCCGGTCTCCCGAGTCTAGGAGCGGGCTCCGGGACTGGGTGCGGGAGGGCTGGAGGTGGTGAGGGGCCGTACGTGACGCGGCCGCCCCGGGGACAGGTCCCCGGGGCGGCCGTCGACGTGATCGATCAGCTGCGCGCGATCTCGCGCATCTCGAAGGACTCCACGACATCGCCGATCTCGATGTTCTGGTAGTTCTTCAGCACCAGACCGCACTCGAAGCCCTCGCGGACCTCCGACGCGTCGTCCTTCTCCCGCTTGAGCGAGGCCAGGTCGAGGTTGTCGGCCACGACGTTGCCGTCGCGGAGCAGGCGGGCCTTGGCGTTGCGCCGCAGCAGGCCACTGGTGACCATGCAACCGGCGATGTTGCCGATCTTCGAGGAGCGGAAGATGTTGCGGATCTCGGCCTGGCCGAGCACCGACTCCTCGTAGACGGGCTTGAGCATGCCCTTGAGCGCCGCCTCGATCTCCTCGATCGCCTGGTAGATGACCGAGTAGTAGCGGATCTCGACACCCTCCTTGTCGGCCATCTCGGTCGCCTTGCCCTGGGGGCGGACGTTGAACCCGATGATGATCGCGTCGGAGGCCGCGGCCAGGTCGACGTTGGTCTCGGTGATCGCACCGACACCGCGGTCGATGACGCGCAGGGTGACCTCGTCGCCGACGTCGATCTGCGAGAGGGCGTCCTCGAGCGCCTCGACCGAACCGGACACGTCGCCCTTGAGGATGAGGTTGAGCTCCTGGCTCTCGCCCTTCTCCATGGAGGCCATGAAGTCCTCGAGGGTGCGACGCACGCGGCGCTTGGCCTGCATGGCCGCCCGCTCGCGCGACTCGCGCTTCTCGGCGATCTGACGCGCCATCCGGTCGTCCTCGACCACGATGAACGTCTGACCGGCGCCGGGCACCGCGGTGAGACCGAGCACCATCGCGGGACGCGACGGGTCGGCTTCCTCGATGTTGTCGCCGTGCTCGTCGAGCATGGCGCGCACCCGGCCGTAGCCGGCGCCCGCGACGATCGAGTCGCCGACGCGCAGCGTGCCGCGCTGGACCAGGACCGTGGCCACCGGACCGCGACCGCGGTCGAGGTGGGCCTCGACGACCAGACCCTGGGCGTTCTGGGTCGGGTTCGCCCGGAGGTCGAGCGAGGCGTCGGCGGTGAGGACGACGGCCTCGAGCAGCTTGTCGAGGTTGAGCTCGGACTTCGCGGAGACGTCGACGAACATGCTGTCGCCGCCGTACTCCTCGGGGACCAGGCCGTACTCGGTGAGCTGGCCGCGCACCTTCGTCGGGTCGGAGTCGGGCTTGTCGATCTTGTTGACCGCGACCACGATCGGCACACCGGCGGCCTTGGCGTGGTTCAACGCCTCGACCGTCTGCGGCATCACGCCGTCGTCGGCCGCGACCACGAGGATCACGACGTCGGTGGCCTGCGCACCACGAGCACGCATGGCGGTGAACGCCTCGTGACCCGGGGTGTCGATGAAGGTGATGCGACGCTCCTCGCCCTCGACCTCGGCCGCGACCTGGTAGGCACCGATGTGCTGCGTGATGCCACCGGCCTCCTTGTCGACGACGTTGGCGTTGCGGAGCGCGTCGAGCAGCTTGGTCTTTCCGTGGTCGACGTGACCCATGACGGTGACGACCGGCGGGCGGATGACGAGGTCGCTGTCGTCACCCTCGTCCTCACCGAACTCGAGGTCGAACGACTCGAGCAGCTCGCGGTCCTCGTCCTCGGGCGAGACGACCTGCACGACGTAGTTGAGCTCCTCGCCGAGCAGCTCGAACGTCTCGTCGTTGACCGACTCGGTCGCCGTGACCATCTCGCCGAGCGAGAAGAGCATCTGGACCAGGGCCGACACGTCGACGCCGATGCGCTCGGCGAAGTCGGTCAGCGAGGCGCCGCGGGGCAGCTTGACGGTCTCGCCGTCACCCTTGCGGACGCGCACGCCACCGATCGTCGGGGCCTGCATGGCCTCGAACTCCTGACGACGGGCGCGCTTCGACTTGCGACCTCGACGCGAGGGGCCACCGGGACGACCGAAGGCACCCTGGGTCTGGCCACGCTGGCCGGGACGCTGACCACCGGGACGACCGCCACCGCTGGGGCCGAAGCCGCCGGGACGACCGGCTGCACCGGGAGGACCGCCGGGGCCACCGCGACCGGGTGCGCCACCGGGGCCACCGCGACCGGGTGCGCCACCCGGGCCACCACGGCCCGGAGCGCCGCCGCGGGCACCGGGACCACCGGGGCCGCGGCCGCCGGGGCCCGAGCCGAAGGCGGCCGGGGACTTGGGCATCATCGCGGGGTTCGGACGCGGCATGCCGGGACGCCCGGGGGCGCCGCCGTCACGGCCGGCCGGCGGACGCGGCGGGCGCTGGTCGGCGCCGCCGGTCGCAGGAGCGACGGGGGGACGCTCGCCACCGGGAGCAGGAGCCGGACGACGGCCCATGCCCTGGCTGGGGGCGAACGGGTTGTTGCCGGGGCGCGGGGTGCCGGTCGGCTTGCCCACGGGACGCGGCGACGGAGCCTTCGGCGTGGCCGAGGCCGCGGGGGCCTCCGGCTCGGCCGGGGGCTCGGGGGTCTCGGCGGCCGGAGCCGCGGGGGCCTCCGGGGCCGGGGCCTTCTTCGGGCCGGGCTTGGGCGCCGTCCGGGCCGCGGGGGCCGGGGCAGAAGGCGCCTCGGCCGCGGGGGCCTCGACGGGGGCCGGGGCCGCGGCGGCGGGCGCCTCGGTCTCGACGGGGGCGGGCTCGGCCTTCTTGGCGGGGGCCTTGGGGCCGGGCTTCGCGGGGGCCGGGGCGGCGGGAGCGGCTGCGGCCGGCGCGGCCGTCTTCAGCGCGTCGCCGAACTCCTTGCGGAAGCGCATCTCCGCCGGCAGCTCGATGGTCGAGCTCGCCGACTTGACGAACTCACCCATCTCCTTGAACTTCTCGAGAACGAACTTGCTCTCGACGCCGAACTCTTTCGCGAGTTCGTGAACTCGGGTCTTAGCCACGTTTCTCCTTCTGGCCTCAAGACCCGGTCCGGGCGTTTCTCTTGAGAGCCGTTAGTGGTTGTGCAAACTCATCGGGAAGTACTCATCGAGTGCTCATGAGCTGCTGCTCCAGTCTCTGTCGGTCGTTCTCGGGTCAGGTGCGTGCGAGTGGAGGTGGTCCTCGAGCGGGGTGAGGCTGAGTCCGCTCCCGGATCCGGACGTGCGGAGGGCCCGGGAGAAGGCCCGACGGCGGACCGCCAGCTCGAAACAGTCGGTGGTCGGGTGCAGGTGCGCACCGCGGCCTCCGGCGGTGCCGTCGGGATCGGGCACGACGGCCGCGAGGCCCTCGGTGTCCGAGCCGGCGACGATCCGCAACAACTCGCATTTCGCGGCCCGCTTCCGGCATCCGACGCAGGTCCGGACGGGCCCCGTGGGGGCGGCGGAGTCCGGGCAGGCGGAGGAGACGTGTTGGCGAGCCACTGCCGTCAACCCTACCGTGCGGTGCCATCGGATATCGAACCGAGCCGTTCGGCCCGCACGGTCGGGAAGCCCGACGGGCGCTCAGTCGGGAGCGGGCGCCTCGTCGGAGCGGATGTCGATGCGCCAGCCGGTCAGCCGCGCGGCCAGGCGGGCGTTCTGGCCCTCCTTGCCGATCGCGAGCGACAGCTGGAAGTCCGGGACGACCACGCGGGCCGAGCGGGCCTCCAGGTCGACGATCTCGACCGCCGACACCCGGGCCGGCGACAGGGCGTGGGCGACCAGCTCGGCCGGGTCCTCGGACCAGTCCACGATGTCGATCTTCTCGCCGTGCAGCTCGGACATGATGTTGCGGACCCGCTGGCCCATCGGCCCGATGCAGGCGCCCTTGGCGTTCACGCCCGAGGCCTTGGTCCACACCGCGATCTTGGTGCGGTGGCCGGCCTCGCGGGCGATCCCGGCGATCTCGACGGTGCCGTCGGCGATCTCCGGCACCTCGAGGGCGAAGAGCCTCTTGACGAGGTTCGGGTGCGAGCGCGAGAGCGTGATCTGCGGGCCGCGCATGCCCTTGCGGACCGAGACGACCAGGCACTTGATCCGGGCGCCGTGCTCGTAGCGCTCCCCGGGCACCCGCTCGCCGACGGGCAGCAGGGCCTCGAGCTTGCCGAGGTCCACCATCACGTCGTCGGGGTTGCGACCCTGCTGGATCACGCCCGAGATGATGTCGCCCTCCTTGCCGGCGAACTCGCCGAACCGGATGTCGTCCTCGGCGTCGCGCAGGCGCTGCAGCATGATCTGCTTCGCGGTCGTCGCCGCGATCCGGCCGAACCCGTCGGGGGTGTGGTCGTACTCCCCCACCTTGTTGCCCTCGTCGTCGAGCTCGGTCGCCATGACGGTGACGTGGCCGCTCTTGCGGTCCAGCTCGACGCGCGCGGTCTCCTCCGCGCCGGGCGTCTTGTGGTACGCGGTCAGGAGCGCCTGCTCGATGGCCTCCACGAGCACGTCGAAGGAGATCTCCTTCTCGCGCTCGAGCATGCGCAGGATGCTGAGATCGATGTCCATCAGCTCTCCTCCTCGTTCTCGTGGTCGTCGACCTCGGGGTCGTGGTCGGTGTCGTCGACGTCGGTGACGTCGTCGTGGGCGGGCTTGCGGCCCTTGCGGCTGAACTCGATCTGGACCATGGCCTTCGCGACGTCGGCGTACGCCACCTCGCGGGCCGTGTCGTCGACGTCGAGCGTGACGGTGTCCTCGTCGGAGGAGGTGATGCGTCCGGTGACCTCGCTGCCGTCGGTCAGGGTCACCTTGACCAGGCGGTCGGCGTTGCGGCGCCAGTGGCGCGGCAGGGTCAGCGGGCGGTCGACGCCCCGGCTGGTGACCTCGAGCGTGTAGGGCTGCTCGCCCAGGACGTCGGACTCGTCGAGCACCTCGGAGACCGCGCGGGTGGCGTCCGCGACGTCGTCCAGCGTGACGCCGCCGTCCTTGTCGACGGCGATGCGCACGATGCGACGCTTGCCGGCGGGCGTGATCTCCACGGCCTCGATGTCGAGGCCGAGGGCACGCAGGGGGTCACCGAGCTCCGACTCGACGCGGTCCCTGACGGCATCCTGCTTCGCAGTGCTCACGGGTGGGCGACCTCCTTGTGCTGTTGTGGAGGGTCCACGATAGCGGCTGCCGCCGGGCATCCTCACCTCCCGGGGACCCCCCGGCGATAGGGTCGGCGCCGTGTCCGTCCGCCTGCGTCCCGTCGCCCGTCGTACGGCGCTGGCCGGGGCCGTCCTGGGCCTCGGCGTCGTGACCGGCTGCGACCTGGACCCGCGGGACGGCGGCGGGGCGGGCGGTCCCGCCGACCCCGTCGAGGACCCGGACACGGCCCTGCTCGTCGAGGCGGTCACCGAGATCGGGACGACCCTCGGCCTCCTCGTCGCGGCGGCCGCAGACCTGCCCCGGCTCGCGTCGACGACCGCTCCCTTGCGCCGGCTGCACCGCAGTCACCTCGACGAGCTCGGCGCCGACGCCACGGACGTGGTCGCGCACGACGGCCGGTTGGGCCGCGCCGCGCAGGCGCTCGGGACCGTGCGCACCCGCGAGCGGCAGCTGCAGGGCCGGCTCGCCGACCTGTCCGTCGCCGCCGAGAGCGGCACGCTCGCCCGCCTGCTCGCGAGCATGTCGGCCGCGGTCGCCCAGGCGCTGGCCGAGCTGCCCGCCGCGCCCCCGCCGACGGCGGTGCCCCGGTGACGGCCGAGGCGGTGCTGCAGACCGCGCTCGCGGCCGAGCACGCCGCGGTGTACGTCTACGGCGCCCTCGGCGGCCAGACCTCGCAGGCGGGCTCCCCCACGTTCTACGCCGCGATCGCGGCGGCCTACACCGAGCACCGCGCGCGCCGAGACCTCGTCACCCGCGAGCTGCGGGACCTCGGCGCCACCCCCGTCGCCGCGGAGCCGGCCTACGCGCTGCCGACCGGGATCGACACGCCCGCCGGCGTCACCCGCGCGGCGCTCGCGCTCGAGCGCGGCTGCGCGACGACGTACGCCGCCACGGTGGCCGGCACCGTCGGCCCGCGTCGCCGCTGGGCGATCGGGGCGCTCACCGACGCCGCGGTCCGGGAGCTGGCCTTCGGCGGACGGCCGCAGGACCTGCCGGGCTCGTGAGCGGCCGCGCCCACCGGCCCGAAATGCCAGCGATCCGCGAGCTCGACCTCCGGGGAACTCCCGAGATGCTCCCCGGAAGGGACGAGTACGCGGACCGCTGAGGCCTGGCTAGCAAGGCCACAGGAGGCGTCTCGTCCGATGTGGGGGACCGACGAGGACTGCCTCCTGCACAACCATGCAACATCCCGCAGCCGATCGCATCCAGGACGGATCCTCACAAGTCTGCAATGCACAAACATGCAATCGAGCGTCAGGCCCAGCCCCGCACGACGTCGTGGACCTCGCCGATCCGGTGCACCACGGCGTCCGGCTCGCCCTCGGTGTGGCCGACCTGCCCGGGCGGGATCGTGCTGAGGGGGACGTGCACGGCCCGGAGGCCGGCGTTGTGGGCGCCCCAGATGTCGTCGAAGAGCCGGTCGCCGACGTACACGCACCGCGCGGGGTCCGTGGCGCCGACCGCGTCGAGCGCGGCTCCGAAGGCCCGCGGCGACGGCTTGGTCCACGGGATCTCGCTGGTGTAGACGTCGCCGTCGATCAGGTGGCGGACCCCGTCGCGCTCGAAGATCTTCTCGTGGAAGGCCCGCGGCCAGATCGTGTTGGAGAGCACGCCCACCTTGATGCCGTCGGCGTGCAGGGCCTCGAAGAGCGGGCCGACCTCGGGGTCGGTCAGCGTGTGCGGCTGCCAGAAGTCGTAGTAGGCGCCGAGCAGGTCCGGGTCGTGCTCGAGCCCGGCCTCGGCGAACAGGTCGTCGACCGTCGAGCTCTGCTGGTGGTCCCGCGACCGCCCCCAGATCGTGTCGCCGGCCCGGTGCAGGCGGGCGGTGATCTCGGCGGGGTCGTGGTCGGCGTTCACGACGGCCTGCGCGAGCGCCAGCGACTCGGCGTGGAAGTCGACGTCGTGCCACCGCGTGAGCGTGCCGCCCCAGTCGAAGATGACGGCGTCGATGTGGGGGTGTCCGGACATGCGCCGGAGCCTAGGACACGGCGGGGACGCCGCGTCGCGTGCGCCACCCGGCCCCGGTCCTCGACTAGCGTCTGCGACGACGAGACCGGGAGGTGCGGATGACGGGGATCGGCACCCTCGCCGAGGGCCCGCTGCACGCGGCCGTGAAGCAGTGGCTGTCCGCGCCGGGCGACCGCTTCGAGGTGCCGGTCGGGCGCTGGGTCGTGGACCTCGTGCGCGCCGACGGCGAGCTGGTCGAGATCCAGACCGGCGGCTTCGGCCCGCTCGGCCCCAAGCTCGACGGCCTCCTCGACACGCACCGGATGCGGATCGTGCACCCGGTCCCGGCCGAGCGCCGCATCGTGCGCGTCGACCGCGACAGCGTGGTGCTCTCGGAGCGCCGCTCCCCCAAGCGCGCCGGCGTGCTCGAGGTCTTCGAGAAGCTGGTCGCCTTCCCGTCGCTGGTCGGGCACCCGCACCTCGTGCTCGAGGTCCTGCTCTGCGCGGAGGACCACGTCCGCTCCCCCGCCCCGACGCGCAGCCGGTCCGGCCGGCGCACCCGCGACCCCGGCGTACGCCACCTCACCGACGTCCTCGCACGCCACGAGGTACGCCGGCCCGCGGACGTGCTCGGCCTGCTCGGCGCCCCGCTCCCGGACGGAGCGTTCACGACCGCCGAGCTCGGGGCGCGGCTCGGCGTCCCGGTGCTGCTCGCGCAGCGGGTGGCCTACTGCCTGCGGCTGATGGAGCTGCTCGAGCCCGCCGGCAAGCGGGGGCACGCGCCGCTGCACCGCGCCGTGTAGGGGTCTGGCCGGTGGTTGAGGAGGTTGCGCAGCAACCGTCTCGAGACCCACCCCACCCCGGTGGTTGAGGAGGTTGCGCAGCAACCGTCTCGAAACCACCCGACCGGCCTGCTGGGGTGGTTTCGAGACAGGCGCCAGGGCGCCTTCCTCAACCACCAGACGATCACGAGACGACGAGCCCCAGGACGCATCCGGCACCTGACGCACGGCGTGTCGGGTGCTTCGTGCGTCGCACGACGTACCCACCCCGGTGGTTGAGGAGGTTGCGCAGCAACCGTCTCGAAACCACCCGACCAGTCCGCAGAGGTGGTTTCGAGACAGGCGCCAGGGCGCCTTCCTCAACCACCGCACGAGACAGGCGCCAGGGCTCCCTCCTCGACCACCGAACGATCAGGAGCGGACGAGCCCCACCACGTGGTCGACGACCTGGTCGGCGGGCACGTCGGAGCGCTCGCCGCTGGCGCGGTCCTTGACCTCGACGACGCCGTCGACGAGTCCCTTGCCGACCACGACGATGGTGGGCACGCCGATCAGCTCGGCGTCCTTGAACTTCACGCCGGGGCTGATCTTGCCGCGGCGGTCGTCGTAGAGGACGTCGAGGCCCTGGGTGGACAGCTCGGAGGCGATCCGCTCGGCGGCGGTGAAGAGCGCGTCGTCCTTGCCGGCGGCGACCACGTGCACGTCGACGGGCGAGACGGCCCGCGGCCAGGACAGGCCCACCTCGTCGAGGGTGTCCTCGGCGATCGCGGCGACGGCCCGCGAGGGACCGATGCCGTAGGAGCCCATCGTGACCGTCACGAGCTTGCCGTTCTCGTCGAGCACCTTCAGGTCGAGCGCGTCCGCGAACTTGCGGCCGAGCTGGAAGATGTGGCCCATCTCGATGCCACGGGCGGACTCGAGCACCCCGTCGTCACCGCGGGCGGCGCACTGCGGGCAGGCGTCGCCGTCGCGGACCTCGGCGGCCTCGATGGTGCCGTCGGGGACGAAGTCGCGGCCCGCGACCAGGTCGATCACGTGGCTGCCGTCGACGTTCGCGCCGGTGACCCAGCGGGTGCCCTCCACGACGCGGGGGTCGACGAGATAGCGGATCTCGGACGCGCTCTTCTCACCCAGCGCGCCGGGCCCGATGTAGCCCTTGACCAGCGCGGGGTGCTCGGCGAAGTCCTTCTCCCCGAACGGCTGGAACTCCGCGGGGTGCACGGCCGCCTCGAGGCGCTTCTGGTCGACCTCGCGGTCGCCGGGCACGCCGATGGCGAGGGGCTCGCGTGTGCCGTCGGGGTGGGCCAGCATCATCAGGACGTTCTTGAGCGTGTCCGCGGCCGCCCAGGGCCGGTCCGCGCGGGGGAACTCCGCGTTGAGGTGGTCGACAAGGGTCTGGATCGTGGGGGTGCCGGGCGTCTGCTCGGCGTGGGCGGCCGGCGCGTCGTCGTACGCCACCACCGCGGGCGCGGGCACCTGGACGGCCTCGACGTTGGCCGCGAAGTCGCAGGTCGTGCAGCGGACGTAGGTGTCCTCGCCGATCTCGGAGCGCGCCAGGAACTCCTCCGACTTCGAGCCACCCATGGCGCCCGAGTGCGCGGACACGATGACGTAGGAGAAGCCGAGCCGGTCGAAGATCCGGATGTAGGCGTCGCGGTGCTTGAGATAGCTCGCGTCCAGCCCGGCGTCGTCGACGTCGAAGGAGTAGGAGTCCTTCATGACGAACTCGCGCCCGCGCAGGAGACCGGCGCGGGGGCGCGACTCGTCGCGGTACTTCGTCTGGATCTGGTAGATCGAGAGCGGCAGGTCCTTGTACGACGAGTAGAGGTCCTTCACCACGAGGGTGAACATCTCCTCGTGCGTGGGGCCGAGCAGGTAGTCGTCGCCCTTGCGGTCCTTGAGCCGGAAGATGCCGTCGCCGTACTCCGTCCAGCGGTTGGTCGCCTCGTAGGGCTTGCGGGGCAGCAGCGCGGGGAACAGCAGCTCTTGGGCGCCGATGGAGTCCATCTCGTCCCGGATGATCTGCTCGATCTTGCGGAGCACCCGCAGGCCGAGGGGCAGCCAGGTGTAGATGCCCGGGGCGGCCCGGCGGATGTAGCCCGCGCGCACGAGGAAGCGGTGGCTCTGCACCTCGGCGTCCGCGGGGTCGTCACGCAGGGTCCGCACGAACAGGCTCGACATCCTCAGGATCATGGGACGCAGGCTATCTGTGGCACCGTGGGCCCCGCGAACCAGTTGTCCCCGGACAGCAACCATCCGCCGTTCGCCGGCGTCATCCGTGTGACACCGGGAACGGCCCGGTCACCACTCGGGAGAGACCTTGAAGCGCACCACGAACATCCACCGGTTGACCCGCGGCCTCGTCGGGCTCGCCGTCGCCGCCACCCTCGTGGGCCTCGCCGCCCCGGCGGGCGCGGCCGTGCCCGAGACCCGGGTCCGCCCCGCCCAGCTCGACCGGGGCGCCGACCAGGTCGGTGCCCACCTCGAGGGCAAGACCGTCGTCGACGGTGACGTCCGGGTGCCCGTCAGGGCCGGCATCGTCACCCTGCTGGGCACGTCCGGCGACGAGTACGTCGTCGCCACCAGCAACGCGAACGGCAGCGGCCGCTTCCACACGTTCCGCCTCTCGGCCGACGGGGACCGGACCCCGCTGCTCGACGGGGTGCCGATCTTCGACCAGGTGCTGTCCCGCGACGGCAGCCAGGTGGCCCGCTCGGTCGACCGGACCGGCGAGTCGACCGTGGTGCGCGTCTGGAGCGCCGTCGACGGCGAGCGCGTCGTGAGCCGCCGCTTCCCCGGCTCCGCCACGGTGCTGGACTTCGACCAGCAGCGGATGGTGCTGGGCTCGTGGGGGCCGAACCGCACGGTCTCGTGGGACGTCGCGGCCGGCACGACCCGTCGGGTCGTGAACAAGGTCGGGTACGCCGCCGACCTGCGCGCCGACCGGCTCGCCGTGCTGACCGGCGACCCCTACAACGGCGGCTGCAGCCTGACCTCGCGGCTGTCCACGCCGGCGAGGACGCTCTGGAAGTCCTGCACCGAGGTCGTGCGGGCCTTCGCCCCGAGCGGCGGTCGCACCGCCACCGTCCACATCCTCTCGGACGGCCTCGGCCCGCGCGAGGTGCGCCTGCACGCGACCGGTGGCAGGCTGCTGGCGCGCTACACGGCCGGCTACTACTTCGGCCGGATCGCCTTCGAGACGCCCCGCGACCTGCTGCTGGAGACCTACAGCCGGAACCAGGGCTCGACGGTCCGCTGCGCGCTGACCGACTGCGAGCGGGCGGAGCGGCTGACGCCGACCCCGGACTACCGCGTCACCCCTCGCGAGCAGCGCGCACTGCGGCCCTGATCATCGGCGCCTGCAGCGGGAGCCGGGCGAAGGCCGCGACCTTCAGCCCGGTCTTCCGCGAGCGGGTGGAGTCCTGCGCCATCTTCACGTTGCCGGGGAACACCCCGACCAGCAGCGCGGCGCTCGCCCACCCGGCCAGGCTGCGCGTGCGCGGGTGCAGGAGGCCCGCGGCGCAGGCCAGCTCGGCGACGCCGCTGCCGAGGATGACCTCGCGGTGGGCGGGCACCCAGCTCGGCATCAGCGGCTCGTAGACCTCCGGCCTCGCGAGGTGGACGGTGCCGCTCACGGCGAAGATGGCGGCCAGGCCTGCGGTGCTGCGCGAGATGCTCACGGGGTCACGGTAGTGGCCGGCGTACGCCGTGCCGAGGGGTCGTCCGGGAACGGTCCCCTCAGAACATCACGGTCGCGAAGCGGGCGGTCTCGCGGAAGCCTACCTTCGCGTAGGTGCCGCGGGCCGGCTCGTTCCACTCGTTGACGTAGAGCGACACGACCGGGGCCACCTCGGCCCGGACCAGCTCGACCACGGCGGCCATGCCGGCGGCGGCCAGCCCCTCGCCGCGGCGGTCCCGGGGCACCCAGACGCCCTGGATCTGCGCGGCGTGCGGCGTGGCGCAGGCGACCTCGGCCTTGAACACCAGGCGGCCGTCGTCGAAGCGGGCGAACGACCAGCCGCGGTTCATCAGCTGGGTGACGCGGGCGCGGTAGAGGTCCGCCCCGCCGCCGGCCTCCGGGGAGAGCCCGACCTCCTCGGTGTACATCGCCACGCAGGCCGGGTAGAGCTCGGCCATGTCGTTCCGCGTGGTCCGGCGGACCAACGGGTCCGGTGTGACGGCCGGGGCCGTGTCGATCTCGAGGTGGGGCTGGTTCCACCGGGTCTCGCGCGGCTTGCCCCAGCCGGCGGCGACGCCGTTCCAGAACACCTCGACGGCCTCCTGGGTCCCCACGATGGTGGAGACGGTGCGGCCGCGGGTCAGGGCACGCTCCGCGAAGGCCGCCGCGTCCTCGGCGGTCGCCTGCACGGGCACCAGGTTGGCGCCGACGTGGCAGGCCGAGCGGAGCTCGCCGCCCTCGAAGCGCCCCCACATCTCGCCCCCGAGCCACCGCGGCTCCAGGTGGGTGGTGCGCGCCCGGTAGTCGGCGAACACGTTGACGACCGGGTCCTGGCCCGCGAGCGCCAGGAACGCCTCGAGGTCCCCTGTCGCGAGGGGCCGGACGCCGTGGCGGGTCGTGAGCACGTGGGGAGCCTACGCGGAGACGCTGACGGCCGGGGTGTCCTGCACCGGCGTCCGGCGGAGCGGGGACGTCCAGGCGACGAGCACGCCCACGAGGTTGACGACCGTGAAGGCCAGCATCGTCGGGCGCAGCCCCAGGGGCCCCACCACCAGACCGGCGAGGAGGGCGCCGCCGGTCCAGCCGATCCCCCAGCTCAGCATCCGGCCCGCGGTGTTGACGCGCCCGAGCAGGTGCTCGGGGGTCACCTGCTGCCGGTAGGTGATCGAGTTGATGGTCACCAGGGTGGCCGCGGCCGCCCACACCATCATCAGCGGCGCGGCCAGCCACCAGGTCTGCAGCCGCGACACGGCGATCCCGATCCCGGCGGCGACCGGCAGGGCGAGCAGCGTGATCCGCGCCGGCGTCACGAACCGCACCAGCGCGGGCAGCGACAGCGAGGCCGCGAGGCCACCGAGCGCCCACGCGGCGTACGTGACGCCGAAGCGCCAGCCGTCGGTGCCGAGCCCCAGCACACGGTCGATCCACACCACGCTGAGCGCCATGTAGCCGCCGAGCGAGACGCACTGGACGAAGCCGATGACCGTCATCGTGCGCACCCCGGGGTGGTGCACGAGGTAGTCGAGCCCCTCCCCGATGTCGCGGAAGACCTGCCGCACCGTGAGCGCGCTGCGGGCGCGGGTCGCGTCGTGCATCGGGCGGTGGATGCCCGCGATGAGCGCCGCCGACGCGGCGAAGGTGAGCGCGTCGAAGCCGAGCAGCCACGCGGGGTCGAGGACGGCCATCAGGGCCCCGACCACCGACGGCACGACGATCTCGATGACGCTCTGCACCGACCAGGTCAGGGAGTTCGCGCTCGCGATCCGGTCCCGTCCGACCAGCGTGGGGACCGCGCCGAAGACCGCCCCGTCGAAGAACACCCCGATGCTCGGGCCGACGAACGCGACGGCCAGGACGTGCGGCACGGTCACGGTGCCGAGCCAGGCGGCCAGCGGGATCGTGGCGAGGACCAAGGTGCTGAGGACGTCGGCAACGATCATCACGCGACGCCGGTCCCAGCGGTCGGTGAGCGCGCCGGAGAAGAGCCCGAGGAGGAGGTACGGCGCCGCCTCGCACCCGGCGACCAGCGCGGTCAGCCCGGCGTCGTCGCTGGTGCGGTAGACGAGGACGGGCAGCGCGATCAGCGTGGCGACGTTGCCGGCGACGCTGAGGCAGCGGGAGACGAGGTAGCGCAGGAACTGGCCGTCCCGGAGCAGGCTGTCATCGCGCGGCACTGCTCCCCCTCCCGTCGGTCCTCCCGGTCACGTGCGTCGTGCGTCCCGGTGCGGCCATCATCGCAAGGGCGGGGTGGGTGCCCCGCAGCAACCTCGATCACGCCCCCGCCGGAGGGGTGGTCCCCGGTGGTTGAGGAGGTTGCGCAGCAACCGTCTCGAAACCACCCGACCGGTCCGCATGGGGTGGTTTCGAGACAGGCGCCAGGGCGCCTTCCTCAACCACCGGGGGAAGGTGCTTCGTGCGTCGCAGCGCCGGCGGTGGTTGAGGAGGTTGCGCAGCAACCGTCTCGAAACCACCTGCCCGGTCCGTGGAGGTGGTGTCGAGACAGGCGCCGGAGCGCCGGCCTCGACCACCGCGTCGGGTGGTACGGCTACTCGTTCCAGCCGCTGTTGTAGACGTCGAGGCCGAAGGGCTGCACGTCGGCGGACCGGGCGTAGCCGAGCTTCCTCAGGTGGAAGATCTCCTCGATCGAGGCGAGCAGGCCGTAGTGGTTGTACGGCGTGGTGCTCCAGGTGTTCGGCTTGACGTACCGCGAGATCACCAGCGCGCCGATCCGGCCGCCGCCCGGGCCGAAGATGCCGGGCTGCGGGGAGTTCGGGGTGGCTCCCCCGCCGCAGCACGCGGTGGCGTCGGTCTGCGGGCCGTCGGACTCGTCGGCGGTGATGACCAGGACGCCGTTCTTCCTGAACGCCGGCGACTGCAGGATCCGCGGCACCCAGCGCTTCATGAAGGCGTTCACGGACTTCAGGCCGCCGGGGCGGCCGTCGCCGCAGGCTGTGTCGTGGCCGTCGTCGCACAGGTCCGGGGTGATGTAGACGAGGTGCGGCGTGCGCTTGGTGGAGCGCAGGTCGCGCGGGAGGGCCTTCAGCTTCACCACGTGCTGCTTGCAGTACGTCGGGTGGTCGATGATCGAGCTGAAGTAGACGAACGGGTTGTGGCGGGCGGCGTAGTAGTCGGTGTCGGTCGCCTGCTGCGTGTCGTCCTGGGTGTCGCGGACCGGGTGCTGGCAGTTGGTCCGCATGTCCTGCATGTAGCCCTTCCACCGCAGGTGCTTCCGCGTCATCTGCCGCGGCAGGCTGCGCACGTTCTTCGGGAAGACGCAGCCACGGCCCACCGCCTGCTGCGGCGCCTGGGTGCCGGTCTGCGTGAAGGTCGGGAAGTTCTGGCAGTCGGCCTGCATGTCGGGGTTCACGCCCTGGCCGGAGATCTGCGCGATGTAGTTGCCCTGCGAGTTGTGCGCGGTGCCGAAGTACTGGTTGAGCAGCACGCCCTTGCGGCGCAGCTGCTTCGCGAGGTACGGCGCCTCGGAGCCGGGGCCCCAGGTCTTGTCGTAGCCCTTGTTCTCGATGTTGATGACGAAGACGTGCTTGATCTTCGGGACGTACGCCGCGGTGCCGCGCGCCGGCGAGGCCGGAGCGGACGCGGCGACGGCGGCGGTCACCGGAGCGGCCTGGCGGGGCGCGGCGTCGGCCGGCGGCAGCGCCAGCGCGAGGGCCAGGCCCACGAGGACGAGGAGTCGGGTGTGGCGGTTCATCAGCTGGGGAGCTCCCATCCGTGGGCGAGGGCGAGCTCGCGGAGCGCACCCCACTCGGCGTACTCGGAGCCGCCCTCCTCGGCCTCCTGCGTGGGGCAGGAGGTCGGGACGACAGGGGCGACGGTGTAGGTGGGTGAGGCGGTGTTCGGTGCCGTCGAGAAGTTCAGGACCTCGGCGATGTTGCGGGCCTTGCGGTCCCGCGGCGTCAGGGGCTTGAGCCCCCAGCGCCACTCGATCATCCGGAGCACCGAGGTGTGGTCGTAGACGTGGTGGGAGACGTGGCCGCGGCGGGCCAGCGGGGAGATCATCAGGGTGGGCACCCGGAAGCCGCGCAGCGAGGTCTTCTTCGAGACGTCCGGGGCGTGGCCGGGCGCGACGTGGTCGAAGAAGCCGCCCCACTCGTCGTAGGTGATGACGAGGACGGTCTTCTCCCAGCCCGGCCCGTTGCGGACGGCGTCGTACACCTGGTTGAGGAAGCCCTGGCCGGCGCGGATGTCGGCGTGCGGGTGATCGTCGTTCGAGGTGCCGGACTCCTCGTCGGTGAACTTCGGGTCGACGAACGAGACCGCGGGCAGGGTGCCGGCGGCGGCGTCGGTGAGGAACTGCTCGAAGTGCTTCGAGATGTCGAGGTGCTTGGTGTACCAGAGCGCGGTGAAGGGGACGTCGCTGTAGTAGTAGGTGTGCGAGACGCCCTTGTCGGCGCAGCGGTCCCAGATCGTCGGCATCGTCGCCTGGTCGGTGTTGTTGTGCAGCCGGTCGGTCTGCGCCGCGTGCATGTAGAAGCGGTTGGGGTAGGTCTCGGCCATCACCGCGGAGAAGTAGCGGTCGAACGTCGTCCAGTCCTGGGCGGCGTGACCGGTGAACTCCAGGTCCGCCTTCTCGTAGTACCCGATCGCCTGCAGGTCGTTGCGTCCCGAGCGGAGGAACCCGTCGCACTTCCCGCCGTTGAGCTGGATCCGGCCGCCCTCGTAGGAGTGGTCGGGGTCGAAGAACCCGCAGCTGTCGAAGTCGGTCAGGTGGTGGGTGGCGTGCTTGACGCCGTAGCGGTCGCGGTAGGTCAGGCCGGCCTGCCGGCCGTCGGCGCCGGGCAGCCAGCCGAGGTAGTGGTCGAAGGAGCGGTTCTCCATCATCACCACGACCACGTGTTCGATGCCGGACTGGCCGGGGGCCGGGAGGACGGTGGCGGCGGAGGCCGCCTCTTCGGGCCACCAGCGGGTGGCACCGGCGGCGGCGGCCAGGCCGGTGGCCCCCGCTGCGCCGAGGAGCTGTCTGCGGGAGATCGTCACGTCAGCACTCAACACCCGGGACCGCCGGGAGTCACGCGTTCCCGCCGAAATCCACCTGCTGTTTGCCTGACCGCGGCATCCCGGCGGTGGATCAGGAGACGGAGACCTCGGCGGAGGCGCCGTCCACGGCCTCCATGCCCTCGGCGATCCGCATGGCCTCCTCGATCAGGGTCTCGACGATCTGCGACTCGGGGACGGTCTTGATGACCTCGCCGCGGACGAAGATCTGGCCCTTGCCGTTGCCGGACGCGACGCCCAGGTCGGCCTCGCGGGCCTCGCCCGGACCGTTGACGACGCAGCCCATGACGGCCACGCGCAGCGGCACCTCGAGCCCGTCGAGCCCGGCGGTGACCTCCTCGGCCAGCTTGTAGACGTCGACCTGCGCGCGCCCGCAGGACGGGCAGGAGACGATCTCGAGCTTGCGCGGGCGCAGGTTGAGCGACTGCAGGATCTGGATGCCGACCTTGACCTCCTCGACCGGGGGCGCCGAGAGCGAGACGCGGATCGTGTCGCCGATGCCCTGGCTGAGCAGCGCGCCGAAGGCGGTCGCGGACTTGATCGTGCCCTGGAACGCCGGGCCGGCCTCGGTCACGCCGAGGTGCAGCGGCCAGTCGCCGGCCTCGGCGAGCAGCTCGTAGGCGCGCACCATCACGACCGGGTCGTTGTGCTTGACCGAGATCTTGAAGTCGTGGAAGTCGTGCTCCTCGAAGAGCCCCGCCTCCCAGACGGCCGACTCGACGAGCGCCTCGGGCGTGGCCTTGCCGTACTTGTCCATGATCCGCTTGTCGAGGCTGCCGGCGTTGACGCCGATCCGGATCGAGGTGCCGCGGTCCTTGGCCGCCCGGGCGATCTCCTTGACCTGGTCGTCGAACTTGCGGATGTTGCCGGGGTTGACGCGTACGGCGGCGCAGCCGGCGTCGATCGCGGCGTAGACGTACTTCGGCTGGAAGTGGATGTCCGCGATGACCGGGATCTGCGAGTGCTGGGCGATCTCGGCAAGCGCGTCGGCGTCGTCCTGGCTGGGGCACGCCACGCGGACGATGTCGCAACCGGTCGCGGTCAGCTCGGCGATCTGCTGCAGGGTCGCGTTCACGTCGGAGGTCAGCGTCGTCGTCATCGACTGCACCGAGACCGGCGACTCGCTGCCGACCCCGACCTTGCCGACCTTGATCTGGCGGGTGGGGCGGCGCGGGGCGAGGACGGGCGGCGGGGCCGACGGCATCCCCAGGTTGATCTCGGTCATGCTCGCAAGGCTACTGCCGGTCTCGATACGGTCGCTGCGCGACCTACTCGACCAACGAGCCGACGGTCGCTGCGCGACCTACTCGACCACCGAGCGGCGCCCGGTCACGAGTCGATGTGGAGAGGGACGACCAGGTCCCCGACGATCAGCACGAGCCCCATCACCAGCAGCAGGGACGCGACGCCGTACGCGATGGGGAGCAGCCGGGCCACGTCGACGTACCCGGGGTCGGGGCGGCCTCGGAGGCGGGCGAAGCCGCGGCGGATCGCCTCCCAGAGCGCCCCGGCGATGTGGCCGCCGTCGAGCGGCAGCAGCGGGATGAAGTTGAACATCCCGATGAAGAAGTTGAAGCCGCCGATGAGCATCAGCAGGAAGACGGCCTTGTCGGCGAGCGGGAAGGCCTTCTCCGACACGGTCTCGCCGGCCAGGCGACCGCCGCCGACGATGCTGACGGGACTGTCCTTGGCCCGCTCCTTGACCCCGACGATCGCCTCGGCGACGCCCCAGACCTTCACGGGCAGCGAGCCGAGCGCGACGACGGTGTCCTTGGTCATCACGCCCATCTGGTCGAGCGTGTAGATCGGTCCGCCGTGCGCGATCTCGGCCGTCGGCGTCATGCCCAGGAAGCCGACCTGGACGAGGGTGTCGTCGGTGGCCGAGGTCGGGCGGAGCGAGACGGTGGTGTTCGTGGTGAGGGTCGTCTCCTGGCCATCGCGCAGGATGGTGAGGACCGCGCGGCCGTCGTCGTTGCCGCGGATCAGCTTCTGCAGCTGGGTCCAGTCCTCGATCCGGGTGCCGTTGAAGGCCACGATCTCGTCGCCGGCCCGCAGGCCCGCCTGCTTGGCCGGGGTGACCGGGTCGTCCTTGGTGCACACCCGACCGTCCTCGCTGGCCGGGACGACGCAGGCCTCGACGCTGTCGACGACCGGGGAGATCCGCACGTCGCTGGGGTTGCCGTAGGTGCTGAACACGATGAGGAAGAGGACGAACGCGATCAGGATGTTGACCGTCGGCCCGCCCGCCATCACGATCACCTTCTTCCACCACGGCATCTTGTAGAAGAGCCGGTCGGAGTCGGCGGGCGTGATCGTCTCCCACTCGGCCGCGCGGGCGTCCGAGATGAGCTGGGTGAACATGCCGGTGTTGGACTTGCGGACCTTGACGACCCGCTCGCCGTTCGCGTCGACGGTGACCTCCTCGGCGAGGTCCTCCGCGCCGGGCGGCAGCATGCCGACGATCTTGACGTAGCCGCCGAGCGGGATCGCCTTGACGCCGTACTCCGTCTCGCCGACCTGCTTGCTCCACACGGTGGGGCCGAAGCCGATGAAGTACTGCGTGACCTTCCCGCCGAACTTCTTCGCCGGGATCATGTGGCCGAGCTCGTGCAGGCCGATCGACACCAGGATGGAGCCGAAGAAGAGGACGACGCCCAGGGCGTAGTAGACGGCGGTCATCGAGCGTCCTCTCCGGTCGGGCCCGCGATCAGGGCCCTGGCAGCATCACGCGCCCAGGCGTCGGCGGCGAGGACGTCGTCGACACGCAGGTGCTCCGTCGAGGGTACGTCGTGGGCCCCGAGGACCGCGGCCACCGTGTCGACGATGCCGGTGAACGGGAGCCGGCCGGTGCGGAACGCCTCCACGCAGACCTCGTTCGCCGCGTTGTAGACGGCCGGGGCGGTCCCACCGGCCTCGCCCGCCCGGCGGGCCAGCGCGACCGCCGGGAAGGCCTCGCCGTCGAGCGGGAAGAACTCCCACGTCTCTGCTCGGGTCCAGTCGACCGGGGGTGCCGCGTCGGGCACCCGGTCGGGCCACGCGAGGCCGAGCGCGATCGGGATCATCATCGTGGGCGGGCTCGCCTGGACGAGCGTCGAGCCGTCGACGAACTCCACCATCGAGTGCACGACGCTCGTCGGGTGCACGACGACCTCGATCCGGTCGAAGGGGATCCCGAAGAGCAGGTGCGCCTCGATCACCTCGAGGCCCTTGTTGACCAGCGTCGCCGAGTTGATCGTGATGACCGGGCCCATGTCCCACGTCGGGTGGTTCAGCGCCTGCTCGGGCGTGACCTGCGTCAGCTCGTCGCGCGTGCGGCCGCGGAACGGTCCGCCACTCGCGGTGAGCACGAGGCGTCGTACCTCCTGCGGCGTGCCGCCGCGCAGGCACTGTGCGATCGCCGAGTGCTCGGAGTCGACCGGGACGATCTGGCCGGGCTTCGCCCGCTCCAGCACCAGCGGACCGCCCATGATCAGCGACTCCTTGTTGGCGAGCGCGAGCGTGGTGCCGGCGTCGAGCGCGGCCAGGGTCGGCCGCAGGCCCACCGCGCCGGTGATGCCGTTGAGGACGACGTCGGCGGGGCGGCCCGCGGCCTCGACCGAGGCGTCCTCGCCGAGGCCGGAGTACGCCGGGGCGAACTCCTCCACCTGGCGCTCGAAGAGCTCCGGGTTGGACCCGCCGGCCGTGAGGCCGACGACGCGGAACCGGTCGGGGTTGGCGCGGACGAGGTCCAGCGCCTGGGTGCCGATGGAGCCGGTCGAGCCGAGGACGACGAGGTCACGGGGAGTCACGGAGCCATCCTCCCGCAGCCCGCCACCGGGGCGCGTCCGCCTCCCGTGCGGACGATCCGGAATCCACGGACGGGAACCCACGCGATCCGTCGTCACAGGCGTCCTCGACGATGGATTCCGTCGCGACAGGTGGGCCCTCGTGGCCTATTCTGGCGCCATGACCTCCCTCGAGCACACCGGCGGCCCGTCCCTCCCCCAGGAGCGTCGCCTCGTCACCGCGATCCCCGGGCCCGGCTCGCTCGAGCGGCTCGACCGCAAGAAGGCCTTCGTCGCCGACGGGGTCGGCACGACGCTGCCGGTCTTCGTCGTCGCGGCCGGCGGCGGCGTGATCGTCGACGTCGACGGCAATTCGCTCATCGACCTGGGGTCCGGCATCGCCGTGGTCTCGGTCGGCAACGCCGCGGACAGCGTCGTACGCCGGGTGCAGGAGCAGGTCGCCGCGTTCACGCACACCTGCTTCATGGTCACGCCGTACGACGGCTACGTCGACGTGTGCGAGCAGCTCGCCGAGCTGACGCCGGGCGAGCACGCCAAGAAGACCGCGCTCTTCAACTCGGGTGCCGAGGCGGTCGAGAACGCCGTCAAGATCGCCCGCGTGGCGACCGGCCGGGACGCAGTGGCGGTCTTCGACCACGCCTACCACGGCCGCACCAACCTCACGATGGCGATGACGGCCAAGAACATGCCGTACAAGAACGGCTTCGGGCCGTTCGCCGGCGAGGTCTACCGCGCCCCGATGTCCTACCCCTTCCGCGACGGGCTGTCGGGCGCCGACGCCGCGGCCCGCGCGATCGACGTGCTCGAGAAGCAGGTCGGGTCCGACAACCTCGCCTGCGTGGTGATCGAGCCGATCCAGGGCGAGGGCGGCTTCGTGGTCCCCGCGCCCGGCTTCCTGCCGGCGCTCGCCGCCTGGTGCACCGCGAACGGCGTGATCTTCATCGCCGACGAGATCCAGTCCGGTTTCTGCCGCACCGGCGACTGGTTCGCCTCCGACGACGAGGGCGTCGTGCCCGACCTGGTCACGACCGCCAAGGGCATCGCCGGCGGCCTCCCCCTCGCCGGCGTCACCGGCCGCGCCGACCTCATGGACGCCGTGCACGTGGGCGGCCTCGGCGGGACGTACGGCGGCAACCCGATCGCCTGCGCCGCCGCGCTCGGTGCGATCGAGGAGATGCGCGGCCACGACCTGCCGGCCCGGGCCCGCGAGATCGGCGCGGTGATGCACTCGCGGCTGACCGCCCTGCAGGAGGAGTACGCCGTGATCGGCGACCTCCGCGGACGCGGCGCCATGATGGCGATCGAGCTGTGCGAGCCGGGCACCACGACGCCGGACGCCGCGCGGGCGGCCGCCGTGGCGGCGTACTGCCACAGCCAGGGCGTCGTCGTCCTCACCTGCGGCACCTGGGGCAACGTCTTCCGCTTCCTGCCGCCGCTGTCGATCTCCGACGCGCTGCTGCACGAGGCGTTCGACGTCGTCGCGGAGGCGTTCGCCTCGACCAGCTGAGCCACCGGGCACGCGCTGTCGTCGGCGCGACCCGGGACGTCATGCGATCCGGTTGTCAGGGCAACCACATCGCAGGACGTCCCGAGGTGACCTACCGTGGGCGAACCACGGGGGCCTCGCGAGCATCGGATCCGACGTCACCACGACTCGGGAGAGACTCCATGCGCCTCGCCACCTCGCTCACCACCGCCCTCGCCACGGCCGTCCTCGGCACCCCCGTGGCGGTCGGGCTGTCCTCACCCGCGGCGGCCGTCGGCGACAACGTGTGCGCGCTGACCGCCCCGCACCACCTGCAGGTCACGCTCCCCCGCCGCGTCGACGTCACGATCGACCGGGACCACGGACGTGTGCGGGTCTCCGACCACACCTGCAGCGCGGACGGGCACCCGGTGCGTGTCGCCGACCTCGCCGCGCTCGCCGTACGCGTCGTCCGGTCTCCGGAGGTCACCGGGGAGACGGTGCGGCTCCCCGACGTGGTCGCGTGGCGGAGCGACCAGGCGGCGGCCACGTCGGGCCGGGTGCGGGTCCGGGTCGACCTCGGCCGCACCGACTACCGCCACGACGACAGGACCACGCACAAGTTCGACCGCGTCGTCGTCGGCGGTACGCCGCGTGCCGACGCCTGGCACGTCGTGCAGGACGACCGGGGCTCGTCGGTGTCCTTCGACGAGAGCGCCGACCGCGAGGTCGCGGTCGGCGGGGCGATCCTGCGCCTGGCCACCGGCGACGGGGACGACACCGTCGACCTGGACGCCGGCGACGGCGGCTACCCCACCGACAACCAGCCGGCCGAGGTCAGCACGGGTCGCGGCGCCGACGTCGTGCACACGGCCAGCGTCGAGCTCCACCGTGCGGACCTCGGCGCCGGACCGGACGTCGTGGAGATCACCGAGCGCGACGGCAAGGGAGCGGGCGACGCCTTCGTCCGCCCCGGCTACGGCGACGACGCCGTCACCGTGACGTCCCCCGCCCGTGTCGGGATCGACGCCGAGCGGACCTCCGACGGACGCGACACGCTCACCCTGCCGCCGCTGCCGGACGGCTACGACCCGACCACGACCACGGACCCGGTGCAGGTCTCGTGGAGCTATCGCCGCCGCACGACGCCGGTGTCGGTCACGACGGACGGCGTGGCCGACGACGGGGCACCCGGCGAGGGTGACGACGTCCCGACCCGCACGATCTCGGTCTCGGGAGGGCATGCGGACGACACGATCGACACGCGCCGGTCGACGGCCGCCGGACCGCAGAGCTACCACTCGATCTTCGGCAACGGAGGGGCGGACGACATCACGACCAGCCCGTGGCTGGACGCCGTGCAAGCCGGAGCCGGCGACGACCACGTCACCGTGGTCGGAACGGCCGCCCAGACGTCGTTGGACGGCGCGGACACGGTCTACGCCGACGCCGGCGCCGACGTGGTGGTCGGCAGCGCCGCTGCCGAGTCCGTCGACGGCGGGCCCGGAGACGATCTCGTCCAGGGCCACGGCGGCGACGACAGCCTCACCGGCGGTCGCGGCGACGACGTCCTCCACGGTGGTGACGGCGACGACCAGCTCGGCGACTCCACGTCGTACAACCCGCCCGGCAGCACGCGCGGCGACCTCGACGTCGCCTTCGGTGGTGCCGGCGACGACTACTTCGGCTACCCGACGACCGACCACGACCGGCTCACGGTCGTCGGCGGCGCGGGCGACGACCTGTTCAGCGTCCGGAACGGACTGCGGGACCGGGTGCGGGGTGGTGCCGGTGACGACGAGGCGTACGCCGACGCCCAGGACGTGCTGAGGAGCATCGAGACCCGGCACTGACGGCGCCGCGGGCCGGCCCGCAGGACGTCATACGGACGGAGCAAGCCCCTCCACCGACCGTATGGCGTCCCGAGGCGCCGATGCTGCGCTCAGGCCTCGAGCTCCTGGATCCCCCACGGGCTGCCGTACTCCGTCAGCAGGTCGAGGAACGGCACGGCGTCGAACGCCTCCGGGCCGAGCACGCCGGCGCCCGACCAGGTGCCGTTCGCGATCAGCTCCAGCGCGACGACCGGGTTGACCGCGGTCTGCCAGACGACGCACTGGTGGCCGTACTCGCGCATCGACCACTCGTTGTCGACGACGTGGTGGAGGTACGTCGAGCGCGGCTGCCCGTCCTTGCCGGTGCCGGTGACCCAGAGGCCGGCGCAGGTCTTGCCGGTCATCTTCGGGCCGATGGTGGCGGGGTCGGGCAGGCAGGCGGCAACCACGTCGCGCGGCGACACCTCGACGCCCTTGACCCGGACCTTCTCGGTGCTGTCGAGCCCGAGGGTGTGCAGCACCTTGAGGATGGTGATGAACTCGTCGCCGAGGCCGTACTTGAACGTCGCGCGCTTGCAGTCGACCCAGCGCGGCATCAGGAGCACCTCCTCGTGCTCGACGTTCACGCACTCGACCGGCCCGATCCCCTCGGGGAAGTCGAAGACCTCGGGCTCGGAGAACGGCGCGGTGGTGAACCAGCCGCCGTCGACGTCCTCGCGCGCCTTCTCGTAGACCACCGGCGGGTTGAGGCACTCCTCGATCGTGGTCCACATCGAGAACGACGGCGCGAACATCTCGTTGCCGTCGTCATCGGTGACCACGAGGTTGGCCCCGTCGCGGGTGCCGAGCTCCTCGATCTCGCTGAAGAGGTGGTCGGCGGCGTACCGCGCGAAGACGTCGGACAGCCCGGGCTCCACACCGATGCCGACCAGCGCGAGCCGACCGCTCGCCTCCCAGTCCGCGGCCTTGGCGAACTGCTCGTCGCCGAGCTTCACGCCGACCTTCTCGTACGGCGACTCCGGGTGCGGGCGCGACAGCGACATCGCCATGTCCACGTAGTCGGCGCCCGCGGCGTACGCGCCGTCGAAGAGCGCCATGTTGAAGACCGGATCGACGGCGTTCATCACGTGGCTGATCCGGTGCTCGCGGCAGACCGCCTCGACGGCGGCCGCGTCGGAGGCGTCGATGCGCACCCCGACGTACCGCTCGTCGACGGCGGCGGCCGCCTGCGCCTTGGCCTCGTCGTAGTCGGCGACCACGACCTGCTCGAAGAAGTCGCGGCGGGCGGCGATGGCGGCGAACGCGCCGCCGACGCCGCCGGCACCGACCAGAAGGATCCTCATCGCTTCACTCACCCGTGTAGCTCATGACGTGCTTGATCCGGGTGTAGTCCTCGAAGCCGTACATGGAGAGGTCCTTGCCGTAGCCGGAGTGCTTGAAGCCGCCGTGGGGCATCTCGGAGACGAACGGGATGTGGGTGTTGATCCAGACGGCGCCGAAGTCGAGCTTGCGCGACATCCGCATGGCGCGGGCGTGGTCCTTGGTCCAGACGCTGGAGGACAGGCCGAACGGCACGTCGTTGGCCCAGGTGAGCGCCTCGGCCTCGTCGCTGAACTTCTGGACGGTCATCACCGGGCCGAAGATCTCGGTCTGGATCTGCTCGTCGGCCTGCCGCAGCCCGGAGAGCACGGTGGGCTCGTAGAAGTAGCCCTTCTCCCCCTTGCGGGCGCCGCCGGTCTGGATGCTGGCGTGGTCGGGCAGCCGGTCGACCAGGCCGCTGACGTGAGCGAGCTGGTTGGCGTTGTTCAGCGGGCCGTAGTACGTCGCCTCGTCGTCCGGCATCCCGGTCGGCATGCCCTTCGCGGCCTCCGCGAGGGCGGCGACGAACTCGTCGTGGACGCCGGCCTGCACGAGGACCCGGGTGGCGGCGGTGCAGTCCTGGCCGGCGTTGAACAACCCGGCGCCGGCGATGCCCTCGGCCGCGGCCGCGATGTCGGCGTCGTCGAAGACCACGCACGGGGCCTTGCCGCCCAGCTCGAGGTGCACGCGCTTGAGGTCGTGCGAGGCGGCCTCGGCGACCTGCATGCCGGCGCGCACCGAGCCGGTGATGGCGACCATCTGCGGGGTCTTGTGCGACACCAGCGCCCGGCCGGTGTCGCGGTCGCCGCAGACGACGTTGAGCACGCCCGGCGGCAGGAACTCCTGGGCCAGCTCGGCGAGCAGCGTCGAGCTCGCCGGCGTGGTGTCGCTGGGCTTGAGGACGACGGTGTTGCCGGCCGCGAGCGCGGGCGCGATCTTCCAGATCATCATCAGCAGCGGGTAGTTCCACGGCGTCACCTGCCCGACGACGCCGATCGGCTCGCGGCGGACGAAGGAGGTGTGGTCGGCCATGTACTCGCCCGCCGCCTTGCCCTCGAGCAGGCGGGCGGCGCCGGCGAAGAACTTGAAGTGGTCCGAGGCGTACGGCATCTCCTCGGACATGGTCAGCCCGATCGGCTTGCCGGTGTCGCGGCACTCGACCGCGTTGATCTCGTCGACGCGGTCCTCGATGGCGCGGGCGATGTTCAGCAGGGCGTTGGACCGGTCCTGCGGCGTGGCGTAGCCCCAGCCCTCGAACGCCGCGTCGGCCGCGGCGTACGCCCGGTCGACGTCCTCGTCGCCGGACTTCGGTGCCTGCGCGTAGACCTCGCCCGTGGTCGGGTCGATGACGTCGTACGTCTCCCCCGATGCCGCCGGGACGAGCTCGCCGTTGATGACGTTCTGGAACGTCGTGTCTGCCATGGGTCCGGACCTCCGGGTGTCGTCTGCGGTGCGCCGAGCCTAACCACCGCGCAACGGAATCTGTAGGCCCGCGGGCGGTGAATTCGCGAATTCCGTGGTGTGGCCTGCCCGGCACCGCCGAAATCGGGGCGAACTTCTCCGTCGGTCCGGTCATCTGACACGGTGACCGACTCCTCGGACCGGAAGTGCCCCCCATGCTGCTCCGCCCCCTCGCCCTCACCGTCGCGGCCCTCGCGACCACCCTCGCGACGTTCGCCGCCCCTCCGGCCCCGGCCCACGCCCGGGCGGACATCGAGCCGCCCCTCAACGACTGCTGGGCGACGTACTACGCACGTGCTGCGGAGCCACGACCCGACGTCACGAGCGTGTCCTTCTCGCCCCGGACCGTCGACGTGTCCGCCGGCCCGGCAACCGTGGAGGTCGTCGTCGAGGTGGGGCCTCCCGAGGCGAAGGTGGTCAGCGCGTCCGCCTCGTTCACGACCGAGGTGACGTCCCGCGGTCGCACCAAGCCCGGCTTCGGGTTCGCCTCTCTCTCGCCCGATCCTGCGGACAGCCACCGGCTGACCGGCACCCTCACGGTGCCGCAGGGGGCGAGCGACTACCACCTGGACGTTGTCTCCGCCGTCGACGACCAGGGGCGCCCCGGTCAGGAGATGACGTTCACGGACGACGACCCGGCCGCACTCGTGACGGTGACGTCCCCGCCGGACACCGCGAAGCCCGTGATCGACTCGTTCACCGTCTCGCCGGCCTCGGTCGACACCACGCGGCACAGCCAGGTGGTGACCTTCACCGCCCACGTGCACGACGAGGGGTCGGGCGTCGCCGAGGTCACCACCGAGGCCCTCGGTCGCGAGCCCGTCAGCCTCGCGCCCACCGACGACCCGGCGGTCTGGGCCGGCACCACGACGATCCCGCGGTTCCTGGGCCGTCAGACCTGGCGCTGGGGGCTGGTGGCGACGGACAGAGCGAAGAACCTCGGCGGGACGCCTGCCTCGGACGACCTCCAGCACCGGACGGTGTCGATCTCCAGCGGGCCACGGGACCGGACGGCGCCGCGACTCAGCGGGCTGAGCACGTCCCCGCGACCGCTCGACGTCCGCGAGAAGGACGGCGAGCTCGTCATCCGCGCGCACGTCACCGACGCTGACTCCGGCGTGCGCCAGGTCTCGGCGAGCGTCGGCGGGACGGGGAGCCCGCGCTACGCGCCCCTGGAGCTGGTCTCGGGAACCCTGCACGACGGCGTCTGGAGGGCGCGGGTCGCCATCACCACCTGCGTGGGCGGGACCGACACCCTCCGCGTGCTGGTGACGGCCGAGGACGGCCTCTACAACCGACGCGTGGCCGACGTGCCGTTCCGGGTGCTCGCCCACGACCGCCTGGCACCCGAGTTCCGGTCCGTCACCCGCCCCCGGACCCCCCGCCAGGACATCGTGGTCACGTTCACCGAGCCCGTCATGAACGTCGCCGGCCCGGATGTCGCGCTCATCCGGGCGACGAGCCGGGCCCAGCGCGTGGACGGGGCCTGGCGCTGCTTCAACGGGCACCGGCGCGTCGGGTGCGTCACCGGCAGGGTGCTGCGCGCGGTCTTCGACCCCAGCGACCGTCTCCGACCCGGGTACTACTACCTGGTGACGGACTCGAAGGGCCGGCACCCGGTCCGCGACCGTGCCGGCAACCCGATCACTGCGTCGCGAGGCATCCAGGTGGACCCGTGAGAGGCGCAACGGATCGGGACGGCTAGTCCGGACCCGGCCCCGGGAAGACGCGGACTCCCTCGACCCAGGTGGACACCACCCGCGTCGCCCCGATCTCCTCGGGCGGGCCGGCGAAGGGGTCGCGGTCGAGCACGACGAGGTCCGCGACGGCCCCCGGCGCGAGGACGCCGGCGTCGTCGCGGTGGTTGATCCACGCCGAGCCGGAGGTGTACGCCGCGAACGCGGTGGTCAGGTCGACGGCCTGCTCGGGGAGGAAGGCCTCGGTGCCGGCCCGGCCGGGGTCGCCGTGGGTGGTGCGGGTGACCGCGGTGTGGATCGCGGCCAGCGGGTCGGGGGTGCTGACCGGCCAGTCCGAGCCCATGACCAGCCGCGCGCCGGCTCGGTGCAGCGCGCCGAAGGGGTACTGCCAGGCGCTCCGCTCCGGCCCCAGGAACGGCAGCGTCAGCTCGGTCATCTGCTCGTCGAGGCAGGCCCACAGCGCCTGGGCGTTCGCGGCGACGCCGAGCTCCGCGAAGCGTGCGACGTCGTCGGGGTGGACCAGCTGCAGGTGGGCCACGTGGTGGCGCAGGTCGCCGCCGGGGCGGGCTCCCGCGCCGGCGGCCGCCAGCGCGTCGAGCGCCTCCCGCGCGCCGCGGTCCCCGATGGCGTGCACGTGGATCTGGAAGCCGGCGTCGACCAGCGCGGCGGCGTACTCCCGCAGCGCGAGCGGGTCGACGAACGAGTGCCCGGTGTTCGTGGTCGCGTGGCCGCAGCGGTCGAGGTAGGGCGCGGTCAGGGCCGCGGTGCCGTTCTCCGCGACGCCGTCCTGCATCACCTTGACGCTGGTCGCGTGGAAGCGGCCGCGCGAGTAGGCAGCGCGACGCGCCACCAGGTCGGGCACCTGCTCGAGGCCGCGGTCGCGGTCCCACCACAGCGCGCCGACGACGTACGCCGTGAGGTCGCCGCGGTCGTCCGCCCGGCGGTAGACCGGGCCGGGGTCGTCCATGCCGGCGTACGCCCCGACGATCGCGTCCTGCCAGCCCGTCACCCCGAGGGAGTGCAGGTAGGACTGCCCGGCGAGGAGGGCCGCGTCGTACTCCCCGTCGCTGGTCGGCGGGACGTGCCGCGCCACGACCGCCATCGCGCCCTCGTGCAGCGTCCCGGTCGGGACGCCGTCGGGACCGCGCTCGAAGCGACCGTGCGGCGGGTCCGGGGTGTCGGCGCCGACGCCGGCGAGCTCGAGGGCACGCGAGTTGACCCAGGCGCCGTGGTGGTCGCGGTTGGGCAGGAAGACCGGGCGGTCGCGCACGACCGTGTCGAGGTCGGCCGCCGTGGGCGCACCGCCCGGGAAGGCCGACATCGCCCATCCCCCGCCGAGGATCCACGGCAGGTGCGGGTGGGCGGCGGCGTACGCCGCGATCGTGGCGAGGTACTCCTCACGGGTCTCGCCCCCGGACAGGTCGCACCGGATCCGCTCGAGCCCGCCCTGGACGGCGTGGACGTGCGCGTCCACGAAGCCCGGCGCCAGCAGCCCGCCGGCGAGGTCGACCACCTCGACGTCGCCGTCCGGGGAGGTTGCCCTGGCAACCGTCTCGAAACCACCCCGCACGACCTCCACGATCCGCCCGTCCCGGACGACGACGGCCCCGGGACCGAGGTGGCGCCGCCCGTCGAAGAGGGTGCCGTTGCGGAGGACCACCGTGCTCATGCGCGCCAGTCAAGCAGCGCGGGGGCGTGAGGTCACGCACAAATCCGCCTCCGAACGACGGAATCCGCGAAATTCACCCATTCCCGCCACGGATTCACTTGCCCAGACGTCCTCCAGCACTCAGGATGGTGCCATGCAACCGGACTACGACCACCTGCAGAAGGCCGCCAAGGACCACCTGTGGATGCACTTCACGCGCCACTCGACGTACGACAGCGCGGACGTGCCGATCATCGTCCGCGGTGAGGGCGCCTACATCTACGACGCCCAGGGCAAGCGCTACCTCGACGCGCTCGCCGGGCTCTTCGTCTCGCAGCTGGGCCACGGGCGCACCGAGCTCGCCGACGCCGCCGCCGCCCAGGCGCGCGAGCTGGCGTTCATGCCGCTGTGGTCCTACGCCCACCCGAACGCCATCATGCTGGCCGAGCGGGTCGCCAACTACGCCCCCGGCGACCTCAACCGCGTCTTCTTCACCAGCGGCGGCGGCGAGGCCGTCGAGTCCGCGTGGAAGCTCGCGAAGAACTACTTCAAGCTCACCGGCAAGCCGATGAAGCACAAGGTGATCAGCCGCGCGATCGCCTACCACGGCACCACCCAGGGCGCGCTGTCGATCACCGGGCTGCCGGGCCTCAAGCAGCAGTTCGAGCCGCTCGTGCCCTCGACGTTCCGGGTGCCGAACACGAACTCCTACCGTGCCTCGGAGATCACCCAGGGCTACCTCGACGGCAGCGACCCGGAGGCCTTCGGCCGCTGGGCCGCCGACCAGATCGCCGTCGCGATCGAGAACGAGGGTCCCGAGTCCGTCGCGGCCGTGTTCCTCGAGCCCGTGCAGAACGCCGGCGGCTGCTTCCCGCCCCCGCCCGGCTACTTCCAGCGGGTGCGCGAGATCTGCGACGAGTACGACGTGCTGCTGGTCTCCGACGAGGTCATCTGCGCGTTCGGCCGGCTCGGCCACATGTTCGGCGCGGAGCGGTACGGCTACCAGCCCGACATCATCACCTGCGCCAAGGGCATCACGTCCGGCTACGCCCCGCTCGGCGCGATGATCGCCTCGGACCGCCTGATGGAGCCGTTCCTCAAGGGCCACGAGTCCTTCGCCCACGGCTACACCTTCGGCGGCCACCCGGTCTCGACCGCGGTCGCCATGGCGAACCTCGACATCTTCGAGAACGAGAACATCCTCGAGCACGTCCGCGACCACGAGGGCGCCTTCCGCTCCACGCTCGAGCGCCTCAAGGACCTCCCGATCGTCGGCGACGTCCGCGGCGACGGGTACTTCTACGGCATCGAGCTGGTCAAGGACAAGGACACCAAGGAGACCTTCAACGACGAGGAGGCCGAGAAGCTGCTGCGCGGCTTCCTCTCCAAGGCGTTGTACGACGAGGGCCTCTACTGCCGGGCGGACGACCGCGGCGACCCGGTCATCCAGCTCTCGCCGCCGCTGATCTGCGACCAGGAGCACTTCGACGAGATGGAGCACATCCTGCGCACCGTCCTCGACAAGGCCGCCACGCTCCTCTGAGGCCGCTCCCCCGGTTGCCGCGGGACGTCATGCGTCCCGAGCAACCCCCTGCACCATCCGTATGACGTCCCGGGCCGGTCGGCCCGGGACGTCCTGCGTTGCGGGCGCGCCTCGTGCAGGACCGGTCAGGCGGCGGCGAGCGCCTTCTGCCGGCGCCGGTTGTTCAGCTCGCCACCGACGACGATCACGATCGAGACGACGAACATCACGGTCCCGATCACGTTGACCTGCATGGGGACGCCCTTGCCCTCGACGCCGTAGACGTACATCGGGAAGGTCGTGGTGTTGCCGGCGTTGAGGTTGGTGATGATGAAGTCGTCGAAGGACAGCGAGAAGCTCAGCAGCGCCGCGCCGAGGATGCCCGGGAAGACCAGCGGGAAGGTCACCCGCCAGAACGTCTGCGCCGGCGTGGCGTACAGGTCCATCGCGGCCTGCTCGAGGGTGTCGTCCATGCCGGCCAGCCGGGCGCGGACGGTGACGACGACGAACGACAGGCAGAACATGATGTGCGCGATCAGGATCGTCCAGAAGCCGAGCTGACCGGCGAACCCGGCCGCGACGAAGAGCGCGAGCAGCGAGGAGCCCATCACGATCTCGGGCGCCGCCATCGGCAGGAAGATCAGCAGGTTCGTCGACGAGCGGCCGACGAAGTCGTAGCGGACCAGGGCGAACGCCGCGAGCGTGCCGAGCACGGTCGCGCCGAGCGTCGCGAGCAGCCCGATCTCGACGCTGCGGCCCAGGGCCGAGCACATGCTCGGGTCCAGGCAGGGGTTCGCCCAGTTGTCGAGGGTGAACCGGTCGAAGGCGTAGACGTTCCGGCTCGGCGGGACGTTGAAGCTCATCCCGACCACCACGGCGATCGGCACGAACGTGTAGACGAGGACGAGCAGCCCCAGGATCAGGACGATGCGCTCACGCAGCCAGGCCATCAGAGCAGGTCCTCCGTCCCGGCGCGGCGGACGTAGACCAGCACCATCCCCACGATCAGCACCATCAGGATCACCGACAGCGCGGCCGCCGTCGGGTAGTCGTTGGCGTCGGTGAACAGGCTCTGGATCTTGGTGCCGACCATGGCCTGGTTCGGGCTGCCCAGCAGCTGCACGTTGATGAAGTCGCCGGCGGCCGGGATGAAGGTCAGCAGGGTGCCGGACACGACGCCGGGCAGCGACAGCGGCCAGGTGACCTTCCAGAAGCCGACGAACGGGTTGGCGTAGAGGTCGCGCGACGCCTCGATCAGCCGGCCGTCGATCTTGTCGAGGCTGGCGAACAGCGGCAGCACCATGAACGGCAGGAAGTTGTAGGTCAGGCCGGCGATCACGGCCACGGGGGTCGCGAGCAGCCGACCGTCCGCGCCAAGGAGGTGCACGGCCTGCAGCGTGTTGACGATGAAGCCGTCGTCGGCGAGCAGCAACTTCCACGACAGCGTGCGGATCAGGAAGCTCGTGAAGAACGGCGCGATGACCAGCACGAGAAGGAGGTTCTTCCAGCGGCCGGACTTGAAGGCGATGGCGTAGGCCAGCACGTAGCCGAGCAGCAGGCACAGCAGCGTCGCGATCCCTCCGTACACCAGCGAGCGCAGCAGCGGCGGCCAGTACGTCGAGAACGCGTCGCGGTAGTTCCCGAACGCCCAGTCCATCGTGTAGCCGCGGAAGTCCGAGCCGGCCGGGTCGAAGAGGCTGGTCGCGACCAGGGAGTAGAGCGGGACGACGAAGAACAGCCCGAGCCACAGCAGCGCCGGGATCAGCAGGAGGTAGCCGGTGCCGCCGCGGCGGCGGATCGTCTCGCTCACGCGTCGACGCCCCGCTGCGAGCCGGCCGTGGCGTCCTGGTTGTGGTCCAGGAGGAAGGAGTACTCCGGGCGCCAGGACAGCTCCACCTTGTCGCCCTGCCGGAAGATCCGGCGGCGACCGGTGTTCTGCTCGAAGACCTGCAGCTCCTGGCCCCACGGCATCCGGACGAGGTACTGCGTCGAGACGCCGAAGAAGCTGACGTCGGTCACGACGCCGCCCGGGATCGTGTTGCCCGGGGCGTCGAGCGCCTCGCCCTCCTCGCCGATGAGGACCTTCTCGGGGCGGATGCCCACCCAGCCGCGGTCGCCGTCGGTGTGCGAGCGCCCGGCCGGCACCGAGACGCCGATGCCGTGCATGTCCACGGTGACGACGTCGGCGGCACGGCCCCGGACGGTCCCGTCGATCAGGTTGGACTGCCCGAGGAAGTTCGCGACGAACGTCGAGGCGGGGTTCTCGTAGAGCTCGGCCGGCGCCCCCATCTGCTCGATGACGCCCTTGTTCATCACCGCGACGGTGTCGGCCATCGTCATGGCCTCCTCCTGGTCGTGGGTGACGTGGATGAAGGTGAGGCCGACGTCGGTCTGGATCCGCTTGAGCTCGATCTGCATCGACCGGCGCAGCTTGAGGTCGAGCGCGCCGAGCGGCTCGTCGAGCAGCAGCACCTCGGGCTTGTTGATCAGCGCCCGGGCCAGCGCGACGCGCTGCTGCTGGCCGCCGGAGAGCTGGGCCGGCTTCTTGCGCGCCTGGCTGCCGAGCTCCACGAGCTCGAGCATCTCGTCGACCTGCTTCTCGACGTCCGCCTTCTTGCGCCGGCGCAGCCCGAAGGCGACGTTCTCGTATATGTCGAGGTGCGGGAAGAGTGCGTAGTTCTGGAAGACGGTGTTCACCGGGCGGCGGTAGGGCCGCGCGTGGGTGATGTCCTGGCCGGCCAGGGTGATCGTGCCGGACGTCGGCGTCTCGAGCCCGGCGACCATCCGCAGCGTCGTCGTCTTGCCGCACCCGGACGGCCCGAGCAGGGCGAAGAACGAGCCCTTGGGTACGTCGAGGTCGAGGTCGTCCACGGCGGTGAACGACGCGAACGACTTGGTGACGTCGCGCAGGCGCAGCCCGTCGAACGAGCCCGCACCCGCGTCCGCGGCGACCGCGGACTGCTCGTTCTCAGCCACCTGAGACATCGGACCACTCTCCTTCGTACTGGATCTGCTGGCGGTCGTCGAGGGGCATGAAGTCGAAGGTCACCGACAGGGTCTCCTCGTCGGGGAAGATCAGCTTGTTGTCGACCAGGGACGGGTCGACCTTCTCCATCGCCTGCTGGGCCCCGGCGACGGGACAGATGTAGTTGACCCAGGCCGCGAGCTTCGCCGCGACCTCGGGGTCGTAGTAGTAGTCGATCCACTTCTCGGCGTTCGCGGTGTGCTGCGCGCCGTTCGGGACGAGCATGTTGTCGCTCCAGAGGGCCAGGCCCTCCTCCGGCGCGATGAACTTGATGTCCGGGTTGTCGAACTGGAGCTGGATCACGTCACCGGACCAGGCCTCGCAGGCCAGGATGTTCCCGGCGGCGAGGTCCTGCGTGTAGTTGTTGCCGGTGAACGAGCGGATCTGCCCCGACGACACCGCCTTGCGGAGCCGGTCGATCGCGTTGGCCCACTGGTCCTCGGTGAAGTCGGACGGGTCCGCCCCGACGACCTTGAGCATGAACGCCATCGTGTCGCGCATCTCCGAGAGCAGCGTGACGCGGCCCTTGAGGTCCGGGTTCTCGAGCAGCTCGGTGAAGCTCTTGATCTCGCCGGTCTTCGAGGCGTTGTAGGCGATGCCGGTGAGGCCGCTCTGCCACGGCGCGTGGAACTGCAGCTTCGGGTCCCACTGCTTGCCCTGGAGCGGCTTGATGAGGTTCGCCTGCAGGTTGGGCACCGCGCTCCGGTCGAGCGGCTGGACCCAGCCCAGGCTGATCATCCGGGCGGCCATCCAGTCGGTCAGCACCATGATGTCGCGACCGACCGGCTCGCAGGTGCCGAGCTGGTTCTTGACCTTGGCGTAGAACTCCGAGTTGTCGTTGACGTCGTCGGTGTAGTCGACGCTGATGCCGGTGTCGTCCTGGAAGACCGCGAACGTCGAGGTCGGCTTCTTCTTCGGGTCGATGTAGCCGGGCCAGTTCGAGATGACCAGCCGCTTGTCGCGCGCCGAGATGTCGGTGGCCTTGCACTTCGCGGGGTCCTGCTGGGCACCCGGCACGTCGAAGAACGGGAGGTCCAGGGCCGCGATGCTGCCGAGGCCGAACGCCGTCGCCCCGGCGCCCTTGAGCAACCCTCGCCGGGACAGGGACGCCCGGTCGGGTCGTCGTCCTCGCACCATGACACTCCTCCGGGCAATCGGTCTCGTCGCCTCGGATCGTGCCATGCATGACCCCCCTGAACAAGCGATCCGGTTGATCGGAAACCTCCTCGCAACGAAATCCTTTGAATCGTGAGACGGCGGAAATCTTTGACCGACGGCGGCGCCCCTGCGAGCATGCCCGCATGCCTCGCAAGTCCGACAAGCCCGCCGTCCACCTCGACGACGTCTCCAAGGCGATCATCGAGCAGCTCCAGCAGGACGGTCGTCGCTCGTACGCCGCCATCGGCAAGGTGGTCGGCCTGTCCGAGGCGGCGGTGCGCCAGCGCGTCCAGCGGCTCATCGACGGCGGCGTCATGCAGGTCGTCGCGGTGACCGACCCGCTCGAGCTCGGCTTCGCCCGCCAGGCGATGGTCGGCATCCGGGTCACCGGGCCGCTGGAGCCGGTCGCCGACGCGATCGCGGCCCTCGAGGAGGTCGACTACGTGGTCGTCACCGCGGGCTCCTACGACCTGCTCGTCGAGGTGGTCTGCGAGAGCGACGAGCACCTGCTCGAGCTGATCTCGGACCGCATCCGGGTGATCGACGGCGTCTTCGCGACCGAGACGTTCATGTACCTCCAGCTGCGCAAGCAGACCTACTCCTGGGGCGTCCGCTGAGCCCCGAGCCGCACCCCGAGCGCCTCTCGCTGTGGCACGACACCGCCGACGACGACTGGACGCCCCGGCCCGCCCTCGACGGTGACGTCGTCGCCGACGTCGCGATCGTCGGCGCGGGCTACACCGGCCTCTGGACGGCGTACTACCTCGCCGAGGCCCGTCCCGACCTGCGGATCGTCGTGCTCGAGGCCGAGGTGGCGGGGTACGGCGCCTCCGGCCGCAACGGCGGCTGGTGCTCGGCGCTGTTCCCGGCGTCCTCCGGCACCCTGGCCGTCCTGTCCGACCGGCCGGCGGCCCTGGCGCAGCACGCGGCGATGCGCGCCACGGTCGACGAGGTCGCCCGCGTCGCGCAGGCCGAGGGCATCGATGCGCAGCTCGCGAAGGGCGGCACGATCACGCTGGCCCGCAGCCGGGCCCAGTGGAAGCGTGCCCGCGCCGAGGTCGACGACGCCCGGAGCTGGGGCCGCGGCGAGGACGACCTGCGCCTGCTCGACCGGTCCGAGGCGACCGCGGTGCTCCGCGGCAGCCGCACCGTCGGGGCGACGTACACCCCCGACTGCGCGGCGCTGCACCCTGCCCGCCTGGTCCGCGGCCTCGCCCGCGCGGTCGAGCGTCGCGGCGTGCGGATCCACGAGCACACCCGGGTCACCGCGATCGAGCCGGGCCGCGCCGTCACCAGTCGCGGGACGGTCCGGGCGGGCACCGTGGTCCGGGCGACCGAGGGCTACACCGCACGGCTGCCCGGCCAGCGGCGGGCACTGGTCCCGGTCTACTCCCTGGTGATCGCGACCGAGCCGCTGTCCGCCGCGACCTGGGACGAGATCGGGCTGGCCCGGCGCGAGACCTTCACCGACCACCGCCACCTCATCGTCTACGGCCAGCGCACCGCCGACGACCGGCTGGTCTTCGGCGGCCGCGGCGCGCCGTACCACCTCGGCTCGCGGATCCGTCCGGAGTACGACCGCGACCCCCACGTCTTCCCGCGCCTCTACGCGACGCTCGTCGACCTCCTCCCCGTGCTGGCCGGCACCCGCGTCACCCACGCCTGGGGCGGCGCGCTCGGCATCCCGCGGGACTGGACGGCCTCGGTCGGGCTGGACCGGAGCACGGGGCTCGCGTGGGCGGGCGGGTACGTCGGGGACGGCGTCAGCACCACCAACCTCGCCGGCCGGACCCTGCGCGACCTCGTCCTCGGCCACGACACCGACCTCACCCGGCTCCCCTGGGTCGGCCACCGCTCCCCCGACTGGGAGCGCGAGCCGCTGCGCTGGCTGGGCATCAACGCCGGGCTGCGGGCGATGACGCTCGCCGACGCCGAGGAGTCGGTGACCCGCTGCCGCAGCGTGGTCGCTCGCGCGGTCGCCCCGCTGCTGGGCTGACCGCGCGCGGTCGCGCCCGGGTGGCACGATGAGCCGGGTGAACCGTCGCACGCTCGTCCGCCGCCCCAGCCCCCGCCTCGCCGAGGGCCTCGTCACCCACATCACCCGCTCGCCGGTCGACCCGGTGCTGGCGCTCGCGCAGTGGGAGGGGTACGTCGCCGCGCTGGAGGCCGAGGGCTGGGAGACCGTCGAGGTCGCGCCGCAGGACGACTGCCCGGACGTGGCGTTCGTCGAGGACACCGTGGTCGTCTACGGCGACCTCGCGGTGATCGCGCGGCCCGGTGCCGACGAGCGCAAGCCCGAGACCGCCGGGACCGAGGCCGCGCTGGTCGAGCTCGGCTACCGGATCGCCCGCATCGAGGCGCCCGGCACCCTCGACGGGGGCGACGTCCTCAAGCACGACGGCACCGTCTGGGTCGGCCTCGGCGGCCGCACCAACCCGGCCGGCGTGGAGCAGCTGGCCACGCTGCTCGCGCCGCTCGGCGCCACCGTGCTCGGGGTGCCGCTCACCCGGGTGCTGCACCTGAAGTCGGCCGTAACCGCGCTGCCCGACGGCACGGTCATCGGCCACGAGCCGCTCGTCGACGACCCGACCGTGTGGGAGAGCTTCCTGCCCGTCCCCGAGGAGCCCGGCGCCCACGTCGTCCTGCTCGACGCCGAGACCGTGCTGATGTCGACCAACGCCCCGCGGTCGCGGGCGCTGTTCGAGGAGCGCGGGCTGCGCGTCGTCGCCGTCGACATCGGCGAGTTCGAGAAGCTCGAGGGCTGCGTCACCTGCCTGTCGGTGCGGCTGCGCGGCTGACGCTGACGGTGGTTGGGGAAGGCGCCCTGGCGCCTGTCTTGAAACCACCTCGCCGCCAGTCAGGTGGTTTCGAGACGGTTGCTGCGCAACCTCCTCAACCACCGGGACGGCTGCGCGGCTGACGCTCCGGTGGTTGAGGAAGGCGCCCTGGCGCCTGTCTCGAAACCACCTCGCTGCCAGTCAGGTGGTTTCGAGACGGTTGCTGCGCAACCTCCTCAACCACCGGGGGACGGCTGCGCGGCTGACGCTGACGGTGGTTGAGGAAGGCGCCCTGGCGCCTGTCTTGAAACCACCTCGCCGCCAGTCAGGTGGTTTCGAGACGGTTGCTGCGCAACCTCCTCAACCACCGGAGAGGCCGTTGGCGGCGGTCCGGGCGGGGCGCGAGGTGGCGTGCAGCCAGGCCCGGAAGAAGCCGTCGAGGTCGAGGCCGGTGACCTGCTCGGCGAGCGCCTCGAAGTCGGCCGTCGAGCCGTTGCCGCCCCGGTGGTCGGCCAGCCAGGTGCGGAGCAGCAGCCAGAAGGTCGGCTCGTCGTCGATGCGACGGCGCAGCGCCTCGAGGGCCATGCCGCCACGGACGTAGACCGGCCAGGCGAAGAGCCGCCCCGGGCCGGGGTCCGCCACCCGGATCCGCCAGAAGTCGTCGTGGGCGTCGATGCCGTCGTAGGTCTGCTCCAGCCACTGCTCGGCGGAGCGGCCGCCGTGCGTCTCGTCCCACCTCGCCTCCATGAACGTCGCGGCACCCTCGTTCAGCCACACGTCGCGCCAGTCCCGGACGGACACGGAGTCGCCGAACCACTGGTGGGCGAGCTCGTGCACGACCGTCCCGACCGAGCCGGCGGCGAGCACGGGGTACGTCGGCCGGGTCTGGTTCTCCAGCGCGAAGCCGGGCGCCAGGCTGGTGGTGAGCCCGCCGGTCACGGCGAAGGGGTAGTCCCCCAGCTCGCCCTCGAGCCAGGCGACGACACCGGGGGTGCGCAGCATCAGGCGCATCGAGCGCTGGCGCGTCGGGCTCGGCACCGCCTTCGACACCGCCACCGTCCAGGGCAGCCCCCCGTCCGAGCCGTGGCGGACGGCGAACCGGCCGGCGGCGAAGAACGCGAGGTACGGCGCCATCGGCTCGACCGACCGCCAGTGGGTCGTGGCGCGGGGGCCGTGCACCCGCCGACTGACGCGGACGCCGTTGGCGACGACCTGCAGGTCGCGCGGCACGGTGACCGAGACGTCGAAGGACGCCTTGTCGCGCGGGTGGTCGTTCGCCGGGAACCACCACGCGGCCATGTGCGGCTCGCCCATCGTCACGACCTCGTGGTCGTCGGCGAGCCAGGGCGCGTCACCGCGCCACCGGATCGTGCCCGGCCACCCGTCGTACGCCACCCGCACCCGGACGGTCTCCCCCGCCGCCAGCGGATCGCGCGGGGTGATCCGCAGCTCGTGGCGGTTGGGCCGGTCGTACGCCGCCCGCCGGCCGTCGACGCGCACCGAGGTGACCGGGAGCAGGAGGTCGAGGTGGAGGCTCGCGAGGTCCTCGGTGGCGCGGAGGGTCAACACGGTGTGGCCGCGCAGGCGGCGCTCGTCGAGGTCGTAGGCGTCGTGGACGGCGTAGTGCAGGACGTCGATGCCGCCGTTGCCGTCCTGCGGGAAGTACGGGTCGCCGATGCCCGCGGTGCCCGGCTCCCCGGGGGTGCCGGCCGCGGCCACCGGGGCCGCGGCCGCCCCGGCCAGCAGCAGTCCCGCGAGCAGCAGGGCCGTCCCGGCGCGCACGCCCGGTCGCGGGCGCGAGCGGGGCGGGAGCACGGGCCGAACCTAGCGCCCCCGGGGAGCGGCGACTCGGCCCGACCACGTCACGGTGCTATAACACTACTGAATCAATACACTTAATGAAGGAGTGGTCGAGGACATGCAGGTCATCACGCTGGAGGTGCCGGAGCTCGGCAACCGGAGCCACCTGGTCCACGACGGCACCGTCGCCCTGGTCGTCGACCCGCCGCGCGACCCGGCCGCCGTCGAGGCGGCCGCCGAGCAGGCCGGTGTGGAGATCGCGGCGGTCGCGGACACCCACGTCCACAACGACTACGTGTCGGGGGCCCTGGGCCTGGCCCGCCGGCACGGCGCCGACTACCTGCTCGCGGCCGACGAGCGCGTGGACTTCGAGCGCGTGGGCGTCCGGGGCGGGGAGCAGGTCCGCGTCGGCGCGCTCGACGTGCTGGTCGTCGACACCCCCGGCCACACCCGGCACCACCAGTCCTTCGTCGCCTCGCAGGACGGCGGCCGCGCGGCGGCGTTCAGCGGCGGCAGCCTGCTGCTCGGCACCGTCGGGCGCACCGACCTCGTCGACGAGCACCTGACCGAGGCGCTGGCGCGCGCCCAGTGGGCCAGCGCCCGCACGCTCGGCGCCCTGCCGGACGACACCCACCTGCACCCGACCCACGGCTTCGGCAGCTTCTGCGCCGGCAGCACCTCCGCCGCGGGCACCTGCTCGGGCGCCGCCACCATCGGCGACGAGCGGGAGGCCAACCCCGCCCTGGTGCTCGAGCGCGACGCGTTCGTCCGCGAGCTCCTCGCCGGCTTCGGACCGATCCCGTCCTACTACCAGCACATGGCCCCGCTGAACCGCGCCGGCGCAGGCCGGGGCGCGGCGCGGCCGGCGCACCCGCTCTCCGCCGACGAGCTCGACGCCGCCGTACGACGGGGGGCGTGGGTCGTCGACCTGCGGGCCCGGCGCGACTTCGCCCACGCGCACCTGCCGGGCACGGTCAGCGTGGAGTACGGCACCCAGTTCGCGACGTACGTCGGGTGGCTGGTGCCGTGGCAGCACGAGCTCGTGCTCCTGACGGACGCGGCACCCGACCTGGGTCCGGCGTTGCGCGACCTCGCCGCGATCGGCATCGAGGGCGCCGGCGCCCACGTGCTGACGTCGCCCGCCGAGCTCGCCGGGACCTACCGCCGCACGGACTGGGCAGGCTTCCTCGAGGCCGCCACCGCGCCGCGCGTGGTCGTCGACGTGCGCCAGCGCGACGAGTTCGAGGACGGCCACCTGCCCGACGCGATCCACCTGCCCGTCCAGGACGTCGAGGTCGCGGCCGACTCCCTGCCCGCGGGCGAGCTGTGGGTCCACTGCCGCTCGGGCTACCGCGCCGGCATCGCCGCCAGCCTGCTGCACCGCACCGGCCGCTCGGTCGTGCACGTCGACGACGCGTGGGAGCGCGTCGGCGAGCTCGCGATCCCGACCACGACTGCGGCCTGAACGGGTGACGCCAGGCGTGCCCGGCACCGGATCCTGAGACAGGGGTTTACAGATCCTGAAAGTCACGTAAGTTGATGGTGTTTGTATACAAGGGCACGTTCCATGGGCCCCGATCTCGGAGGTATGACACCTTGCAGACACCTATCGCACGACCCCCAGCACGACGGCGGCGGCGCCGGATCCTCGGCGCCGCCGCAGCCACGCTCGGCCTCGTCGCCGCCTTCCAGGCGACCGACGTGGCCTCGGCGCTCGGCTCGGACCCGGCCACGGACGCCGGCCCGGTCGGCACCGACCCGGCGGCCGGCTCGCTGATCCAGACGCTGCTCACCGCGGCCGACGGGATCGTCACCGACACCTCGCGGATCACCGCGGGTGACGGCAAGGACTACTGGATCGAGAACCACGTCGACACCACCAAGCTCCCGGGCTCGGTGCTCGACGGTCTCGACATCCCCTCGCTCCCGGGCGGGCTGGGGGGCGCCGACGCCGGCGGCACCGTGCCGGACGACGGCATCCGCCGCGAGTACCTCGTCGTCTGGGCCGGCGACAACAACGTGCTCGACAAGAGCGGCGCGGAGCTCACCGCCCTGCCGAAGTCCGTCGGCACCGACCTGATCGGCCAGAAGGACCTGGTCGGGCCCGACTTCTTCGCCGTCGTCGACGCGACCAAGGGCTCGCCGTCGTACGGCACGGTCGTCAACACCGCGACCGTCGGGCCGCTCGTCGAGAACGAGCCGCACCACATGCAGTACATCTGGCACAAGGGCAACAACATCTACGCCGGCGGCCTGTTCACGGACGTCACCTACGTCGTGGACACCTCGAAGCTCCCGACGCTGCAGCTCAAGGCGGTCAACCTGCCCACCGACACCCTGTGCGGCTCCGTGCCGGACGCCTACTGGGTGACCAAGGACGGCGACGCCTACGGCACCTACATGGGCGGCCCGGACCTGCCCGGTCCGTGCACCTACACCGACGGCAGCGTCCGGGTCGGCAACGGCTTCGGCGGCTCCCCCGGTGAGCTCGTGCGGCTCGGCAAGGACGGCAGGACGATCAGCGAGGCGCCGGCCGCCACCGAGGCGCCCGAGACCGAGCAGCGCTGCGACAACATCCCCGCGCTGCCCGCGCCGACGTGCGCCAACCCGCACGGCGTGCAGGCCCGCGAGGACCTCGGCATCGTCGTCACGAGCGACTACAACGAGCCGCGCAACATCATCCTCAACCCGGTCGCCGCGCCGTCGTCCTACCTGCGTCGGCCGACCGTCCGCACCTGGGACGTCTCCGACAAGGACCACCCGAAGCTGAAGGCGGTGTCCTTCCTCCCGGACGGCCCCCGCGTCGGCAAGGTGCCGCACCAGGAGGAGCCGCGCGCGGCGATGGAGACCACGGTCACCAACCTGCCCGAGCACAAGGGCGCGTTCGCCGAGACGATGCAGGGCGGGGCGATCTACTACGCCCCCGACATCACCGTCGACGAGCCGCAGTGGCGCGAGGTCTTCGACCTGACCACGTCGAACAAGCTGACCGACCCGAACAGCAGCTACTACGGCGGCGGCAGCAACGGCGGCTGGCTCCAGACCAGCCTGGACGACAAGTACCTCTACCACGCAGTCGTGGGTCGTCCGGCGTCCGGCGACGACGCCGGCTCGCCGCCGTACATCCTCAAGCTCGACATCCAGCAGCTGCTGGCGTCGGGTGCCGACCCGCAGTGCTCGATCGACACGCTCGACGAGGTCACCGCCGGTGGTGCCGAGAGCGACTGCCCGGCCGTGGTCGACACGCTGCCCGCCAAGGGTGGCCCGCACTGGGGCGCGCTCGACAACTTCGCCCTCGGCGACGACGGGTACTACCACGAGACCACGGACGTGAAGCGGTTGGCGTACTCCAACTACTTCGTCGCCCGCACGGGTCTCAACGGCGACCACCGCGTCTGCATGGTCGACATCGCCGGCGACGGCTCGCTGGCCCTCGACCCGCAGTTCCGGGACGAGCGCACCGGTGAGTCCTGCATCGACTTCGACCGCGCCACCTGGCCGCACGGCGACTGGGGTCCGGCGAAGCCGCACTCGATGCTCTTCGTGACGGCAGATGACGACGTCAAGTAGCAGGGACGCCCGTGGGCGGGGCCGGTCCGACCGGTCCCGCCCGCGGGCGGTCGCCCTCGTCCCCGCAGCCGTGGTCGCGGCGCTGCTCGTGGGCGGTGCGGTGTACGCCGGCTCCGACGACGTCCATGCCCCGCCCCGCCAGGGCAACGCCCTGGTGGCCGACTGGTCCGCGCGCAAGGAGGGCCAGCAGGTCCTCGGCGGCGCCCGGACCCCCGGCGTCCCGAGCATCCAGCGGCTGCGCCACGACCGGGTCGAGTTCACCGTCACGGTGGCCCCGGCCCGCCCCGGGCCGAACCTGGTCCGCGTCGACACCACCCACCTCGGGGCCGGTCACCGGCACCGGGGCCTGCCGGTCCTCGTCGGGACCACGGAGCAGACCCTGGTGCGCGCCGTGCCACGCCCCGGCACCGACGGGCTCTGGGCCGTCGTCGACCTCCCCGAGGGATCCGGGACGGTGCTCGTCACGCACGGGCGCTACCACCGGGTCCCGTTCGCGGTGGAGACCGGCACCGACCGGCCCGACACCACCGCCTGGACCGGGCCCGACGGGCCCGAGTGCCTGGCCGCCGCCACCGCGGCGATCCTCGGTGGCGGCTCCGCCGACGCGTCGTGCCCGGCCGCGACGCTCGGCCCCACGGACGCGACCGCGCTGCGGTCCGTCGTCGACACGCTCGCCACGCGTGGGGTCGAGCAGCTCGCGGTCCAGCACGACGCGTCGGCACGCAGCCGGGCGGCGTACGACGTGGTCCGCGCAGCGGCGACGTCCCGGGGGCTCGACGTGGTCGAGCCGTCGGTGCGGCCCGGGCGGCGCAGCGCGCTGCTCGTGGTGAGCGGGTGGAGCGACGCGTCGCGGAGCCTGGCCCGCGTGACCGCGCTGCCGCTGCGGCAGCAGCCGATGCGCAACGACGGCACCTGGCTGGCGCCGTGGCTGCTCAGCCCGGCCGTCGTGGACTCCACGCTCGGGGCGGTCCTGCCGCTCGACTTCGACGTCCGCGACCCCGCGGCGCAGGAGTTCAGCCAGACCCTCGCGACCTACCTCCCCGGGCAGTCGCCCACCGCGTCGGGCTACCTGGCCTGGCGCTCCGTGCGGGGCACCGACCCGGACCCGCTGGAGCTCTTCGCGGCCTCGCGCACGGCGATCATGCCCGCGCAGGGCGGCCACGAGCAGCACGAGACGGCCGTCGCCTGGTTCCCCGGCGGCACCGTCACCCCCGTCGGCGCGCTCGTCCCCCGGACCGGCGCGCGCTAGTTTCGACCGAAAGGAACCCATCATGTCCACCACCGAACGCGCCGGCGCCGGCAGGCGTCGCGACGATGCCCGCAGACCGGGGACCGAGCAGGGCGACAGCCCCGCCCGGGTCGCAACCGCGCCCGAGGCGCCGCCGGCCCAGGCGAGCGTGGTCCTCGGCGGCCTGATCGCCGCCCTCCTGCTCGGCGGCATCATCTTCAGCCGCTCCGGGCAGGTCCCCGCGATCCTCTTCGGGATCGGCCTGGCCCTGGGCTTCGTGCTCTTCCACAGCCGCTTCGGCTTCACGTCCGCGTGGCGCCAGCTGGTCGCCGTACGCCAGGGCAAGGCGCTGCGCGCGCACATGCTGATGCTGGCCGTCGCGTGCACGCTCTTCGCCCCGATCCTGGCCACCCAGGCGTCGTTCGGCGACGTGCCGGCGGCGCCGTCGCTGGCGCCCATCGGCTTCGGGCTGTTCGTCGGCTCGTTCCTCTTCGGGGTCGGGATGCAGCTCGGCGGCTCCTGCGCCTCCGGGACGCTCTTCGCGATCGGCAGCGGCCAGACAGCCATCCTGCTCACGCTGACCGGCTTCATCATCGGCTCGGTGCTGGGGGCCTACACGTTCAGCTTCTGGACGACCACGCTGCCCTCGCACCCGCCGGTGTCGCTGGCGGACACGTTCGGCGGCTACTTCGGGGCCTGGGCTGTGTCGCTCGCGGTGATGGCCGCGATCGTCGGGCTGACCTACGCGATCGCCCGTCGCGGCGACGTCCCGCCCGTCGAGGAGCCCCCGGTCGCCCGCGGGGCCGCCCGCGCGGTGCGCGGCTCCTGGCCGCTGTGGGTCGGCGCGCTGCTGCTGGCCGGTCTCAACGCCCTGACCCTGTGGATCTCGGGCGGCACCTGGGGCGTGACGTTCGCGTTCTCCATGTGGGGCTCGAAGATCCTCGACGTGATCGGCGTCGACGTCCTGTCGTGGCCGTTCTGGGCGGACCCGGCGAACCTGGCGAAGTACCAGGCCGGGGTCCTCGGCGAGAAGACCTCGGTCATGGACCTCGGCATCATCGTCGGCGCGCTCGTCGCCTCGGCGGCGGCCGGCACCTGGGTCGTGCACCGCAACGTCCCCGGCAAGCTCGCGGCCGGCGCGGTCATCGGCGGGATCATGATGGGGTACGGCGCCCGGATCGCCTTCGGCTGCAACATCGGTGCCTACTTCGGCGGGATCGCCTCCTTCAGCCTGCACGGCTGGCTCTGGGGCGTGATGGCGGTGGCCGGCACCTTCGCCGGGCTGGCGCTGCGCCCGCTCTTCGGGCTGACCAACCCGAGGCCGACCGACTCGGTCTGCTGATCCGCACGGGCCGCGGCGACGCGTCCCGATAATGAGTTGTGGCGCCCGGCGCCGACCGTCACCATGGTCGGACCGGGCGCCACTGACGTGTGCCCATGACCCGAGAGGAGCCGTGACATGTCCATCACTGTTCCCGGCCTGCCCGCAGACCGATCCCCTCTCACCTCATGGAGCACCCGTACCGATGTCCCAGGACTTCACGCAGGACCCCGAGCTCGCTGAGCTCTTCGCACGCCACCACGAGCAGCACCCCTCTCGCGAGCCCTTCGACGGTTCGCGCCTCGACGACATCGACCCGTCGTTCGTCGTCGACTTCCGCGCCTACGACGACGTGGACGAGTCGTCGCAGCGCTGGTCGACCTGGCTGAGCGTCGAGCCGCTCTCGCGCGGCCCGGAGCCCCGACCCGACTGGCTGGTCACCTCCCAGGGCGCGATCGACACCGACCTCGGCATCCTCAAGACCGGCAAGGAGGCCGACGTCTTCCTGCTCGAGCGCTGCGACCCTGCCGAGCCGGACAAGGCGGTCGTGATGGCCGCCAAGCGCTACCGCAGCACCGAGCACCGCACCTTCCACCGGGCGGCGTCCTACACCGAGGGCCGCAGCACCAAGCGCTCCCGCGACGAGCGGGCGCTCAAGCGCAAGAGCACCTGGGGCAAGACCGTCGCCGCCGGCGAGTGGGCGGTCTCCGAGTGGGACGCGCTCAAGCGGCTCTGGACGCTCGGGCTGCCGGTCCCCTACCCGGTGCAGATCGACGGCACCGAGATCCTCATGGAGTGGGTGACCGTCGACGGCGAGACCGCGCCGCGCCTGGCCCAGACCCGCCCCGGGCCCGAGCTGCTCGCGTCGTACTACGACCAGCTGCGCGACGCGCTCGCGCTGATGGTGCAGGACGGCATCGTGCACGGCGACCTGTCGCCGTACAACATCCTCGCCGCGGGCGAGCGCCTCGTCATCATCGACCTCCCCCAGATCGTCGACCTGGTCGGGAACGTCAACGGCATGGACTTCCTGCTCCGCGACTGCACGAACGTGTGCTCGTGGTTCCGCGCCCGCGGGCTGAGGGTGGACGAGCACGAGCTCTTCGGCGACCTGATGGCGCACGCCTTTTGATGGGCCGGACCCCTGCGGCCCCATCACCTAGATTCGCAGGGTGAAGCCCACCCGCGGACGCGTCGTCCAGCTCGACTCCCTGGCGGCCCTCGACCGGCGATGGGCGGCGGGCGCCCGCGCGCTGGCCGGCTGGCGGCTCCGCTCGCTCGACCTGAGCGGGCGGAGCGCCGAGCTGGCCCGATCCGAGGTCGCGGGGGCGACCTTCGTCGGCTGCACCTTCGCGCCCGGGGACGCCGAGCGGCTCGCCGCCGCCGGCGCCCTGGTGGTGCCCGACCTCGGCGAGGTGCCGGTCGACCCGATGCGGACGACGCTCTACACCGCCGACGAGCTCTACGGCAGCGGGGCGTACGCCGACTCGCTGGACGCCCGGGCCTACGCCTGGTCCCAGCGCCGGCACGGCCACCCGGGGCTGCTCGCCTCCGCGCTGCACGACCAGGCCGTCGACGAGGCGCTGACGGCGTGGCGGTCCGGTCGCCGCCTGGTCGGGGTGATGGGCGGCCACGCCGTGCAGCGGGGCGAGCCGGCCTACGCCGAGGCCGCGCGGCTCGGTCACGCGCTCGGGGACCGGCTGACCGTGGCGACCGGCGGAGGGCCCGGCGCGATGGAGGCCGCCAACCTCGGCGCCCGGCTGGCGGGACACAGCCAGGCCGACCTGGACACGGCGCTGGAGCGGCTGTCCCGGGTGCCGACCTTCCGTCCCTCCGTCGGCGCCTGGGCGCGCACGGCGTTCGAGGTCCGCGACCTGGTCCCGGACGCCACCGAGTCGCTCGGCATCCCGACCTGGCACTACGGCCACGAGCCGCCCAACGTGTTCGCGACCGCGATCGCGAAGTACTTCCGCAACTCCACGCGCGAGGCCGTCCTCCTGGAGGTCTGCGACGGCGGGATCGTCTTCCTGCCGGGAGCCGCCGGCACCGTGCAGGAGGTCTTCCAGGACGCCTGCGAGAACTACTACGCCGACGCGTCCTCCCTCGCGCCCATGGTGCTCGTCGGGGTCGAGCACTGGACCCGGACGGTCCCCGCGTGGCCGCTGCTGGAGGCGCTGGCCCGCGACCGGCCCATGCAGGAGCACGTGCACCTGGTCGACTCCCTCGAGGAGGCCACCAAACTGCTTGTTTCGGGGACGTGAACAGGTCCCGACACCTAGCGTGACGCGCATGGAATTCTCCCGTCGTGACCTCTTCCGCTCGGCCGGCGCACTCGGTGCGCTGGCCGCCTTCTCGGGTGTCGGCGGCCTCGCCGCCGAGGCCGTCGCCGGCACCGGCAGCGCGGCCCGGGGCGGCGCCACCCTCGGGAGCGTCATCGCCAAGGGCAAGGCCGGCAAGGGTGGCTGGCGTCCCCTCGTCCGCAAGGCGGGCGAGCCGCACCGGGTGCGCGCCACCCTCGGCACGGCCAAGTCGGGTCGCCAGGCCCGCCGCACCGCGCTGCTGGCGTTCGTCCAGCTCTCCGACGTGCACATCGTCGACGCCCAGTCGCCGATGCGCCTGGAGAGCGGCGAGGGCGTGTCCTCCTCGGCGTACCGGCCCCAGGAGATCCTGACGGCCCACATCGCGGAGTCGATGGTCCGCGAGATCAACGCCGTCGGCAAGGGTGTCGTGACCGGACGCCCGCTGGACCTGGCCCTGCAGACCGGCGACAACTCCGACAACAGCCAGTACAACGAGATCCGCTGGAACATCGACCTCCTCGACGGCGGCCGGATCACCCCCGACTCGGGCGACCTCACCCGCTACGAGGGCGTCATGGACGGCAACCCCGACTCCTACGACACGCTCTTCTGGCACCCGCACGGGACGCCGAAGGGCAAGGAGAAGGACGTCTACCGCAAGGACTACGGCTTCCCGAAGGTCCCGGGCCTGCTCGACGACTGCCGCCGCCCGTTCTCCGCGCACGGCCTGGGCATCGAGTGGATCGCCGCGATGGGCAACCACGACCAGCTCGTGCAGGGCAACTTCGTGCACAACTCGGTCTTCGAGAACAGGGCGATCGGCAACCTGAAGGGCAACCGCACGGTCACCGCGGACCCGAACCGGCGCCTGCTCAGCCGGACGGAGACCGTGGCCGAGCACTTCACGACCACCGGCCTGCCGCTCGGCCACGGCTTCACGGAGGAGAACCGCACCAACGGGACGGCGTACTACACCTTCGACCGCGGTCCGGTCCGCTTCGTCGTGATGGACACCGTGAACGCGAACGGCGGGTCCGAGGGGTCGCTGGACGCCACGCAGTTCTCCTGGCTCCAGGAGCAGCTCGCCACGGCGACCGACAAGCTCGTCATCGTCTCCAGCCACCACACCTCGTGGACCATGGACAACCCCGCCGGTGGCAACCGCGTCTTCGGTGCGGCGGTCGTCCAGGAGCTCCTCAGCCACGAGAACGTCATCGCCTGGGTCAACGGGCACACGCACAGCAACACGGTGCGCGCGCGCGCCCGCTCCGGTGGCGGCGGCTTCTGGGAGATCAACACCGCCTCGCACATCGACTGGCCGCAGCAGTCGCGGATCATCGAGATCGTCGACAACGAGGACGCCACCCTGTCGATCTTCACGACGATGCTCGACCACGGTGCCGGGCTCGGCAAGGGCACCAAGCTCAACGGTCCGATGAAGCTGGCGGCGCTCGGCCGGCTGCTCGCCGCCAACGACTACCAGGAGCGCGAGAACCACCGTCGCGGCCGCAGCGTCGACCGCAACGTCGAGCTGCTGCTGCCGGCGCCGGCCTTCATGCGCTGAGCCCGACGACCGGCGCCGGCTGCGTCGTACGCCGGGTGTCCCGCTCCCGTGGGAGCGGGACACCCGGCGGCTGGCTGTCTAGGTGACCCTGCGCGTGGGCGCCGACCGGGCCGACCCGCGGGTGTACCCCGTCTTGCGCGCCGTCACCCTCACCGTGATCCGCTTGCCCCGGCTGGCCGGCGTCAGCCGGTAGGACCGTGCGTCGGCCCCGCGGATCACCTTGCCGTCGCGCAACCAGCGGAACGTGACGTCGACATCGCTCACCGACCACACCCCCACCGTGGCCCTGAGGGTCCTGCCCACCTTCATGACGCCGGTGATCCTCGGGGCGCCGGTCGAGCGGATCCGTGGTGGACCCGTCCCGACGTCGACGGTCGTGCTGCCCAGCAGCACGTTGTCGCCCGGACCGACGTTGATCGCGTAGACGTAGACCGGCTGCATCCCGGTCTTGCCGGTGGCGAAGGTCAGGTCGTACCCGTGGTTGCTGCCCGCGGCCGGGAAGGCGCTGCCGACGTCGGGCCTGCTGCCGTCGGCCGGTCCGAAGGCGTGGCCCTCACCGTTCGGATCACCGGCGGGGCCTCCGACGTAGACGTGGAAGCTGATGGCCGCCTGGGGGTCGTTGGGGTCGAAGGTCCAGCCGGCCACCCGCACCTCGCCGCCCTGGGGAGAGCCGGCCTGGTCGAAGGACCCGGTGGGGTTCGGGTCGGCGACCGCGACGGACCGCTGCCCGAGCAGGACGTTCTGCCCGGATCCCACGTTGATCGCGTAGACGTAGACGACCTGCGTCCCACCGGCCGCGTCGACCACGGCGTCGTAGCCGTGGTTGTCCCCCACGCCCGGGTAGGCAGCACCCACGTCCGGCCGGGAGGCGTTGGCCGGGCCGATGGAGTAGCCCCTGCCCTCCGGCGACCCGGCGGGTCCCCCGACGTACACGTGGAGTCCAGGCTCGCTCCGGTGTCATCGGGGTCGAATGCCCAGCCGCGCACCCGGACCTGACCCGGCGCCGGGCTCAGCGTCTCGTCGAAGCTGCCCTTCGGGTTCCCGACGCCGGCGGGCGCGTGGGCCGCCAGCCACGGGATCGGGTTGACGTGGCCGCCCCCGGCCCCGGCCCCGCTGGTGCAGTCCCGGTAGCCGTACCAGGACGTCGCGGACGAGTACGGCCCCGGGATCAGCGAGACGTGGACGTGGTTGTTGCTGGTGTTCGGCCAGTTGGCGACGGTCCCGACCTGCGTGCCGGGGCTCACCGACGCACCGACTCCCAGTCCGGGATTCACGTGCTGGTAGATCAGCGTGAACGGTCCCGCGTCGCTCTGGTACTCGACCATCAGGCCGTTGTTCGGAGCGGCGGCGTTGACGACCCGCCTGACGGTCCCGCTCCCGATGGACCTGACCGGCCCGGACCGGTACCCCTGGGAGTCGTCGCCGAGGTGAGCCCAGGAGTGACCGGTGCTGGGGTCGGTGTAGTAGCCGCACTGGTTGAACCCCCAGTCCTCCCACTGGGCCCCGCCGGCGGGGTTCGTCCACCCCGACGGCCACGAGAACAGCGTGGCCGACGCCGGCGATGCCGCGAGGCCGGTGCCCACGGCGAGGCCGCAGGTCGTCAGCACGATCCCGATCACGGACGCAACGAAACGGCGCACGGCACGACTCCCCCTGGCCCGTGACGGCCACCTGGCAGGTGACGGCGGAGGGTCGCGAACCGTGGTCGAAGTCAAGCAGTTCCCGGCCACGTCCGACCGGAGAACGTCAGAGGTCGCGGCATCGCGCGCCGGGTGACCCACTCCCCTGGGAGCGGGCTACTCGACGGCGGCCAGCTGGCCGCAGGCTCCGTCGATGTCGCTGCCGCGGGTGTCGCGCACGGTGGTCGGGATCCCCTTGGCCTCGAGGCGGAACACGAACTCACGCTCGTCCGCAGGGTCGGAGGCGGTCCACTTGCTGCCCGGGGTCGGGTTCAGCGGGATCAGGTTCACGTGCACCCAGCCCCAGTCGCCGTAGGAGTTCAGCACGTCGCCGAGCAGGTCGGCGCGCCAGGCCTGGTCGTTGATGCCGCGCATCATGGCGTACTCGATCGAGACGCGACGCTTGGTGACCCGGGCGTAGTCCCAGGCCGCCTCGACGGTCTCCACGACGGAGTAGCGCGTGTTGATCGGGACCAGCTCGTTGCGCAGCTCGTCGTCGGGGGCGTGCAGGCTCAGGGCGAGCGTGACCGGGATGCCCTCCTCGGTCAACTGGCGGATCCGCGGCACCAGGCCGACGGTGGAGACCGTGATCCCACGCGCCGACATGCCGAGCCCGTCGGGGGCCGGCTCGGTGAGGCGGCGTACGGCGCCGATCACGGCCTTGTAGTTGGCGAGCGGCTCGCCCATGCCCATGAAGACGACGTTCGAGACACGGCCGGGGCCGCCCGGGACCTCGTCGCGCGCCAGAGAGCGGGCACCCGCCACGACCTGCTCGACGATCTCGGCGGTCGACATGTTGCGCTGCAGGCCGCCCTGGCCCGTGGCGCAGAACGGGCAGGCCATGCCGCAGCCGGCCTGGCTGGAGACGCACATCGTGACGCGGCCGGGGTAGCGCATCAGGACGGACTCGACGAGCGCGCCGTCGAAGAGCTTCCACAGCGTCTTGCGGGTGGTGCCCTTGTCGGCCTCGAGCGTGCGCAGCGGCGTCATCAACGACGGCAGCAGGGCGCCGACGAGGGCGTCGCGCTGGCCGGCCGGGAGGTCGGTCATCTCGGCCGGGTCGTCGACCAGGCGGGAGAAGTAGTGCGTGCTGAGCTGCTTGGCGCGGAAGCCGGGCAGGCCCTGCTCCTCGAGCAGCGTCTTGCGCTCGGGAGCGGTCAGGTCGGCGAGGTGGCGCGGGGGCTTCTTGCGGCCGCGCGGCTCGTCGAAGACCAGCGTCAGCGGCGTGCTGCCGGCGGCTTCGGGGGTGGGGGCCTGCGAGGTGTCGGACATCAGGACCCGATCCTCTCATCCGGGCGGGTGCCGGGTCGAAAGCCCGGACGAGCGCGACCGCTCCCGGACGGTTGCCCGGGCCGGGTCAGCGGAAGAGGAACCAGAGCACGACGGCCGCGACACCGAGCACGACCAGCGCGGTGACGACCATCCCCAGGGTCATGTAGATGCCGAAGCGACGGGTGCGCTCGACCACGATCAGCGCGATCGGCACGACGAAGATGACGAGCACCAGCGGGAAGAGGTCCTCGGCGGTGTGGTCGGCGAAGAGCAGGTGCAGGATGCCGGCGAAGAGCCCGGGGACCACGATGACGAACACCAGGCCGGTGAAGAAGCCGGAGAGCGCGGTGAACGTCGGGTGGTCGCGGTGCCACCAGTCGGGCTGGCGGGCCGGGGCGGACCCGGTGGGTTCGACGGACTGCTCGGTGGTCATGCTGGCTCCCGGGTTCGAGGGTCGTCGATCATCGTAGGCCCGTCGCGGCCCGCGGCCGCGGCGCCACACGCCCGGCCGGTCGAGCCGGTCAGGGCACGACGAGGACGTCGGGCAGCGCGAGCGCCCGCCACCGGTCGAGGTCCGGCTCGGTCCCGGTCAGCGCCGCCACGACGAGGATCCAGGCGGTGCCGTGGCCGACCAGCACGACGTCCTCCCCCGCGTGCACGTCCAGCACCCGGCGTACGGCGGGGACGACGCGGTCCCGGCACGTGCTGATCGGCTCCCACCCGCGGTGGGCGGAGGTGTCGGGCTCCGCGAAGGCGCGCCGGACGGCGCCCTCGAAGTCCTCGATCCAGACCGCGTCGTCGCGCACCTGCTCGCGCAGGTCGTCGAGGATCCCGACGTCGCCCTCGGTGAGGAGCTGGGCGGTGGCGACGGCCTTGGGCTCGGGTGAGCAGAACCACGCCGCCCGGGCCGGGAGCCGCCCGGACTCGCGGAGCGCCCAGACGTCGTCGAAGCCGGCCGGGTCGAGCTCCCAGGCCGAGGCCGGCTGGCCGGGGACGGGCAGCGGGCGGCCGTGCCGCACGAGGTGGAGGGTCACGCCCGGAAGACGAGGTAGTGCAGCAGCAGCCAGATCGGGGCGATCGTGGCCAGCAAGGAGTCCAGCCGGTCCATCAGACCGCCGTGGCCGGGGATCACCTGGCTCATGTCCTTGATGCCGAGGTCGCGCTTGATGACCGACTCGCACAGGTCGCCGAGCGTGGCCATCACGACCGCGATCAGGCCCAGGGCGATGCCGACCCACCAGTCGCCGTCGAGGAGGTAGACGACGAGCAGCCAGCCACCGACCACGCAGGCCAGCAGGGAGCCGGCGAAGCCCTCCCAGGACTTCTTGGGCGAGATGACCGGCGCCATGGGGTGCTTGCCGAACAGCACGCCGGCGATGTAGCCGCCGATGTCGGAGCAGATGGTCACCAGGATGAAGGCGATGATCCCGCGCACGCCGTTGTCGTCCAGCCCGTCGCCGCGCCAGCCGCCCTCCGCGAGCAGCAGCGCCACGAACGAGCCGAGGAACGGCACGTAGACCAGCGTGAAGACCGACGCCGTGGCGTTCATGACGTAGCCGTCGATGCCCCGCCGCAGCAGCCAGAGCATGATGACCAGCGCCGTCACCGCGGTCGCGGTCACGAGCGCCGGCGCGCCGTAGAAGTAGGCCACGCCGACCATGACGACGCCGCCGAGCATGAGCGGCTGCTCGGGCAGGTCGATGCCCTTGGCCAGCATCCCCTTGCGCAGCTCCCAGATCGCCACGACGACCGCCGCCGCCACGATCAGCATGAAGGCGGTCTTCCAGAAGGCGAGCGAGGCGGCGATCGCGCCGAGCAGGACCACGGCGGAGAGTACGGCGGCCCGCAGGTCGCGGCCGGCACGGCCATGGTCCTTGGTCGGGGGCACCGGTGCCGCGGGGCCCGAGGCGGGGGCCGGGGTGGTGGCGTCGCTCATGTGATGGAGCCGCTCAGACCTCGAGCAGCTCGGACTCCTTGTTCTTCAGCATGTCGTCGACGGCGTCGGTGTGCTGCTTGGTCATCCCGTCCAGCCGCTTCTCGGCACCGGTGACGTCGTCCTTGCCGACCTCGCCGTCCTTCTCGAGCTTCTCGAGGTTCTGCTTGGCGGTGCGGCGCAGGTTGCGGATCGCGATCTTGCCGTCCTCGGCCTTGGTGCGGGCGACCTTGATGTACTCCTTGCGGCGCTCCTCGGTCAGCTCGGGGAACACGCAGCGCAGGAGCTTGCCGTCGTTGGAGGGGTTGACGCCCAGGTCGGACTCGCGGATGGCCTTCTCGATCGCGTTCATCGCGCTCACGTCGAAGGGCTGGATCAGGATGATCCGGGCCTCGGGGGCCGTGAACGACGCCAGCTGCTGCAGCGGCGTGGGCGAGCCGTAGTAGTCGACGACGATCTTGTTGAACATGCTGGGCTGGGCCCGGCCGGCGCGGATCGCGGCGAACTCCTCGCGCGTCGCCTCGACCGACTTGTCCATCTTGCCGTCGGCCTCGTTGAGGATGTCGTTGATCACGGCTGTCTTCCTTACTCCGTCGGTGGTCGGGCCGGGGCCCTGCTGCGGTGGGGCGTCGCTGCGGTGGCTGAGCGGGTCAGCCCGCGCTGACGAGCGTGCCAATCTTCTCACCCTGCACGACGCGCAGGATGTTGCCCTCGGGCTCCATCCCGAAGACGACCATCGGCAGCTTGTTCTCGCCGCACAGGGCGAACGCCGTCTGGTCCATGATCCGCAGGCCCTGCCGGATCGCGTCGCCGTAGGTGAGCTCGTCGTACTTCGTGGCCGTGGGGTCGAGCTTGGGGTCGGCGCTGTAGACGCCGTCCACCCCGCTCTTGGCCACCAGCACCACGTCGCACTTGCTCTCGAGCGCGCGCTGCACCGCCACGGTGTCGGTCGAGAAGAACGGCATGCCCATGCCGGCGCCGAAGATGACGACCCGGCCCTTCTCCATGTGGCGGATCGCGCGGCGCGGGACGTAGGGCTCGGCGACCTGGCCCATCGTGATCGCGGTCTGCACGCGGGTCTCGACGCCCATCTTCTCGAGGAAGTCCTGGAGCGCGAGGCAGTTCATCACGATCCCGAGCATGCCCATGTAGTCCGCGCGGACGCGGTCCATGCCGCGCTGCTGCAGCTCGGCGCCGCGGAAGAAGTTGCCGCCGCCGGTCACCACCGCGATCTGGACGCCCGCCTCGGCGACGTTGGCGATCTCGCGGGCGATCTTCTGGACCACGTCGGGGTCGACGCCGACCTTGCCGCCGCCGAACACCTCGCCGGAGAGCTTGAGCAGGACTCGTTTGTACCCGGTCACGGACCGTCCCTTCGTGATGCGTCGACAGTGATGCGGACACGCACGAAGGCCGGTCCGATGGTCAGTGTCTGATCCATCGAACCGGCCTCCTCGTGTGGTCTGGCTGCAACCTATCCGATCATCCGGGCCGCCGCCGAACGGCCGTCAGCCCCCGCTGCCCCTCTGGGAGGCGACGACCACGCCGATCACGGCGAGGACCAGCAGGATCGCGATCACCAGCCCGGCGATCTTCCAGGCGCTGTACGGGCGCTTGCCGACGACCTCGCCGGTGTTCGCGTTGACCATCACCTGGAAGGTCTTGCCGCCGTAGAGGTAGCTCGCGATCCACAGCGGCATCAGCAGCAGCTTGAACATCGCGTGGGCGTAGGTGACGTCCATGCCGCTGATGCGCTGCTCGTCCCCGCCGATGTCGCGCTCGACGTCGTTGGTGATCACCTGCCGCATCTCGTCGCGGGCGACCTTGGCGCCCTCCTGGGGGTCGACGTCGTAGCGCAGCGCGGAGTAGCCGGTGAGGTACTCCGGCTGGAAGGGACGCGCCTCCTCCAGCTTCCAGGGGCCCATCTTGCCCAGCTGCTTGGCGTCGAGCTGGCCGGTGCCGGGCACCAGGACGTCGTCGAAGGACCTCGCGACCTGACCCGACGCGTGCGACCAGCGGGTGTGCTGCTGCTGGTAGGTCTCGGTGCGGGTGCCGCCCTTGCCGTCGGAGACCTGGCGGGTCTCGGTCGTGTAGTAGTGGTCGCCCCGCTGCCCGGTGTAGACCGTCGAGGTGTCGGCGTCGAAGGTCCAGTGCGGCACGTAGGTGCCCTGCAGGCCCTCGGTCGAGCCGACCTTCTTCAGGGCGCTCGGAGCGAAGCGACGGGTGCGGACCCACGTCGTGAACGCGTCCTGGGCGCCGCGGCGGTCGACGTGGAAGGGCAGCACGGCCTCCGGGGGCACCACGCCCTCCGGCTGCTCGATCGAGACCAGCGCGCCGCCGCAGAACTGGCAGGTGCCGGCGAGGTCGACGGTCTCGGTCCGGGCACCGCACCCACGGCACTCCAGGACGTGCGCGCCGATGGCGGCCACCTGGGTGTCACCGTGCTTGGCCCGCCACTCGTCGTACGAGTGCTCCTGGATCTGCAGGCCGCTGTCGGCGATCGCGAGCTCGGCGCCGCAGGAGCCGCAGCGCAGCACCGTGGTGCCGGGGGCGTACGCCGTCTGGGCGCCGCACGAGGGGCACGTCGAGCTCAGCGGGGTCGGTGGCGGGCCGGCCGGCGGCGTCGTGGAGGCGGCCTGCGGCTCGGGCTGGGAGTCGGCGAGCATCGGTCCCCCGCTCTCAGGCGCTCGGCGGCATGGGCGGGGGCACGGCGGGGAAGAGGCCGGCCAGCTCGGGCACCTCGGCCGCGGCGGTCCAGGCGGCCATGCCCTGCTGCCAGACCAGGGTGTCCGGCTTCAGCTCGCCCGCGGCGACGCGCGGCGGCAGCTCGGCCAGGGCGACCGGTCCGACCTGCTGCCCGCCGAGCGCCAGGAACCACGGCGCGGCCGCACCCGGGATCGGCGGCGGGCTGGTCGAGGGGGCGGCCGGAGCGGCGGCCTGGGCCGGCTTGGGGGCCATCGCGTTGGCCATCTGCTGACCCATCGCCATGCCCATGCCGAGGCCCATGCCCTCCCCCGCGCCACCCGGGTTGTTGGCGGCGTCGCCGATGGCGGTGGCGGCCTGGTACTTGGCGTACTGGTCGAGGTCGCCCATCACGCCCATCGAGGTGCGCTTGTCGAGGACGGCCTCCACCTCGGGCGGCAGCGAGATGTTCTCGATCACGAAGCGCGGGATGCTGATGCCCATGTCGGCCAGGCTCGTCGTGAGCGTGCCGGCGAGGGTCGCGGCGATCGTCTGCTGGTTGGCGGCGAGGTCGAGCATCGGGAGCTTCGAGTTGGCCAGCGCGGTGCCGACCTGGCCGACGATGTTCTGGCGCAGGAACTCCGCGACCTCCTCGGTGCGGAACTGCGGGTCGGTGCCGACCAGCGCGCGCAGCAGCTTGCTGGCGTCGGTCACCTGGAGCGCGTAGGCGCCGAACGCGCGCAGCCGGACGATGCCGAACTCGGGGTCCCGCAGCGTGACGGGGTTCTGGGTGCCCCACTTCATGTCGGTGTAGAGGCGGGTCCCGACGAAGTAGACCTCGACCTTGAAGGGCGAGTTGAAGCCGTACTTCCAGCCCTTGAGGTCCGAGAGGATCGGCATGTTCTGGGTGTCGAGCGTGTAGGTGCCGGGCGTGTAGACGTCGGCCAGCTGGCCCTCGTCGACCAGCACGGCGACCTGGCCCTCGCGGACGACCAGCTGGGCGCCGTTCTTGATCTCGTTGCCCTGGCGCGGGAAGCGCCAGACGATGGTGTCGCGACTGTCGTCGAGGAACTCGACGATGTCGATGAACTGACCGCGGACCTTGTCCATGAAACCCATCGGGCGCCCCTCCTCGCGGTGGCCGGACCGACCACGTCAGCGAGGAACGCTACTGCAGATGGGGCACCCGCGAGGCGGGATTCAGGGAGTGTTCAGGTGCCCGAAATCGCCCCGACCCGCCGGGCACCGGGGTGCTCGACGGGTCGGGATCGGTGCGGGTCCGCGAGGGGACCTGCTCGGGTGCTGCGGCTCAGGCGCCGACCTCGAAGCGGGCGAACCGCTTCAGGGTGGTGCCGGCCTCGTCCAGGACGGTCTTGACGGACTTCTTGTTCTCCACGACCGACGGCTGCTCGAGCAGCACGACGTCCTTGAAGAAGCCGTTGAGGCGACCCTCGGTGATCTTGGCGATCGCCTGCTCGGGCTTGCCCTCCTCGCGGGAGGTCGCCTCGGCGATCTCGCGCTCCTTGGCGACGACGTCCGCGGGGACCTCGTCACGGGTGAGGAACTGCGGACGCATCGCGGCGACCTGCATGGCGGCCGAGCGGGCGGCGTCCTCGTTGCCGTCGTACTCGACCAGCACGCCCACGGCGGGCGGCAGGTCGGCGGCACGCTTGTGCATGTAGACCACGACGGGGCCGTCGAAGTAGGCCACGCGGCCCAGCTCGATCTTCTCGCCGATGGAGACGGCCAGGTCGTTGACGACCTCGCCGACGGTCTTGCCGTCGAGCTCGATGGCCTTGAGGGTCTCGGCGTCGCCGGCCTTGGCGGCGTCGGCCGCGTCGGCGATGCGCTGCGCGGTGCTGATGAACTCGTCGCCCTTGGCGACGAAGTCGGTCTCGCAGTTCAGCTCGACCAGGGCACCGCCGGAGGTGGCGACCAGACCGGCCGACGCCTCGCGCTCGGCGGCGCGCTCGGCCATCTTCTTGCCACCCTTGATCCGCAGGATCTCGACGGCCTTGTCGAAGTCGCCGTCGGCCTCGGTGAGGGCCTTCTTGCAGTCCATCATGCCGGCGCCGGACTGCTCGCGCAGCTTCTTGACGTCGGCGGCGGTGATGTTCGCCATGTGTGTCTTCCCCTCGGGTTCGTGTGTGTCAGGACCGATGCGCTCGGACCGGCACGACGGGTCCCGTAGGTCGTACGGGACCCGTCGTGCTCGGGGAACGAATCAGGCCTTGGCCTCGTCGGCGGCGGGCGCAGCGGCCTCGGTCGCGTCGGTGGTCTCGGCGGCGGGCTCGTCGGTCGAGGCGGTGGCCTCGGCGGCGGGCTCGTCGGTCGCGGCGTCGGCGGCCTCGGTCGCCTCGGCGGCCTCGGACGACGCGCCGGTGGCCTCGGAGGCCGGGGTCTCGGCGGTCTTGTCGGCGTCGCCACCGGTCGCCTCGACGGCGGCCTTCTCGGCGTCACCGGCGAGCAGCTCGCGCTCCCACTCGGCCAGGGGCTCCTCGGCACCGACCTCGGCCGCACCCTCGCTGCCGGCCTTGGCGCCGGAGCGGGCGATGAGGCCCTCGGCGACGGCGTCGGCGATCACGCGGGTGAGCAGGCCGACGGCGCGGATCGCGTCGTCGTTGCCGGGGATCGGGAAGTCGACCAGGTCCGGGTCGCAGTTGGAGTCCAGGATGCCGATGATCGGGATCCGCAGCTTGCGGGCCTCCTCGACGGCGAGGTGCTCCTTGTTCGTGTCGACGATCCACACCGCGGAGGGCGTGCGGGTCATCTCACGGATACCGCCGAGCGACTTGTTGAGCTTGTCGCGCTCGCGGCGCATCTGGAGCAGCTCCTTCTTCGTGCGGCTGCTGCCGGCCACGTCGTCGAAGTCGACCTCGTCGAGCTCCTTGAGGCGGTTGATCCGCTGGTGCACGGTCTGGAAGTTGGTGAGCATGCCACCCAGCCAGCGCTGGTTGACGTAGGGCATCCCGACGCGGGTCGCCTGCTCGGCGATCGCCTCCTGGGCCTGCTTCTTCGTGCCGACGAACATCACGGTGCCGCCCTTGGCGACGGTCTCCTTGATGAAGGCGTACGAGCGGTCGATATAGGCCAGCGACTGCTGCAGGTCGATGATGTAGATGCCGTTGCGCTCGGTCATGATGAAGCGCTTCATCTTGGGGTTCCAGCGACGGGTCTGGTGCCCGAAGTGGACGCCGCTCTCGAGGAGCTGGCGCATGGTGACGACTGCCATTGAGGTGTTCTCCTGTGGTGGAGCCGCTCCCGTTGTCGCCCGCCCTTCGTGCAGGGCGGGCCGGTGGCGTGCTCCGGTTGTGGTGTTCAGTTGCCACAGCCGACGGGTGCCGGCTGTCCTGACGCTCACGCGCGACCCCACCCGGATTTCTCCGGGACCGGGGATCGTCGCCCACGGGTGGCCGGGACCAAGGAGCTGGACCCGTCGCGGTCTGAGAGCGTGCGAAGTCAATCCAGAAGGATTGCTGCCGCTCAGGATAGTCCGCAGCGCTGCCGCGGGCGAATCGGTGCCACCGGTGCGCCAGGTGCCGTCCACAGGCGCCTCCCCCGACCCCGTTGTCCCCAGCCGCGAGCGCCCGGCGGGCGGGGCCGCGACGGCGTCGGCAGGCTGCTGCCCATGTCCCTGCGCCGCCTCGTCCTCGTCGTCCCGTTCCTGCTCGTCGCGGGGATGTTCCCGCCCGCGCAGGCGACGCAGGTCGGGGCGACGCCCGCCGAGGTGACGCCGGTCGGGATGTGGCCGCTGCTGCCAGTTCCGGAGGTCGTCGAGGGCTTCGACCCTCCGGACTCGCCGTGGGGCGCGGGGCACCGGGGGGTGGACCTGCTCGGCCGGGCGGGCCAGCCGGTGCGCAGCGCGCTGCCGGGGCGGGTGTCGTTCGCCGGACGGCTGGCCGGGCGCGGGATCGTCGTGGTGGACCACGGCGACACCCGGACGACGTACGAGCCCGTGGCCGCGGACGTCGCCGTCGGCGACCCGGTCGCGGCGGGCGACCGCCTCGGTCGGCTCGAGGTCGTCGGCTCGCACTGCTTCCCGCGGGCCTGCCTGCACTGGGGCTGGCTGCGCGGCGCGACCTACCTCGACCCGCTGCTCCTCGTCGGCCTGGGCCCGGTCCGGCTGCTCCCGCTCTGGCGGGACCAGCCGGTGGGGTCCACCGGGGAGGTCGCGGCGCCCTGGGCGCCCGGCGTCCCGCCGTACGCCGCCTGGCAGCCGCTGGTCCGGACGTCGAGGTGACGCGCACTCAGGCTCGTGGGTGCGCCTGCTGGTAGGCCCGACGCAGCCGGTCGGTGGTCACGTGCGTGTAGAGCTGCGTGGTGGCCAGCGAGGCGTGGCCGAGCAGCTCCTGGACCGAGCGGAGGTCGGCCCCGCCCTCGAGCAGGTGGGTCGCGGCGGTGTGCCGCAGCCCGTGCGGGCCGATGTCGGGAGCCCCGGGCACCTGGGCGATCCGCTGGTGCACCAGGGTGCGGACGGCCCGCTGGTCGATGCGGCGGCCCCGGGCGCCGAGGAACAGCGCGGCGCCGGCCCCCTCGACCCGGAGCGCGGGCCGGCCCTCGGCGAGCCAGCGCTCGACCGCGCGGGCGGCGGGCAGCCCGAACGGCACCATCCGCTCCTTGCGCCCCTTGCCGAAGACGCGGACCACGTTGCGCTCGCGGTCCAGGTCGTCGAGGTCGAGGCCGACGAGCTCGCCCACCCGGATGCCGGTGGCGTAGAGCAGCTCGAGCATCGCGACGTCGCGCAGCCCGACGGGGCTGCCGTCGTCGGCCAGCGCCGCGGCGCCGCGGATCAGGTCGGCCGCCTCGTCGGCGCGCAGCACCGGTGGCAGGGTCTTGTGCGCCTTCGGCGAGCCCAGGCTCGCCCCGGCGTCGGTCGTGGCGCGGTCGGTGCGCACCAGCCACGCGGTGAACACCCGCGCCGCCGTGGCCCGCCGGGCCAGCGTGGTGCGCGAGCGGCCGAGCGTCTGCTGCTTCGCCAGCCAGCTGCGCAGGGTCCGCAGGTCGAGCTCCCCGACCTCGGTGTGCCCGAGCCGCGACGCGTGCTCGAGCAGGCCGGCCACGTCGGCCAGGTAGGCCCGCACCGTGTGCGGGGCCAGGTCCCGCTCCGCCACCAGGTGGCGTTCGTAGTCGCCCAGCACCCGGGCCATCGGCTCGGGCAGGTGCTCCTGCTCCTCGCGGACGTCCTCCGTGGCTGCCACCCGTCGAGTCTAGGTCGGCGCGACTCCCCCGGCCGTGCCCTTGCACGGCGAGCCGGTCAGTCGTCGTCCTCGAACGCCGACCGCGCCCGGGCGTACGCGTCGACCCTGCGGTCCAGCCCGACCAGCACCACGCAGGCCAGGGCGAACCCCGCGATGCCCAGCGCCCGGTGGCCCCAGACGGCCTCCCCGACCCGCGCGAACACCGCCGTGAGAACCCAGAGGACGAGCACGTTGGCCGCCACGACCAGGACGGCGACGAGCACCAGGGGCGGGAACTCGTGCCGTCGGGTCTCGCGCACCGGGCCTGTCGTCATGCCCGCAGCCTCCCAGCCGAGGCGACGCGTGTGCGTCAGATCAGGAAATCCGGCCGTGGATCTTGATCCCACGCACACGCGTGCCCTCAGGTGGCGGCCCGCTCGGCGAGCCGCCAGCCCTCCGGGACCTGCAGGACCAGACCGAGGCGGGACAGACCGCCGAGGGCGGTGCGGACCTCGAGGAGGGCGACCCCGGCGGTGCGCGCGATCGAGTCGGCCGGGGCGGCGTGGCGCAGGGGCACGGCGTCGAGGACCTGTTGCTGGCGCGTCGAGAGCCGGTCGCGCGAGCGGGTCGCGCCGCGCGGCTCCTCGACCAGGAAGGCTCCGGACTCCCCCACCATCTCCAGGACCTCCGCGCCCGAGGTCACCAGGGTGGCGGCGCCCGAGCGGATCAGCTGGTGCACGCCCTGGGAGGGGGCGCTGGTCACGGGGCCGGGCACCCCGAGCAGCTGCCGGTTGAGGCGACCGGCCCAGTTGGCGGTGTTGAGCGCCCCGGAGCGCACGGCCGCCTCGACCACGACCGTGCCGCGGGTGAGAGCGGCGATGACGCGGTTGCGGGACAGGAAGCGCAGCCGGGTGGGCGAGCAGCCGGGCGGCAGCTCGGAGACCACGGCGCAGGTGGCGCCGAGGTGGTCGAGCAGGGCCCGGTGGGCGGCCGGGTAGACCCGGTCGACCCCGCAGGCGAGCACTGCCACCGTGGCGCCGCCACCGCCGAGCGCACCCCGGTGGGCGGCCTGGTCGATGCCGAACGCCGCACCGGAGACCACCGTGAAGCCGGCCCGGGCGCAGACCGCCGAGATCTCGGCGGCGGTGTCGGCGCCGTACGTCGTGGCCGACCGCGACCCGACGACCGCGACCGACCGGTCCAGCGAGTCCAGGCGCAGCGGTCCCCTCACCCACAGCCCCAGCGGCGCGCCGCCCCGCTCGTGCACCGCCTCGGCGCCCTCGAGGTCGTCGACCTGGCGCGGCCACTCCTCGTCGGAGGGGATGAGGAAGCGGATGCCCAGCCGGGCGGCGGTCTCGAGGTCGCGCTCCGGCTGCACGGCGGCCATCCGCGAGGTGACGTCGGGGAGCAGGCCGGCGAGGTCGCCGCCCGCGGCCAGGACCTCGTGCAGGCGGACCGCCCCGATCTCCTCGACCAGCGCGGACACCCGCGGGTCACCCGGCTCGGTGAGCCGGCCCAGGGCCACGCGGGCGAGCCGCTCGTCCGCGCTCATCCGGCCCGCTCCGTCAGCGTCGTCAGCAGCAGCGGCTCCCCGGTGCGCAGCCGGATCGCGGTGTCCGTCTCGCGGGGGCCGGGGCGCTCCACCCCGGCCAGGTCGGCGACCGTCCAGGCCAGGCGGTGCACACGCACGGCTCCCCGGGCGGTCAGCCGTCCGTCGTAGACCTTGTCGTCCACCAGCCGCTGCGCCTCGGGCGGCAGCGGCCAGCGCTCGCGCAGCACCGCCCCGGGGGCGTGACCGTTCAGCCGCCAGGTCTCCTCGGCGTAGCGGGCGGCCTGCCGGGCCCGGGCACGCTCGACGCGCACCCGGACCTCGGCGCTCGACTCGGGGACGTGCAGGGGGTCGCGCCGCTCGTGCGGCCGCAGCGGCTGCAGGTGGCGCACGACGTCGACCCGGTCGGTCAGCGGACCCGTGACGCGGCTGCGGTAGTCGCGGCGCTGCACCTCGCGGCACGTGCAGCCGTTGCGCCCGGCCAGGGGCGAGAACTCGCCGCACGGGCAGGGGTTGCACGCCAGGACCACCATCGCCCGGGCCGGGAGCACCACCGACTCGTCGCGCCGCGCGATCGCGACCTCCCCGCTCTCGAGCGGCTGGCGCAAGGCCTCGATCAGGTCGGTGCGGAACAGCGGGAACTCGTCGAGGAACAGCACGCCGCCGTGCGCCCGGCTCAGCTCGCCGGGCCGGACCTGCCCGCTGCCCCCGCCGATCACGCTCACCTTGCTGGCGTCGTGGTGCGGGGCGCAGAACGGGGGCCGAACCACGAGCCCGTCGCGGGACTCCAGGGCGCCGGCGAGCGAGTGCAGGGCGGTCAGCTCGAGCGACTCCTCGCGGTCGAGGTCGGGCAGGATCCCGGGGATCCGCTCGGCGATGCTGGTCTTGCCGACCCCCTTGGGCCCGGACAGCAGCAGGTGGTGCCCACCCGCGGCCGCCACCTCGACGGCGAAGCGGGCGTCCGCCATCCCGAGCAGGTCCGCGAGGTCGACCTCCTCGCGCCGCTCCTGGCCACGCCAGGCGAGCAGCGGGCTGCCCGACGCCGCCGCGACCGGTGGGGCCTCGGGCACCTCGTCGCCGCGCAGCTCGGCCACCACCTGCCCGAGCGAGCGCATGCCGAAGACCTCCATCCCGGGCACCAGCGCCGCCTCGGCCGCCTGCGGCTCCGGCACGAACACCCGCCGGATGCCGCGGGCCTGGGCGGCCAGCACCATCGGCAGCACGCCGTGAGCGGCCCGGAGGCCGCCGTCGAGCGTGAGCTCGCCGAGGAACGCCGTGCCCTGCAGGGCCACCGGCGGCACGTGGCGCGACGCGGCCAGCACCGACACCGCGATCGCGAGGTCGAAGTGGGTGCCGCGCTTGACCAGGTCCGCCGGCGAGAGCAGGACGGTGATCCGCCGGGTCGCCGGCCAGTCGAGGTTGCTGTTGATGATCGCCATCCGGCAGCGGTCCCTGGCCTCGTTCAGCGAGGCGTCCGCGCGCCCCACCAGGGTCACGCCGACCTGGCCGGGCGACACGTCGCTCTGCACGTCGATGAGGTGCCCCAGCGCCCCGTGCAGCGAGACGGTGCGGGCGGTCGCGAACGGCATCAGCCGATCCCCCGCACGTGCTCGACCAGCGAGGCCCCGCGGCGCGGCCGCAGCACCGCCACCAGGTCGATGCGGATGTCCTGGACCGCGATCCCCCGCTCGGCCACCCAGCGCGACGCCAGCCGGCGCAGCCGTGCGAGCTTGAGGTCGGTGACCGACTCGTGCGGCGTGCCGCACCGCGTCGTGCTGCGCGTCTTCACCTCGCAGACCACCAGCACGTCGCCGTCGCGCAGCACGAGGTCGATCTCCCCCGCGTCGCAGCGCCAGTTGCGGTCGAGCACGACCATCCCCTGCGCGGCGAGGTGCCGCGCGGCCAGGGACTCGCCGTACGCCCCGAGCGCCTGCCGGAAGGCCGCGGTCGCGGCCCCTGTCATGAGTTCGTCTCCATGCCCGCCAGCGTCCCCGCTGCCGCGGACGTCGTACGCCGTCCCGCCGGTCGCCTGTGGAGGACGGTGTCCGGGGCGTGCCCTGTGGACGCGACGTGGCGCGGGGGTCAGCCGACGAGACGGACGATCGACTGCCCGACCCGCGGGTCGAAGTCGATCGTGGTCGACTGCTCGTCGACCGGGAGCGCGGCCTTGTTGAACGTCAGCACCCGCAGCACCGAGACCGAGTGGCCGTTGATCTGCACGCCGTTGCGGTTGCCCGAGCCGTCGTCGACGGCCGCGGTCGTCTGCGTCTCGTTGGTGATGAAGGCCGGCACGAAGTCGACGATCGGCTGGAAGCCCTTCTGCGCCCGGTCGTTCGCCAGCACGACGGGCAGCCACACGAAACGCGGCGACTTCACCACGGCCGGGTCGAGCATCGCCTGGGTGACGCCGTCCTCCTTGGTGATGTCGGCCAGGGTCGCGCCGTTGCGCAGGAAGCAGGACAGCACGTCGTTGTTGATCGAGACGCCGCCGATGGTGACGTTGCTGCGCCCGGCGCACCGGGTCGTGCCGCGGCTCGCCGCGAGGCGGCCGGCCTCGCCGTTGTCCGCGCCCGTGAGGAGGCCGTCGTACAACGCCGGCCCGTCGTTGCCGGTGTCGCCCACGATGCAGTTGCGCGGCGGGTCGCTCGACGACACGATGTCGGGCTGCGCGCCGGCGAGGAAGCCGTGCTGGGTGGTGCCGCAGTCCTTGGACGGCGTCTGCGACGGGGCGAAGACGAACGGCGCGAGCTGGTGGTCGATGCCGCCGGCGATGTTCCGGGCCAGGCGGCGCTGCGTGCTGGAGCCGTCCGCCCGGGGGCTGTCGAGCTGGCCGAAGTTGCCGCGGTCCTGGCCCACGCAGCCGACCGGGATGTCGGTCGGCGAGGCCGACGAGGACGCCGCGGTCGGGGCGGCGGACGTCGGTGCCGCGGAGGTGGCGGGCGCCGACGACGACGGCGCGGGCGTGGCCGTCACCCGGAAGGTCAGGTAGTTGGACGAGTAGCGCACGACGCTGTTGTTCTGGATCAGGGCGTAGACCCGCCAGTCCCCTGGCGTCGCCGACACCTCGGTGCTCACCGGGAAGGCCGGCACGTTGAGGTAGCCCTGGCCCTTCTGCAGCGCCTGCGCCGCGTAGTCCACGAAGAAGGCGCCCGACGGCGAGTAGAAGCGGAGCGAGGCCCGGTCGGTGTTGTTGGGGATGTTCGTGACCGTGTAGTTCGAGACCGTCGTGGTGCCGTTCTGCAGCACCGAGAGCGGGCTGGTGCCGCCGAGCACGTGGTTGCCGGCCTGGCTCGGGCTCGGCGTGAAGGCGTACGTCGGGGTCGCCGTCGGTGTCGGTGAGGGGCTGGTCGAGGTGGTGCTGCTGGCGGTGCCCGTCGCCGTGGCCGTCGCCGTCGCCGTGGGCGTCGGGGTCGAGGACGTGCTGACCACGGGCGCGGGCGCGGCGGCGCCCCCGGTCGTGTCGGCGTCGGCGGCGCCGTACCCGCACCCGCTCGGCAGCCAGAAGGGGATCATCTTCTCGCGCGGCGGGAGCGAGGACTGGACCTGCACGGTCGCGGAGCGCTGCACGTCGGTGTGGTCGTTGCCGGTGACCTGCGCGAGGCCGAAGTCGACCCGGGCCGCCGGCGCGAGCACCGTCATCCGCACGCACCCGGTGGTGCAGGCGCTGCCGTCGGCCTTGGTGAAGGTGACCTCGCCGTCCGTGGTGATGCCGTTGATCAGCTGGCTGCCCGTGATCGCGGCCTGGCCGGTCACGGCGTTGTCGCCGAGGAAGAGCGCGACGCGGTCGGCGATCAGCTGCTTGTTCGCGGCGGTCTGGGGCAGCAGGTAGCCCGCGCTGAGCGCGCTGATGTCGGCCTGCTTCTGCACCGCGCGCTTGCGGGCCCACGCGTTCCCGAGGTCGACGCTGAGCGCGGCGCAGGAGAGCAGGACGACGCTGAGGATCGCGACGAAGATGGCCGTCGCCCCGCGGTCGTCGCGCTGGCGGCGGCGGGCAGGTCGCGTCACGGACAGTCCTCCGGCTGGACCGGGGCGAAGTCGACCCGCGACTGCGTCGTGGTCGTGACCTTGCCGTCGTCGATGAACGGGAGGAACGGCAGCTGCAGGTCGAAGCTGGTGAACGACACCGTCACCTCGACGGTGTCGCCGACGGTCACCGAGCCGGGGTTCTGGCGGACGTAGGTGCGCTTCACGGTCGCGGTCGAGCCGGTCCCGGTCAGGTCGTCGACCTCGGCCCGGACGTCCGAGGTGAAGGTCGAGCAGGTGGCCGGCTGACCCACCGCGGAGAGCCGCGCGGCGCTGCGGGCGATGTCGCTGCCGCCTTGCATCGCCCAGAAGTACATGCCGTACTGGATGATCCCGAAGACCAGCAGCAGCAGGATCGGCACGACGAGCGCGAACTCGACGGCGGCGGCTCCGGTGGCGTCACGGCGCGGGCGCGCGGCAGAGGGCAGTCTCACGTGGCGACTCCCTCTGTGACCCCCGAATGGCCTGGATGGTCGCATGCTAGCGCCCGGGGACGTCGCCTGTCCCCGTATCGGACACACCTCGTCGAACGACGTCTCAGCAGGTCAGGTCGGCCTCCGGGACGTTCTCGATCCGCGCCTCCGCGGTCTGGGTGATCCGGCCGTCGTCGGGCAGCGGCAGGAAGTGCAGGTCGAGCGAGTCGAAGGTCACCGTCACCCGGACGACGCCCCCGACGGTCCGGCCGGACACGTAGGTCACGGTCGCGGTCGGCGTCCGCGAGCCGACCGCGGGCCCGCCCACGCGCGCGACCGCCTCCGCCGTCGTGCACGCCTCGGCCGTGCCGACCGCCATCCGCCGGGCCGCCTCACGGGCACTCGCCGCCCCCGTCTCCAGGGCCCAGTAGTGGTAGCCGTACTGCAGGATGCCCAGCAGCACCGTCACGAGGAGGGGTACGACGAGGGCGAACTCGACGATCGTCGACCCCCGCTGGTCGCGGGCCGACCGCGTCGCGCGCGCGGTCACCGGACCAGCCTGACGATGCGCGGCCCGACCCCGAGGTAGTCCGTCGTGGGCCCGGAGTACGCCCGCGGCACCGCCGGCAGCGCGCCCGGCGCGAGCGTCATGATCCGCGCCGAGCGCACCCGCGCGGCGGCCCGGTCGATCACCAGCCCCCCGACCGTCACGGTGTTGGCGCCGAGGAAGGTCGCGAGCGGCGTGCTGACGTCGGCGAGCCCGAGCAGCGCCAGCTCGCACGTGGTCGGCGAGGCCAGGCAGGCCGCCGTCTGGCCGAACTTCGTCAGCGTCTGCGCGAGGGTCAGCCCGTTCGTCGTCGACTGGGTGATCAGGTCGAGGAGCAGCAGGTCGACCGGCGTGGTCACCTGCGACGAGGCGTCGGAGGTGAGGAACACCGGGCGGAACGCCATCACCGGGTAGTCCCCCGCGGCGCCGGTCGTGTACGCCGACACCACCACCGGCGCCCAGAAGAACCGCGGCGACGCGTAGAGGGCCGGGTCGACGCTGTCGTTCGGCGGCGTCACCAGCGGCAGCGTCGGCGAGACGAACAGGTCCAGCGACATCAGGAACGGGTCGCTGAGGTAGCGCGCGCTCCCGCTGCCGTCGCGCAGCGCGAAGTCGCTGAAGTGGTCGTCGTTGTAGCGGCCGGCGATCCCGCCCGGGTCGGTCAGGACGGCGCGGGTGCTGCTGTGGTTGCACGCGCCCGAGGACGGGCAGCGGAGCCGGCCGCTCACGGAGCCGGTCGCGAAGGTGCCGCCGGTCAGCAGCCCCTGGGTGAGCTCGGCCGACCAGTCGGTCGCGGTGTCGACGTGGACGCAGTTCGCGCCGTCCGTACGCCGGGTGGGGTAGTCGCGCTTGACGGCCGGGTTGCTCCCGCAGGCGAACGCCGCCGACGGGTTGCCCAGCAGGGTGGCGACGTTCCCGACCGTGGACCCCCCGGTGACGTGCACGGCGTCCACCGCGTCGCCGAGGCCCGGGAACGCCGCGAGCCCGTGGTCGAGCCCCTGGGCGAGGTCGACCACCATCGCGGCACTGTCGGTGGCGAGGTCCTGGTGCGGGCTCTGCAGCGGCCGCGAGCACGAGACGGTGTTGCGCAGGTCGCCGCCCAGCGGCTGCGGCGACACGGTGAAGTGCGCGTTGTTGGCGGCCAGGTTGGCCCAGGTGGCGATGTTCCCGGAGCTCGCATTGATGCCCTCGAGCTGGATCATCGCCTCGTAGTTCCCGGCCGGCAGCGCCAGCGTGAACGAGTACGGGTTCGCCAGCGGGGTGGCGAGCGTGACCGTGTGGGTGACCGGGTTCCACACGTAGGGGCTCTGCTGGGTCTGCACGTAGGAGCCGGTGACGCTGGTGCTCGTGTAGCCGGCCTTCCGCACGAAGATGCTCACGCGGTACGGCGTGTAGCCGGACTTGGTCTGCCCCCAGGTGAAGCTCAGGGACGACAGCCCCGACAGCGCATCCGGCGTCACCGGGTCGCTCATCCCGCCGGAGCCGGTGTTCAGCCCCACCTGGGCGCTGTTGCCCTGCGTCTGGATGTCGCCGAAGTACGGCGCGGTGGTGGTCGGGTCCGTGGTCGTGCCGACCTGCCCGCGGAAGCCCGAGGAGACGTAGTTGACCGGCATCACCCGCGACGCGGTGTCCCCCGCCCCCAGCGGCGCCGTGCCGAGCGTGTTCGCCAGGCAGGTCAGGCTCATCCCGACCGGCAGGATCTCGCCGGGCGACAGCACCACCGCCGTCGCGCTCTTGCGCTGGGTCGATCCGTCCTTGCCGACCACCCGGCCGAAGCCGAAGGTGACCCGCGCGTCGGGCGCCGTCACCGCGACCTGGTTCGTCGCGGGGAACGACACCGCCCCGAGCGCCGACGGCGCCGTGGAGCGCCCGTTGGCCAGCATCGTCCGCGCCATGGTCGTGATCGCCGTGTCCGAGGTGTACGACGAGGGTGCCGGGCAGGCCGGGATCGCCGAGAGGTCCGACTGGCCCGGGACGCCGTGGCAGGCCAGGTAGTAGGCCGCCGCCTGGGCGACCCGGAGCTGGGTCGCGGTCGGGCTCGCCCCGACCGTCGCGGTGTCGACCGGCAGCTGCTCGGCGGCGTACTTCGCGGCCCGGTCGACCTGGTGCTGCAGCTGGCCGCGGCGCGCCCAGGTGTTGCCGACGTCGACGGTCAGCGCGGCCACGACGAACAGCACCGAGCAGGTGACCAGCGCGACGAGGATCGCCGCGGCTCCCCGCTCGTCGCGACGCCGCGGGCTCAGCACGACTCGCTCGAGATCATCACGTTCTCCAGGCGGACCACGCTGTCGCTCACGACGTTGCCGTCGTCGGGCAGCGGCAGGAAGGACAGCGTCTCCTCGAGCACCGGCGCCGTGATCGAGACCTGCACGCTGACGCCGAGGCTGCCGGGCACGTAGTCCAGGACGGTCACGACGATGTCCTCGAGCGAGATCGGCAGGCCCGAGCCCTCGTCGACGTTCTGGACGCTCACCAGCGTGGCGGCCCGGACCCGGTCGGCGAGCTGGGTCCGCTGGGTGGCGCAGTAGCTGCCCACGAAGCCGGACTGGTCGAGGTTCGGGTCCAGCGTCGGCACGGACTGCAGCTTCCAGAAGAACAGCCCGTAGTAGAGGACGCCGACCATCAGCGGCGCCAGCACGGCGCCGAGCAGCAGGGCGGCCTCGACCGCCGCCGCACCCCGCTCGACCCTCGGCGGGGAACCCCGCCGGGCACCCCGTCTCCGGGCGCACCACATCGCCATCGCACCCCACCAGCACCGTCGTTCCGACGGCGGCCCCCACCGCCCTACTCGACAGTAGGACCGGCTCGCGGCGGCGCGGCGGGGTTGGCCGAAACTGGGTCCCCGGAGGCGACGATGGTCTGGACCCGGGTGCTAGACCTGGCGCTTCCCGACTTGCGCAGGACGGCTACGGCGTGGATCAGACCTTGGGCGGGTCGATCTCCGACGGGCTGAGCTCCTCGACGTTGACGTCCTTGAAGGTCAGCACCTTGACGTTCTTGGCGAAGCGCGCCGGGCGGTACATGTCCCACACCCACGCGTCGCTCATCGAGACCTCGAAGAAGACGTCCCCGGCCTCGGTGCGCGCCTTCACGTCCACCTGGTTGCACAGGTAGAAGCGCCGGTCGGTCTCCACGACGTACTTGAAGATCGCGACGACGTCGCGGTACTCGCGATAGAGCGTCAGCTCCATCTCGGTCTCGTACTTCTCGAGATCCTCGGCGCTCATGCGGCCATTCTGCACGCCACCCGGGCACGCCGTCCCGCGGCCCGCCGCGGGGACCGCGGGCGCCGTCAGGGCCGGGGTGCCATCGTGGTTCCGTGGTGGACGAGACGGACGTCGTGGTGGTGGGTGCGGGGCTGGCCGGGCTGCGCTGCGCGCAGGTGCTGCGCGAGCAGGGGCTGCGGGCGGTCGTCCTGGACGCCGGCGACGCCCCGGGCGGGCGGGTGCGCACCGACGTGGTGGACGGCTTCCGCTGCGACCGGGGCTTCCAGCTGCTCAACCCCGCCTACCCGGCCGTACGCCGGCACGTCGACGTCGACGCGCTCGACCTCTGCTTCTTCGGGCGCGGCGTGGTGGTCGCGCAGGACGGCGGCCTCGCCGTCGTCGCCGACCCGACCCGCCACCCGCGCCTGCTCGCGGCGACCCTGCGCAGCGGCTACGTCCGCCCCGGCGAGCTGGCCGCGCTGGCCCGGTGGCTCGTCCCGGCCCTGGGCAGCGTCGAGCGCCTGCTGGCCGGGCCCGACACCACCCTGGCGGCCTCCCTCGACCGGGCGCGGGTCACCGGACGGCTGCGCCGCGAGATCCTCGAGCCGTTCCTGACCGGCGTCCTCGCGGACGACACCGGCGCCACCTCGGCCACCTTCGTGCGGCTGCTGATGCGCAGCTTCGTCCGGCACACGCCCGGCATCCCGGCGACCGGCATGCAGGCCCTCCCCGACCAGCTGGCGGCCGGGCTCGACCTCCGGCTCGGCACCCGGGTGACGGCTGTGAGCCGAGGGACCGCACCCCAGGTCACCACGTCGGCGGGCGAGGTGGCCGCCCGGGCCGTCGTCGTCGCGACGGACGCGGGCGGTGCGGCCGACCTGACGGGCGAGGCCGCTCCTCCGGTGCGGGGCCTGCAGACCTGGTGGTTCGCGGCGGACGACGTCCCGGCCGACCGGGCCACCTTCCTGCGCGTCGACGGCACCCGCGGCGGCCCGGTGGTCAACACCGCCCTGATGACGGCCGTCGCGCCGTCGTACGCCCCGCCCGGCCGGCACCTCGTCCAGGCGACCACGCTGCTCCCCTCCAAGACGGGGGCCGCGGCCACCGAGGCGGACGTGCGCACCCACCTCGACCGGCTGTGGGGCGTCCCCACCCGCGGCTGGGAGGTGGTGGTCCGCCACGACGTCGAGCGCGCGCTGCCCGCCCTGCCGCCGCCCCTGGTCGTCCGCCGGCCCGCCCGGGTCGACGAGGGGGTCTTCGTCGCCGGCGACCACCGCGAGACGGCCTCGCTCCAGGGCGCCCTGGTCTCCGGGGCCCGCGCCGGCCACGCCGTGGCGCGCGCGCTGGCGGGTGTGCGATGACCGACCAGCAGGGCCCGCCGCTCGCGAGCCGCCAGGTGATGAGCCAGTGGTGGCGCGACATCGCGTTCCTCCACTGGCGGGTCGACCCCGCGGTCGTCGCCCCGCTGCTGCCCGAGGGGGTGCGCCCCGACGTGCACGACGGGAGCACCTGGGTCGGGCTGATCCCGTTCCGGATGGTCGACGGGGCGCTGGGGCACCGCGGCCCGGTCCCCCGGTTCGGCACGTTCAACGAGACCAACGTCCGGCTCTACTCCGTGGACGACGCGGGTCGCCACGGTGTCGTCTTCCGCTCGCTCGAGGCCGACCGGCTGGCCGTGGTCGCCGCGGCCCGGGCGACCTTCGGGGTGCCCTACCAGTGGGCACGCCTGTCGGTGGACCCTCCCGAGCTCGGCCCCGAGCCCGAGGGCCGCACGATCTCCTACCGCGGCCGCCGGCACGGCCGTCGCGGCGTCGGCGGACGCATCGACGTGGAGGTCGGCGCGCCGATCGCCGAGCCGTCGCCGCTCGACGTGTTCCTCACCGCGCGCTTCGGGCTGCACACCCGGGTGCTCGGCCGCACGCTGTGGGTGCCGAACACGCACGGCCCCTGGCCGCTGCGCGTCGCCCGGGCGACGCACGTCGAGGACAGCCTGGTCGCCGCCGCTGGGCTGCCCGGGGTGACCGGGTCAGCCCCGGACTCCGTGCTCTTCTCGAGCGGGGTCCGCACCGTCTTCGGCCTGCCGCAACGGCTCTGAGGGGTCCGCGGCCGGGTCGGGGTACGCCTCCAGACCGGCGGCCCGGCGTACGTTCACGAAGCGCATGCGGTGCACCGGCGACGGGCCGTGCTCGACGAGCGCGGCGGTGTGCACCTCGGTGATGTAGCCCTTGTGCGTCTTGAAGTCGTACGCCGGCCAGTGGGTGTCCAGCTCGCACATGATCCGGTCGCGGGTCACCTTGGCCAGCACCGAGGCGGCCGCGATGCAGGCGGCGACCCGGTCGCCCTTCCAGACCGCGAGCCCGGGAACCCCGAGCCCGTCGACGGGGAAGCCGTCGGTCAGCACGTAGGCCGGGGGCACGTCGAGCAGCGCGACCGCCCGGCGCAGCGCCTCGATGTTCGCGACGTGCATGCCGAGCGCGTCGCACTCCTCCTGGGAGACCACGACGACCGACCAGGACAGCGCCCGCCTGACGACGTGCTCGTAGCAGCGCTCCCGGGCCTTCTCGGTGAGCAGCTTCGAGTCCGCCAGGCCCGGGATGATCCCGGCCTTCCCGGCCGGGAGGATCGCCGCGCCGGCCACCAGCGGGCCCGCACAGGCCCCGCGACCGGCCTCGTCGACCCCGGCGACCGGCTCGATGCCCTCACGCCGCAGGGCGCGCTCGTAGCCGTACAGGCCGGCGTCACGGCGTACGGTCGAGCCTCGGGGCAGGGCACTCACGCGTCGGGCCTCAGGAGGCGTCCGGGACGTCCTCGAACGTCGCGGGGCGGTGGATCCACTGGAAGTGGTCGCTGGGCCAGAGCAGCACGAAGACCTTGCCGACGATCAGGTCGTCGGGGACGAACTCGTCGCCCGGCACGCAGTCGGTGGCGTCCTCCGGGCACATGTGGACCGTGGAGTCCGCGGAGCGCGAGCGGTTGTCGCCCATCACGAAGACGTGGTCCTTCGGGACGGGGCCGTCGGTCCAGCTGCAGGTGGAGGTCATCGGGCCGTAGCACTCGGCGCCGTTGAGCTTGGCGTAGCCCTTCTCGTTGAGGGGCACGCCGTTGACCATGATCCGCCCCTTCTTGTCGCAGCACTTGATGACGTCGCCGGCGACGCCGATCACGCGCTTCACGAGGTGGCCGCCCGAGGGGTAGAGACCGATCTTGGCCATCAGCGAGGTGACCGGGCTGGTCGGGCCGGCCTTCTCCTCCGGGCCGAGCCAGTCGCCCGGGTCCTCGAAGACGATGACGTCCCCGCGCTGGGGGCTGCCGCCGAACCAGTAGGAGACCTTCTGGACCAGGATCCGGTCGTTCTTGACCAGGCCCGGCTCCATCGACTCCGACGGGATGTAGAACGCCTGGACGAACAGCGCCTTGATCACGATCGCGAGGACCAGCGCGATGCCGAGCAGCAGCAGCGTCTCCTGCCAGACGGGCAGGTGCTTGCGGGCGGCCTTGCGGTCGGACGGCTCGGTGGCCGTGGACGACGAAGACCGCGACCCTGCCCCGTCGGTGTCGACGGAGGATGGGGGGTCGCGGTCTTCGGGAGTCACGCGCAGAGCGTAACGAGAGGCTGGCTGGACGCCGGACTCAGGCCTCGCGGCGCTCCTTGATCTTGGCGGCCTTGCCGCGCAGGTTGCGCAGGTAGTACAGCTTCGCGCGACGGACGTCACCGCGGGTGACGATCTCGATCTGCTCGAAGATCGGGGAGTGCAGCGGGAAGGTGCGCTCGACACCGACGCCGAAGGAGACCTTGCGGACGGTGAAGGTGCGGCCGACGCCGGAGCCCTGGACGCGGATGACGACGCCCTGGAAGATCTGGACACGCGAGCGGCTGCCCTCGACGACCTTCACGTGGACCTTCACGGTGTCACCGGCGCGGAAGGCCGGGACGTCGGTGCGCAGGGACGCGCTGCTGAGCTCGCTGATGACGTGGTTGGTCATGTCTCTCCTCGCGATTGCCACAGGTCAGGCGCGGAACGGGGAACGGGATCGGTGCTGGCCCAGCACGCGGGTGGCCGGCGGCGTCATGCTCCCCCTGTGGCAGGAACCCGACGCGGAACCCCCGACAGGACGTGTCCTCGGGGCGATCCGTGTTTGACCGGCTGGGCCGAGGGTCGATTCTGCCACAGGCGCGGCGTGCGTCACCAATCGCTGTCAGCGGCGCTTGGTGAGGCGGACGACGCCGGGCTCGGCCTCGCCGCGCAGGCGGTAGCCCGCCTTCTTGTACATCCGCTGGTTGCGCAGGCTGCCCGCGCCCGTGAAGAGCTCGTACGACGTCGCGTCGGCCGGTGCGGCCGCCTCGATGCGGCCGAGCAGCATCCGGCCGAGCCCGCGGCCGTGCAGGTCGGGCGCCACCATCAGCCGCCCGATGTCCCAGGCGGTCCCCCGGTCCGTGGTGCGGGCCCGGGCTCGGACCGCCCCGACCAGGCGGCCGGCGCTGCGGGCGACGAGCACGTGGTCCCGGGCGGCCCAGGCGACGACGTCCTCGAGCGACTCCCCCAACGCCGGGATCTCGACGTCCGGGTTGTCCTGGGCCTCCTGGACCCAGCAGGCCCGCTGCAGCGTGTAGAGCTCGCCGACGTCGCCGGGCTGCACCAGCCGCACCTCGAGGTCGTCGAGCAGGACCGAGGCGTGCACGAGGTCCGGGCGCCGCTCGGCGGTCCGGCGGACCGCCTGCTCGCGGCGCCAGGCGGCGATCGAGGCGTGGTCGCCCGACAGCAGCACGGGCGGGACCTCGTGGCCGCGCCAGGCGGCGGGCTTGGTGTAGACGGGGTACTCCAGCAGGCCGTCCTCGTGGGACTCCTCGGCCAGCGACTCGGGGTTGCCCATGAAGCCCGGCAGCAGCCGGACCACGGCCTCGGTGATCGCCAGCGCGGCGACCTCGCCGCCGTTGAGGACGTAGTCGCCGAGGGAGATCTCGCGGACCTCGCCGACGGAGGCTGCGTGGTCGAGCACCCGCTGGTCGATGCCCTCGTAGCGCCCGCAGGCGAAGACCAGCCGCTCGCGCCCGGCCAGCTCGCGGGCCACCTCCTGGGTGAACGGCGCGCCGGAGGGCGTGGTGAAGACGATCGTCGGCCGGGCGCCCTCGGGCGCCTCGAGCAGGGCGTCGAACGCCGCACCCCAGGGCTCGGGCCGCATCACCATGCCGGCGCCGCCGCCGTACGGCGTGTCGTCGACGGTCCGGTGCCGGTCGTGCGTCCACTGCCGCAGGTCGTGCACGCGGAGGTCGAGCAGGCCCTTGGCGCGCGCCTTGCCGGGCAGCGAGAGCTCCAGCGGCGCGAGGTAGTCCGGGAAGATCGTGAGGACGTCGATCCTCATGACCGCGCCCGCATCAGTCGTCCTCCGGCAGCGGCGTCACGAGCCCGGGCCGGTCGGCCACGACGACCCGGCCGCCCGCGACGTCGACCTCGGGGACGAGCTCCTTGACGAACGGCACGAGCGTGGGACGGCCGTCCACGGCCTTGACGGCCAGCAGGTCCTGGGCGCCGCCGTGCACCAGCCCGGTCACCTCGCCGAGCAACGTGCCGTCCACGTCGTACGCCGCCAGCCCGACGAGCTGGTGGTCGTAGAACTCGTCGGGGTCCTCGGGCGTCTCGGCGGCGTCGATGGTCGCGTGCAGGACGATGCCCCGCGCGGCCTCGGCGGAGTTGCGGTCGGTGAGCTCGGCGAAGGTCACGAGCAGCGTGGTCTGGTGCCAGCGGGAGCGCACCACGGTCATCGTGGTGAGGGTGCTGTGCGAGCCGCGGGGGGCCTCGGCGCGGAGCCGGGCCTCGGGGGCGAAGCGCCGCTCGGGCTCGTCGGTGCGGACGTCCACGGTCACCTCGCCGCGCACGCCGTGCGGCTTGCCGATCCGGCCGACGACGACCTCGATGGTCTCCACGTTCTCTCCTTCGTCAAGCAGAACGGGCGCCGCTCCCGGAGGAGCGACGCCCGTCGTGCGGTGCTACGGAACTGGTGCGTCAGCGACGGCGGTCGACGTCGACGAAGTCGACGCGAGCGCCACCGCGACCGGCGAGCGCGGAGACGACCGTGCGGAACGCCGTGGCGGTGCGACCGCCACGACCGATCACCTTGCCGAGGTCGTCGGGGTGGACCCGGACCTCGAGGATCGAGCCGCTGCGCAGCTGCTTGTCACGCACGGAGACGTCGTCCGGGTGCTCGACCACGCCGCGCACCAGGTGCTCGAGAGCGTCCGCGAGCATGCTCAGGCCTCGCTCTTGCCGGCGTCCTCGGCGGTCACCGTCTCGGCGGACTCGGCCTCGGCGGCCGCGCCCTCCGGGGTCTCGGAGGCGGGAACCTCGGCCGGGGCCTCGGTGGTCTCCTCGACAGCGGCGTCGGCCTTGTCGGCCTTCTTCGCCTTGGGCTCGACGGCCGGCTTGTCCTCGGTCGCGTCGGCCTTGTCGGCCTTCTTCGACTTCTTGGTGACGGCCTCGGCGTTCGCGGAGCTGTGCGCCTCGGCGAGGGCCTCGTTGAAGATGTCGAGCTTGTCGCGCTTGGGCTCCTTGACCTTCAGGGTGCCCTCGGTGCCCGGGAGGCCCTTGAAGGTCTGCCAGTCGCCGGTGATCTTGAGGATGGCCTCGACGGCCTCGGTCGGCTGCGCGCCGACACCGAGCCAGTACTGCGCCCGGTCGGAGGTGACGTCGATGTACGACGGGTCCTCCTTGGGGTGGTACTTGCCGATCTCCTCGAGGACGCGACCGTCACGCTTCTTGCGCGAGTCGACGACGACGATGCGGTACTGCGGCACCCGGACCTTGCCCAGGCGCTTCAAACGGATCTTGACGGCCACGTTGGTGGTGTCTCCTTGAGAGTTGTGTGGGTGAGGATCCCGTGGACCAGGTGGGGACCGGGCCGGGGAAGCTCGATGGGCCTTGTCGCGTCCGGATGAGAGGGTCCGGTCGCGCAGGACTCAGCGGGAGATTCTGCCAGACGCGACCGGCCCAGCCGAAATCGGGCAGGGTGGGCGCATGAGCGCGCCGTACCCGCCCCCGCAGCAGCCGCCGTACGGCGTCCCGCAGGCCCCACTCCACCAGCCGCCCGGGCCCCCGCGCAAGCCGCGCCCCAGCGGCTGGTGGTTCGTGCTCGGCGGCGCCCTCGTGGTCGCGGCGATCGCGGTCGGCGTCACGCTCGTCGTGCTGACCCTGCGCGGTTTCCTCACCACCGACGCCACGGTCAGCGCCGACGACCAGCCGCACACCGTGAGCGTCGGGACCGACCGCGACCGGCTGCTGTGGGCCACCACGGGGAGCACGCCGCAGTGCACGGTCGTCGACCGCGGCACCGGGCGCGAGGTGGCGACCTCGTCCCCCGGCGCGGCGTACACCAAGTCCGACGGCTCGGGCTCGTGGACGGGCTTCGCGCGCTTCGACCCGGGCAGCGGCACCCTCGAGGTCACCTGCACCGCGGCGGGCGGCGACGTGCAGATCGGCCCGGCCCCCGAGCTCGGCTCGTTCGTGGGCGGGATCTTCGCGACGATCCTGGTCCCGCTGGTGCTCGGGCTCCTCGGCCTGCTGGTGCTGATCGTCACCGGGGTCCGCTTCGCGACCGGTGCCCCGCGCGACCGGAGCGGCAACAACCCGGCCTGATCGTGCGTCCGATCCCTGAACCCACCGTCCAGGGAGGACGACATGACCACCACCACCGCCACCCGCACGCCGGCCCCGCTCGTGGTCCCGGCCCGCCTGACCGCGCCGCCGCGGCCGTCGGAGCGGCACCCGTGGCTCTACCCGTGGGCCGTGCGGGCCCACCAGGCCCGGCGCCGCGTCGCGTGGCTGACCTCCGGCACCGCGTGGGCGCACGTGCACCGGCCGGAGCCGCTGCCCGTCCGCGTCAAGCAGCACGGCTCGCTGCTGCTCCGTGAGCTGGCCGGCGCCGAGATGCGCCTGCAGCACAACAAGGTGACCAACCTGCGGCTCGCCTCGGCGCGGGTCGACGGCCTGCTGATCCGCCCCGGTGAGACCTTCTCCTTCAACAAGGTGGTCGGGGCCTGCACCCGCCGCAAGGGCTACCTCGAGGGCATGCGCCTCTCCAACGGCGTCGCCGTCCCCGGCGTCGGCGGCGGCGTCTGCCAGCTGGCGAACCTCCTGCACTGGATGTTCCTGCACTCGCCGCTGACCGTGGTCGAGCGCTCCGAGCACAGCTTCGACCCCTTCCCGGACAAGGACCGGGTGCTCCCGTGGGGCGTCGGCTGCTCGATCGCCTGGAACTACGTCGACCTGGTCGTGCGCAACGACACCGCGACCACCTTCCAGCTCAGCGCCTGGGTGGCCGAGCGGCACCTGCGCGGCGAGCTCCGCGCGGACGGGCCGACCGACACGTCGTACCGCGTGGAGGCGCGGGGCGAGCAGTTCCTCCGCCACGACGGCCGGGTCTTCCCGGACGAACCTGGCGGAGCCGGATCTCGAAGCGGACCGGCGACACCGTCGGCGAGGAGCTGCTGCGGACGAACTGCGCGCTGGTGAAGTACCTCCCGCCCGAGGACGTCGTCGTCGACGTCTGAGGCGGCCCCCGGTCAGTGGAGGAAGAGGCAGAGCGGGTGCCCGGCCGGGTCCAGCACGACCCGCAGGTCCTCGCGCGGCTGGTGCGGGTGCAGCCGGCCACCGGCGGCGACGGCGCGGGCGACCGCCGCGGCCAGGGCCTCCTGTCCGGCCGGCCCGGACGGGTCGCCGCCGTCGGCGGGCGTGACGCGCACGTCGAGGTGGATCATCTTCTGCTGCTCGGCAGCCGTCTCGGGCCAGACCGGGGGCACGTAGGCCGGCTCGGCCTGGAAGGACAGCCCCACCCCGCCGGCCGGGTCGCGCATGAGCACCCAGTCCGGCTCGGTGGCGGTCGCCTCCCACCCCAGGAGCACGCCGTAGAAGCGCGCCATCGCGTGCGCGTCGTCGCAGTCGAGGCAGATCGTGCCGAGCGCGATCGTGGGCGGCGCGCTCACGCGACGACCCTCCCCCGCAGCACCACCCGGCGCGGGGTGCGCAGCACCGCGAGGTCCTGGAGCGGGTCGGTGTCGTAGACGACGAAGTCCGCGGAGGCGCCCTCGCCGAGCGCGTCGAAGCCGAGCCAGTCACGGGCCCGCCAGCTGGCGGCCCCGAGGGCGTCGTACGCCGTGATCCCGAGGCGGGCCAGCGCCTGCACCTCGCCGGCGATGTTGCCGTGGCGGCTGATCCCGCCGCCGTCGGAGCCGGCGTAGATCGGCACGCCCGCCTCGTAGGCCGCCATGATCGTCGCCGGCATCCGGGCGTACAGGTCGGTCATCGTGGCGGCGTAGTCGGGGAACTTCGCGCCGCCGGCCGCGGCGTGCTCGGGGAACTTGTCCAGCTGCATCACGGTCGGGACCAGGGCGGTCCCCTGCGCGACCATCGCATCGACCAGGTCCTCGGTCAGGCCGGTGCCGTGCTCGATGCAGTCGATGCCGGCGGCGATCAGCCCGGGGAGCACGTCCTGCCCGAAGCAGTGGGCGGTCACCTTCGCCCCCGCCGCGTGGGCGGCCTCGATCGCGTCGGCGAAGGCCTGCGCGGGGAAGGACGGCGCGAGGTCGCCTTCCTCGCGCGAGATCCAGTCCCCCACCAGCTTGATCCAGCCGTCGCCGGCGCGGGCCTCCTGCGCGGCGTACGCCGCCAGCTCGGCCGGCTCGACCTCGTGGGCGTAGCCGCGGATGTAGCGCTTCGTCGCCGCGATGTGGCGCCCGCAGCGCACCAGCCGCGGCAGGTCGTCGCGGTCGTGGATCCACCGGGTGTCCGCCGCGGACCCGGCGTCGCGGATCAGCAGCGCGCCGGCGTCGCGGTCGTCGACCGCCTGCTGCTCGGTGGCGGCCCGGTCCACGGGCCCGTCGTCGTCGAGCCCGAGGTGGCAGTGCGCGTCGACCAGCCCCGGCACGATCCAGCCGCTCCCCGCGTCCTGCGCCGAGGCGACCTTCTCGTAGGTGATCCGGCCGTCCACGACGTACAGCTCCCGCGGCTCGCCGTCGGGCAGGACCGGTCCGCTGAACTTCAGGGCAGTCATGCGGCCGACGTTATCGCGGCCGGCCGGGTCCGCCTCGTGTGCCTGAGGACGCGCCGGGGCGCGTCGTGGGGCTCACGGGGCCGGTCCCGGGAGCCGCGACGACCCTCAGAGCCGGTCGAGCAGCCAGGACGGGCTGACGCCCAGCGCGCCGACGCCCTCGCAGCGGGCGCGGAGGAATCGGTCGGCCGTCACGACCGTGACCCGGTCGCCGCGCTCGGCGGCCACCCGGACCTGCTCGACGATCGTCTCGTCGCCGCTGCCCCGGGCGTGCACGGTGCGCACGTGCGCGTCCCGGCCCGCCTTCACCCCGGCCTTGGCCGCGCCCTCGAGGACGAGCACGATGACGTCGTACGTCGTGTCGCCGACGAGCAGGGACTCGTGCAGGCGTCGTGCGGCGGCACCGCGGTCCTTCCACCACCCGTCGGGCCGGGACCCGACGACGTTGGCGCCGTCGACGACCAGCGTCGAGGTCACGGTGCTCCTTCTTCCGACCCCATCGGTCTCGACGCGCCCGTCGCGCGCGCTCGCAAGCTCGCTCGCGCGGGGCCCGCTCGACCTGGCCGCCCGACCGCCGTGAGCTCGCTTCGCTCGCGCACGGCGGGGCGACTCATTTGAGGAACTTCGAGAAGTCCGTCGGCAGGTCGAGCGCGGCGGCGGCCTTCTCGTAGTCCAGCTCCTGGCCCGCGGGGTTGCCGAACGGGTTGGCGGCCGGCTTGTCCTTCTCGGCGGCCGCCTGCTGGGCGGCCTTGGCCGGGTTGCCGGAGCGCTTGGCGCCCTTGCCCTTCTTCGGCTGCGGCTTGGCCTTGGCGCGCCTGCCCGCACCGGGCATCCCCGGCATCCCGGGCATGCCCGGCATCCCGCCGCCCTTGGCGAACTGCATCATCATCTTGCGGGCCTCGAAGAAGCGGTCGACGAGGCTGTTGACGTCGGAGACCTGGCGGCCGGAGCCCTTGGCGATCCGGGCCCGGCGCGAGCCGTCGATCATCTTCGGGTTGGCGCGCTCGGCGGCCGTCATCGACTGGATGATCGCCTGGATGCGGTCGATCTCGCGCTCGTCGAAGTTCTCGAGCTGCTCGCGGAACTGCCCCATCCCGGGCAGCATCCCCATGATCTTCGACATCGAGCCGAGCTTGCGGACCTGCTGCATCTGCGAGAGGAAGTCGTCGAGGGTGAACTCGCCGCCCTGACCGCTGAGCTTGGCCGCGGCCTTCATCGCCTCGTCCTGGTCGAAGGCCTTCTCGGCCTGCTCGATCAGGGTCATCATGTCGCCCATGTCGAGGATGCGCGACGCCATGCGGTCGGGGTGGAAGAGGTCGAAGTCGGTCATCTTCTCGCCGTTGGAGGCGAACATGACCGGCTTGCCGGTGAGCGACGCGATCGACAGCGCGGCGCCACCGCGGGCGTCGCCGTCGAGCTTGGTGAGCACGACGCCGTCGTAGCCGACGCCGTCGAGGAAGGCCTGCGCGGTGAGGACCGCGTCCTGCCCGATCATCGCGTCGACGACGAAGAGCACCTCGTCGGGCTGCACGGCGTCGCGGATGTCCGAGGCCTGCTGCATGAGCTCGGTGTCGACACCGAGGCGGCCGGCGGTGTCGACGATGACGACGTCGTACAGCTTGCGCTTCGCCTCCTCGATCGAGGCACGCGCCACGTCGACCGGGTTGCCCACGCCGTTGCCGGGCTCGGGGGCGAAGACCGGGACGCCGACGCGCTCGCCGTTGACCTGGAGCTGCTTGACGGCGTTGGGGCGCTGGAGGTCGCAGGCGACCAGGATCGGGGTCTTGCCCTGCTCCTTGAGCCAGTGCGCGAGCTTCGCGGCCAGCGTCGTCTTGCCGGCACCCTGCAGGCCGGCCAGCATGATGACCGTGGGACCGGTCTTGGCGTAGCGCAGCCGCCGCGTCTCGCCGCCGAGGATCGCCACGAGCTCCTCGTTGACGATCTTGATGATCTGCTGGGCGGGGTTCAGCGCACCGCTGACCTCCTCGCCGCGGGCCCGCTCCTTGACGGCGCCGACGAACTCCTTGACGACCGGGAGCGCGACGTCGGCCTCGAGCAGCGCGATCCGGATCTCACGGGCCGTCGCGTCGATGTCGGCCTCGGAGAGCCGCCCCTTGCCGCGGAGGTTCTTGAAGGTGTCGGCGAGGCGGTCGGAGAGTGTGGCGAACAAGTCAGTCCTCGAGCGGTGCGGTGTCGGGCGGACGGGAGCCCGGACCTCGGGTCCGGTCCCTCCAGACTAACGGGGCGGGCGCGGAGGCCGTCACTCGCCGGACAGGGCGGCGCGTACGGCGTGGGCCGCGGCCGCCGAGCGCTGGTCGCTGAGCGAGCCGGCCGAGGACTCCTGCAGGTAGAACACGTCCACCGCCTGCGGCCCCAGCGTGTCCACGTGCGCCGAGCGCACCGCCACGTCCAGCCGGGCGAGGGCGGCGCACACGAGGTAGACGACGCCCGGCCGGTCGGCCGCCCGGACCTCCAGCACCGTGGCGTGGTCGGAGGCCTCGGGGCGCACCACCACGGTCGGCGCCAGCACCTGGGCGTCCGCGGGGCGCAGGCGGGTGGCCGGGTCCAACCGGCCGTCGACGATGGCGTCGTACCGCTGGCGCAGCACCGCGGCGTCGAGGTGCTCGTCGGCGACCTCCCAGACCACCACGCCGTACTGGTCCTGGGCCCAGGCGCGCGCGGCGCGCACCGGCACCCGCTGGAGGGCGAACATCGCGGCCATGTCGGCGAGCAGGCCGACGCGGTCGAAGGCGATGACCGTGACGCGGGAGCCGTCCTCGACGGGCTCGACGGAGATGGCGGCGGAGCCCTTGCGGACCTCGCGCGGGATGCGCACGTCGTCGGTCACGATCGGCGGCAGCGCGACGCCGGTGTCGAGGGCCGCCCGGCTGCGCCGGGCCAGGTCGAGGATCAGCCCGGACCGCCAGCTCGACCAGGCCTTGGGCGAGGCGGCCTTGGCGTCGGCCTCCGTCAGCGCGGTGAGCAGGGACAGGGCCTCGGGGCTGCCGATCCGCGAGGTGATCAGCTCGATCGTGGCGGGGTCGTCGGGGTCGCGGGTGGTGGCGGTCTCGGCGAGGAGCAGGTGCTGGCGGACCAGCGTGGCGATGAGGTCGACCGAGTCGGGGGCGAAGCCCATCCGCGTGGCGATGGCCCGCGCGATCGGCGCCCCGGCCACGCTGTGCTCGGTCAGGCTCCCCTTGCCGATGTCGTGCAGGAGCGCGGCGACCATCAGCACGTCGGGGCGGGCGACGTCACGGATCAGGGCCGCGGCCTCGATGCAGGTCTCGACGCTGTGCCGGTCGACGGTGAAGCGGTGGATCGCCGAGGCGTGCGGGAGCAGCCGGATCCGCTCCCACTCGGGCAGCACCTGCGAGAGCGCCCCGGTCTCCTCGAGCGTCTCCCAGACCGGGAGCAGCCCGCGGCCGGAGGCCAGCAGCCGCACCAGCAGCTGCCGGGCCTCGGTGCTCCACGGCTCCGGCAGCGGGGCGCACTCGCGCACCAGCCGGGCGGCCGTGGCGGGTGCCAGGACGGCGCCGTGCTCGGCGGCCGCGGCGCAGGCGCGCAGCAGCAGCTCGGGGTCCTCGGCGGGCCGCGCCCTCGCCTCGAGCACGACCTCGCCCGACGACAGCGCGACCCCGGGCGCGAGCGGCGTCAGCGACGGCTTGCGGGCGCCCTTCACCGACGTCGGCCGGGCCAGCACGGCGTCGACGCGCCCCCACGTGAGCCGGGACAGGTGGGTGATCCGGCGGCCCAGCTCGCGGACGGCGACCTGCGCGGCCCGGGCGTCGGTCAGCTCCAGCTCGCGGGCCACCTCGTCCCACATCTCGGGGCCGACGCGGTCGGTCGCGCGGCCGGCGACCCCCTGCACGACGTCGCGGACGTCGAGGAGGTTCTGCCGGCAGCGCTCGAGCTCCACGTGTGGCGCGTCGACCAGCCAGGTCGCCACGAGCGCCTTGAGCACCGTGGCGTCGCGCAGCCCGCCCTCGGCCTCCTTGAGGTCCGGCACCGAGAGGTGCGCGAGCTCGCCGATCAGGTCGTGGCGGTTGCGCACCATGTCGTGCAGCGCGGGCAGCCGCTCGCGGGCCTGGCGACGCCAGCTCGCGAGCATCGTGGTGCGGAGCCGGAGCGTGAGGTTCGGGTCGCCGGCGAGGTGGCGCAGGTCGAGCAGGCCGAGCGCGACCTTGAGGTCCTGGTCGGCGGCCTCGACCATCTGCGAGAACGTCCGCACCGAGTGGTCGAGCTTGGCGCCGGAGTCCCAGAGCGGGTACCACAGCTTCTCGGCGACCTCGCCGAGGTCGGTGCCCTCGTCGGAGACCAGCACCACGTCCAGGTCGGAGTGCGGCGCCAGCTCGGAGCGGCCGTAGCCGCCGACCGCCACCAGGGCGGCCCCGACCTCGGGGCCGCCACAGGCGTCGTACGACGTGGTGCAGAGCGCGTCGGCCTCGGCGGTGCGCCGGGCGCGGTCGGTGGCGGTCACGTGCTCCCTGTCTCGGATCCGTGCGGTCGGCTGGGGTGCGGCCGGCTGGGGTGGTCGCCGTGCGGCGGGGTCCGCTCAGATAGCGCTGTCGTCGCGGTCGCCGGTGCGCACGCGCACCACCGACTCGACGGGCGAGACCCAGACCTTGCCGTCGCCGATCTTGCCGGTCGCGGCGGTCCGCACGATGGCGTCGACGATCGCGTCCGCGTCCGCGTCGTTCACGACGATCTCGAGGCGGATCTTCGGGACCAGCGCGATGTCGTACTCCGCCCCGCGGTAGACCTCGGTGTGGCCCTTCTGGCGGCCGTAGCCGCTGACCTCGCTGACGGTCATGCCGGTGACGCCCACGGTCTCGAGCGCGACCCGGGTGTCCTCCCACTTGTGCGGCTTGATGACCGCGGTGACGAGCTTCATCGGTGTTCCTCTCGTGGGGCGTTGATGTTCAGGACTCCGGTGACGCCGCCCCCGGAGGAGCGCGCCCCCGCGGTGGCGTGCAGGTCGTAGGCGGTCTCGGCGTGCACGACGAGGTCGATCCCGGTGATCTCGTGCTCCTCGTCGATGCGGAAGCCCATGAGCTTGTCGACGACGATCCCGATGATGCCCGACATCACGAAGGCGTAGGCGAGCACCGCGCCGCCGCCGAGCAGCTGGCGGCCGAGCTGGTCGACGCCGCCGCCGTAGAGCAGGCCGTCGACGCCGGTGGGCGCGGCCCCGGTCGCGAGCAGGCCGATGCCGAAGGTGCCGACGAGCCCGCCGACCAGGTGGACACCGACGACGTCGAGCGAGTCGTCGTACCCGAAGCGGTACTTCAGGCCGACGGCCAGCGCGCAGACGGCCCCGGCGACCGCGCCCATCACGATCGAGCCGAGGGGCGAGAGCGAGCCGCAGGACGGGGTGATCGCGACCAGACCGGCCACCATTCCGGAGGCGGCGCCGAGCGAGGTGGCGTGGCCGTCGCGGAAGCGCTCCAGCACCATCCAGCCGAGCGAGCCGGCCGCACCGGCCAGCAGCGTGTTGGTGAAGACCACGGCCGCGGCCTGGTTGGCACCGAGCGCCGATCCGGCGTTGAAGCCGAACCAACCGAACCACAGCAGGCCGGCCCCGAGCATCACGAGCGTCAGGTTGTGCGGGCGCATCGGGTCCTTGCCGAAGCCGACCCGGTGGCCCAGCACCATCGCGAGGGCCAGCCCCGAGGCACCCGAGCAGATCTCGACGGCGGTGCCGCCGGCGAAGTCGACGAGGCCGACCTGGTTGGCCAGCCAGCCCCCGGTGTGGCCCTCGGAGGAGAAGTCGAAGACCCAGTGGGCGACGGGGGCGTAGACGACCAGGGTCCACACGCTGACGAACACCATCCAGGCCCCGAAGCGGGCCCGGTCGGCGATCGCCCCCGAGACCAGCGCGCCGGTGATGACGCAGAAGAGACCCTGGAAGACGGCGAAGAGGATCAGCGGGACGGTCGAGCCGCCGTTGGAGGACTCCCCCAGCAGCTGGCCGAGGCCGGCGTACTGGCGCGGGTCGCCCAGCAGGCCGGCACCGAGGTCGTCGCCGAAGGCCAGCGAGTAGCCGACGAGCACCCACAGCAGCGTGATGGCGGCGAGGGCGCCGAACGTCATCATCATCATGTTGAGGACGCTCTTGGAGCGCACCATGCCGCCGTAGAAGAGCGCGAGGCCCGGGGCCATCAGGAGGACCAGGGCGGCGGAGGCGAGCAGCCAGGCGGTGTCGCCGGAGTCCAGCGAGGTCGCGGCCAGCAGGACGACGGATGCGGGGGTCATGGCCGCCCACCCTCGCCAGCGGCTGTTACGGGAAAAGTCCCCGATTGTTTCAGGCAGGTTAACGAGCCCCTCGGTGCTGTGGGACATCCCACGGCTCCTGCGGGGCCCGGAGGCCTCCCCGCCGTCCGGTCCGGCGCACGTGCCGAACGACGGGGAGGGCGTCACTCAGAGCCGTCCGGTCTCAGATGGCATTGCCGTCACGATCGCCCGTGCGGACGCGGACGACGGTCTCGATGGGGCTGACCCACACCTTGCCGTCCCCGATGCGTCCGGTCTGGGCGGTCTTCACGACGATGCCGACGACGTCCTCGGCGTCACCGTCGTCCACGACGATCTCGATGCGGATCTTCGGGACCAGGGCGATGTCGTACTCCGCGCCCCGGTAGACCTCGGTGTGGCCCTTCTGGCGGCCGTAGCCGCTGACCTCGCTGACGGTCATGCCCGTCACGCCGAAGGTCTCGAGGGCCTCGCGGACGTCCTCCCACTTGTGCGGCTTGATGACCGCGGTCACGAGCTTCATGCCTTGGCTCCTTCCGGGGAGACGGTGCTGGCCGCCAGCACGCCCGTGCTGGAGCCGCCGCCGACGCCCGTGTGCAGGTCGTACGCCGACTCGCCGTGCTCGGCGAGGTCGATCCCGTTGACCTCGTCCTCCTCGCTCACGCGCCAGCCGATCGTGAACTTGATGGCGTAGCCGATGATCGCGGTGGCGACACCCGACCAGACGATGGCGATGAGGGCCCCGAGGGCCTGGTCGCCGAGCGAGCCGAAGCCGCCGCCGTAGAACAGCCCGTCGATGCCGGCGGCACCGTCCGAGGTGGAGAAGAGGCCGATCAGCAGGGTGCCGACGATGCCGCCGACCAAGTGCACGCCGACCACGTCGAGCGAGTCGTCGAGGCCGAACTTGAACTTGAGGCCGACGGCCCAGGCGCAGACCGCACCGGCGACGGCGCCGATCGCGATGGCACCGGTGATGTCGACGGCGCCACAGGCCGGGGTGATGGCGACGAGGCCGGCGACGATGCCCGAGGCGGCGCCGAGCGAGGTGGCCTTGCCGTGCAGGAACCGCTCGACCAGCAGCCAGGCGAGCATCGCGGCCATGGTGGCCAGCGTCGTGTTGGCGAAGGTGCGGCCGGTCTCGGCGTAGAACTGTGCGGAGAGCGCGGTCGGGTCGGACAGCGAGTCGGACGAGAGCACGATCGAGCCCACGTTGAAGCCGTACCAGCCGACCCAGAGCAGACCGGCACCGAGCATGGTCAGCGTCAGGTTGTGCGGGCGGGCCGGGTCCTTGGGCCACCCGACGCGCTTGCCGATGATGAGGGCGAGCACGAGGCCGGCCACACCGGCGTTGATGTGGACCGCCGTACCACCGGCGTAGTCCTGGGCGCCGATCTTGCCGCCGATGAGGCCGCCGCCGAACACCATGTGCGCGAGGGGGAAGTAGGAGAGCGTCACCCAGAGCGGCAGGAAGACCACCCACGAGGAGAGCTTCACGCGGTCGGCGATCGCGCCGCTGATGAGGGCGGCGGTGATGACCGCGAACGTCAGCTGGAACATCACGAAGATGTAGCCGCTCGGGTCGACGTCCTTGAGGCCGAAGAGCTTGAACGGGTCGGCGAAGAGCTTGCCGTCCCCGCTGAAGCCGTCGCTGAACGACATCGACCAGCCCCACAGGACGTAGACGATGCCGACGATGCCCATCGTGATGTACGACATCATCATCATGTTGAGCACGGACTTGGAACGCGTCATGCCGCCGTAGAACAGGGCGAGACCAGGCGTCGTCATCATGAGGACCAGCAACGTGGCCACGATCATGAAGGCGTAATAGCCGTCCACAGAACCTCCAGGGATCACATCTGAGGAGGGCGGGAAGTCGGCGACGACCGCACTGTCGACCCGGGTGTCCGCCCCATTGCCAGAAACGATCGGGGGTGGAGGTTTCACCGCTCGCCGAGAGATGTTGCGGGCAGGAAACGAGTTCCCGACGGCTGTTACTTCCGTGTTACGAACGCGCCGGGCAGGTTTGAGATCCGCGCGGGCGGGTCCGGGACCGGCGGCCGGGCCGCGGGCGCCCGCGCCCCTAGGGTGGGGGCACCACCGACCCAGGCGACGACCACGAGGCGAGCAGAAGCGTGAAGTTCCCCAGGAGGCGACCCGCCCCGGACGCGGCGGAGCCCCCGCCGCGCGAGGCGGTGGCCGGGCCGGTCCGGCGCCTGGTCGCGGCCGGTCTCGTCGATCGGGCGTTCTGCGAGGCGTCGAGCGGGCAGGCGTTCGCGTCCGACCTGGCCGCGGCGCAGGCGTTCGACGGGTCCGGCGGGCGGTGGTCACCCCATCCCCTGGTCGACCTGGGCTCGCTGCCCGCTCGCGTGCGCACCCGCCTCGAGGAGCGGGCGGCCGGTCCGCTGCTGCGCCACCTCGAGGGGCCGGGCTCCCGGCGCCGCCTGGGTCCGCTCTTCGACGCCCGGGCCGTGTCCGGGACCGACGAGGAGCGGGCGGCCCACCCGGGCGGGTCCCTCGGTCTCTTCCTCGCGACGGCCCGGGCGGAGACGCCCCTGCCGGGCGGGCGCGGGCTGACCTGGGGCCGGGCGCGCGACCTGCTGCTGGAGCACGCGCGCGTGGTGCAGGAGCAGCGCCCGGTGGCGGGCCCGCTCGCCGCCGAGCCGCGCGACGCCGTACGCCGGTCCGGGCTCGGTCGTGCTCCCGGCCGGCTCTCGGTGCTCGTCGCCGTGGACGACGAGGTCGGTCCGGCGGCGACCCTCAACGGGGTCGCCGCGGTCCTGCGCAGCTCCCCCGGTGTCGACCTCGAGGTCGTCGTGCTGGACCACGGCTCCCCTCCCCTCGCCGCGATGACCCTGGCTGCCGGGCTCCTCGGCGACGACCGGGTGCGCCTCGTCCGGCTGCCCCGGCGTCTCGACCGAGCCTCCGCACGCGACCTCGCCGTCGCCGCGTCGACCGGCGAGCACGTCCTCCTCCTCGCGCCCGGCTCGGAGCCTCGGCCCGGGTGGTGGGAGCCGCTGGTCGCCCACCTCGCCGACCCGCTCGTGCTCGGGGTCCAGCCGCTGCTGCTGGAGCCCGACGACACCATCCGGTCCGCGGGCACCGTCCTCGTCGACGGGTCCGACGCACCGCGCCACCACCTCGTCGGCCACCCCCTCGAGGACGCGCGCACGCGGGGCGGCACGGGCTTCGCGGCCGTGTCGACCGAGGCGCTGCTGCTGCGGGCCGAGGACGTCGTGGCCCTCGGCGGCCTCGACCCCCGGCTCCCGGACGGGCACGCCGACCTCGACCTCTGCCTGCGCGCCGGAGAGCTGCGTGCGGGCCACTTCGCCGTCGAGCCCTCCTCCCTCGTCACCCGGCACGGACCCGCGACCCCTCTCCCGACCCTCCCGGTGGACGGCCACGGCCCGCTGCTGGAGCGGTGGCGCGGTCGCTCCCCGTCCGCGCAGGCGCCCGACGGGCGGCGCTGGGCCCTGACGATCGCGGCGCCGGGCGGCGAGAAGGGCGACCGGTGGGGGGATGTGCACTTCGCCCGGTCCCTCGCCCGCGCGCTGGCGGCCCGCGGGCAGGACCCGGTCCTTGTCCGCCACGGTGCGCAGGACGTCGCACCGGCCGGGCCCGACGCCGTCGCCCTGCACCTGCGCGGCCTCGACCCGGTCCGCCCGGTCGACGGCCGGGTCAACGTGGTCTGGGTGATCAGCCACCCCGAGGACGTCGACCCCGAGGAGCTCGTCGGCGTCGACCGCGTCTTCGCCGCCTCGTCGATGTGGGCGCGGGAGATGAGCCACCGCAGCGGGCGACCGGTGGAGCCCCTGCTGCAGGCGACCGACCTGGCGCTGCGCCCCGACCGCTCGTCACCCGTCGGGGACGGGTCGCGCCCGCTCTTCGTCGGCAACACCCACGCCGGCCGGCCGCGCCGGATCGTGCTGGACGCCGTGGCGGCGGGCGTGCCGGTCGAGGTGCACGGCCCGGGCTGGGAGGGCGTGCTCCCGGACGGTCACCTGCGCTCGGCGTACGTCGCGAACGACGCGCTGATGGCGCTCTACCGCCGCCACGGCCTGGTGCTCGCCGACCACTGGGGCGACATGGCCACCCACGGGTTCCTGGCCAACCGCCTGTTCGACGCCGTCGCTGCCGGCGCGCGCGTCGTCTGTGACGACGTGCCCGGCACCGAGGCGCTGGAAGGGGCCGTGCAGGTCTACCGCACCCCCGACGAGCTGGCGTTCCTCTGCTCCCCCGCGGGGCGCTCGCGCTGGCCCTCGGACGAGGAGATGGCCGCGATCGCCGACCGGGTCGCCGTGGCGCACTCGTTCGACCGGCGCGCCGAGCAGCTCGCCGACGCCGTGACGGCCCTCCGTCGGGCCTGACCCGGCTCAGCCCAGCAGGGCGTCGACGAACGCGCCGGCGTCGAAGGGGGCCAGGTCGTCGGCGCCCTCGCCGAGACCGACGAGCTTGACCGGGACGCCCAGCTCGCGCTGCACGGCGACGACGATGCCGCCCTTGGCGGAGCCGTCGAGCTTGGTGAGCACGATGCCGGTGACGTTGACGATCTCGCTGAAGACGCGGGCCTGGATCATGCCGTTCTGGCCGGTGGTCGCGTCGAGGACCAGCAGCACCTCGGTGACCGGGGCCTGCTTCTCGATGACGCGCTTGACCTTGCCGAGCTCGTCCATCAGGCCGGCCTTGTTCTGGAGCCGGCCGGCGGTGTCGACGATGACGGTGTCGACGCCGCGCTCGGTGCCCTGCTTGACGGCCTCGAAGGCGACGCTCGCCGGGTCGGTGCCCTCCGGGCCGCGGACCACCTCGACGCCGACGCGCTCGCCCCACGTGGCCAGCTGCTCGACGGCGGCCGCGCGGAAGGTGTCGGCGGCGCCGAGCACGACGGTGCGGTCCTCGGCGACGAGGATCCGGGCGATCTTGCCGACGGTGGTGGTCTTGCCGGCACCGTTCACGCCGACGACCAGGACGACGCCCGGCCTGCCGTCCTCGCCGCTGACCTGCAGGCGGCGGTCCATGGTCGGGTCGACCAGCTCCAGGAGCTCCTCGCGGAGCACGGTCCGGGCGTCGGCGGCGCTGGCGCCGTCGACGCGCAGCCGGGTGCGCAGCCGCTCGACGAGCTGCTGGGTCGGGGCGACCCCGATGTCGGCCGTGAGCAGGGTGTCCTCGATGGACTCCCAGGTGTCCTCGTCGAGCCGGTCGCGCGACAGCAGCGCGAGCAGGCCGCGGCCGAGGCCGCCCTGCGAGCCGGCCAGCCGCTGGCGCAGCCGGACGAGGCGCGACGCGGTGCCCTCGGGGCGCTCGAGCGTGGGAGTGGCCGGCGCGGTCGGGCCCTCGGGCACGACGACCGCCGGTGTCTCCTCGACCGGAGCCTCGACGTCGCCGTCGGCCGGCGGCGGGGTGATGACGTCCGTGCCGCCCCGCGGCGGCTCGATGCGGCGCCGGCGACCCGAGGTCACGAGGCCGGCAAGAGCGGCGACGCCGAGAACGGCGATGCCGACGATCAGATAGATCCAGTCACCCATGCGGCCATCCAACCAGAGGCCGGCGGGGCGGCGTCACGCGCGGTGCTGCGCCTCCTGGCGCTCCGCGACCTCGCGGCCGTGCACCTCGTCGCCCTCGGTCGGCAGGGTGGGGGCGGCCTCGGCCGCCTTCGCCATGGCGTCCCCGAGCCACGGGGCGGCCGGGACCTCCTCGCCACGGTGGGGGAACGCCACGTAGGTGACGACCAGCACGGCCAGGACGACGATCACGAGCATCACGAGGGCGATGGTGAGCACGGCGGGAACCTCTTCCGAGACGACGGGGGTAGCAGGTGAGTACCCCTCCCCACCGTGACACACACCCCCTGCGTGCCCGCAGCGCTCGCACCCGGACGCGCCGGGGACGTGGTCGACGTCACCGCCGCGGGCGACTCAGCGGGTGGGCCGGAGCAGCGGCTCCACGGCCGCGCGAATCGCGTCGGGCATCGGGGTCACCGAGCGAGCCGGGTCGGTGTTGTCGACGTACACGTGCACGAACCGGCCCTCGGCGGCCGCCTCGTCGGCGTCCCCCTGGAAGATCCCGATCCGGTAGACGATGCTCGAGGTGCCGACCTTGTCCACGACCAGCCCGGTCTCGATCGGCGCCGGGAAGCCGACCTCGCGGAAGTAGCGGCACGAGGTCTCGGCCACCACCCCGATCTGCGGGAGCGAGCGCACGTCGAGCCCGGTCGCCTCGTAGAGGTGGGCGTTGACCGCGGTGTCGAACAGCTCGTAGTACGTCGCGTTGTTCAGGTGGCCGTAGGCGTCGTCGTCGCGCCACCGGGTCGTCACGGTGCGCCACGCGACGTAGTCGGCGCGGGTGGGGCGCTCGCTCATGCCGGCTCGGCCCGCAGCCGCTGGCTGATGACGGCGGAGACGCCGTCGCCGCGCATGGTGACGCCGTACAGCGCGTCGCCGACCTCCATGGTCCGCTTTTGGTGGGTGATGACGAGGAGCTGGGAGTTCTCGCGGAGCTCCTCGTAGATCTCGAGCAGCCGGCCGAGGTTGGTGTCGTCGAGGGCGGCCTCGACCTCGTCGAGGATGTAGAACGGCGAGGGCCGGGCCTTGAACAGCGAGACCAGGAAGCAGACCGCCACGAGCGACCGCTCACCGCCGGAGAGCAGCGAGAGCCGCTTGACCTTCTTGCCGGCCGGGCGGGCCTCGACCTCGATGCCGGTGTTGAGCATGTCGTCGGGCTGGGTGAGCACCAGGCGGCCCTCGCCCCCGGGGAAGAGCCGCGCGAAGGTCGCGTCGAAGGCGCGCTCGACGTCGGCGTACGCCTCGGTGAAGACCTGCTGCACGCGGTCGTCGACCTCCTTGACGATGTCGAGGAGGTCCTTGCGGGTCTTCTTGAGGTCCTCGAGCTGCTCGGTGAGGAACTTGTGCCGCTCCTCCATCGCCGAGAACTCCTCCAGCGCGAGCGGGTTCACCTTGCCGAGCATCGAGAGCGAGCGCTCGGCGCTGCGCAGCCGCTTCTGCTGCTCCTCACGCACGAACGGCACCGGGTCGGGGTAGACGTCCTCGTCCCCCTCGGCACCGCCCTCGGCCCCGTCAACGCGGGCCAGCGGCGAGGTGGCGGGGACAAGCTGGTCGGGGCCGTAGTCCGCGACCAGGCCGTCCGGGTCGAGGCCGAGCTCCTCGAGCGCGCGCTCCTCGAGCTGCTCGATGCGCATCCGCTGCTGGGTGCGGGCCATCTCGTCGCGGTGCACGGAGTTGACCAGCTCGTCGTGCTCGCGGCCGAGCTCGCGCAGCCGGGCACGGATCGCGAGCAGGTCCTGCTCGCGGCCCTGCCGGGCCTGCTCGACGGCGGTACGCCGCTCCGTGGCCAGGTGGATCGAGACCTCCAGGCGAGTCAGCACGTAGGCGACCGCGACGCCGACGGCCTCCGCGGCCCGGCCCTCGCGCAGCAGCCGCTCGCGGCGCTCGGCGGCCCGGGCCCGCGTCTCCCGCTCGGCCTTGGCCGCCCGGACGAGCGAGTCGGCGCGACCGTGCAGCGCGCGGGCGCGCTCCTCGGCGGTGCGCAGCGACAGCCGGGCGTCCATCTCGCCCTGGCGGGAGGCACGGGCCTCGTCCACCAGGCGCTCGCGGTCGGCGGTGTCGGGCTCCTCGTCGGGGGCGTCCTCGGCCTGCGCGAGGCGGGCCTCGAGGTCGGCGAGCCCGGCGAGGTCCTGCGCGCGCGCCTGCTCGGCCTTGGCGATCGCCTGGGTGACGCGCTCGGCCTCGGCGCGGGCGGAGCGGGCCTGGGAGCCGTACTGCCCCAGCTCCTCGGCCACCGCGGCGAGGGTCGCGTCGGACTCGTGGAGCTTGGCCAGCGCGACGTCGACCCGCTTCTGCGCGTCGAGGCGCTCGGCCTCGAGGCGGGACATGTCGAAGCCGAGCCGCTCCGAGGACGCGATCGCCTCGGCGAGCTGGGCGGCGGCCTCGTCGACGGCGGCCTGGATCTCGATCAGGCTCGGCTGGCTCGAGGAGCCGCCGGAGGCGAAGTGCGCGCCGAGCACGTCCCCGTCGCGGGTGACCGCGGTGAGGTCGGACATGTCGGCGACGAGGGCGCGGGCGGCGGCCAGGTCGTCGACGACGGCGACCTTGAACAGCAGCCGCGCCAGGGCGGGTCGCAGGGCGTCGGGGCACTCCACGACGTCCACGGCGTACGCCGCGTGGCCCGGCAGCCCGGGCCAGGAGGTGTCGTCGGTCGGTCCGCCGCCGAGCAGCAGGCCGGCGCGGCCGAGGTCGTCGCCCTTGAGGTGGCCGATCGCGCGGACGGCTGCGTCGGCGTCGGTGACGGCGACCGCGTCGGCCGCGGAGCCGAGCGCCCCGGCGACGGCGGCCTCGTAGCCGCTGCGCACCGACAGCAGCGCGGCGACGGAACCGAGCATCCCGGAGACGTGGTCGGTGGCGGCCAGCAGGGCACCGGCCCCGTCCTTGCGGTTGAGGCCCATCTCGAGGGCGTCCTTGCGGGCCAGCAGGGCGCCCCGGTCGCGGTCGGCCTGCTGGGCCTCGTCGCGGGCCTTGGCCAGGCGGTCCTCGATGTCGCCGAGCAGGCTGCTCGCCGCCTCGTGCTCGGCGTCGAGCCCCTCCTCCCCCGCGTCGAGCCCGGCGACCCGGGTCTCGAGGGAGGTGAAGTCGCGCTGGGCGCGGTCGGCGCGGGCCACGGCCTCCTCGCGGGCGAGCTGGAGGCGTCCGACCTCGTCGTCGGCCGCGGCGGCGCGGGACTTGAGCGCGTTGACCTGCCCGTGCAGCCGGGCCAGGCCCTCGCGGCGGTCGGCGGCGGCGCGCTGGAGCCCGGAGATCCGGCGCTCCTCGGCGGCGGCGGCGTCCTCGGCGGCCTTGCGGGCCGTGACGGCCTGCTCGAGCGTGGTGCGCTGGCGGTCCACCTCGGCGGCGATCTGCTGCTCCTGCTCGCGGACCCGGGTCGCCTCGGCCTCGAGCTGCTCGGGGTCGCGCCCGGAGTGGCTCAGCTCGGACTCGGTCGTGCCGGCGGCGTTGCGGACCCGCTCGGTGGCCAGGGACTGCGTGCCCCGGAGCCGCTCGCGCAGGCCGGAGAGGGCGAACCACGTCTCCTGGGCCGCGGACAGCGCCGGCAGGTCCTCGCGCAGCGCGGCCTCGAGGGCGGCCTCGGTCTCGCGGGCCTCGGCGACGGCCGCCTCGACCAGCGCGCGGCGCTCGACCAGGATCGACTCGTCGGCCAGCTCCTGCTCGAGCGCGGTGCGGGCGGTGACGAGGTCGTCGGCCATCAGGCGGGCGCGGGCGTCGCGCACGTCCATCTGCACGGCCTGGGCCTTGCGGGCCACCTCGGCCTGGCGGCCGAGCGGCTTGAGCTGGCGGCGGATCTCGGTGAGGAGGTCCTGCAGCCGGGTCAGGTTGCCCTCGGTCGAGTCGAGCTTGCGGAGGGCCTTCTCCTTGCGCTTGCGGTGCTTGAGGACGCCTGCGGCCTCCTCGATGAAGCCGCGGCGGTCCTCGGGGGTCGCGTGCAGGATCGTGTCGAGCTGGCCCTGCCCGACGATCACGTGCATCTCGCGGCCGATGCCGGAGTCGCTGAGCAGCTCCTGCACGTCGAGCAGCCGGCACGAGCTGCCGTTGATGGCGTACTCCGAGCCGCCGCTGCGGAACATCGTGCGGCTGATCGTGACCTCGGCGTACTCGATCGGGAGCGCGCCGTCGGAGTTGTCGATCGTCAGCAGCACCTCGGCGCGGCCCAGCGGCGGGCGGCCGGAGGTGCCGGCGAAGATGACGTCGTCCATCTTGCCGCCGCGCAGCGACTTGGCGCTGGCCTCGCCCATCACCCACGCGAGCGCGTCGACGACGTTGGACTTGCCGGAGCCGTTGGGGCCGACGATGCAGGTGATGCCGGGCTCGAGCTGGAGCGTCGTGGCGGACGCGAAGGACTTGAACCCCTTGAGGGTCAGGCTCTTCAGGTACAACGCGGTGGCTCCTCACCATCGTCGGGCCGCCCGTCCGGGCGGTCCGTGCACGGCACTGCGACGGGGCTGCATCATGGCAGCCACGAGGGGGGAAGCCCGGTGACGGGTACAGCGCCGCTCACCCTACCCGGCGTCGTACGCCGCCCGCGGGAGGTCAGGCGGTGTCCTCCGCCTGACCTCCCGCGGCCGCGACCGGCTCCTCGTCCGCGTGCGCGATGTGGGAGAGCTGCCCCCAGATCAGGACGACGAACACGGCCGAGCCGGCGAACGCGAACCAGAACGGCGCGGTGATCCCGGCGTGCTGGGCGAGGAGCCCGCCGATGCCGGAGCCCAGGACGAGTCCGCCGAAGACGCCGACGCCGTTGACGCTCCCGACCCGCCCCTGGAGCTCCGTCGGGACGGCGCGCTGCCGGACCGTGACCGAGGTCGTGCCCCACACGAACGCGTGCGCCCCGAAGACGAAGAAGATCACCATCGCCACCCACGGCACGGTCGTGAGCGCCAGGAACAGGTGGGTGAACGTCTCGATCACCAGGCCGATGCGCATCAGGTTGCCCAGGCTGACCCGGCGGGTGATCCAGCCGTACGACAGCGTGCCGGCCAGCCCGCCGACCGCGGAGACCGTGGTGAGCAGGCCGAACCCGACCGCCCCCATCCCGAGCCGCTGCGTCGCGTAGAGGACGAGCACCGACCAGGCGGCGCCGAAGGTGATGTTGAAGGTGAAGATCGTCAGCACGAGGGTGCGCACCGCCGGGTGGTGGCGCACCCAGCGCAGCCCATCGACGATGTCCTGCCGCACGTGCGTGTCCGCGGCCTCCTCCCGGCGGTGCGGCGGCAGCACCACCCGCGAGACCAGCAGGGCGCCCAGCGCGACGAGCACCGCCTGGGTGACGAAGGGCAGGGCCGCGCCGGCCGCGAACAGCGCCGCCCCGATCGGCGGCCCGGCGAGCTGGTTGACCGTGATGAAGCCGGTCTGCAGGCGTGCGTTCGCGACCGCGAGGTCGTCGCGGGCGACGACCATCGGAAGCAGGGTCTGCGAGGAGTTGTCGGCGAACACCTCGGCGGTGCCGAGCAGGAAGAGCGCGGTGAGCACGACCGCCCGCAGCAGGTCGACGGTGACGACGATGAGCCGGCGGTCGAGGCGGTCGGACAGGGCCCCGGCGTACAGCCCGAAGAGGAGCGGCGGCAGCCACTGGAGCAGGGCCGCGAGCGCGACGAGGAAGGGGTCGTGGGTCTGCGAGGCGACCAGGAGCGGTCCGGCGGCGATCGCGATCCCGTCACCCAGGTTGGAGATCCACGACGACGCCAGCAGCCAGCGGAAGCGGGTCCCGAGACGTGCGGGGACGACGGCTTCCAGCAGGCGGCTCACAAGTCGAGGAGCCTAGGGCAGGGAGGTCACCGGCCACGTCCGGTTTGCGGCGGGACGACCCCCCGCGCCCAGCACGGGGGGTCGTCCTGCGTCCGGGGCAGGGATCAGGCGCGGGCGCGGGCGCGGCGGCCGCGACGGCGTACGGCGAGGGCCAGCGCCATCGCCCCGCCGACGAGCCCGAGCGGCACCGCGGTGTCCTGGGCACGGTCGGCGACCGAGGGGTGCGGGACCACCGAGGCGGTCGGCCGGGCGCCGATGCCGTCGCCGGGCACGTCCACGGCGTACACGTCGAGACCGCGGACGGCGTCGATGGCGTAGACGACGTTGGACGTCCGGCCGGTGTCCTTGCCGTTCTTGTAGACCGGGACCCAGACGTTGTCCCAGACCTCGGAGGCACCCCAGAGGGCGTGGCCGTAGGACGTCAGGTTGCGCGGGTTGCGGGCGTCGATGATCTGCGTGCCGCCGCCGTAGAACCCGACCGCGACGAGGCCGCCGGGGCGGTAGTCGAACCAGTGCGAGGAGCAGAAGGTGCCCTGGGGCAGCGGGAAGTTGCCGAGGTCGGAGAGCTCCACCTTGTCGAGCGGGACGATCGCAGCCTTCGAGCCGTCGAGCTTCTTGACCCACCAGGTCTGGAAGGAACCGGCCTGCGTGCAGTCGGTCTGCTCGTAGTCCTCCTCGGTCGCGAGCAGGATGTTGCCGTGCTTGAAGGACGGCTTGCTGTTCGGCTTGAAGGCGTTGGCGTTCGGGCGGAACGAGTTGTGCAGGATGAAGTCGTTCCAGCCGGGGTGCTTCGGGTCGGTGCCGCGGCCGGCCTTGCCGGTCGTGGTGATCAGCTTCGGGTGCCGCGGGTGGGTGGTGCGCCACATCGAGGCGCCGTTCCAGCCGGTGTGGGTGCCGATGCCGGCCGCGTCGAAGTTCCACTTGTGGCCCGCGGTGGGCGAGAAGAACGGCTGGACGCCGGCCTTCGCCTTGTCGGCGTCGACCTCGCGCGGCTTGGTCACGTCGCGCAGGTCGAAGATCGAGAAGTGGTCGTCCTCGCCGGCGGAGTAGGCGTAGGAGCACTGGGTGTCGCGCACGCACGCGACGGTGTGGGTGCTCGTCGTGCCGGGGGCCCGGCCGGCGATGACCGGGTTCGTCGGGTCGGTCACGTCGACCACGATCAGCTCGCCCCCGCCGACGTTCGTGTGCTGCACGTCGCCGGGCGAGGCCTGCACGGCGTCGACGCCGATGAGCACGAAGCGGGTGGTCTTCCCGTCCTTCGTGGTGCGCTCGCCGCAGTTCATCGCCTCGTTCTCGAACAGGGCCTGCGGCAGCACGCCGACGACGGTCGGGTGGGCCGCGTCGGTGACGTCCCAGACGCGGACCGAGTCGGCGCCGCTGGTGACGAAGATCGGGGCGGACTTCATGAAGCAGCCGGAGATCCCGACCTGGCCGGGGTTGGCCGAGAGGTGCTCGACGTTCGGGCTGGCCAGGAGGCCGGTGCCGTCGCCCGCGATCGCGGACTGGGCGGGGCGCTGGTGCGGTCGCTCGCCGTGCGCGGACGCCGGGGCGGCCAGGCTCACGGCGGCGCCGACGGTCAGGGTGGCGGCGGCAAGGGCGGCTAGGGCTCGCATGGACGGTCAACGACCCAACCGGCCCGCGGTCACGCGGGTCGGCGGTCGGACTCCGGTCAGACCGGCTGCATCTCCGCGAGCGACGCCGACTCGAGGTCGAGCAGCGTGTCGGCGTGCGCGGCCGCCAGCCGGTCGTTGTCCTCGGAGAGGCGGAGGACGAGCGTCTCGAGCTCACCGACACGGGCGCGGAGGCGGGCGTTCTCGGCCACCAGCCGTGACGGGGTGCGGAGGTCGCTGTTCAGGTAGCCGATCAGCGCCTTGGCCATGGACGAGCCTTCCAGCTGGGAGGGAAGCCCGCGGTGGCGGGCCGCCTTCCAATGTCCCACCACACCGCGGCAGGGTCAATCCGGCGTCGGCAAAGCCTGGGCGACCGCACGGCGACGCCGCGGCGCCGGCTGGCAGACCGGGCAGGAGTACGACGAGCGGTTCATGAAGGCGGCCCGGCGGATCGGGGCCCCGCACCGGTCGCACGGCTCGCCCTCGCGGCCGTAGGCGTGCAGCGAGCGGTCGAAGTAGCCGGACTCGCCGTTGACGTTGACGTACAGCGCGTCGAAGGAGGTGCCGCCCTGGCCCAGCGCGTCACTCATCACGGTCCGGGCGTGGTCGAGCAGCTCGCGGACCTGGGCCCGGGTGAGCCGCTCCCCCGGACGCTCGCCGTGCAGCCGGGCCCGCCAGAGCGCCTCGTCGGCGTAGATGTTGCCGACGCCCGAGACGAGCCCCTGGTCGAGCAGCTGGCGCTTGATGCCGGAGGAGCGGGTGCGCACCCGGCGTACGAACTCGTCGTCGTCGAACGCCGGGTCGAGCGGGTCGCGCGCGATGTGCGCGATCTCGGTCGGGAGGTCGGCGCCGCCCGCGGAGATCGACAGGCCGCCGAACATCCGCTGGTCGACGAAGCGCAGCTCGCGCCCCTCGGCGGCGCCCTCGAGCGCGAGCCGGACGCGCAGGTGGCGCTCGTCGGCCGCCTCGGGCGGCTGCACGAGCAGCTGGCCGCTCATGCCGAGGTGGCCGAGCAGGGCATCGCCGTTGTCGAGCGGCAGCCAGAGGTACTTCCCGCGGCGGCGGGCCGCCTCGATCCGGCGGCCGGTCAGCGCTGCGGCGAAGCCCTCGGGCCCGCGCGGGTCGCGCCGGACCGGGCGCGGGTGCAGGACGTCGACGCGGGTGACGGTGGCGCCGAGGACGTGGCGCTCGAGACCGGCGCGGACGACCTCGACCTCGGGGAGCTCGGGCACGGGGTGCCCGTCAGTCGTTGAGGGAGGCGGCGCGGCTGGTCGCGGCGCCGACGGCGGGGTCCTCGACACCGAGGGCGTGGGCGATCTCGCCGTACGCCGTCTCGGCAGCCGCCTGCTCGGCCTCCTTCTTCGACCGGCCGACGCCGTTGCCGTAGAGGGAGGTGCCGACGCGGACCTGCGCGGTGAAGGTCTTCATGTGGTCCGGGCCCTCGTCCTCGATGACGTACTCGGGGACCCCGAGCGCGTGCTCGGCGGAGAGCTCCTGGAGCGAGGTCTTCCAGTCCAGCCCGGCGCCGAGGGCGGAGGCGGCCTCGATGAGCGGGTCGAAGAGGCGGTGGACGACCTGCGAGGAGACGGCGATGCCGCCCTCGCTGAGGTGCACGGCACCGATCACGGCCTCGACGGTGTCGGAGAGGATCGAGGCCTTGTTGCGGCCACCGGTCGACTCCTCGCCGCGCCCGAGCTTGACGTGCTCGCCGAGCCCGATGCCGCGGCCGACCTCGGCCAGCGCGCGGGCGTTGACGACCGCCGCACGGAGCTTCGCGAGCCGGCCCTCGGAGAGGTCCGGGTGCGTGAGGTAGAGCGTCTCCGTCACGACCACGCCGAGCACCGAGTCCCCGAGGAACTCCAGGCGCTCGTTGGTCGGGAGGTTGCCGTTCTCGTAGGCGAACGACCGGTGCGTGAGGGCGCGCTCGAGCAGCGCGGGGTCCAGGATCGGATCGCCCAGCGCTGCTCGCAGCTCGCCGTAGTTGGTCAGCGGACCGAGATCAGGATCAGAGGACCTGACGGCGGTCGGCCCGGGCGCCGTACTGACCGCACGTGCCACAGGCACGGTGGGGCAGGTGCTTGGCGCCGCAGGCGGCGTTCGCGCAGGTCACCAGGGACGGCGCGACGGCCTTCCACTGCGAACGACGGTGACGCGTGTTGCTGCGCGACATCTTCCGCTTCGGGACTGCCACTGTTTTCTCCTCTACCTGGGCCGGAGACGTCTCCGAGCCGCTTGCGTCCAGCCGGTGGTTGCCCAGCTGGTGTTCGTCTTCCGGTGTTTCAGTCTTCTTCTTGGTCCTGCACCAGCTGGGTCAAACCTGCCCAGCGCGGGTCGATCGGCTCGTCGTGCCCGTGGTCGGGATCGTCGGCCAGTCGGGCACCACACTCGGTGCACAACCCTGGACAGTCCTCGGAGCACAACGGCTGGAACGGCAGTGCGAGCACCACCGCGTCCCGCAGCAGTGGCTCGAGGTCGAGCAGGTCGTCCTCGAGCCGGCTGGTCTCGTCGTCCTCGTCGGGGTCGTGGTCGCGGTCGTCGTAGACGAACAGCTCCTGGAACCTCGCGGACAGCTCGTCCTCGATCGGCTCCAGGCACCGCACGCATTCGCCGACCAGCTCGGCCGTGGCCGAACCGGTGACCAAGACACCCTCCATGACCGCCTCGAGCCTCAGGTCGAGTTCGACCTGGGAGCCTTCGGGGACACCGAGGACCTCGATACCCAGATCTGCCGGTGCCGGAACCATCCGCGTCACTTCGCGCTGGGACCCCGGGCGGCGGCCGAGCTCGCGAGTATCGAGCACGAGCGGCGCTCTCGGGTCCAGATTGCTGATGTGATCACTTCCGGGTCCGGGCACAAACAGATCGTTGTGAATCGTAACGGTCAGGGGCGGGGCGGGGCAAAACCGACCCCGGGTGGGCGGCGCGCTCAGCCGTCGGCGGCCGCGCGGCGCTCGGCCAGTCTGGCCGTCAGTCGCTCGTTCACGAAGTCGGGGAGGTAGGCCGACACGTCGCCGCCGAAGGTCGCGACCTCCTTGACCAGGCTCGAGCTCACGAAGGAGTGCGCCGGGTCGGCCGGCAGGAAGACGGTCTCGACGCCGGTGAGCGAGGCGTTCATCTGCGCCATCTGGAGCTCGTAGTCGAAGTCGCTCACCGCGCGCAGGCCCTTCACGATCGCGTGCACGTCCTGCTCCTGGCAGTAGGTCGTAAGGAGGCCGGTGAAGCCGTCGACGCGGACGTTCGCGTGGCCCGAGCAGGCCTCGCGGAGCATGTCGAGGCGCTCGTCGGCGCTGAAGAGGCGGTTCTTCGACGCGTTGGTGCCCACGGCGACGACGACCTCGTCGAAGAGGCCGGACACCCGCGCGATGACGTCGAGGTGCCCGAGGGTGACCGGGTCGAAGGATCCGGGGCAGACGGCTCGGCGCACGGGGGTCACTCCTGGTCGGGGGGCGTCGCGGGGTCGGTGGTGCCGGGGGCGCCGGGTGACGACGCGGCGTGACCGTACCAAAGCACGGTCTCGCCGTAGCGGCGCTCGCGGACGTCGGTGAAGGTGCCGGGCCAGGTCGGCTCGGGGCTGCGGACCGAGCGCTCGACGACGACCATCGCGCCCGGGACCAGCCAGTCGTGCGACACCAGCGCGGCGAGGTCGTCGCGCACGGCCGCGTCCTCGAGGGGGTACGGCGGGTCGAGGAACGCGACGTCGTACGGCGCGCTGGGGGCGCGGCGCAGCGTGCCGGCGACGGGGGCCGCGACGACGTTCGCCTTGGGGAAGCCGAGCGTGCGGGCGTTGCCCGCGATCAGGGCGGCGGTGCGGCGGTCCTGCTCGACGAGCGTCACCACACCGGCCCCGCGGGACCACGCCTCGAGCCCGACGGCCCCCGAGCCGGCGTACAGGTCGAGGAAGCGCAGGCCGTGCAGCGAGCCGCACCACGACTCCACGGCCGAGAAGAGCGCCTCGCGCACCCGGTCGCTGGTCGGGCGCGTGTGGACGCCGCGGGGTGTCGTGATGCGACGACCGCCCGCGGATCCCCCGATGATGCGGGTCATGTCGGCGTCGGCCCCCCGGTCGGAGAGGGTCGGCGGGCACCCGGGCAGGGGGTGTTCACGACTTCTCCATGAAGTCAGACTGCCGTGATTGCTCCATATCTGCCACCGCGACGGCGAGCAGCGGGGTCTCGAGGAGGTCCGGGTCGGCGGCCAGCAGGTCGGTCGCGCAGGCCCGCGCGGCGACGATCGTGTCCTCGTCGCGGAGCACCTTGAGCGTCTGGAGGCCCGAGCGGAAGCCGGACTGGGACTTGCCCAGGACGTCGCCCTCCCGGCGCTGCGCGAGGTCGATGCGGCTCAGCTCGAAGCCGTCGGTGGTGGCCGCCACGGCGTCCAGGCGCTCGCGGGCCGGGGTGCCGTCGAGGCTGTGGCTGACGAGCAGGCAGATGCCCGGGTGGCCGCCCCGGCCGACCCGGCCGCGGAGCTGGTGGAGCTGCGAGACGCCGAAGCGGTCCGCGTCGAGGAGCACCATGCCGGTGGCGTTCGCGACGTCGACGCCGACCTCGATGACGGTCGTCGAGACGAGCACGTCGACCTCCCCACGCGCGAACGCGCGCATGGTGCGGTCCTTCTCGTCGGGGTGCAGCCGTCCGTGGAGCACCGCGAGACGCAGGCCCGCGAGCGGGCCGTCGGCCAGCTCGGTCGCGACGTCCTCCACGGCGCTCAGCGGCGGGGCCGCCTCGGGCGGCGGGACCGGGAAGCCGTCCTCGTCGAGGTCGAGCTGGTCGCTGCCCCCCTCCTCGGGCTCGTCGCCGGAGATCCGCGGGCAGACGACGTAGACCTGGTGGCCCTTCGCGACCTCCTCGCGCACCCGCTCCCACACCCGCGAGATCCAGCCCGGGTGGTCGACCAGGGGGACGACGTTCGTCTGGATGGGGGCGCGGCCCGCGGGCAGCTCGGTCAGCGTGGAGGTCTCGAGGTCGCCGAAGACGGTCATCGCCACCGTGCGCGGGATCGGGGTCGCCGTCATCACCAGGACGTGCGGCGGCGTCGCCGCCTTGCCGGTGAGCGCCGCGCGCTGCTCGACACCGAACCGGTGCTGCTCGTCGACGACGACGAGGCCGAGGTCGTAGAAGCCGACGCGGTCCTCGAGCAGGGCGTGGGTGCCGATGACCAGGCCGGCCTCGCCGGTCGCCATCCGGCTCAGCGGACCGGTGCGCTGGGCCTTGGTCATCGAGCCGGTGAGGAGCTCGACCGCGGTGCCCTCGGCGGCGCCGCCGAGCATCCCGCCGGCAGCGAGGTCGCCGAGCATCGCGACGATCGAGCGGTGGTGCTGCTGCGCGAGCACCTCGGTGGGCGCGAGCAGCGCCGCCTGCCCGCCGGAGTCGACGACGCGGAGCATCGCGCGCAGCGCCACCAGCGTCTTGCCGGAGCCGACCTCGCCCTGGAGGAGGCGGTTCATCGGGTGCTCCTCGGCGAGGTCCCGCTCGATCTGGGCCCCGATCTCGCGCTGGCCGGTGGTGAGCTCGAACGGCAGCCGGGCGTCGAAGGCCGCCAGCAGCCCGCCCCCGCCGGTGCGGGAGGTGGCGCCCAGGGCTCGCACGGCGAGCCGGCGCCGGGCCAGCACCAGCTGGGTGACCAGCGCCTCCTCGAAGCGGAAGCGGTGGTGCGCCCGGTCGACGTGGTCGGGCTCGGTGGGCGCGTGCACCCACTCGAGGGCGCGGCGTACGTCGAGGACGTCGTAGTCCGCGCGGACCCGGTCGGGCAGCAGCTCGGCGAGGTCGTCGACGATCGTGAGCGCGAACGACACGGCCCGCTGCAGGTCCCACGACTCGACGCCCTTGGTGAGCGGGTAGATCGGGTAGTAGTCCCCCACGTCGTTGATCCAGGCGGCCTCGCCGTCGGCGTCGCCCTCGTCACCGGCCCCGAAGAGCACCATCTTGGGGTTCGTGAGCTGCCACGAGCTCTGGAAGGACGAGACCTGCCCGACGAACAGGCCGCGGGTGCCGACCGCGAGGGTCCGGGCGCGCCAGTTGGCGGAGTACTTGTTCTTGGCGAAGAAGGTCATCCGCAGCGACGGACCGTCAGTCGAGAGCACCGTCTCGACCCGGTTGGCCGGCCGCCCGGTCCGGCGGTCCTGGTAGCTCTTGACGTCGCAGCGGACGATCTCGCCGACGAGCGTCAGCATCTGGCCGTGCTCGAGCTCGCTGACCCGGGTGAGCTCGCCGGTGCGGACGTAGCGGCGCGGGAAGTGGTGCAGGAGGTCGCCGACCGTGTGGATGCCGAGGCCGTCGGCGAGACGCTTGCGCTTGGCCTCCTTGGCGCCCAGCACGGTCGCCACGGGTGACTGCAGGTCGATCATGGTGTGGTGGCGCTCCCCCGGGTCACTCGACGGACATGAGGAGCGGGTAGCGCTCCTGACCACCGTCGTACACCACGACGTCGACAGCCGGGTGGTGCTCCTCCACCCAGGCGCCGCAGCGCGCGGCCAGGTCGTCGGTGTCGTCGGCGCCCGCGACGACCGTGACGAGCTCGCCGCCACCGCCGAGCAGCCGGTCCAGGACACCGGTGCCGACCGTGAAGAGGTCGTCGCCCACGATCGCGAAGTCGCCGCCGAGCACGCCGAGGACGTCGCCGGGCTCGCACGGGCCGGCCATCGTGATCGCCTGGCGGGCGGCGACCGTCACGGCGCCGTGGCGGGCGTGCCGCGCGGTGGCGGTCATCTCGAGGACGTCCTGGTCGAAGCTGCGGCCGGGCTCGTGCACGGCCAGGGCGGCGAGACCCTGCACCTGGGCCTGCGTGGGGACGACGGCGACCCGGACGCCCAGGTCCTCCTCGGCGGTCCGGGCGGCGATCTGGGCGACCCGCACGGAGTCGGCGTCGTTCGGGAGCACGACGACCTCGGCGGCACCGCACCCGGTGATCGCCTCGAGCAGCTGCCCGGTCGACGGACGGCGGCCCGGCCCGCCCTCGACCACCACCGCCCCCGCCTCCTCGAACAGCGCGGCCAGCCCCGGCCCGGCCGCGACCGCGACGATCCGGCGACCGGTGCGCTCCGACCCGGAGGCGCTCGCGGCCTGCGCCTGCTCGGCGAAGTGGGTGACCCGCACGCGGTGCGGACGACCCGCCTCGATGCCGGCCTCGATCGCGGCGCCCACGTCGTCGACGTGGACGTGGACGTTCCAGAGCCCCTCGCGTCCGACGACGACGAGCGAGTCGCCCAGCCCGGCCAGCGCCGCCTTGAGCGGCGCGATGCGGTCGGCGTCGGCGTCGAGGAGGTACATCACCTCGTACGCCGGCCCGTCGGCCGTCAGGTCGCCGGACTGCAGCGCGGCGGGCTGCGGGATCGGGATGCGGTGGTCGAAGGGGCTCGTGACCGGGATCGGGTGGCGACCGGTCAGGACGGTCTCGGCCGCGTCGAGGATCACGCTGAGCCCGCGTCCGCCCGCGTCCACGACACCCGCGTCGCGGAGCACCTGGAGCTGCTCGGGGGTGCGGGCCAGCGCCTCGCGGGCCGCCGCGGCCGCCGTGGTGAAGACGTCCCTCGCCCGGGCGCCGGGCTCGGCCGCGCGGGCCACGGCCGCCTCGGCGGCGGCACGCGCGACGGTCAGGATGGTGCCCTCGACCGGGGTGCCGACGGCGGCGTAGCTCGCGTCCGAGGCCTGCTGCAGCGCCTCGGCCATCACGTGGGCGTTGCGCTCCTCCGGGTCGGCCGTCTCGATGCGGCGCAGCACGGCGCCCAGCATCTCGCTGAGGATGACCCCGGAGTTGCCGCGGGCGCCGAGCAGCGCCCCGCGGCTGCACGCCGCCAGCGCCGTGGCCCGGTCGGCACCGGCGTCCCCGCCACTGGCCTCGCGGATGGCGTCGCGGGCGGCGGAGACGGTGAGGTACATGTTCGTGCCGGTGTCGCCGTCCGGCACGGGGTAGACGTTGAGGGCGTCGATCTCCTCGCGCGCCCCGTTGAGGGCGTCGGTGGCGATGTCGACGAAGCGCAGCACGGTTGCGAGCTGGATCTGGCCGCTCCCCGGTGCTTCCATCGCCTGCTCACCCTGTCGATCGCGCCGTCGGTCCCTGGGCTCCGCCGCAGCGGCGGATGAGGGCACAATGTAGTGCCTGGGTCGCAGCCGGGGGTCCGCCCGGGCGCTGGCCGGCTCACGATTCGCACCCGCCCCGGCCCATCGGATACGCTTCTTCGGTTGCCCGATCGCTCGGGCCCCTCGTACACACCTCAACCGTTCAGGAGTTCACCGGTGGCTGCCGTCTGTGACATCTGCGCCAAGAAGCCGGGCTTCGGTAACAACCGGCCGTGGTCGCGCAAGATTACGAAGCGTCGCTTCGACCCCAACATCCAGCGCGTTCGCGCGACCGTCAACGGCACCCCGAAGCGGCTCAACGTCTGCACCGGCTGCCTGAAGGCGGGCAAGGTCACCCGCTGACCTGATCTCTTCCAGAAGGCCGTCACCCCTCGGGGTGGCGGCCTTTCTGCATGTTCGGGGGGTCTCGACAACGGTCGCGACCTCCTACGTCGGAGCTCAGCTGAGGGGGCGTCGGCTTCCCCGGATATCCGGGGAAGTTGGCTCTTTCCGGGTGTTGCAACACCCGGAAAGAGCGGGTTTCCCCCGGACAGTGGGGTCGATGTGACGGATGGGCCGGGGCGTCAGCCGCGCCGGCCGGTGTCGTCGCGGGCCCGGCCGGGCGGGTCGAGCCCCGGGAGACCGCCTACGCGAACGGGTTCGCGAGTCGGCCAGGCAGAGCCCCCGCGCGACGGCTTCTGGTCCGAGGTCGCCGCGGTCGTGACCGCGCGGCCGGCGCGGGTCAGCCTGGTCGAGGTGGCGGTGATCGCCGTCGCGCGGCTACTCGACCTTGGCGCAGGTCCAGGTCCTCGCAGGCTCGGCGGCCATGTTCGGGGGGTCTCGATACGCCGGTCGCGACCTCCTTCGTCGGTCGCGCGGCTACTCGACCTGGCTGCCGCCTCTCGTCGTCCCGAGCGAGCTCGGGACGACGAGACAGCTCAAAAATGCGTCCAGCCGGTGGGGCCGTCGTACGCCGCGCCGTCGACCGTGACGCCGGGGCCGTCCTCGCCGGCCTCGGTGACCTCGCCGACGACCGACCAGCCGTCCGGCACGGTGTCGGGGGCGAAGGTGGCGAGCAGGGCGTGGTCGTCGCCGCCGCCGAGGATGAACTGCAGCGGGTCGGCACCGAGCGCGGCTCCGACCGCCTGCAGCGGCTCGGGGATCTCGAAGGCCTCGCGGCGCACGTCGATCGCGACCTGCGAGGCGGTCGCCAGGTGGCCGGCCTCGGCGAGCAGCCCGTCCGACACGTCGATCATCGCGGTCGCGCCGGCCTCCGCGGCGACCCTGCCGGCGTCGTACGGCGGCTCCGGGCGGCGGTAGGCCTCCACGAGGACCCGGGGCGAGCGGAAGCCGCGGCCGAGCACGGCGAGCCCCCCGGCGGCCCAGCCCTGGCGGCCGAAGAGCGCCAGCACCTCGCCCGGCTCCGCGCCGGACCGCACGACCGGCGACTGCGTGCAGGCGCCGATGACCGTGACCGCGATGACGACCTGGTCGGAGCGGGTCAGGTCTCCCCCGACCACGCTGGCGCCGACCAGGGCGCACTCGTCGGCGAAGCCGCGGGCGAACTCCAGCGCCCAGGCGGCGGGCAGGTCCGCCGGGGCGGCGAGGCCGATGGTCAGCGAGGTGGCACGGCCGCCCATCGCGTTGATGTCGGAGAGGTTCTGCGCCGCCGCCCGGTGGCCGACGTCCTCGGCCGAGGCCCAGTCGCGCCGGAAGTGCCGACCCTCGACCATCAGGTCGGTCGAGACGACGACGTGCCCGGTCTTCACGCGCAGCACGGCCGCGTCGTCGCCGGGACCGATGAGCACGTGCTCCCCCTGGGTGAAGAGCTCGGTGAGGGCGGAGATCAGTCCGAACTCACCGACGTCGGCCAGGGTCGCGTCAGGGGGAAGGGGCATGCCCCCATCCCACCAGACCGGCCCGCGACCCGCGCCTATGGACACCCGGCGCGGGCACGATAGGTTGACCGACGACACATGCCCGTGACACAGAGGAGTCCCAGATGGTCGTCCAGGCGTACATCCTGATCCAGACCGATGTCGGCAAGGCCGCCGAGGTCGCGACCGCCATTGCCCAGGTCAAGGGCGTCACGCTCGCCGAGGACGTCACCGGACCGTACGACGTGATCGTGCGCGCCGAGGCCCGCAACGTCGACGAGCTCGGCAAGCTCGTGGTCTCGAAGGTCCAGAACCTCGACGGCATCACCCGCACCCTGACCTGCCCGGTCGTCCACATCTGAGTGTCCGACCCCGCCGTACGTCGCCGACGCCCCGTGTCCCACCGGACGCGGGGCGTCGTCGCGTCCTGCGCCGTGCTGCTGGTCGCGGCCGGCTGCAGCAGCACCCCGCCCGCGATCGACGCGCCGCGGATGGACGACGCGACCGCGTCCGCCTGCCGTGACCTGGTCGCCGCCCTCCCCCAGGAGCTCGCGGGGCGCGAGCGCGTCGAGGCGACCGGCGACACGGCGTACGGCGCCGCGTGGGGGGACCCCGCGATCGTGCTGACCTGCGGCGTCGGCCAGCCGGCCGGCTTCAGCGCGACCTCCACGTGCGTGCAGGTCGACGGGACCGGGTGGTTCGTCCCGGACGACGTGCTGCTCTCGAGCGACGAGACGCTCGACGTCACGACCACGGAGCTGAACTTCCGCCCGCGCGTCGAGCTGGTCATCCCGGGCGACTACCGCCCCAACGGCTTCACGAACAGCATCGGCGAGGTCGGCAAGCTCGTCGTCCAGCACCTGACCAAGGTCGGTCGCTGCAAGTAGCCCGTCGCGGGGCGGCTCAGCGCAGGCCGGTGCCGCGGGCCAGCGCCAGCTGGATCAGCCGGTCCACGAGCGCGGGGTAGTCCACGCCGCTGGCGGCCCACATCTGGGGGTACATCGACGTCGGGGTGAAGCCCGGCATCGTGTTGATCTCGTTGACCACGAGCGAGTGGTCGGGCATCACGAAGAAGTCGACGCGGGCCAGGCCCTCGCACCCGACGGCCTCGAAGGCCTGCGCGGCCAGGTCGCGCAGCCGCTCGGCGACGTCGCCGGGCAGGTTGGCCGGGATGTCGATCTCGGTGCTCTCGCCGGGGAGGTACTTCGCGGCGAAGTCGTAGAACTCGTGGTCTCCACCGACCCGCAGCTCGGCGGGCAGGCTGGTCTCGGGGGTGCCGTCGAGCGCCTGCAGCACGCCGCACTCGACCTCGCGGGCGCCCTCGGCCGCCACCTCCACGAGCACGCGGGGATCGTGGCGCAGGGCCTCCTCGATCGCCTCGTCGAGCTCGGAGGCGTCGTGGGCCTTGGAGATGCCGATGCTGGACCCGCCGCGGGCCGGCTTGACGAAGAGGGGATAGCCGAGCGCCGCCGACCGCTCGCGGATGCCGGCGGCGTCGCGGGCCCACGAGCGCGCGGTGACCGTGATCGAGGGCATCGTCGCGAGGCCGGCCGCCTGGAGCACGACCTTCATGTAGGCCTTGTCCATGCTGACCGCGGAGGCCAGCACGCCGGCCCCGACGTAGCGGACGCCGGCCATCTCGAACATGCCCTGGATGGTCCCGTCCTCGCCCCACGGCCCGTGCAGCACCGGGAAGACGACGTCGACCTCACCCAGCGTGCGGGGCGGCTGCGACGGCTCGGTGACCACGAGGCCGGTGGCGTCGGCCTCCTGGGCCAGCGTGATCGCGGCGCGGCTGCCGTCGACGGCGGGCAGCCGGTCGGCGGACTCGATGCGCAGGCGCTCCGGGTCCCCCGACTCCAGGACCCAGCGGCCGTCGGTCGCGATGCCGATCGGCACCACGTCGTACACGTCCGGGTCGATGGCCTTCAGGACGCTGCCGGCGGTGACGCACGAGATGCCGTGCTCGCTGGAGCGACCGCCGAAGACGACGGCGACGCGGGGCTTGCGGGTCTCGGCGGTGGGCTCGTTCATCGCGGCCGACCCTACCGGCCCGCTGCCCCGTCGCCCCGCAGCCCGGCCTAGGCTCGTCGCCATGCCCGAGGACGCCACCACCGCCCAGCCCTCGCCCGCCCCGGCCTGGAAGCCGTCGACGCTCGCCGTGACGGCGGGCCGCCCGGCCCGCGAGCCCGACCAGCCCCTCAACGTGCCGATCACGATGGCCTCGACGTACGTCGCCGGCGGCGACCTGGAGTACGGCCGCTACGGCAACCCCGGCTGGACGGCCTTCGAGGACGCGCTCGGCGCGCTGGAGGGCGGCCGCTGCCTGGCCTTCGCGACGGGGCTCGCCGCGGTGACCACGGTGCTCGACCTGGTCGGGCACGGCGCCAAGGTGGTCGCGCCGGCGCACTCCTACACCGGCACGCTGCTGCAGCTCGCGGACCTCGAGTCGCGCGGCCGGATCACCGCGACCCTGGTCGACATCACCGACACCGACGCCGTCGTCGCCGCGTGCGAGGACGCCGCGCTGGTGTGGTTCGAGTCCCCGACCAACCCGGCCCTCGAGCTCGCCGACATCGAGACGATCAGCGCGGCCGCCCACGAGGCCGGCGCCTACGTCGTCGTCGACAACACCTTCGCCACTCCCCTGCTGCAGACCCCGCTGGCGCTCGGCGCCGACGTCGTCGTGCACTCGGCGACGAAGTACCTCTCCGGCCACAGCGACGTGCTGCTCGGCGCCATCGCGACCAACGACGACGAGCTGTACGCCGTGCTCAAGGGCCGCCGCGACCTGCTCGGCTCGACGCCCGGCACGCTCGAGGCGTGGCTCGCGCTGCGGGGGCTGCGCACGCTGCACCTGCGCGTCGAGCGGGCGCAGGCCAACGCGCAGGAGCTGGTCCGCCGCCTCGGCAAGCACCCGGCGCTGTCCGAGGTCCGCTACCCCGGCTTCGGCGGGATCGTCTCGATCGTGCTGGCCCAGGGCGCGATGGCCGCCGACCTGCTCACCCGCAAGACCAAGCTGTGGGTGCACGCGACGTCGCTCGGCGGCGTGGAGTCGACCTTCGAGCGGCGTCGTCGCTGGAAGGCCGAGCCCGGCACCATCCCCGACGGCCTGGTGCGCCTGTCGGTCGGCATCGAGGACGTCGACGACCTGTGGGACGACCTGCGCCGGGCGCTCGACGACCTGAGATGAGCAGCGCGGCGCGAGGGACGAGCGCCGCGCGTGGGCTCAGCCAGGTTGAGCAAGTGCCGCGACTGAGGAACGAAGTCGCGTAAGCGCGTCGAAACCGGTGGGCTGAGGCGCTCCCGCTGCGGTCACTGGATCTCGACGCGCTCGCGCGACCTCGTTCCTCGGTCGCGTCGCTTGCTCGATCTGGCCTGACGTCGCCCCGACCTCGTTCCTCGGTCGGAGCTCGTCAGTCTCAATCAGTCTCGGCCTTGGTGTCGCGGGCGATGAACGCGTCCATCATCTCCTGCGCGGTCATCCGGCCGGCGACGACGGCGTCGACGTGGTGGGCGATCGGGGCGTCGACGCCGGTGCGGGCGGCGAGCGCGAGCAGCGACGAGCACGACTTCGCGCCCTCGGCCACCTGGCGGGTCGAGGCATAGATCTCCTCGGTGGTCATGCCCTTGCCGAGCTTCTCGCCGAAGCTGCGGTTGCGCGAGAGCGGCGAGGAGCAGGTGGCGACCAGGTCGCCGAGCCCGGCCAGCCCCATCAGGGTCAGCGGGTTCGCGCCGAGCGCCATCGCGAGGCGGGCGGTCTCGGCCAGCCCGCGCGTGATGACGGAGGCCGTCGTGTTGTCGCCGAAGCCCAGGCCCACCGCCATGCCGACGGCGAGACCGACGACGTTCTTGTAGGCGCCACCGAGCTCGCAGCCCAGGACGTCGACGCTGGTGTACGGACGGAAGGCGGGGGCGTGGCAGCGCGCCTGGATCTGCTTGGCGACGTCCTCGTCGGCGCAGGCCACCACCGAGGCGGCGGGCTCGCGGCGGGCGATCTCCATGGCGAGGTTCGGCCCGCTGACGACGGCGATCCGCTCGGGTCCGGCCCCGGTGACCTCGGCGATCACCTCGCTCATCCGCTTGAGGCTGCCGAGCTCGACGCCCTTCATCATCGAGACGAGCACGGCGTCCTTCTGGAGGTACGGCGCCCAATCGGTGAGGTTCTCGCGCAGGGTCTGCGAGGGGGTGGCGAGCACGACGAGGTCGGCGCCGTGGGCGGCCTTCTCGACGTCGGTGGTCGCGGAGACCGACGGCGGGAGCTCGACGCCGGGCAGGTAGTCGGGGTTCTCGCGCTGGCCGTTGATCGCGTCGACGACCTCGTCGCGGCGTGCCCAGAGCGTCACGTCGTTGCCGGCGTCGGCCAGCACCATGGAGAAGGCGGTGCCCCAGGACCCGGCGCTGAAGATCGCGACCTTGCTCATGCGGTGTCCTTCTTGTGCGTCTTGGGGGTCTTGTCGGTGCGGTGCGGGTTGCCGGTCGGGCGGACGCCGGACCGGCGGGGGTCGTAGCGCTCGGCGGGTGCGGTCTCGCCGCGGATCTCCTCGACGAGCGCGGTCACGGCGGCCATGATCCGGTCGGTGGCCTGCTGCACGACCGCCGGGGTGCGCTCCAGCGCCGCCAGGTCCGCGAGGTCCACGGGGGCGCCGGCCTTCATGGTGATCCGCTTGCGCGGGAAGAGGTGGGGTGTCTTGGTGTACGGCGCGAGCAGCTCCTGCGCGCCCCACTGCCCGACCGGGATCACCGGGCAGCCCGTCTCCAGCGCGATCCGGGCGGCCCCCGACTTGCCGGTCATCGGCCACAGCGCCGGGTCGCGGGTCAGCGTGCCCTCGGGGTAGACCACGACGCACTCCCCGGCCCGCACGGCCGCGACGGCCGCGTCGTACGCCCCGACGGCGTTCTTGCTCAGCCGCTCCACCGGGATCTGCCCGGCGGCGGTGAGGAAGCCACCGAGGGCCTTGTTGCGGAACAGCCCGGACTTGGCGAGGTAGCGCGGCAGCCGGCCGTGGTCGTAGACGAAGTGCGCGGCGGTCAGCGGGTCGACGTGCGAGAGGTGGTTGAAGATCACCAGGCAGCCGCCGGTGGCGGGCACCCGCTCGCCGTCGATCCAGGTGCGCTTCGTGGTGGCGAGGAGCAGCGGCTTGATGATGGGCACCGCGAGGTTCCATGCCCAGCCGCGCTCCTGCTGCAGCTTGCGAACCGTCACGTGCGTCCTCGCCGTTCCTCAGGCCCGGGGGCCGTGACGCGCCTTACGTCGAGTGCAGGCTACTCGGTCGCCACCCCTCCCCGTCTCGTCACGACACACCCCGGCGCGCCTCCGTCGGGGCGCCTGACAGGATCGTGGGGATGTCCCTGCAGCAGTACGCCGTCGTCGTGCCGGTCAAGCCGCCCGCCGTCGGCAAGTCCCGCCTCGTCCGCGCCACCGACGACGACCGTCGCGCCCTGGCCGCCGCCTTCGCGCTCGACACCGTCAGCGCCTGCCTGGCCGCCTCCCGGGTGGCCCAGGTGCTCGTCGTGACCGACGACGTGCCGTTCGCCGCGCAGCTCGGGCGGCTCGGGTGCGCCGCGATCCCCGACGGCGTCTCCGGCGACCTCAACGGCAGCCTGCGCGAGGCCGCGGCCGAGGCACGCCGCCGCTGGCCGGACCTCGTCGGCGTCGCGCTGTGCGCGGACCTGCCGGCGCTGCGGCCCGAGGACCTCGACGCGGCCCTGGCGGCCGCCCTGCCCGGCCGGGCCGCGTTCGTCGCGGACGCCGAGCGGGTGGGCACGACGCTCTACACCGCGCCGTACGACGAGTTCGACCCGCGCTTCGGCGTCGAGTCCCGGGAGGCGCACCTCGACGCCGGCGCCCTCGAGATCGCCGGCGACCTGGTGACGCTGCGCCGCGACGTCGACGACACCGAGGACCTGCGGGCGGCTGCGGCGCTGGGCCTCGGACCGCACACCCGCGCCCTGGTCTGAGCGACTCCAGGGAACGACGGTGGGCCACCACCCCGACCGGGGTGGTGGCCCACCGTGCTGCTGCTGGTGCTGCCCGTCCTGCGCTGGTCAGGACTTCTTGGCGGCGGCCTTCTTCGCGGGCGCCTTCTTGGCCGGGGCCTTCTTCGCCGGCGCCTTCTTGGCGGCGGCGGCCTTGGCCGGGGCCTTCTTCGCCGTGCTGGTGCTGGTCGTCTTCGCGGCGCTCGTCGTCGAGGCCTTCTTGGCCGGTGCCTTCTTGGCCGCGGTCGTGGTGGAAGCCTTCTTGGCCGGCGCCTTCTTGGCGGCGGTCTTCGCCGGCGCCTTCTTGGCGGCGGTCGTGGAGGCCTTCTTGGCGGTCGTCTTGGCGGGAGCCTTCTTCGCCGGCGCCTTCTTCGTGCCGCCGGGTGCGGCCTTCTTGGCCACGGACGCCGCAGCGCCCGCGGTGGCGGTCGCCGTCGCGGTCGCCTTCTTGGCGGCCGCAGCCGGGGCGGCGAGGGTCAGCTTCGGCAGCTTCTTCGCGCCGGAGACGACGTTCTTGAGGTCGGCGCCGGGGCTGAACTTCGGCACGGCCTTCTTCTTCGACTTGATCCGCGCACCGGTCTGCGGGTTGCGGACCCACCGAGCCTCCCGGATGCGCTTCTCGAAGGAGCCGAAGCCCGTGATGGCGACCTTCTCGCCCTTCGCCACCTCGCGGGTGATCGTGTCCAGGACGGACTCGAGCGCGTGAGCGGCAGCCTTGCGATTCCCCTCGTAACGCGCAGCAAGCGCGTCGATGAGCTGAGACTTGTTCACTAGCTTCCCTTCCAATGAACCCATGGGCCGAGCCCGTGCTCGACTTGCTGCAACGCACGCTAGGCACACGTGGCCCTCGTCACAATCACCGCGCGGCTGTTTTCCCCTTATTTCTCGGGGCGCTTGCACGTCGTGCAGCACCGTCTGGTAGTGAGCGCGACCACCGCGCACCTGACACCAAGAGGAGAATCCCCAGCCAGGCTTGGGGATTCTCGATCGAGCGGGGCATGGGACCGCGGTTTTCGCCCCCAGGACAGGGGAAACGGCGTCGCCGCGACCCGCACCCCGCGTCTAGGGTCGGCGCCGTGCAGCCCGGAATGTGCGACCTCGTCGACACCTGGTGGTGCGACCTGTTCGGCATCACCCGCGACGAGCTGTGGCAAGCAGCCACGGTGCAGCCGCACGGACGGCTCGAGGGGTACGCCGGGTTGTTCGTCGCCTGGCGGGACCACGGGGTCCACGTCTCGGCGCCGCAGTCCGCCGAGGTCGTCCCGCTGCCGCCGCCTGACTCCTGGACGTCGTACGCCGCCTCGATCGGCGGGACCGTGATCGGCCCGGCGACCCACCACTACCTGGACGTGGACCCGGGGCCGGACCCGCGGGTGGTGCGGGTGGAGGTCGCCGACCTGGCGGAGCTGCGCGCGGTCGTGACCGACGAGGAGTGGTGGGAGTCGGGCTCCTCCGACGACGACGTCGAGGTCGCGTTCGGGCTCGTCGAGGACGGCGCGCTGGTCGCGGCCGCGTCGCTGTCGCCGTACGCCGGCAGCCCCCGCGACCTCGGGGTGCTCGTCGCCCCGTCGCACCGCGGCCGGCGCCTCGTCGATGCCGTCGGGCGGACCGCGGCGTCGTACGCGATCCGCGAGCACCGGGTGGCCCGCTGGGTCGCCCGCACCGCCAACACCGCGTCGATGGCGGCCGCGGCGCGGCTGGGCTTCGAGCCGTGGTGCGAGCAGCTCGCGGTGCGGCTGCCGACGACGACCCCGTAGACGAAGGAGGATCTGCGGCACCTGGTGCCGGAGATCCGCCTTCGTCGTACCGCGTCGCGCGGGGCCCTACTGCGTGGCGGGCTTCCAGCTCGGGCGGGTGGCCTCGTAGGCCGTGATGTCGTCGGCGTGGCCGAGGGTGATGCCGACGTCGTCGAGCCCCTCGAGCAGCCGCCAGCGGGTGTAGTCGTCGATGTCGAAGGAGTCCTCGATCGCGTCCGGGCCCTCGCCGGCGCGCACGGTGCGCGACTCGAGGTCGACGGTGATCGCGGCGCCCGGCTCGTCCTCGAGGAGGTCCCAGAGCCGCTGCACGACCTTCTCGTCGACCTGGGCAGCGAGCAGGCCGGCCTTGCCGGAGTTGCCGCGGAAGATGTCGCCGAAGCGGGGTGAGATCACGGCCTTGAAGCCGTAGTTCTGCAGGGCCCACACGGCGTGCTCGCGCGAGGAGCCGGTGCCGAAGTCGGGGCCCGCGACGAGGATCGTGCCCCCGGCGTACCGCGCGTCGTTCAGGACGAAGGCCGGGTCGTTGCGCCAGGCCGCGAAGAGGCCGTCCTCGAAGCCGGTGCGCGTGACCCGCTTGAGGTAGACCGCCGGGATGATCTGGTCGGTGTCGACGTTGCTGCGGCGCAGCGGCACGCCCTGGCCGGTGTGGCTGGTGAAGGCATCCATGAGTCAGTCCTCCAGGTCGGCCGGGGACGAGAGCGTCCCGCGGATGGCGGTGGCAGCGGCGACGGGCACGGAGACCAGGTGGGTACGCCCCCCCTTGCCCTGCCGGCCCTCGAAGTTGCGGTTGGATGTCGACGCGCTGCGCTCGCCGGGGGCGAGCTGGTCGGGGTTCATGCCCAGGCACATCGAGCAGCCGGCGCCGCGCCACTCGGCGCCCGCCTCCTTGAACACGACGTCCAGGCCCTCCTCCTCGGCCTGCAGGCGCACGCGCACCGAGCCGGGGACGACGAGCAGGCGGGTGTCCTTGTCGACGTGCCGGCCCTTGATGATGTCGGCGGCCAGGCGCAGGTCCTCGATGCGGCCGTTGGTGCAGGAGCCGACGAAGACGGTGTCGACCTTGACCTCGCGCATGGGGGTGCCGGGCTCGAGGGCCATGTACTCGCAGGCCTTCTCGGCGGCGATCCGGTCCTGGCTGTCCTCGAACTGCTCGGGGAACGGCACGGACCCACCCAGCGGGACGCCCTGGCCGGGGTTGGTGCCCCAGGTGACGAACGGCGTCATCTCGGCGGCGTCGAGGACGATCTCCTTGTCGAACTCGGCGTCGTCGTCGGTGACGAGCGTCTTCCAGTGCTCGACCGCCGCGTCCCAGTCGGCGCCCTTCGGCGCCTCGGCGCGGCCCTCGATGTAGTCGAAGGTCGTCTGGTCGGGGGCGATCAGCCCGGCCTTGGCGCCCCACTCGATGCTCATGTTGCACACGGTCATCCGGGCCTCCATCGAGAGCTCCTCGATGGCCTGGCCGCGGTACTCGACGATGTAGCCCTGACCGCCGCCGGTGCCGGTGTGCGTGATCAGGGTGAGGACGAGGTCCTTGGCGGTGACGCCGGCCGGGAGCGAGCCGTTGATCGTGACCGCCATCGTCTTCGGCTTGGCCTGCATCAGCGTCTGCGTCGCGAGGACGTGCTCGACCTCCGACGTGCCGATGCCGAAGGCGATCGCCCCGAAGGCGCCGTGCGTGCTGGTGTGGCTGTCGCCGCAGACGATCGTCATGCCGGGCTGGGTCAGGCCGAGCTGCGGGCCGACCACGTGCACGATGCCCTGCTCGATGTCGCCCAGCGGGTGCAGCCGGACACCGAACTCCTCGGCGTTGCGGCGCAGCGTCTCGACCTGGGTCCGCGAGACGGGGTCCGCGATCGGCTTGTCCCAGTCGACCGTCGGGACGTTGTGGTCCTCGGTCGCCAGGGTGAGGTCGGGACGGCGTACGGCGCGGCCCGCGAGGCGCAGCCCGTCGAACGCCTGGGGCGACGTCACCTCGTGGATCAGGTGGAGATCGATGAACAGCAGGTCCGGTTCTCCGTCTGCGGCCCGGACGACGTGCTCGTCCCAGACCTTCTCGGCCAGGGTCTTGCCCATGACGTTCTCCCTCACATCCCGGTGGTCGACGCGGTCCGGACCACCCCTCGGTTCACGTCACACACCCTAACGCTTGCATCCCATGATCTGAGACGGCAGTATTGCCATATGGACAACACCAGCGGAGTGGGCGTGCTCGACAAGGCCGCCCTCGTGCTCACCGCCCTCGAGTCGGGACCCGCCACCCTCGCCGGTCTCGTCGCCGGAACCGGCCTCGCCCGACCCACCGCGCACCGCCTCGCGGTCGCCCTGGAGCACCACCGGCTGGTGGCCCGCGACATGCAGGGACGCTTCGTCCTCGGCCCCCGGCTGGCCGAGCTCTCGGCGGCCGCCGGCGAGGACCGCCTGCTCGCCACGGCCGGCCCGGTCCTGGCCCGCCTGCGCGACATCACCGGCGAGTCCGCCCAGCTCTGGCGCCGTCAGGGCGAGCACCGCGTGTGCGTCGCCGCCGCCGAGCGCCCCTCCGGCCTGCGCGACACGATCCCGGTCGGCTCGCAGCTCACCATGCGGGCCGGCTCGGCCGCCCAGGTGCTGCTCGCCTGGGAGGACCCGGAGCGCATGCACCGCGGCCTGCAGAACGCCGCCTTCTCCGCCGCCGCCCTGTCCGGCATCCGCCGCCGCGGCTGGGCGCAGTCGGTCGGCGAGCGCGAGCAGGGCGTCGCGTCCGTCTCCGCCCCCGTCCGCTCCCCCGGCGGCAAGATCATCGCCGCGGTCTCCGTCTCGGGCCCGCTCGAGCGCCTGTCGCGCCAGCCCGGCCGCATGCACGCCCCCGCCGTCCTCGCCGCCGCCGAGCGGCTGTCCGAGTCCCTGCGCCGCGCCGCCGCCGAATAGCCGAGTGAGCGCCCTCGGCGCGAGCGTGCTCGCGCCGAGGCACAGGTGCCAGGTCGAGTAGCCGCGCGGGCGAGGAACGAGCCCGCGACCGGCGTATCGAGACCCGCGCAGTCAGGCGATCAGTCCCAGCTCCAGCCCGGCGAGCATCAGGGCCGCGATGGCCTCGCTGTCGTGGATCGCGCCGCTGCGCACGAGTCCCATCGCTTCGGCCCACGGGACGACCAGCACCTCGCTGATCCCCTCGTCGGCCGCACCGTGCCCCACGTCTTCGAGCCCCGTCAGCCCGCGCGCCAGGAACACGTCGGCGCGCGCGTTCGCGACGCCGTTCAGCGCGAAGAACTGCCCCAGCCGCGTCCAGCTCGACGCCGTACGCCCCGTCTCCTCCAGCAGCTCCCGCTGGGCGGCCGCCAGCGGGTCCTCCCCGTCCGACCCACCCGCGGGCACCTCGATCGACTCGCGGTCAATCGGGTAGCGGTGGAGCCGCACCAGCAGCACCTCGCCGGCCGCAGTGACCGGCACGACGAACACCGCCGGGTGCTTCATCTCCACCACGCCGTACACCCCGGCGGAGCCGTCCGGCCGCGTGACGTCGTCCTCGCGGACGCGGATCCAGTGGTTGTCGTACGCCGTGCGCGTCGCGTGGGTCTGCCAGCCGGTCATCGCGCCAGCGTGCCACGGCAGCACCACCCAACCGTCTGCAGATGCGCCGACTCGACCCCCCTCAGCGCGTGCAGATGCGCCGACTCGGCACCTAGAAGAGGGCGTCCTGCTCGAGCTCGAGGAGGAGCTGCTTGCGCTCGAGACCGCCGGCGTAGCCGGTCAGGGTGCCGTTGGCGCCGATGACGCGGTGGCACGGGATCACGATCGGGATCGGGTTGCGGCCGTTGGCCAGGCCGACGGCGCGGGAGGCGGCGTTGGTCAGGCCGAGGCGCCCGGCGACCTGGCCGTACGACGCGGTCTCGCCGTAGCCGATCTCCTGCAGCTGGGCCCAGACCCGCTGCTGGAAGGCGCTGCCGACCGGGGCGAGCGGGAGGTCGAAGTCCTTGAGCTCGCGGGCGAAGTACGCCCCGAGCTGACGGGCGCACTCGGCGAGCACGGGGTGGGCGTCGTCGCGCGGGCCCCGGACCCGGCCGTCGGCGTCGCCGAACGGCGAGAACTCGATGGCGGTGATCCGCCCGGCCTGCTCAACCAGCCGCAGCTCGCCGATGGGTGAGTCGATCACGGTCCACATGTCAGGGCTCCAAGCTGTCGGGCAGGGGTGGCATCAGGGTGTTCCAGAGGTGCATGAGGGCGTACGAGCGCCAGGGGCGCCAGGTCTCGCTCGCGGCGACCACCGCCGCCGGGTCGTGGCCGAGGCCGGCCAGCGCGTTGCGGACGCCGATGTCGGTCGGGAGGAACACGTCGGGGTGCGCGAGCGCGCGCATCGCGACGTAGTCGGCGGTCCAAGGACCGATGCCCGGCAGCTCCAGCAGTGCCCGGCGTACGTCGTCACGATCCGGCCCGCGGTCCAGCGCGACCGATCCGGTGGCCAGCGCGGCGCACAGCGCCACGAGCGCCCGGCCGCGCGCCCTGGGCATCGGGAGCGTCTCGGGGTCGACGGCCGCCAGCGTGGCCGCGTCCGGGAAGAGGTGCGTCAGCCCCGGGACGCCGGTGTCGACCGGCCGCCCGTGCAGCGCGACCAGACGACCGGTCACGGTGCGCGCGCCGGTGACGCTGATCTGCTGGCCGATCACGGTGCGGACCGCGGTCTCGTCGCCGTCGACCTGACCGGGCACCCGCAGCCCCGGCGTGCGCCGCGCGAGCGGCCCGACGACCGGATCGCCGGCGAAGTGGTCGTCGACGGCGAGCGGGTCGCAGTCGGCGTCCACGAGCCGTCGGGCCCGTTCGACCGCGGCGGCGGTGTCGCGCAGGTCGTGCAGCGTGAACGTCGCGGTCACGAAGGCGGTCCGCCCCGCGTCGAGCGCGTCGTCGATGTCGAGCCGCACCGTGCCGGGCCCGTGCGGCAGGTCCAGCGTGCGGGCGTAGAACCCGTCGCCGGCGACCTCCACGCCCGGCACCAGGTGGTAGGCCAGGAACGCCAGCATCGCCCGTCCGGCGTACGGCGTCCGCACGGCCAGCCGCATCGTGACCGTGCCGGTGGCGGGGCGTCCGCCGCGGCGACCGCGCAGGTCGGTGGGGGTGGCGGCGTACACCTCGCGGATCGTGTCGTTGAACTGCCGCACGCTGGAGAAGCCGGATGCGAACGCGACGTCCGCGTAGGTCAGGTCGGTCGTCTCGATCAGCACGCGCGCCGTCTGCGCCCGCTTCGCCCGCGCCAGGGCCAGCGGACCCGCCCCGAGCTCGGCCGTCAGGATCCGGGTCAGGTGCCGCGGCGTGTAGCCGACCCGCTGCGCCAGCCCCTCCACGCCCGCGCGGTCGACCACGCCGTCGGCGATCAGCCGCATCGCGCGCCCGGCGGCGGTCGCCGCGACGTCCCAGTCGGGGCTGCCCGGTGTCGCGTCCGGCAGGCAGCGCTTGCAGGCGCGGAAGCCGGCCGCCTGGGCCGCGGCCGCACTCGGGTGGAAGGTGACATTGGCGAAGCCGGGGGTCCGCGCCGGGCAGGAGGGGCGGCAGTAGATCCCGGTCGTCCGCACGGCGGTGTAGAACACGCCGTCGAAGCGCCGGTCCCGGGACTTCACCGCCCGGTAGCAGGACTCCCGGTCCAGCCGCTCCACTCCGCTCATGCCCCCATCATGTCGTACGACGGGGACACCATCTCGCGGGAATCGGACATGAGGATGGCGCCACTGCGAGGAGCGGGCGCCGGACACCTTCTGCCGAATCGCCGCCCGGCTCAGGCTCCGACTGCGAGGATCGTCCCGTGACCGACGAGACGCCGCCCGCCCGACGTCCCGAGGCGACCCCGATGCAGCCGCACCACCGGCGTACGGTCCTGCTCGTCATCCTGACCACCTGCCTCGTCCTGGCACTGGCGACCGCGGTGACGGTCGTCCTGGTCTTCAAGAAGGTCGACGGCAACATCGAGGCGGGTCCGCCGATCCAGCACCTCACCACCAAGAAGCCGAAGACCCCCGACCAGCCGCACGAGCCGCTCAACATCCTGCTGATGGGCAACGACACCCGCGACTGCGCGGGCTGCCACGTCGACAACGAGGAGGGCGCGGACGGGTCCGACACCACGATCCTGCTGCACGTCTCGGCCGACCGGAAGTCGGCGTACGGCATCTCGATCCCGCGCGACCTGATCGTCGACCGGCCCGACTGCACCGTCGACGGCAAGACGGTGCCGGGTGCGAAGCAGGTGCTGTGGAACGAGGCGTTCTCGCGCGGCGGCCCCGAGTGCACGGTCGAGCAGGTGGAGTCGGTCTTCCGGCCGATCTACGTCGACGACTACCTGACCCTCAACTTCGGCGGCTTCAAGAACATGGTCGACGCGATCCACGGCGTCAGTGTCTGCATCCCCCAGCCGCTCGACGACCCGAAGTACCTCCACACCAGCTTCCCCGCCGGCAAGGACGTGCACCTCGACGGCACCCAGGCCCTCAACTACGTGCGCCTGCGCCACGTGCTCGCGGGCACCGACATCGGCCGGATGAAGCGCCAGCAGTCGTTCATCGCGGCGATGACGAACAAGGTGCTCTCGGCCGACACGCTGACCCGCCCCACCCGGCTGCTCGGCTTCGCCAACGCCCTCACGAGCTCGTTGCAGGCCAGCCCGGACCTCGCCAGCGCCAAGGCCCTGGTCGACCTCGCCGGCCAGCTCAAGGACATCGACCTGCCGCACATCAAGTTCGTCACGATGCCGAACTTCCTCTACGCCGAGGGCACGGCCGGCTACCCGCACGTCGGCCTGCTGCCGTCGTACAAGAAGCTCGTCCGCCAGGTCCACGACGACCGGCCGCTCGGCTCCTTCACGCGCGACTCGCTGTCGGCCGACGGGCCGGCGAAGCGCCCCAGCCAGGCCCAGAAGGACGCGGCCGCGGCGGCCGGCATCTGCGCCTGAGCGACGCCGGGCCGCGACGACCGGGGCCCGACCACCTTCGGAACACCCCCGGAAATGACCGAAGGGCCCGGTCTGGTGACCGAGCCCTTCGTGAGTGGTACCCCCGACCGGATTCGAACCGGCGCTACCGCCGTGAGAGGGCGGCGTGCTAGGCCGCTACACAACGGGGGCATGCACTGCTGCTGACCTTCGGAGCGCCTCGCGGCCCTCCCCGATCAACCTGCGAAACTCTAGCCAATGGCCAACGTGTCGCACAAATCGCGACCCGATCCGCAAAGGGATCTCCGCGACTCAGCTGGGATACTAGGACTCGAACCTAGAACGACTGAACCAGAATCAGCTGTGTTGCCAATTACACCATATCCCAATGTTGCCGGCCCCTCGTGACTCCTCAGGACCGAGACGAAACCTTACACGCGAGGGCTGGGGGCCGCCAAAACGACCTCCCCCGTGCGTGTCTCCAGGCCCCGTCTCCGGGCGGCCAGGAGCACCAGTCCGAGGAAGACCAGCGACTGCGTCAGCGTGACCGGGATGCTCCACCAGCTGCCGCCGGTGGGGTTCAGCGTCGAGGCCATGTCGCCGTACGCCAGCGCCAGCCCGAAGGCCAGCAGGTTGTTGAGCACGTGCATCGCGATGCCGGCCTCGAGGCCGCCGGTCAGGATGACGAGTACGCCGGCCACCAGGCCGAACGCGAAGCGGTCGAAGAAGACCGGCGCGCTCTGCGAGCCGTGCGCCAGCGCGAACAGCAAAGCCGGGCCGACGACCGCGACCCAGCGGTTGCCGAAGAGCCCCCCGAAGGCCTGGGTGAGGTAGCCCCGGAAGGCGTACTCCTCCCCCGCCGCCTGCAGCGGCGTGAGCAGCACCAGGACGAGCAGGAAGTCGCGGGTCGTGCGGGTGAAGTCGTTGACGCCGCCGCTGACCTCGGTGCCGTCGCCCGCCGACGGCAGGGCCGCCGAGACGACCAGCGTCACGATCAGCGCGCCGAAGGCGATGGCCATGCAGGTCAGCAGCCAGCCCCAGCGGATCCTGGGCGTGACCGAGGCCAGCCAGCGCGGTCGCAGCCCGTGCAGCACCCGGGTGATCAGCCACGTGACCGGGATCGCCGAAGCCAGCACCAGGTTGAGGTAGGCGAGCCCGGCCGGCGTCGGGTCGTCCAGCTCGAGCAGCCGGCTGACGCTGTCGACGACGGGCTGCCCGGTGACGGCGTAGTACGCCGCGAACGGCAGCTGCCAGAACACCGGCGCCACCACCAGCATCAGCGCGATCAGCGCGGTCGTGCCGATGACGGGACGCCACCACGCGTGCCGGCCCGCGACGGGACCGCCGCGGTGCACCTCGTGGTAGGCCAGCCCGGCGGGGACCTGGCTCATGCCGTCGGCTCCATGCTCAGCCCAGCACGCTCTGCAGCCGCGCCAGCGACCGCTCGCGACCGAGCAGCTCGAGCGACTCGAAGAGCGGCGGCGAGATCCGGCGGCCGGTCGCGGCGACGCGGACGGGGCCGAAGGCGTTGCGGGGCTTGAGACCCATGCCCTCGACCAGCGTCGCCTGCAGCGCGTCCTGGATCGCCTGCGTCGACCAGGTGTCCAGCGCCGCGAGGGCGTCGTACGACGCCCGCACGACCGCCAGGCCGTCCTCGGTCAGCAGCTTCTCGGCGTCGGCCGGGTCGACCGTGAAGTCGGCCTCGTCGACGAACAGGAAGCCGAGCATGTCGACGGCCTCGGTGAGCTTGTTGATCCGCTCGGCCACCAGCGGCATCGCCAGCTCGAGCAGCTGCGCGTCCGCGTCGCCGACGGGGTCGCCGACCACGCCGGCCGCCTGGAGGAACGGCAGCGCCCGGTGGGTGACGTCCTCCACCGACAGCTGGTGCATGTGGGAGGCGTTGATGGCCTCGGCCTTCTTGAGGTCGAAGCGGGCGGGATTCGGGTTCACGTCGCCGATGTCGAACGCCTCGACCATCTCGTCGAGCGAGAAGATGTCGCGGTCGCCGGAGATGGCCCAGCCGAGCAGCGCGAGGTAGTTCAGCAGCCCCTCGGGCAGGAAGCCCTGGTCGCGGTAGAGCGACATGTGCGCCTGCGGGTCGCGCTTGGAGAGCTTCTTGTTGCCCTCGCCCATGACGTAGGGCAGGTGGCCGTACGACGGGGTCACGGTCGCCAGGCCGACCTCCTTGAGCCCCTCGAACAGCGCGAGCTGGCGCGGCGTGCTCGAGAGCAGGTCCTCGCCGCGCAGCACGTGGGTGATGCCCATCAGCGCGTCGTCGACCGGGTTCACCAGCGTGTAGAGCGGGTCGCCGTTGGCCCGGCACAGCGCGAAGTCCGGGACGTGCTCGGTCTCGAAGGTGATGTCGCCGCGGACCAGGTCGTCCCAGGTGATCGACCCGTCGGGCATCCGGAACCGCACGACCGGTCGGCGTCCCTCGGCGACGAACGCCGCGCGCTGGTCCTCGGAGAGGTCACGGCAGAAGCCGTCGTACCCCATCACCTTGGAGCCGGACGCCTTGCGCCGCGCGTCGACCTCCTCGGTGGTGCAGTAGCAGTCGTAGGTGTACGACGACTCGCGCAGCCTGGCCAGGGCGTCGGCGTAGATGTCGCCGCGCTCGCTCTGGCGGTAGGGACCGTGCGGGCCGCCGGCCTCGATGCCCTCGTCCCAGGTCAGGCCGAGCCAGCGCCACAGGTCCAGGATCGCGTCGTACGACTCCTGGGTGTTGCGCTCCTTGTCGGTGTCCTCCATGCGGAAGACGATGGTGCCGCCGTGGTGACGGGCGAAGGCCCAGTTGAAGAGCGCGGTGCGGGCCAGGCCGACGTGCGGGGAGCCGGTCGGGGACGGGCAGTAGCGGACGCGGACGTCGCTGCCGGGGCTGGTCATCGTCGTGCCACCTTGTTCGTGAGGGTGCCGAGGCCGGCGATCGAGATCTCGATCTCGTCGTCGACCTGCATGGGACCGACACCCTCGGGGGTGCCGGTGAGGATGACGTCGCCCGGGAGCAGCGTCATGGCGCTGGAGACGTGGGCGATCAGCGTCGGGATGTCGAAGATCAGGTCGCTGGTGTTGCCGTCCTGGACGAGGTCGCCGTTGAGGTGCGTCTGGACCGCGACGCCGTCGGCGAAGACCTGCGGGTCGAGGTCGGTCTCGATCCACGGCCCGAGCGGGCAGAACGAGTCGAAGCCCTTGGCGCGGCTCCACTGGCCGTCGCTCTTCTGCAGGTCGCGGGCGGTCACGTCGTTGGCGATCGTGTAGCCGTGGATGACGTCGGTCGCCTGGTCGACGGGGACGTCACGGCAGATCCGACCGATGACGACCGCGAGCTCGCCCTCGTAGTGCAGGTTCTCGGTCTGGCGCGGGTAGAAGATCGGGTCACCGGGCCCGACGACGCTGGTGTTCGGCTTGAGGAACATCAGCGGCTCGGACGGCACGTCGCCGCCCATCTCGGCCGCGTGCGCGGCGTAGTTCTTGCCGATCCCGACGACCTTGCTGCGCGGCAGAACCGGCGCGAGCAGGCGGACGTCGGCCAGCCGGTGGGTCTGCTCGAGCAGCTTGACCCCGACGTACAGCGGGTCGCCCGCGAGGGCCACCACGACGCTGTCCTCGTCGGGCTGGCCGAACTGGTCGACGTCGCCCGTCAGGACGCCGTACTGGGGGTCTTCTCCGACGGTGAATCTCACGATGCGCACGAGGTCGAGCCTATCGACCGCCTGCGCGGCGTCGTCCGGTGGTTGAGGCGTCCCCGCCCGCGGCGGCGTCCGGTGGTTGAGGAGGTCGCGCCCGCGGCGGCGTCCGGTGGTTGAGGAGGTCGCGCCCGCGGCGTAGTCCGGTGGTTGAGGAGGTCGCGCAGCGACCGTCTCGAAACCACTCCTACCCTTGACCCATGGACCCGGTGGTGCTCGACGAGGCGACGTGGCGCGCCCGGGCGGACGCCCACGCGGCCCGGGTCGACGCGTTCGTGACGCCGCACCTCGAGCGTCGCTCCGGCGGCGTGAAGCACCCCGTGCACGACTTCCTCTTCACCTACTACGCCCAGCGACCGGCGCAGCTGCGCCGCTGGCATCCGGGGTACGGCGTCGGGCTGGCCGGCGGGGCGGCGTACGCCGGCCTCAAGGGCTACGGGTGGTTTCGAGACGGTTGCTGCGCAACCTCCTCAACCACCGGGACGGTGGTTGAGGAAGGCGCCCTGGCGCCTGTCTCGAAACCACCCGCCGCTGAGGGCGACGCCGTCGCGGTCACCACGGCGCACGTCGTGAAGCAGCGTCCGCTGCTCGAGTCACTCCACCGGCTGCTCAGCGCGACGGCGGCCCGGCCCGCGCAGCTGGGGTGCTTCGGGCTGCACGAGTGGGCGATGGTCTACCGGATGACCGAGGAGCAGACCCGGCACGCGGACTGGCCGCTGCGGCTCGGGCCGGACGGCACGGACGCGGTGGCCGAGTCGCACCGGATCGGGTGCTCGCACTTCGACGCGTTCCGCTTCTTCACCGAGCCGGCCCGTCCGCTCAACACCCTCGCCCCCACGAGCGAGGACCGGCCCGCCTTCGAGCAGCCGGGCTGCCTGCACGCCGGGATGGACCTCTACAAGCACGCGTTCCGGCTCACGCCGATGATCAGCTCCGACCTGGTCGCCGACTGCTTCGAGCTGGCGCGCGACATCCGGGTCCTGGACATGCGCGCGGCGCCGTACGACCTCGCCGACCTGGGCTTCGACCCGGTCCGCATCGAGACGGCCGCGGGCAAGCAGGAGTACGCCGCCGCGCAGCGCGTCTTCGCCGAGCGCGGCGCCCCGCTCCGGGCGCGGCTGGTCGACGAGTGCGCGCGGCTGCTCGCGGTCGCCGGAGCTGCCGACCACCTCGGTGAGCGGCCCGCACGACAGGAGGAAGTGCCGTCACACCCGGTCGGCCACGCCTGAGGAGCCGGCGTACGCCGACTTCCTCCTGTCGTTCGGGCCGCCGCCCGGCGGACGACCGCGACCGGTGTCGAGAACTAGGGTGAGCGCCATGGTCTCGGTCCCCGCTCGCCCCGCCCGTCCGGCCCGCGTCGCCCGCCTCGCCCGTCTGGCCACCCTCGTGCTGGCGCCGCTGCTGGCGCTGACGGTCCTCGCGACGGCGGCGCAGGCCGACAAGCGCTGGGTGTTCTACACCGACGACACCACGCACTACACGTCCCCGTGGTTCGGCGGGGCGCACCGGATCATGGTGCCGTTCGGCTGCACGAGCGCGCCGTACTACTCCCCCGACCCGCGCTGCTCGGACGACCGCGGCTTCCACCACGGCCTCGACATCGCGATGCCGTGCGGCACGAAGCTCTTCAGCCCCTACCGGGGCCGGGTCGTCTCGCACGACACCCTCGGGCCGGCGTACGGCGACAACCCGATGCTGATCCGCTACGCCAAGCGCGGCTTCGACCTCGTGATCGGCCACACGCGGCGGGTCTTCCTCCAGCCGGGCGACCGGGTGCGCGCCGGCGCGAAGATCGCGCTCGCCTCGGACAACGGCGCGCCCGACGGCTGCCACCTGCACTTCGAGAAGCGCGCGGTCGAGGGGGGCCTCGCCACGGCGACCAAGCCGCGCCGGCTGCTCGCCCTCACGCCCCAGTCCTGAACAGCCCGACCGACCGAACGGAACCACCATGTCCGCCATGCACGACCGCGTCCTCCGCAACTTCATGTCTGCTGACGGCCGACTGACCTCGATCCCGACCAAGCAGTCCAAGCTCGCCATCGTGCTCGACCACATCGCGCAGTCCTTCGAGCTGGGTCAGCGCTACCCCGAGTCCGAGGTCAACACGATCCTGATGCGGGTGCACAGCGACTACGCCGCGCTGCGCCGCTACCTCGTGGAGGGCGGCTTCCTCACCCGCGAGGACGCGGTCTACTGGCGCAGTGGTGGCAGCGTCGATGTCTGACCCGCTCGTCGCGGAGGGACGTCACTTCCGCGGCGACGACTGGTACGCCGAGGACCTCGGCGCGGCCCGCTTCGTCGACTGCACCTTCACCGACGTCGACCTCTCCGAGGCGTCGACGTCGAGCGCGCTCTTCGAGAGCTGCGTCTTCCACGGCGGCCGCTTCAACGCCTCGGTGCACCGGAGCACGGCCTTCGTGGCCTGCGACTTCCGCCGGGTCAGCTTCTTCGACGCGACCTTCGAGGGCTGCAAGCTGATCGGCTCGGCGTTCGCCGACTGCGTGCTGCGCCCGATCAAGGTCGTCGGCGGCCAGTGGCGCGGGGTCACGATCCGCGGCACGAAGCTGACCAAGCTCGACCTGGCCGGCCTCGACCTGCGTGAGGCGGACCTGTCGCTGTCCGACCTGAGCGGTACGACGCTGCGCGGTGCCCAGCTCGACGGCGCCACCCTGCGCGAGACCGACCTCTCCGGGGCCGACCTCCGCGGGGCCTCGCTCGACCGGGTCGACCTCGCGGCGGCCCGGCTGCGGCGTACCCGCCTCGACCTCGCGGGCGCCGTCCTGCTCGCCGAGCTCCACGGCGCCGACGTGGAGGTCGGTCCAGCATGAGCCCGGACGTCCCCTTCCGGCCGCTGCCGCTCGACCTGACGGACGTCCGCCACCTCCCCGGCCCCGACTCGACCGTCCACGAGGGCGTGCCCCGCGGCACCGTCACCGAGCTGCACCTGGACCCGAGCGGCGTCTTCCCGGGGACGACGCGGACGGTGCGCGTGCACGTCCCCGCGCAGTACGACCCCGCGCATCCAGCGTCGCTGCTGGTCCTGCAGGACGGGGCGGGCTTCCTCGACCCGTCGGGCGATCTCCGCGTCGGTGTCGTCCTCGACAACCTGGTCCACGGCGGCGACCTCCCGCCCACGATCGCGGTCCTCGTCGACCCCGGCGAGCGCGACGGCGTCCCCGACGCCGACCGGCCGCGCCGGGAGCGGCAGCGCAACCGCGAGTACGACGCCTTCGACGACCGCTACGCGACCTTCCTCCTCGACGAGGTCCTCCCCGAGGTCCGGCAGCGCTGGGCGGTCACCGACGACCGCGACCGCTGGGCCATCGGCGGCTTCAGCAGCGGCGGCAGCTGCGCCCTCACCGCCGCCTGGCACCGCCCCGACGACTTCCGCCGGGTCCTCTGCCTGCTGCCGAGCTTCCCGCAGGTGACGGGCGGCGATCCCTACCCCGGGCTGATCGCCTCGACGCCGACCAAGCCGCTGCGCCTCTTCCTCCAGGCCGGCCACCGCGACCTCGGCTGGGACGAGCCCGAGGACAACTGGCTCGCCGAGCACCTCCGCGTCGCGGCGGCGCTGCTGGAGGCGCAGTACGACGTCCGGCTGGTCCTCGGCGACGGCGGGCACGATCCCCAGCACGGGGGCGTGCTGCTGCCCGACGCGCTGCGCTGGCTGTTCCGGCCCTAGCTCCGTCGGAGCAGCGCGGCGGAGTCCCCCGGGCGCACGGCGCCGGCCACGGTGACCCGGGCATCGACGCCGAAGGCCAGGGCGTCGTGCGGGCCGGTGCCGGGGCGGATCCGGCCGAGGGTCGTGAGCAGCGAGGTGTCGCGCTCGCCGGCCCGGCCGAGGTCGATGACCGCGCAGCGCGGGATCGGGGCGGTCACGTGCAGCGTGGCGGCGCCCACCTGCAGGTCGTGACCGATCCAAGCGTCCTCGAGCCAGGGCTCGTCGCCCGCGTCGACGACCAGCGTGGAGCGGAAGCGGGCCGGGTCCACGGTCTCCACGCCGGCCTCGCGCGCCAGCGCCCGGAGCGAGGCCGTGGTCAGGATGCTGACGAGGCCGCCGTACACGATCTCGCCGCGCGGCGCGCGCGCCAGCCGCACGTCGCGGCCGACGTGGCGGGCGAGGAGGTCGGGGTGCGGGCCGTCGACGAGGGCGAGCTCGACCGGGCGGCCCCAGTAGTCGCAGGTCACCGTCTCGCCGGTCTCCTCCGGCGCGCCGGTCGCGCGCTCGCCGGACGGCAGCGTGACGTCGAGCGTGTGGCCGTCCCAGTCCGCCAGGACCGCCACGAGGGACGGGTTCTCGACCGTCTTGAGGACCTTGCGCGCGGTGGTGTCGACGAGGCAGAACGCGCGGTCGCCGACCGCCCCGCGGGCGTCCAGCTCGAGGGCGTCGTACGCCGTGTGCCGGGTGCCCTTGAGGGCGGCGACGCCGACGCGGGTGATCCTCACGGGCGCCGGGAAGCGTCGGGCGACGGGAGCCGCAGGCGGATGCCGTCGAGCACCAGCGCGAGCCCGAGCTCGAAGTCGGAGTCGTCGCGCGGCTGGTCGTCGATCGCGCCGACGCTGCCGGCCTGCAGGTGGGTCTGCTCGTCGCTGGTGTGGCCGAAGACGAAGTGCAGCAGGGTGCGCGCGGCGGTGCGGACCAGGTCGTCGGCGAAGCCGCCGTCGGTCAGCGCGTCGACGAGCTCGTCGTACGGCGCCGCCGCCCCGAGACCGAAGGCGTGGGCGGTCGCGACGACGTCCGCGCCGTCGCGGTAGGCCAGCATCGCGTCGCGCAGCTCGGTGCACACCGCACGGACCCGCTCGTCCCACGGCGCGGGGCGCGAGGCGCGCCGACCGCGGGCGAGGATCTCGTCGGCGACGGCGGCCAGCAGCGTCTGCTTGTTGGCGACGTGGTGGTAGAGCGCGCTCGGCTGGACCCCGAGCTCCGCGCCGAGGCGGCGCATCGTCAGGTCGGCCAGGCCGTACGTGTCGAGCACGGTGATCGCCCGGTCGACGACGTCCTCGCGGTGGTGCCGCATCTCACTCCGTCCGTGACGCTGTCCCGTGTGGACCGGCGTTGACGCCGGCTGAACCCGACCCTAACCTGAACACCGTTCACCTGACCACCGTTCAGGTCACTCGCGATCCGGCACCGACGAAGGACGATCCATGACGACCACCACCCCTCCCCAGACGCACGACGACCTGGGCCGCCGCCGCTTCACGACGACCGACCTCGCCCTCATCGCGTCGTTCGCGGCGCTGATCTCGGCGTGCGCGTACGTCGGCAGCATCCCGGTCGGCGGCGCCGCCGTGCCGATCACGCTGCAGACCTTCGGCATCCTGCTCGCCGGCTTCGTCCTGGGCCCGGTCCGCGGCTTCCTGGCCGCGTCGCTCTACCTCGTCCTGGGTGCCGTCGGCCTGCCGGTCTTCGCCGAGCACAGCGCCGGGCTCGGTGCGTTCACCGGCATCGCGTGGGGCTACCTGTGGTCGTTCCCCTTCATCGCCCTGCTCGCCGGCCTGCTGGTCGTCGTGGCGTCGCGCGCGGCCGGCCCGACCCGGGCCTTCGTCGTCTTCCTGTGCGGCCTGCCCGCCGTGCTCCTCAACCACGGCCTCGGCATCACCGGCATGAAGCTCCACGAGGACGTGTCGTGGACGACGGCCGCCGGCTGGGACGCGCCGTTCTGGGTCGGCGACCTCTTCAAGCTCGCCGTCGCCGCCCTGATCGCGGCCGAGGTGCACCGCGCGTTCCCCGCGCTGCTGCGCCGTCGCTGAGCCGCCTGCGTGATCGAGTACGACGCCGCCGCGCTCACCGTCGCGACCCCCGCGGGTGACCGCGTGGTGCTCGAGCCGACCACGCTCACGCTGACCGAGCACCGGATCGGTGTCGTCGGCGCCAACGGGTCCGGCAAGTCCACGCTGGCCCGGCTGGTCAACGGCCTGGTCCGGCCGACCTCGGGCCGGGTCGTCGTGGACGGTCTCGACGTGGCTCGCCAGGGCGCCGGCGTACGTCGCCGCGTCGGCTTCTGCTTCACCGACCCGGCCGCCCAGCTCGTGATGCCCACGTGCGTCGAGGACGTCGAGCTGTCGCTGCGCCGGGTGGAGAAGTCCGCCGCGCGACGCCGCGCCCGCGCCCTCGAGGTGCTCGCGCAGCACGGCCTCGGCGAGCACGCGGACGTCAGCGTCCACGCGCTGTCCGGTGGCCAGAAGCAGCTGCTCGCGCTCGCCGGCGTACTCGCCACGGAGCCCGCGATCCTCGTCGCCGACGAGCCGACCACCCTCCTCGACCTCCGCAACACCCGCCGGGTCGCCGACCTGCTCTTCGGGCTCGAGCAGCAGCTGCTGCTGGTGACCCACGACCTCGACCTCGCTGCGCGCTGCGACCGGGTCCTGGTCGTCGAGGACGCCCGGGTGCGCTTCGACGGGCCGCCGGACGCGGCGATCGCGGACTACCTCGCCACGGTGGACGCGTGAGCCAGCCGACGTTCATCGGCGTCTACCAGCCCGGCTCGACGCTGCTGCACCGGCTGCCGGTGGGGGTGAAGCTCAGCGGGCTGGCCGCGCTGAGCCTGGCCATCGTGCTGGTGCGCAGCATGCCGTCGGCGCTGGTCTTCCTCGGTGTCGGGCTGGCGCTGGCGCTCGTGGGGCAGGTGTCCCTGGGGCTGTTGCTGCGCGCCGCTCGCGGCGTGCTCGTCGTCGCGGTCGTGATCGCTGCGTTCCAGTGGTGGCTGAGCGGGTACGCCAAGGCCGTCGAGACGCTCGTCGACCTCGTGACGCTGGCGCTGCTGGCCATGGTGCTGACCGCGACCACGCCGGTGAACGCGGTGCTCGACGCGATCGTGCGCTGGATCACCCCGCTGCGGCGCCTCGGCGTCGACCCCGACCGGGTGGCGCTGACCTTCGCGCTGACGATGCAGTCGCTGCCCGGCACCGTCGCCCTGGCCCTCGAGACCCGCGACGCCGCCCGCGCCCGCGGCGTCCGCTCCCCGCGGGCGTACCTCTCCCCCTTCGTCATCCGCGTCGTCGCCCGCGCCCACGAGACCGGCGACGCGTTGATGGCGCGCGGGATCGGCGACGACTGAACCCTGCGCCGGCTCGGCGCCGATCCGGGACGTCCTGCGATGTGGTCGCCCGGACGACCACATCGTCGGACGTCCCGCGGCCCGGCCCGAGATGCACGGGACGTCATACGTCCCGTGGTGGGGGTTGCTCCGTCCGTATGACGTCCCGCGACCCGCACCCCGCACCACTCACCAGCCCGGCGGGCGCCGATCGGCCCAGGGGGCGGCCTCCTCGACCTGGGCGGAGAGCGCGAGCAGCAGCTCCTCCTCCGCGGGCCGGGCGGCCAGCATCACGCCGACCGGCAGCCCCTCGGCGGTCCAGTGCAGCGGCAGGGAGATGGCGGGCATGCCGGTGACGTTCCAGGCGGACGTCCAGGGCGTGAACTCCTTCTGCGCCTGGAAGTCCGCGGCCGGGTCGGCGTCGTTGCGGATCGCGCCGACCGGCAGGGGCGGCGTGGCGAGGGTCGGCGTCAGCACGGCGTCGTACGGCGCCAGCGCGGTCAGGGCGGCGGCCGCGAAGCGTCGCATCCCACCGATCGCAAGGCCGAACTCCGGCCCCGTGACCCGGTTGCCCCAGGCCGTGAGCCAGCGGGTGAGCGGCCGGATGAGGTGCTCCTGCTCGGGCGGGACCACGGACAGCGCGGTGAGCACGGCCCAGCAGGTCTCGAAGGTGGCGACCGCCTCGCGCGGCAGTGGCAGCGGCACGTCGACGACCTCATGCCCGAGCGACTCCAGCAGCCGCGAGGCGTCCTCCCAGGCCTGGACGCAGTCGGGGTCGATCGCACTGTCGGTGATCACCGGTGCGATGAAGCGAGCGACCCGGAGCCGACCGGGCTCGCGATCACAGGCCGCGAGGAACGAGCCGGACGGAGGCGGTGCCCAGGCAGGATCCCCCACCCGACGACCGGCGAGCACGTCCAGCATCGCCGCCGCGTCGCGCACGGTCCGGGCGATCGGCCCGGCCGTCGCCAAACCCACCGGGTCGCCGTAATTCGGGTGACCACTGATCCGACCGCGGGTGGGCTTCAGCCCCACGAGGCCGCAGCACGAGGCGGGGATCCGGATGGAGCCGCCACCGTCCGAGCCCTGCGCCAGCGGGACGAGCCCCGCGGCCACCGCCGCCGCCGCGCCACCGGACGAGCCGCCCGCCATCCGGGTCCGGTCCCAGGGCGTCACGGCCGGGGGCAGGCCCTCGGGCTCGGTGTAGCAGGGCGAGCCGAACTCCGGCGTGCTGGTCTTGCCGAGGCTGACCAGGCCGGCGGCCTCGAGCGCGAGGGTCACGCCGTCGGAGACCTCGGGCACGAAGTCCGCGAAGACTGGTGAGCCGAACGCCGTCGGCACGCCAGCCGTCAGGTTGAGGTCCTTGATCGCGGTCGGGACGCCGAAGAGCGACGACTCCCCCGCGCCGTCGGCGCCCGCACCCGCGCCGGCGCTGAGCGCGGTGGCGCGCGCCCGCGCCAGGTCGGGCGTGAGCGTGACGAACGCGCCGACCGTGTCGAGCCGGTCGGCGCGTTCGAGGTAGTGCTCGGTGAGCTCGAGCGGCGACACCTCGCGGCGTCGGACGAGCGCACCCTGCTCCAGCGCGGTCAGGTCGTGGAGTTCGGTCACGAGCCGACGCTAGCGCGGCAGCCGGGCGCGTGGGCGCCCGGCGGCGGGACGGTCAGGCCGCCTCGACCTCGGTGTAGTCCACGAGGGTCTGGACCGCGGCGCGCAGGCGCGCGAGGACCTCGGGGTCGCTCAGCACGTCGACCTCGAGGGCCGACTGCGAGACGGTGACGTCCTCGACCACGACGGCGCCGGCGATGCCCGCGGAGCGCGCGGTGTCGGCGTGCGCCCACTTGCCGCCGTACGGCGTGGGGGTGGCGCCGACGACGCCGAAGGGCTTGCCCTTGATGGCGCCGACGCCGTAGGGACGCGACAGCCAGTCGATGGCGTTGTTGAGGACGGCGGGCATGGTGCCGTTGTACTCGGGGGTGACCGCGAGGACGCGGTCGGCGCGGGAGACCTGGTCGCGCAGGGCGGCGGCCGCGGCGGGCACGTCACCGGCGTCGAGGTCCTCGTTGTAGAACGGGAGCTGCTCGAGGTTCTCGGCGATCTCCACGGTGACGCCGGCGGGCGCCTGGTCGCGGAGGGCCTCGGCGATCTTGCGGTTGAGCGAGTCGGCGCGAAGGCTGCCGACCAGGACGAGAACGGTGGTGTCGGACACGGGGGCTCCTACGAGGTGGTTCGGTACGGTCACGAGGTTAAACGGACCGCAGTCCGCTTTGTATTCCCGTCCCGGGCATCTTTCTCGGTGAGACCCCGCCCACACCGGCCGCAGCCCTACAGTGAGCGCGACATGACCGAGCACCGTCTCCTCCCGCTGGTCGACGCCCCCGCCCCGGAGCGCCGGGACGCCGCGCGCAACCGGGAGGCGCTGCTGGAGGCCGCCCAGGCGCTCATCGACCACTGCGGTCTGGACGCGGTCACGATGGACGCGGTCGCGGCGGCGGCCGGGGTCGGCAAGGGCACCGTCTTCCGGCGCTTCGACTCGCGCGCCGGCCTGATGGGCGCGCTGCTCAACCACAACGAGACCGCCTGGCAGGCCTCGGTGATGTCCGGGCCTCCCCCGCTCGGCCCCGGCGCCGAGCCGTGGGAGCGGCTGCTGGCCTTCGGCCGCTCGCGCCTCGAGACCACGCTGCAGCACGCCGACCTGATCCGGCACGCCGGGCAGGCGGGGACGCGGTCGTTCGCGGCGTACTCCTTCGCGGCCATGCACGTGAGGTACCTGCTCGGCCAGCTCGGCGTCACCGGCGACCTGCCGCTGCTCGCCACCGCCCTGATGGCCCCGCTCGAGGCCCCGATCCTGGAGCAGCAGGTGCGCATCGAGGGGATCGACGTCGAACGGGTCTTCCACGGCTGGGCCGACCTCGCCGGGCGGATCGTCCGCCGCTGAGGCGCTGGGCACCGCGGAAGTTTCATCGGTCGGCCGATGAAACTGGCGGCGGGACGCTGATGCTTCACCGTCCCGGCGGGAGTTCCAGCGGTCGACCGACAAAACTGGCGCTCCTGTCACGGAACTCCGTGACACCAGCGCCAGTTTCACCGGGTACCCGGTGAAACTTCCGCACCGATGACCCACCGCACTCACGCCGAGTGGTGCCGCCGCAACCCGAAGGTCATGCCGTCGACCAGCGCCCCCCAGGACGCCTCGATGACGTTGTGGCCGACGCCGACGGTGACCCAGGACGACTCGCCGTCGGAGGTCTCGATGAGCACGCGGGTGGTGGCGTCGGTGCCGTGGCCCTGGTCGAAGATGCGGACCTTGTAGTCGATGAGCTCGAACTTCGCGACCTCGGGGTAGGCCTGCCCGATCGCCTCGCGGAGCGCCTGGTCGAGCGCGTTGACGGGACCGTTGCCCTCGCCGGTGACGACGTACCGCACCCCGTCGGCCTTGAGCTTCACCGTCGCCTCGGAGACCGCCTCGTCGTCGACGCCGCGGTTGTTCAGCGTCTCGGTGATGACCCGCCAGGACTCGACGTCGAAGTACGCCGGGCGCACCCCCTCGACCTCCTCGACGAGCAGCAGCTCGAAGGACGCGTCGGCCGCCTCGAAGGTGTAGCCACGCGACTCCATCGCCTTGACCCGGTTGGTGACCCGGGTGACGAGGTCCTTGTCGCCGGACAGGTCGAAGCCGAGCTCGCGCCCCTTGAGCTCGATCGACGCCCGTCCGGCCATGTCCGAGACCAGCAGCCTCATGTCGTTGCCCACGCCGACCGGGTCCATGTGCTGGTAGAGGTTCGGGTCGACCTTGATCGCGCTGGCGTGCAGGCCGGCCTTGTGGGTGAACGCCGACGTGCCGACGTACGGCTGGCGCGACGCGGGCGGGAAGTTCGTGACCTCGGCGACCGCGTGCGCGATCCGGGTGGCGTCGCGGAGCAGCCCGGCGGGCAGCACCTGGCGGTCCAGCTTGAGCTCGAGGTTCGCGACGACCGAGACGAGGTCGGCGTTGCCGGTGCGCTCGCCGTACCCGTTGATCGTGCCCTGCACGTGCGTCGCGCCGGCGTCGACGGCGGCCAGCGTGTTCGCGATCGCGCAGCCTGTGTCGTTGTGGCAGTGGATGCCGACCCGCACGCCGGTCGTCTCGATGACGTCGTGCACCACGTCGGCCACCCAGCCCGGCAGCATGCCGCCGTTGGTGTCGCAGAGCGCGACCACGTCGGCACCCGCGTCGTACGCCGTCCGCAGCACCTCGAGGGCGTACGCGCGGTTCGCCCGGTAGCCGTCGAAGAAGTGCTCGGCGTCGAGGAACACCTGCTGACCCTCCTCGCGCAGGTGGGTGACGGTGTCGCGGACCATCGCGAGGTTCTCCTCCAGCGTGGTCCTCAGGGCCAGGTCGACGTGGCGGTCGTGCGACTTCGCCACCAGCGTCACGACCGACGCGCCGCTGTCGCGGAGCGCGGCGATGCCGGGGTCGTCGGCAGCGCGTACGCCGGCCCGCCGGGTCGACCCGAAGGCCGCGAGCTTCGCGTGCCGCAGGTCCAGCTCCTGCACCGCGCGCCGGAAGAACTCGGTGTCCTTGGGGTTGGCCCCCGGCCAGCCGCCCTCGATGTACCCGACGCCCAGGCCGTCGAGCTGCCGCGCGATCGCGAGCTTGTCGGCGACCGAGAGGTTGAGCCCCTCCTGCTGCGCGCCGTCGCGCAGGGTGGTGTCGTAGACGTGGAAGGTGCCGTGCAGGTCCATCGGTGCTGGCTTCCGTTAGGTCGGGTCGGGCAACAAAAAAACCTCTCGTGGGACGAGAGGTCGGCGCGTCGTGGTCTCCGCTGGGGAGTCGCGACGCGCTAGGAAATGATGATCAGCCGGTGCTGCATGTCGTCCATGCTGCCACGCGTCCCGTCCCGTGGGACCGGCATCTCGCGATCCGACCAGACCAGCCGGACCGCCGAGCGGCTCAGCCGCCGAACGGCATCGCCGGCAGGTCCACGCCCGTCCACGGCGCGTCGCGGTCCGGCGTCCAGCTCACGCCGGCGGTGTCGGCGCGGAAGCCGGCGACGGCCGCGAGACCGAGCACGAGCACGAGCCCGACCACCCAGGACCGGGGGTCGACGGAGAGCGGGTGGACCACGCGGGCCAGCGGCGAGCGCACCCGCGAGCCGCCCGGTCCCATCCACAGCGAGGCGGCGAAGACGACGCCGCTGGCGAAGAGCGACACGGCGACGCCGGTCGCGAACGCGTAGCAGAGCAGCGCCGCCGCGGCCCCCAGCCCGGCGCTCCACAGCGCGAGCATGATCGTGCCGGGGATCGAGCGGACCAGGTCCCATGGCGCGGAGATCAGGAACAGCACTCCGTCGTACCACTTGCGGCCCCGCAGCCGGCGCCGGTCGCCGTGCGCGCTCGCGGCCAGCGAGCCGCTGCGCAGCAGCCAGGTGAGGACGAGGATCAGCGCGGTCGCGACCCAGGGGTACGCCGCGATGGCGGCGCCGGCGGCCACGGCACCCGAGGCGAGCAGCAGGAAGCGGCGGGTCCGCTCGGCCAGCGGGACCTTGACGACCTCGGGACCCCACGGCGTCGCGTCGTCCCACAGTGCCCCCTCGCCTGAGGCCCCCTCGCGGGGGGCGCCCGGCTCGTCGTAGCCCCGGGTCAGCTGCTCGTCGTACGCGTCGGGGTGTCCCTCGAGCGCGCTGTCGAACGCGATCACCTCGGTCGGGTGCTCGCGCGAGCGCTCGGCGGCGGCCTGGGCGGCGATGGCGAGCGGGACGGTGTACGGGTCGTCGGCGACCGGCGTCGGCGGCACCACGCGCTGCACGCGGGTGTCGTTCGGCCGCAGCCACCCGATCAGCTGGTCGAGGGTCGGGCGCCGCTCGGGCTCGGGGGCGAGCGCGGCGGCCACGATCTTCTGCAGCCCGGACGGCAGGCCCGACAGGTCGTGCTCGCCGCGGCGGACGCGGTCCATGATCGCCATCGAAGGGCCGCGGCCGAACGGCGCGCGCCCGGTCCCCGCGTAGGCCACCGTGGCCGCCCACGAGTGCACGTCGGTCGCCGGGGTCGCGTCGTCGCCGTACAGGATCTCGGGCGCGAGGTAGCCCGGGGTCCCGAGCAGCCAGCCGGTGTGGGTCAGCTTGGGGTCGTCGGCGACGCGGGCCAGCCCGAAGTCGATGAGGATGGGCGTCCGCCCCTCCATCAGCACGTTCGACGGCTTCACGTCGCGGTGCAGGACGCCGACGTCGTGGACCGAGGCGATGCCCTCGGCGAGGCAGGCGGCGAACCAGGTCAGGTCGGCGCCGGCGATCGGCCCCTCCTCCACGACGTGGTCGTGCAGCGAGAGCCCGGGGACGTACCGGGTCGCGACGAACGGGATGTCGGCCCACGGGTCGGCGTCGACGATCTCGGCCACCCACTTGCTCCGGACCCGGCTCAGCGAGTTGACCTCGCGGGCCAGCCGGGCGCGGGCCTCGTCGTCGCCGACGATGTGCGGGCGCAGCACCTTGAGCGCCACGCGGGGCCCGCCGGGCTTGCGGGCCAGGTGGACGACGCCCATCCCGCCCTCGCCGATCCGCGACAGCAACGTGTAGTCGCCCACGGTCAGGCCCGGGGGCTGCTGCGGGCGCGGAGCGGTCGTCACGGGCTGAGGCTACCCGGGCGCGGCGGCACGACCCCGTTGGTCGGGGCCGTGCCGCGCGGCGTTCTGGACCGACCCCCCGGACGGTCCGAACGTTGTTAGGTTAGCCTTACCTTGCTCATTGACCAACCCCACCCTCCGAGGACCCCGATGACTCGCACCGGCTCGCCCCGCGGCCTGCTGCTGCTCGGCCTCGGCCTCCTCGGCGCACTGACGCTCAGCCTCGCGGTGGGCAGCCGGAGCCTCGCGCCCGGCACCGTGCTCGACGTGCTGCTCCACCCGGACGGCTCGGACGCGTCCACGATCGTGCACTCGCTGCGGCTCCCCCGCACGGTGCTCGCGGCCACGGTCGGCCTCTGCCTCGGCATCGCCGGCGCCCTCATGCAGGGCCACACCCGCAACCCGCTCGCCGACCCGGGGCTCCTGGGCGTGAGCGCCGGCGCGGCCTTCGCGGTCGTGCTCGGCATCTTCCTCTTCGGCGTCACGTCGCTCGCGGGGTACGCCTGGTTCTCGCTCGCCGGTGCCGGTCTCGCCGCCGCGGCCGTCTTCGCAATCGGCTCCACGCGCGGCGGGCCCGACCCAGTCTCGCTGGTGCTGGCGGGTACGGCGGTGAGCGCCCTGCTCGTCGCGCTCACCCAGTCGGTGGTGCTGCGCGACGTCGACACGCTGGACGACTACCGCTTCTGGGCGGTCGGCTCCGCCTCCGGGCGCGACCTCGCGGTGTTCTGGCAGGTGCTCCCGTTCGCGCTCGCCGGGCTGCTCCTCGCCGCGATCAGCACGCCCGGCCTCAACCTGCTCCAGCTCGGCGACGACGTGGCCGCCTCGCTGGGGATGCACCCGCTGCGGCACAAGGTCCTCGGCATCGGCGCCGTGATGCTGCTGACCGGTGCGGCGACCGCCGCGTGCGGCCCGATCGCGTTCGTCGGCCTGGTGGTGCCGCACGTGGCCCGGCGCCTGGCGGGCGTCGACTACCGCTGGATCGTGCCCTACGCCGGGCTGGTCGGCGCGCTCGTCCTGACCCTCGCGGATGTCCTCGGCCGGCTGGTCGTCCGCCCGGGCGAGCTGCAGGTCGGGATCGTGATGGCGCTGGCGGGCGGGCCGCTGTTCGTGCTGCTGGTCCGCCGCGCCCGGCTGGTGGCGCTGTGACGACCCGTCCCGTGACGAGCCCGGCGACGAGCGCCCGGACGTCGTACGCCGCTCCCCTGCGCGTCGGCCCGGCCTCGTGGCTGGTGCCGGTCCGCGCCGGCGCGGTGTCCGTGGTCGGGCTGGGCCTGCTCGCGCTGCTCGTGGCGCTGGACCTCGCCCACGGCGACTTCGTCATCCCGCTCGGCGACGTGGCGCGCACCTTGCTCGGCGGCGGCGACGCCGGCCAGCAGTTCATCGTGCGCGAGCTGCGCCTGCCGCAGACCACGGTCGCGGTGCTGGTCGGCGCCGCGCTCGGCCTGGCCGGCGCGCTGACCCAGACCTTCGCCCGCAACCCGCTCGCCAGCCCGGACATCCTCGGTGTCACCGACGGCGCCTCGGCCGGGGCGGTCGCGGTGATCGTGCTCTCCGGCGCGAGCGGGTACGGCGCCGGGCTGGTCACGGGCCCGCTGCAGGAGGTCGGCCTGCCACTGGCCGCGCTCGCCGGCGGGCTCGGCACGGCGGTGCTGCTCTACCTGCTGTCCTGGCGCCGCGGCATCGACGGCCAGCGGCTGGTGCTGATCGGGATCGGCCTCAGCGCGGCACTCACCGCGACGACCTCGTGGCTGCTGGTGAAGGCGCGCATCCAGGACGCCGCCAGCGCCCAGGTCTGGCTGAACGGCTCGCTCACCTCCCGCGGGTGGGAGCAGGCCGTGCCGCTCATGTGGACGCTGGCCGTGCTCGCCCCGCTCGCGCTGCTCCTCGTCCGGTCGCTCAACGCGCTCCAGCTCGGCGACGACAGCGCCCGCGGCCTCGGCGTACGCCTCCAGTGGACCCAGCTGCTCGTCCTGCTCACCGCGGTCGGGCTGGCGTCGGTCGCCGTGTCCGCGGTCGGGCCGCTCGACTTCGTCGCCTTCGTCGTCCCCCAGGTCGCGCTCCGGCTCACCGGCGGCTCCCGCCCGCCGGTCCTGGCCTCGATGGTGCTGGGCGGCTGCCTGGTCGTCGGCGCCGACCTGGTCACCCGCGTGGTGCTGCCGTTCGCCCTGCCCGCCGGGCTCGTCACGGCCGCGATCGGCGCGCCGTACCTCCTCTGGCTCCTGCTCCGCACCAACCGGAAGGCCTCCGCATGACGCCCCTCCAGCCCACCCTCGCCTCGAGGCTCCGCGCCGACGCCGTCACGGTGGGGTACGGCGGCCGCCCGGTCGTCCGCGACCTCTCCCTCGACCTGCCCGACGGCCGCGTCACCTCGATCATCGGGCCGAACGGCTGCGGGAAGTCCACGCTGCTGCGGACCCTGGCCCGGCTGCTGACGCCGACCTCGGGGCGGGTCGTGCTCGACGGGGACGACATCCGCGGCGTGCGGACCCGCGACATCGCCCGGCGCCTGGCACTGCTGCCCCAGACGCCGGTCGCGCCCGAGGGCCTGCTGGTGCGCGACCTGGTCGGTCGTGGCCGGCACCCGCACCAGCGCTGGTTCAGCCAGTGGTCGCCGGAGGACGAGGACGTCGTCGAGGCGGCGCTGCGGCTCACCGACACCGCCGAGCTCCGGGACCGACCGCTCGACCAGCTCTCCGGTGGCCAGCGGCAGCGCGCCTGGATCGCGATGACGCTGGCGCAGGACACCGACCTGCTGCTGCTCGACGAGCCCACGACGTACCTCGACCTCGCCCACCAGGTGGAGGTCCTCGACCTCGTCACCCGGCTCAACCGCGAGCGCGGACGGACCGTGGCGATGGTGCTGCACGACCTGAACCTGGCGGCGCGCTACAGCGACGTGGTCGTGGTGATGCGCGACGGCGTGCTGGTCGCCCACGGCACGCCCGGTGAGGTGCTCACGAGCGACCTGTTGGCCCAGGTGTTCGGCCTGGACGCCGACGTGCTGGACGATCCGCGCACCGGGCTGCCCATCGTGGTCCCGAGGTCGTCGGCGGCACCGCGCCAGACGACCGGGGCAAAGCGCTGACAGGACCGGGGCGTCGTGATTCCCTACTCCCTGCTCGTCATCCGGGCACCCGCATTCTGCTGCGGGGGGAACAGCAGGCCCGGCACCTTCACGGTGCCGGGCCTGTCGTTTGCCGCGATCTCAGGCCGCCGGCACCTCGGTGTCCGGGTCGCCGTCGACGGCCGCGGCCAGCTGCGGCACGTAGCGCTCGAGGACGTAGGGGATGCTCAGCGGCGTCGCCCAGCTGTGCGCAACGTAGTAGTCGCCGTCCGCGTCGCTGATGTCGACGAAGCGGCCCTCCTTCGACGTGTCGGTCTTCCCGAACACCGAGGCGACCGCCTTGTCGGCGTTGAGGTCGAGCCACACGGCGACGTCGACCTGCTCGAGGTCGGCGGTCCGCTCGGCACTCAGCGAGACGCCGAACTCGCCGTCGTCGCCCTGCAGGATCTCGGGGAAGGTGAAGCCGAGGTCGGTCAGCATCCGCGAGCGCGGGTCCTCGGGGCCGTAGACGAAGAGACCCTCGTACGGCGTGATGCAGGCGGCCGTCTTGCCGGCGAACTCCGGGTGCGCGGCGGCCTGCTCGGCGACGAGCGCCTTCACCCCGTCGACGACCGTCCTCATCGCGGCCGGGCGGCCGACCGCGGCCCCGATGTTGGTGGCCATCTCCTCCCAGGGCATCCCGTAGTCGGCGTACTCCCCCGACTGGACGACGGTCGGGGCGAGCTTCGAGAGGAGGGCGTACTCCTTCTCGGTGACACCGGCGTACTGCCCGATGATCAGGTCGGGGGCCAGCGCCGCGATCTTCTCGATCTCGACCCCGTTGGCGGAGTCGAGCACCTGCGGCAGGGCGCCGTCGCCGAGCGCCTCGGTCGCCCACGGGAAGATCGCGCCCTTCGCGTCGCCGAACCACTTCGTGACGCCGACCGGCACCAGCCCGACCGCGAGCAGCGCGTCCTGCTCGGTGAGGCCGACGCAGACGATCCGGGTCGGGGCCGCGGTCAGCTCGGTCTCGCCGTACTTGTGGGCGATCGTGACCGGGAAGGCGCCCTCCTCGGCGCCGCCGGCGCCGGCCGCGCCGGAGCCTCCCGTGTCGGTCGCCGCGCCCGGCGAGGAGTCGGCGCCGCAGGCGGCGAGGGCCGGGGCGACGGCCAGGGCGGAGAGGCCGACGAGGAAGCGGCGACGGGTGGGGTTCATGCGGACTCCTGCGAGACGGGGTTAGGTAAGGCTTACCTTACCCATCCTCGCGGAGGCATGCGACAGCGGCCGTCCCTCGGGACGACTGGTGTCGTGAAACTGGCGCTGGTGTCACGGAGTTCCGTGACAGGAGCGCCAGTTTCACCGGGTACCCGGTGAAACTTCCCGGCCGGGACGAGCCCTCAGACGATCCGGTGCATCCAGCCGAAGGTGTCCTCGGCCCGGCCGTACTGGATGTCGACGAGCGCGGAGCGCACCTTCATCGTCAGCTCGGTCGAGGCGGGCGCGGCGACCTCGCCGCCCTCCCACTTGAGCGCGCCGACGGGGGTGACGACGGCGGCGGTGCCGCAGGCGAAGATCTCGACGATCCGGCCGGACTCGACGCCCTCGCGCCACTCGTCGATCGAGAAGCGGCGCTCCTCGACCTGGTGGCCGAGCTTGCCGGCGAGCTCGATGATGCTGGAGCGGGTGATCCCCTCGAGGATCGTGCCGGTGGCGGGGGTGACGATGGAGCCGTCGTCGAAGACGAAGTACATGTTCATCCCGCCGAGCTCCTCGACGTACTTCCCGTCCTGGCCGTCGAGGAAGACGACCTGGTCGCAGCCGTGGGCGGTGGCCTCCTGCTGCGCGACGAGCGAGCTGGCGTAGTTGCCGCCGGTCTTGGCCGCGCCCATGCCGCCGCGGCCGGCGCGGGTGTACTCCTCGGTGAGCCAGAGCGTCACCGGCTTCACGCCGCCCTTGAAGTAGGCACCGGCCGGGCTGGCGATCACCATGAAGGTGACGTGCTGGGCCGGGCGGACGCCGAGGAAGACCTCGGTCGCGATCATGAACGGGCGCAGGTAGAGGCTCTTCTCCCCCGCGGCGTCCGGCACCCAGCGCTGGTCGATCTCGACGAGCGCGTCGACGGCCTGGACGAACTCCTCGATCGGCAGCTCGGGGAAGGCCAGCCGCTTGCTGGAGCGCACCATCCGGGCGGCGTTCTCCTCGGGACGGAAGTCCCAGATGGAGCCGTCCTCGTGGCGGTAGGCCTTCATGCCCTCGAAGGTCTCCTGCGCGTAGTGCAGGACGGCGGTCGCCGGGTCCATCGTGAGCGGGCCGTAGGGCTCGATCCGCGCGTCGTGCCAGCCCTGCTCGGGCGTCCACTCGACCGTGAACATGTGGTCGGTGAAGAACTGGCCGAAGCCCGGGTTGGCGAGGATCTCGGCCAGGCGGGCGTCGTCGACGGGGTTCGGGTTCTGCGTGGTGCTGATCTGCATGGGAGGCACGGTAGCCGACCTTTCGCGAGCTGGGAGGGGTGGCGTCTGCCCGTCGCCCGCCGGGTCGGCGGGGCCGGGCTAGCCGGCTACTCGGGCGGCGATCGCGTCGCCCACCTCGGGGGTACGACGCGTAGTCGCCGGCGTGCGCTCGGCGAGGTCCGCGACGACGGCGTCCTCGATGACGGCGGCCGCCTCGGGGTGGCCGAGGTGGTCGAGCAGCAGCGACGCGGAGAGGATCGCGGCGGTCGGGTCGGCGATCTGCTGGCCGGCGATGTCCGGGGCCGAGCCGTGCACGGGCTCGAACATCGACGGGGCGGTGCGGTCGGGGTTGATGTTCCCCGAGGCCGCGAGGCCGATGCCGCCGCTGATCGCGCCGGCGAGGTCGGTGATGATGTCGCCGAAGAGGTTGTCGGTGACGATCACGTCGAAGCGCGCTGGGTCGGTCGTCATGAAGATCGTCGCCGCGTCGATGTGCAGGTAGTCTACGGTGACGTCGGGGAACTCGCGCCCCACCTCCGCCACCAGGCGCGACCACACAGCGCCCGCGTGCACCAGCACGTTGGTCTTGTGGACCAGCGTGAGCTTCTGGCGGGGGCGACGCTGCGCCCGGGCGAACGCGTCGCGGACGACCCGCTCCACGCCGTACGCCGTGTTGAGCGAGACCTCGGTGGCCACCTCGTGCGGCGTGCCGACCCGGATCGAGCCGCCGTTGCCGGTGTAGGGGCCCTCGGTGCCCTCGCGCACGACCACGAAGTCGACCTCGCCGGGGTTCGCCAGCGGGGAGGTGACCCCGGGGAAGATCCGCGACGGACGCAGGTTGACGTAGTGGTCGAGCTCGAAGCGCAGCCGCAGCAGCAGGCCGCGCTCGAGGATGCCGGGCGGAAGGTTCGGGTCGCCCGGCTTGCCGCCGACCGCGCCCAGCAGGATCGCGTCGTGCTCGCGGATCTCGGCGAGGACGGAGTCGGGCAGCACCTCGCCGGTCGCGAGGTACCGCTCCGCGCCGAGGTCGTAGCGCGTCGGCTCGAACTTCACCCCGGCCGGGGCGGCGGCCTCGAGCACCTTGAGCGCCTCGGCCGTCACCTCCTGACCGATGCCGTCGCCCGGGATCACGGCGAGCCTGAGCGTCCCGGTGGCGGCCTGCGGGTGGGTGTCCGGAGCAGAAGTCATGAGCGCAACGCTAGTTGTCGTCGGGGCGCTGGCCGCCGTTGTCTCGCAGGTCAAGCGACTGCTGGACGGCCGTGCGGATGTTCTCGGCACTGCGGGGGTTCTCGGGGTGGTGGCTGGCGGGTCCCCATTCGGGATACATGTCGTACATGGCGAATCTCCTCACGAGATCAACGGTGTGAAGCGCGGATGAGTCGTGCACACGGAAGGTGTGCGGCCAGGACGCCCCGCGACGGGGGCCGGTCCGACTCATGGGTCACATGAGGGAGAAGAACCATCAGGATTGCGGGTCTCGCACGTGCTGTGGGTGCGATCCCGACGCGGAGGCGTCTCTGGCAGCGATCAGCTGGTGAGCCGATCAAGAGGTGGTGAGGCCGTCAACGCCGAAACTCAGCGGCGAGGTGGCCTCACTCAAGAAGCCTCGCCGCGGCGCTCGATAAGTACGAAGACGCTCCGCATGGTGCGACGACAGTACGACGAGGTCCCCGTCCTGCGACACCACCTTTTGCAGACTGCTCAGGATGCGAGACAGCAATCCCAAGGTGAGAGACTCACTGAATGAGCGCTCCTCCCGACCTCCCGGACGTCGTGTCCCGTGCGTTCGCGGTCTCCCGCAAGGCCGGGTACGTCTCCTTCTGCCGCAACGAGACCGGCCGCCTGCTCGCCACCCTCGCCGCCACCCGCGGCGGGACGATGGCCGAGTTCGGCACCGGCTGCGGCGTCGGCACCGCCTGGCTGCGCAGCGGCGTGCGGGGCGAGGCCCGGATCATCAGCGCCGAGCTGGACGCCCGCCTCGCCACCGCGGCCGCCGAGATCTTCGTCGACGACCCGCAGGTCGAGGTGCTGGCCGCGGACTGGTCGACGCTGCTCGACAAGGGTCCGTTCTCCCTGCTCTTCCTCGACTCGGGCGAGCCGGGCGACGTCGGCGTCGACTCGATCGCCGACCTGGTCGAGGACGGCGGCATCGTCGTGCTCGACGACTTCACGCCGTGCGAGGTGTGGCCGCCGATCGCCTACGGGCGCGTGGACAGCCTGCGCGAGCAGTGGCTGACCGACGAGCGGTTCACGACCGTCGAGGTCATGGTCGCCTCCGACGCGTCAGCGCTGATCGCCACCAAGCGCTGATGTCTGGGTGTCCGCCGGAGCCTCGACCGCGACCGTGAACCACGGCAGCATCAGCTGGGTCAGCGGCCCGATCGCCAGCGCGTAGAGCACCGTCCCGAGCCCGGCCACTCCCCCGAGCAGCAGGCCGATCACGACGACGGCGACCTCGAGCCCGGTGCGGACCAGGCGCAGCGAGACGCCCGTACGCCGGTGCAGGCCGGTCATCAGCCCGTCGCGCGGACCACGCCCGAGCTGAGCGCCGATGTAGAGCGCGCTGGCCACGCCGTTCGCCACGATCCCGCCGACCATCAGCGCCACCCGGGCACCCAGTGCGTCGGGTCGGTCGAGCAGCGCCAGGGTCGCGTCAGCCGAGAAGCCGACGACCAGCGCGTTGGAGATCGTGCCGAGGCCGGGCATCTCCCGCAGGGGGATCCACAGCAGCAGCACGACGAAGCTCATCACGACGACCGCCTGGCCCAGCGTGATCGGCACGTGGCGGATCAGGCCGGAGTGCAGCACGTCCCAGGGAGCCAGCCCCAGGTCACCACGCACCATCCAGCCCAGCGAGACGCCGTACAGCACCAGGCCGACGTACAGCTGGGGCAGTCGCCGCACCAGTTTCCCCGCCCGGAGCTGGGCGATCGGGCCGAGGTCCGTGAGGCCCGGGCGGGCGGTGGCGATCTGCGTCATGGCCCCATCCTCGCACCCGATTGGCCTTCTCCCGAATAGCCAATCGTGCGAGAGTGGCCTGCATGACCGGCTCCGTCAGCGCCGCCCGCGTGGCCACCCTCGTCGGCGATTTCGACCGCTCTCCGGCGTACGCCGGCCTCGCCGACGCCCTCGTCCTCCTGATCGGCGACGGCCGGATCGGCCTCGGCGCCCGGCTGCCGAGCGAGCGCGAGCTCACCGACGTGCTGGCGGTCTCGCGGACCACGGTGACGCGGGCGTACGCCGCGCTTCGGGATGCCGGGTACGCCGAGGCCCGGCAGGGCGCCGGCACCTTCACCCGGGTGCCCGGCGGCCGGGCCCGCGCCCACGACCGGGCGCTGCTGCCCCGCCCCGGCGACCACGAGGCGATCGACCTGAACTGCGCGGCGGCCGGCGCCCCGCCCGGGCTGGCGGCGGCGTACGCCGACGCGGCGGCCGACCTGCCGGCGTACCTCGGCGGCCACGGCTACTTCCCCGCCGGCCTCCCCGAGCTGCAGCGCGCGATCGCGGCGTCGTACGACGCCCGCGGCCTGCCCACCGACCCCGAGCAGGTGATGGTGACGCCGGGGGCGCTGAGCGCGGCATCGATCGTGGCGCAGGCGTTCACGTCGCGGGGCGACCGGGTGGTCGTCGAGTCGCCGGTCTACCCGAACGCGACCCAGGCGATCCGCAGCGCCGGCGCCCGCCTGGTCGCCTCCCCCGTCGATCCCGACGGCTGGGACCTCGACGCCGCCGGCGCGACGCTGCGCCAGGCCTCGGCCCGGCTGGCCTACCTGATCCCCGACTTCCAGAACCCCACCGGGCACCTGATGAGCGAGGCCCAGCGCGAGGAGTACGCCGCCCACCTGCGCCGCACCCGCACCGTCGCCGTCGTCGACGAGGCCCACCAGGCCCTCGCCCTCGACGGCCAGACCATGCCCCGCCCCTTCGCCGCGTTCGCCCCCGACACCATCACGATCGGCAGCGCCAGCAAGAGCTTCTGGGGCGGCCTCCGCCTCGGCTGGATCCGCTGCCCCGCCGCGCAGATGGACCGCCTGACCCGCGCCCGCGTCGGCCTCGACCTGGGCGCCCCGGTGATGGAACAGCTAGTCCTGACCCGGCTACTCGCTTCCGGTCCCGTGCTGCCCGATCACATCGTCCGCCTGCGCGAGCAGCGTGCCGCCCTGGTCGCCGCGGTGTCCGAGCACCTCCCGGACTGGCGCTTCCACGTCCCCACCGGGGGCCTCGCGCTCTGGTGCGAGCTCCCGACACCCTCGGCCACCGCCGTCGTCGCCGAGGCCGAGACCCGCGGCGTCATCGTCGCCCCCGGCCCCGTCTTCGCCGCCGAAGGCGGTCTCGACACCTTCGTCCGCATCCCCTGGACCCGCCGCCCCGACGAGCTCACCGAAGCCGTACGTCGCCTGGCCGCCGCTTGGTTGGCTGTCCGCGGCCGGTCGGCCGGAGGTGCCGGACGAAGCGCCGCCCGGGTCATGGTCGCCTAGCGGCGCTACGGGGCGACGGCGGGTCCTTCCGCCCAGAACGATGCAGCGGCAACACCGCGATCTGCCCCATGTCGGATCGCCTGCAGCAACTCATTTCACCTCGTTGGCGACACCTTCGACGAGCTCAGTGATCCTTTCGAGTGCAACGGTCAGCTGCTCCACTACGACAACGAACGCCGGAAACGGTGCCAGGCCCTCGATGCCGAGGCGGCTCCTGGCTGCTCCGGCGCTGGACCCGCCCAGGTGAGCGATCCCGCCGGTAGACCTGAACGTCTGTAGCGCACGGAACGGTTCGACGCAGTCGGCACTGCCGCCGATCTTCTGCACGAACCGATCCAGGAGCCCCAAGGATTGCTCACCAGCCTCGGCACCGCCGAGGAACGCCTTGAGCGGCGACGAGTCGATGCCGTCCACAAGGGCCTTTGTTAGGGTGAGGATAGGTGCCGTCAGTGCGGACGGATCAGTACTGGTCGGGCCGTACAGATGCTCGAACTCTGCACTGGTCTGAGCGTCCAACGACCTCCAGACCGCAGCGCCGAGCAGCACCCGGGTGGCATCAGCGGCCCTCGTGCGGCACCGGCGCAGGTCGCCTTGCGGATCTGGCGACGTGACTATTTGGTTGAGGAAGTCGCGACGGAAACGCCCTTCGTCCATCTCTCCGGCCGGGAGGACGTTGTGCGCCAGCCAGTGTGCCTGCTCTCCAGTCGGAAGAGAGCCGATCTCTTCGAGATAGACCTCGATGAGGCCAGCGGTGTTCGTTGAGAAGTCGAGGCCCCATAGGTCAAGGCACGCAAGGCGGCTGGAACTCAGGCTGTAGCGGCGCGGCTCAGCGGTGTACCGGGCGAGAACCTCGCGTGAGAAGTACACCGGGGTGAGCCCGGGAAGCCGCGTCGAGTCGCGAAAGTCGCCAAGCTGGGAGGGGTCGCTGGTATGGGTCAAGGGGCGGCCCGTTTCGGAGTCGAGTCCGTAGATGTACTCGCCGTACTTCTTGGGTTCGGTTCGTTCGTCAATACGGCGCCGACGAGAGGTGATTGATCCGGCGATGACGTACTTGCCCATCAGGTTCGAGAACGCCGGATGCCCCCCGATGCTGTCGTCGTGCAACGCAAACCAATCGAAACGGGCACCCCCTGCATGGAACCGATGGTCTACTCGGTCGAACGACGGATGCTCTTTCAGGGTGGTGTAGTCCATCTGAACGAGGAGTTCGCGCCCTGCCTCGGCCAAGAAGGTGCGGAGCTCGAGGGCGGCGATCTCTACCTTCCAGCTCTCGGCTCCCATCGTGGTGCGGATGAGCTCCACGTCGCGGCCGGCCGCGTTGAGGTACGACCAGCCTCCAGCTGTTTGGAACGCATCCCAGTACCAGAGAAACACCGGGGTGATCTCGAAGCTCGGATCGACGAGTCGATGGTGCTCGCGGACCGCAGTGAAGAAGTGCATGCTCGGCTGCACCGGGTTCGGGCCGGCGACTAGGCCGTCCGTGAACCGGCCATCGGCCCACACCTCCACTGAGCCGACCGAATGGTGACCTGACCAGCGGGTGTCGTCCAGGACGGCTTCGCGTGCGGTGGGCTCGATCATGATGCTGTGCGTGCCGCCGTACTGATCGTCGCGGTAGAAGTGCTCTTCGACGATCAGCCAGTCCGACGGGTCTGATCGGACACGGCGCAGCAGTTCGGCGGGCCACAAGTCGCCCGGGTAGGCGCGCGCGGGTGCTGCCCACTCTGAGGCCAGGGTCGGTTCGCTACTGAGCTCGTACCCCGGGATGCGAGGGAACCCGGGCATCGGTTCAGGCAACTGATGTCACGACCCCGGCGCACGACGCTTGACTCTGCATAAGTCCACCGTAAACAACGGTACCGACATCGATGCGCCAGCCCAGATCACAACGGGGAGGTCGCGGCAGTCGATGTTGAGGAACGACCCGGCCGGGCTCACCTCAACTACATCCGAAGTTCGGCACTCTCAGGCGTCTGACTGCAGCGATAGCTCCGGATCCGTCGATGGGCATCCTCGGCGATCGGCCGTGGGCACCCTCCGAAAGCACGAGTTTGCGCCCGGTGTCGGAACTCACAGTCAAACTGGAACACATGTCCGATGACTTATTCGACGGCTGCTGGCAGCGCCTCGACCGCGCGGCCGAACACCGCAGAGCCGGCACCGAGCTTTGGAACGAGTACCTCGCACCGCATCCATATGGCTACACCATCATCGATAACCAAGACGGCACCTACGTCGTCCGCGTCACCCAGGACACCCCCGTCCCCGCCGAACTCGGGATCCTCATCGGCGAATGGCTGTACAACCTCCGCGCAACCCTCGACCACGTCATCTGGGCAACCGCCGCTCATGTGGCTGGCACGATCCCGCCTCCGAAGGAGCATGTCCTCCAGTATCCGATCTACGACTCCGAGGACGCCTGGACGAAGAACCTGTACCGGCTCAACGGTCTAGCCGACCACCATCGGCAGATGCTCCACCAGATGCAGCCCTGCAACAGCGACGTCGACGCGAACTACCTGGGCTGGGTGAACCGCCTCGCACGGGACGACCGCCACCGCCGACCCAACGCAATGACCTCTTACATCGCTGACCTCAGGCCCGTCGTAGGCCTCCCACCCGGCACGCGCGCAACCATCCAATTCGGCGAACGCATCATCGACGGCGGAAGTGCCGACTGCGTCCGTCTCACGGTCCGCGATTGGACGCCTGACATGGTCGTGAAACTCAACCCACGGTTCGGCATCGACCCGGAGGTGCTCAACTGGTCGCGATCACCCTTCTGGCGCCGATGGAACTTTACTGAACGCCTAAAGATGATGGAGATCTTCATCGCTTGTGAAGTAGCGGTGTACGAGTACGACTGCACCGGCACCTCCCGCAAACAGGACCTCCTCAGCGATGGTTACAAGGCCGAGTGCGACGCGCGCGGCCACGGCACGGCGCCGGCAAGGGCTCCCCGGGGTGACATTGAGTGGACCGAACCTGAAAGCGGTAAGCCAGCAAGCGCGGAGACGATGAAAGAGGTCGGTTACCCCCGCGGATACGAGCGCGACGACCAGGAATGACCAGACCGTGTCCGATCAGCCGCGATCCTCACAGTCATTCCGCCGCGAGTCGGTCGGCGCCAGTTACCGGTGGATATAGAGCGCATCGACGCCGGTCTCTTGTTCAAACAAATCCAACAGTCGCCGTCTCTGCGTGGGCGAGTGCATGGCGAACAGACCCGTGTGGACAAAGGTTGGCGAGACGACTTGGCTGCCGAGCCTGGTGCCGATCGTCGTCAGGCTCTCGAAGTCGATACCAACCGCGTTGTAGTCAAGGTCGTAGACGGTCCTGTAGGTCTTATGCAGGGGGGCGGGGAAGTGGTCCTTGAAAGTCTTGTTGTACAGCGGCTGGAAGTACCGAATCAACGCGGCCTCCGAAAGGGCCGTTAGCTCAGCAGTCGTCAGGTCAGTTTCGTGCACGCGGCTCAAGTGCTGGCGGCTTTCCTCGGTACCGAGGGCTCCCACCCAAGGGCCGAAGTTGCTCACTTTGTTGTAGGTCGCGAACTGCATCAAGACGATCCAAACTTCAAGATGAGGTGTAGTCTGACTGGTCTCCGCCATCACCCTTTGCAGGGTCGCATGGTTCAAGAGCCGGCGCTCGACAGCGCCCCCCTGATCCATTGACTGCCCCACGTAGACAACGTCGAGGTCAATGATCGACTCGTCTACAGCAGTCGCCTCCATCCGAGTTGTGCCCGGCATCGTGAGCTGGAGGTACATCGAAGCCCACATGCCGCTCGGTGCGCCCATAACGAGGTGTCCCTCGTGGTCATGAAACTCGATCATGGTTTGGGCAGCATTGGAGCTCGCATTGACGACTAGCCCCCCGAAGGGGTTCGGGCCTTCGAGATGCACCGATGTAGAGGCACCCTGACCGTCGTCAGCAACGACCTCAAACGCAACCTTCTCCTCGTCGCAGAACCAGGAGGCGGCATCGATCGTTAGCCGAGGTCGCCTTCCAATCAGATACAAGTTGCACACAGGTAGATCTGGCTCGTGACTCACCGATTCGAGTTGAGCAGGCGACAGGATCCCGGCCCAGTCACAACTAACTGTCAGCGCGTGCTCTACGTCGTACTTGAAGGTCGGTCCCGTGGGCTTGGTCATGATTCATTCTGCCGTCTCGATGAGACGACGCAACTGGTGACAGTTCGCCCAGTGATGCGGAGAAACCGTGGCCACTCGCTCACGGTTCCGGGTTGTCAGCCAGCCACTTCTCAAGCCAGGCACGGTCGCGGCGGCTGAGGGGGGTTGGTGGCACCTTGTTGACGGTGCGCATGATATCGACGCGGCCGCTCTCCATGGCGCGTCGGTACTGCTGAAAGTCAGCGATGTACGTGGTCGTGTGCCCGTCGGCGTAGGTGACCCGATTGCCGGACGAGCTCACGGGCATTGGCTTACCGACTTTCCGCGCGCGCTCTGGGACCTGCTCGCGGAGCGTATGCATCTGCTCATTTTCGGCATCCGCCGCCGCTTCATCGGCTTCGGCCGTACCGCGAATCCACCAACGTTGCAGTCGCACGCGCGTGGGCCTCCAGAACCAGGCTGCGAGTGCTGCTACTGCGAGCACGGCCAAGCCGGCGAAGAAGGCAGGCCAAGAGTCATCCATCGTGTGCTGAGGCTACCTATCCTCGGAGAGCGGCGGGGGTCGCTATGCTTGGGCCACTGACTCACCAGATGTGGCCGCGGTCCGGGCGTTCACGAGCCGCGTCCTTCCATCCGCTTATGACCCAAGGCCTATTTGACCGAGCGTGTGCATCGACGACTTCATCATGGGTTCATCCCGCCCGGCGGGCTGACCCATGCCAAGTTGCGTCCGCCTTCCCCGCCGTTCGGCCTCCTCGTTGCGGATCCGCGACCGTGCCGTCGAATGTCGCCATGCCAACTAGTCTTCCGGCATGAATCACCAGTCTCAAGACAAGCTCTATGCCACAACCCTGCAGACGATCGGAGCGGTCTCCAAACTGCCTGTTGTACGAGTTGACCGTGAAGAGTTCCTTCGCAGGCAGTTCGCGGGCTCACCGCACCTCGACGTGATTCTTCTGAGCGGTCCCCAAGCCGTTTACACCGCCGAGTCATTACGTAAGCGAGCCGACTCGATCATCAGGAGTAGCGCCGCGAAAACTTCTCTCGCTTCGTTCGCGACTGGCTTGCCCGGCAACCCCGCAGTCATGGTTGCTGCGGGTGGGGTAGACGTCGCGCAGTACTTCGGTTTCGCCATCAACTTGGCTCAGCAAATCGCCTATCTGTTCGGGGAGGACGAACTGTTCGACGGTGGCGGGCAACTGTCCGAGGCCGCTCAGATCAGGGTGATCGCCTATCTAGGGGCCATGTTCGGTGCTGCCGGGGCAGCAGCACTGGTGTCGCAAACTTCGAAGCAGGTGGGATCAAACCTCGGTAAGAAGGTCGCGGCGCAGGCGCTGACCAAGACCGCTTGGTACCCATTGGTGAAGAAGGTCGGTGCGCTTGTCGGAAAGCAGGTCACCAAGAAAACTGTGGAGAAGACCATTACCAAAGCAGTGCCGATCGTCGGAGGCGTCGTCTCCGGGAGCCTTACTTACGTGACGTTCCGACCCATGGGGAACCGACTGGCGGACACCCTGATGAAGAACCTGAACGGCGAGTTGGACGGCGAGCTGGAGCTGAACGCTGAGTTCGCAGCCAAGTTCAACGAAGTCATCGATGGCAAGGACATCCACGAGATCGAATAGGCCCGCGCAGTCCGGGATGTGAAGTTGACCGGGGTTGGTGACCCGAAGAGCCGCAATCTTCAGACTAGGTCGACGGCCCGCACGGAGATCGCATCCATCGCGACCTGAATCTCCGCGAGCGCCTCGGTGGGGATGGCGGTGTCGACGGAGAGGGCGACGAGGGCGTTGCCGCCCTTGCCGTCGCGGGCGACCTGCATGCCGGCGATGTTGACGCCGGCCGCGCCGAGGATGCCGCCGACGGTGCCGACCATGCCGGGGCGGTCCTCGTAGTGGAAGAACGCGAGGTGCTCGGTGGGCTCGATGTCGACGTCGAAGCCGTTGACCTCGACGAGCCGCTCCTTCTGGTGGATGCCGATCAGGGTGCCGCTGACCGAGACCTGGGAGCCGTCGGCGAGGGTGCCGCGGATCGTGATCAGGTTGCGGTGGTCGGGGCTCTCGGAGCTCGCGACGAGGCGTACGGCGCAGCCGCGCTCGGCCGCGAGGAGCGGGGCGTTCACGTAGGACACCTGCTCCTCGACGATGTCGGTGAAGACGCCCTTGAGGGCGGCCAGCTCGAGCACCTTGACGTCGTAGTCGGTGATCTCGCCGCGGACCTCGACGTCGATGGACTCGGCGACCGAGCCGGCGATGCCGGTGAAGACGCGGCCGAGCTTCTCGGTGAGCGGGATGCCGGGGCGGACGTCCTCGGCGATCACGCCGCCCTGGACGTTCACGGCGTCGGGGACCAGCTCGCCCGACAGCGCGAGACGGACGGACTTGGCGACCGCGATGCCGGCCTTCTCCTGGGCCTCGTCGGTGGAGGCACCGAGGTGCGGGGTGGCGACGACGTTCTCGAGCTCGAAGAGCGGGCTGTCGACGCACGGCTCCTGGGCGAAGACGTCGAGGCCGGCGGCGGCCATCCGGCCCTCCTTCAGCGCGGCGTACAACGCTGCCTCGTCGACGATCCCCCCGCGCGCGGCGTTCACCAGCACGAGGTGCGGGCGGACCTTGGTCAGCGCCTCGGCGTCGATCAGGCCGACGGTCTCGGGGGTCTTGGGCAGGTGCACCGACATGAAGTCGGACTCCGCGAGCAGGGTGTCGAGGTCGACGAGGCGGACGCCCATCTGGGCGGCGCGGCCGGCCTGAACGTACGGGTCGTAGGCGATCACCTTCATGCCGAACGCCGACAGCCGCTGCGCCACGAGGACGCCGATCCGGCCGAGGCCGACGATGCCGACGGTCTTCTCGTACAGCTCGATGCCGGTGTAGCGCGAGCGCTTCCACTCCCCGCCCCGCAGCGCGGCGTGCGCCGGCGAGACGTGGCGGGCCGCGGCGAGCATCAACGCGACGGCGAGCTCGGCGGCGGAGACGATGTTGGAGGTCGGGGCGTTCACGACCATCACTCCGGCCTGGGTGGCGGCACGGACGTCGACGTTGTCGAGGCCGACCCCGGCGCGGGCGACCACCTTGAGGCGCGACCCGGCAGCGAGCGCCTCGGCGTCCACCTTGGTCGCCGAGCGGACCAGGAGCGCGTCGGCGTCCACGATCGCGGCGAGCAGGGCCGCACGGTCCGCGCCGTCGCAGCTGCGGATCTCGAAGTCCGGCCCGAGCGCCTCGACGGTCGCGGGGCTGAGCTCCTCGGCGATCAGCACGACAGGGCGGTCGAGGGGCTTGATCACGGTGTGTCCTCGGTGGTCGTCGATGGCGGAGATGACCGGTGACCGGTCCTGCACGACGCTGTGCCCGGACCGGGAACTCTACCCCCACGAGGTGACGAAAACCGGTGGCGTCCGCGGCCCGGGAGCGCCTACCGTCGCCGGGTCACATCCCCTCACCACGGCAGGTCCCTTGAACCTCTGAGGTCGCGCCCCTCGCCAGTCCCTGGCACCCGCGCCGGTCGCAGCCCACGGGCTCCCGGCGCTCCTCACGCACCTCAGATCCCATCCGGGGAGACCTCATGCCTGCTGCCATCACCCTGTCCTCCGTCGGCTTCGCCTGGCCCGACGGCACCACCGTCCTCGACGGCCTCGACCTGCTCGTCCCGCCCGGCCGCTCCGGACTCGTGGGCGTCAACGGGTCCGGCAAGTCCACCTTGCTCCGCCTCGTCGCCGGCGCGCTGGCCCCGACAAGCGGGCACGTCGGCGTGGCGGGCGAGGTCGGCTACCTGCCGCAGGACCTGACGCTCGACGTCGCCCAGCGCGTCGAGGACTTCCTCGGGATCGGGGAGGTACGCCGGGCGCTGCATGCGCTCGAGGCCGGCTCGACCGACGCCGGGCTCTTCGACACCATCGGCGACGCGTGGGACGTCGAGGACCGCGCCGCGGCCGAGCTGGCCCGCCTGGGGCTCCCGGCCGACGTCCTCGACCGGCACCTCGGCGAGCTCTCGGGCGGCGAGGTCACGCAGCTCGGGCTGGCCCGGCTGCTGATCGAGCGCCCCGACGTACTCCTCCTCGACGAGCCCACCAACAACCTCGACGCCGCCGCCCGCGAGCGCCTCTACGCCGTCGTCGAGGGCTGGAGCCGCACCCTGCTCGTGGTCAGCCACGACCGCGAGCTGCTCGAGCGGATGGACCGGATCGGCGACCTCCGCGACGGCGCGGTGCGGTGGTACGGCGGCGGCTACACGGCGTACGCCGAGCAGGTCGACGCCGAGCAGGAGGCGGCGCGCCAGGCGGTGACCACGGCGAGGTCGGAGGTACGACGTCAGCGCAACGACGTGATCCAGGCCGAGCTGGTCCTGGCCCAGCGCAAGAGGGTCGCGAAGCGGGCCGAGGCGAGCAGCGGGCTCGGCAAGGGCGCGATCGACTTCAAGACGAACCGCGCCGAGAAGTCGTCCGCGAAGTACCGCCAGACCCACGCCGACCGGCTCGCCGCCGCCCGCGAGCGGCTCACTGGCGCCGAGACCCGGCTGCGCGAGGACCGTGAGATCCGGGTCGACCTGCCCGGCACCGCAGTCCCCCGCGGCCGCGTCGTGGTGACCACCCAGGACCTGGTGCTGCGCACCGGCGCCGCCGTCGAGCTCGAGGTGCACGGGCCCGACCGGATCGCGGTCGTCGGGCCGAACGGGTCGGGCAAGACGACGCTGCTCCACACCATCGCGGGCCGGCTCGACCCCGAGTCGGGCGGTGTGACGACCCACGTCCCGGTGGCGCTGCTGCCCCAGCGGCTCGACGTGCTGGACGACCGACTGACGGTCTACGAGAACGTCGCGGCCGCCGCACCCAGCGCCGAGCCGAACACGGTCCGGGCCTCGCTCGCCCGCTTCCTCTTCCGCGGCGGGGCCGCCGACCACCCGGTCGGCGAGCTGTCCGGCGGCGAGCGCTTCCGGGCGACCCTGGCCTCGCTCCTGCTGGCGGATCCGGCCCCGCAGCTGCTGCTGCTCGACGAGCCGACCAACAACCTGGACTTCGCGTCGTACGACGCCCTGGTCTCGGCGCTGGCGTCGTACCGCGGCGCGCTGCTGGTCGCGAGCCACGACGCGGGCTTCCTGGCCGACATCGGCGTGGAGCGCTCGATCGAGCCGACGGCCTGAGGGATGCTCGTGCGCATGAGCGAGCCTCTCGAGCCGACGGCCGCGCCGGTGCCCGGGCGCAGCGCGGTGCTGGCGCCGCTGCCCGTCATGAAGCCGATCTTCGGGGTGGTGGCGGGGCTGTTCACGCTGGCGCTGCTCTACCAGCCCGTCTACTGGCTGCGCGGCGAAGTCGAGTGGGGCTGGGCGTACGCCGCCCAGCTGGCCGCCCTCGTGCTGATCGCGGCCGCGACGATCGTGGGCGCCGCGGCGGCGTGGACCAACCGGACCTGGGTCGACACCACCGACAACACGCTGCACCAGCGGTTCGTCGGGCGCGAGCAGGTGATCTCGCTCGACGAGCCGACCACCGCCGAGCTGACCTACAAGCCGCCGTCGTTCAACGCCTCGCTGTCGGGGACCTGGAAGGTGCTGGTCCGCCGCCAGGGCGAGCTCACGATGTCGGTCAGCACGCCCTGGGTCGCCGACATCACCGACGTGCTCCGCATCCTGCAGCCCAGCCTGGCCCGCAACCCCGGTCTGCCGAAGGACGACCGGACGCGCGAGGCGCTCGCCAGCCTGACCACACCGTCGCTGCGCGATCATCCCGGCGAGCCCTCCTGAGCCCTAGGCTCTGCGCATGGCCATCGGCGACGAGAAGTACATGTCCTTCACGACCTTCCGCAAGAACGGCGACCCCGTCAGCTCGCCGACGTGGGTGGTCCCCGTCAGCGACGGGCGGGTCGGCTTCTGGACCGCGATGGGCAGCGGCAAGACCAAGCGCCTCAAGAACAACCCGAAGGTCACCGTGCAGGCCTCCGACGTCCGCGGCAACGTCAAGGACGGCTTCCCGCTGATCACCGGCGAGGCCGAGATGGTGCAGTCGGGCCGCCTCTTCGACGAGGTGCACGCCAAGGTGCGCGCGAAGTACGGCTTCATGACCAAGCTGACCAAGGTGATGGGCAAGGTCATGGGCCAGCGCAAGGCCGGGCAGACGTACGCCGACACCGTGGTGCTGGTGCGGCTCGACAGCTGAGCGGTCCCCGTAACGTCATCGGATCCGTGGGCTATCGCGCTTGGAACCGATGACGTCCCGCTGGCTCAGCCGGCTCGTCCGGGTCCGCCGATGATCGCGGAGTCTGAGCCGCGCCCGGTGCGCCTCAGACTCCGCCCTCATCGCTGTCCCCGCGCCAGCCTCCGGAGAGTGAGGAGGTCACGCAACGACCGTCACGAACCCGTTGTGTGGTTGATCAGTGTCATCAGGTGACAGCAATCCACCACACAGAGCTCACCGGGAGCCGACTCGGTCCCCGTAACGTCATGGGATCCGTGGGCTATCGCGCTCGTATCCGATGACGTCCCGCTGGCTCAGCCGGCTCGTCCGGGCCCGACGAGCTCGACCAGCGAGGTGACGACGCTCAGGCGAAGAGCGACTGCGCGACGTACTCCCCCGGCTTGACGCCGGGCGGGACGGCGAAGAGGGCGGAGCCGGTGACCTTGAGGTACTCCATGAGCGCGTCGACCTTGGCCATCCGGGTCTGCACGGGGATGAAGTGGGTGCGCGGGTCGCGGACGTAGGCGAGGAAGAACAGGCCGGCGTTGAGGCCGCCGAGCTGGTCGGTGCCGTCGACGAAGTTGTAGCCGCGGCGGAGCATGCGGACGCCGCCGTTCTCGTCGGGGTGGACGACGCGGACGTGGGCGTCCTTCGGGATGATCGGGCCGTCGCTGCCGGGCATGGCAAGGTCGGGCTCGGTGAACTCGTCGCCGCCGGAGAGCGGGGCGCCGGAGCCCTTGGTGCGGCCGATGAACGCCTCCTGGTCGCCCAGCGGCTGGCGGTCCCAGACCTCGATGGTCATGTTGATGCGGCGGGCGACGAGGTACGAGCCGCCGGCCAGCCACCCCGCGGCGGGGTCGTCGGAGGCGCCGACCCAGACGTGCTCGTCGAGGGCCGCGGCCTCCTGGGCCTTGACGTTGGCGGTGCCGTCCTTGAAGCCGAAGAGGTTGCGGGGCGTGGTCTGGGCGGTCGAGGTGCTCGACGTGCGCCCGAAGCCCAGCTGCGACCAGCGCACCGCGACCGTGCCGAAGCCGATCCGGGCGAGGTTGCGGATCGCGTGCACCGCGACCTGCGGGTCCTCGGCGCAGGCCTGGACGCACAGGTCGCCGTACGAGCGTGCCGGGTCGAGGTTGTCGCCCGGGAAGTGCGGGAGGGTCTGCAGCGCCTCGGGCTGGCGGTCGGCGAGGCCGAAGCGGTCCTTGCCGTCGGCGTCGCGGAAGAGGCCCGGGCCGACGCCGAAGGTGATCGTCAGGCCACCGGGCGGCAGCCCGATCGCCTCGCCGGTGTCGTCGGGTGGCAGCCGGCTGTCGCCGTCGACGGCGCCGATCGCGCCGGCGTCGAGCCCGCGGGTCATCCGGTCGGCGGCCTCGGTCCAGGCCTTGAGCAGCGCGATCAGCTGGGCCCGCGACTTGGTGGTGACGTCGAAGGCCGCGAAGTGCAGGCGGTCCTGGGCGGGGGTGACGATGCCGGCCTGGTGGTCGCCGCGGAAGGGGTACGCCGCGCCCTCCCGGCTCTCCCCCGGGCTGGCCTCGCTGGCGCGGCCGGCCACGAACGCGCCGGCCACCCCGGCGGCGGCGACGCCGCCTCCGATCAGCCCACGCCGGGAGAGCCCGCGGCCGCGCGGGGCCTCGGGCGCGGTGTCCTCGCGCAGCTCGTCGGCGGTCAGGAGAGCACCGCCGCGGTGAGCTCGGACAGCGGCTCGGCCAGCGCGTTCACGGCGTCGGCGAGCTGCTTGACCTGGTCGGTGCTGAGGTCGTCGTACGACACGAAGCCGTCGCCCTGGCGCTGCGCGTCGAGCAGCTTCTGCAGCTCGGCGAAGCGGGAGTCGAGGGTCTTCGCCAGCTCGGGGTCGCGCGACTGCAGGACCGGCTCGAGCAGCTCGAAGGCCTCGTGCGCGCCGTCGATGTTGGCCTGGAAGTCGTAGAGGTCGGTGCGCGACCAGTACTCCTCCTCGCCGGTGACCTTGCCCTTCGCGACCTCCTCGAGCAGCCCGCGGGAGCCGTTGGCGATCTGGTCGATCGTGAACTCGAGCTTCTTGATCCGGCCGTCGAGCGTCTCGGTGTTGGCGAGGAGGTCGTCGGCGTACGTCGCGCGCTGCTTCATCGTCAGGGCGGTGTACTCGTCGGCGCGGGCCGGCCAGAGGTCCTTCTCGAGGCGGTGCCAGCCGGTCCACTTCTGGCCGGGCTCGAGGTCGGCCTCGCGGGCGTCCATCTTCGGGTCGAGGTCGCCGAAGGACTCGGCGACGGTCTCGATGCGCTCCCAGTGGGTGCGGACGCGGGGGTAGAGGTTGCGGGCCTTGTCGTCGTCGCCCGCCTTGTACGCCGCCACGAACTGCGCCGTGCCGGTGAGGAGCTGCGCGGACTCGTCACGCACCCAGTCGGCGTACGCCTTCTGCGCGAGCTGGACCTGCTCGTCGTCGCTCTGCGCGGCCACCTTGGCGCCGCTGTCGGTCACCGTGAAGTCGGCGCGGATGCCCTTGCCCTCCATGCCCGGCTTGCACGCGGTGACGTAGGTGCCGGCGGCGGCGCTGACCGTGAGCTCGCGGGAGAGGTTGGGGCCGACGTTCTCGACCTCGGCGACGATGCGCTGTCCGTCCTCGGCGTAGAGGTAGAACTCCGTGACCTTCGAGCCGTCGTTGGTGATCTGGAAGGTCAGGGTGCCCGAGGGTGCCTTCGTCGAGGAGACCTTGCAGGCGTCGTCGGTGGAGCTGACGGTGATGCTGCGGTCGCCGTCGCCGGCCTGGGTGGTGGCGTTCTCGGTGCAGGCGGTCAGCACGGGCGCGGCGATCAGCGCGGCGACGAGCAGGGGGAAGCGCATCGGGATCCTCGGGGTCGGGGAAGCGGTGGCGGTCAGGGGACGGTCAGTGCGACGCGGTGGCCGGCGCGGGGGCGGCCGGCTGCTGCGGCGCCGGGGTGGCGCGGCGGCGGACGCCGAGGATGAACAGGGTCATCGTCGGGACGGCGTACGCGACCCAGGCGACGGCCTCGAGCACGGTCGTGACGGGCGAGAAGTTGAAGACGCCCTTGAGGAGCGTGGCGTACCACGTGCTCGGGTCGATGGTGCCGGAGACGTCGAAGGCGATGCGGTTGAGGCCGGGCAGGATGCCGGCCTCCTGCAGGTCGTGGATGCCGTACGACAGGACGCCGGCCGCGACCACGATGAGGAACGCGCCGGTCCACGTGAAGAAGCGCGACAGGTTGATCGAGATGGCGCCGCGGTAGATCAGGTAGCCGAGGACGACGGCCGTGCCGAGACCGAGGAACGCGCCGAGCAGGGGCTCCCAGGTCGGGGTGACGGCGCCGGCGGCCTCACGGGTGCCGGCCTGCGTCGCGGCCCAGAGGAACAGCGCGGTCTCGAGGCCCTCGCGGCCCACGGCCAGCAGGGCGACCAGCGCGAGCGACCAGCGGCTGCCCTCGGCGGCCTTGTCGATCTGGCCGCGGAGCTCGCCGCCCATCGCGCGCGCGGCGCGGGCCATCCAGAAGATCATCCAGGTCACGAAGACCACGGCGATGAGCGACAGGAAGCCGCCGATCGCCTCCTGGGCGGTGAAGGTGAGGCCGCGCGGGCCGAAGGTCAGGACGGCACCGAAGGCGAGGCTGACGCAGATCGCGACCGCCACGCCGAGCCAGATCCGGCCGAGCAGGTGGCGACGGTCGGACTTCACGAGGTAGGCGACCAGGATGCTCACGACAAGCGCGGCCTCGAGGCCCTCGCGGAGCCCGATCAAGTAGTTCGCGAACACGGCAGTCCTTGTCGGAGTGAGGCAATGCTTAGTTAGGCGTGCCTCACCTTACACCTGCCGTGCCGCCGCGGGAACGGGGTGTGGGTCACACTCCGGTCCCCCCGGCGAGGGTCAGATCGCGCAGCCGTCTGGCCCGCAGGTCTCGCCGCCACCGGCCGGGCTGGCGACCATGTCGAGGACCGGGTGGCTGGCGGCCCAGGCCTGGTCCAGCACCTGGCTGAACGCCTCGGCCGGCTGCGCCCCGCTGACGCCGTACGCCTGGTCGATGACGAAGAAGGGCACGCCCGTGGCGCCGTACGCCCGCGCCTGCGCGATGTCGGCCTGGACGGCGCCGGCGAACTCGTCGCTCTCGAGCACCTCGGTGACCCGGGCCTCGTCGAGGCCGGCCGTGGTCGCCGCTCGGCGGAGCACGTCGTGGTCGCCGATGTCCTCGGCGTTCACGAAGTACGCCGCCAGCAGGGCCTCCTTGAGGTCGCGCTGCAGCGCGGGGCCACCGGTCTCGAGCGCGAGGTGCAGGATGCGGTGCGCGTCGATCGTGTTGGTGTGGACGTTCTCGAGGAGCCGGAAGGCCAGCCCCTCCTCGGCCGCGGTGGCGACCAGCTGCTGCTGCATCTGGCGCATCTCGGCCTCGCTGCGGCCGTACTTCCGCGCGAGCACCGGCGTGGTCAGCTCGTGACCGTGGTGCGGGGCGCTGGGGTCCAGCTCGAAGGAGCGGTAGACCACCTCGACCTCGTCGGCGTGGGCGAAGCCGGCCAGGGCGGTCTCGAGGCGCCGCTTGCCGATGTAGCACCACGGGCAGACGACGTCGGACCAGATCTCGATACGCATGTCTGGCTCAACCGAGGCCGGCCGCCCGATGTTCCCGGCTGCCGAGTCGGCGCATCTGCAGCAAGAACAGGGCGAGTCGGCGCATCTGCAGCAACATTTCCCTGCAGATGCGCCGACTCGGCGATGGCGGGGGTCAGTGCGCGACGGGCTCCATGCCCTCCTCGGGCTCCTCGACCTCGCCGATCATCTCCTCGATCTTCTCGGTGCTCAGGCCGACGGCCATCGCCCAGTAGTAGATGACCAGGCTCCAGACCGCGACGACGAACATGTCCCAGCCGAAGCCGATGAGCGCGTCGTCGCCCTTCGGGCCGAAGTCGCTGACGTAGATGATCACGCCCATGCCGAGGAGGTACGGGATCAGCCAGGACGCGGCCTTCCAGTCGAGCGTCGGCTTGTGCTCGTTGAGCTTGAAGACCCGGTTGGCGACCAGGATCGCGTAGCCGATGAGGATCGAGACGCCGAGCTTCCACACGGTGTCCCAGCCGGTCCACAGGATGATCAGGTTGGCGATCACGAACGCCAGCGGCGACAGGATCTCGGCCGCCGGCAGGCGGTAGGGACGCTCCGCGTCCGGCAGCCGACGCCGGAAGACGCCCAGCGAGAGCGGCGCCCCGCCGTACATCAGGACCGAGGCGCTCGTGATCAGCCCGACCAGCGACTGCCAGCTCGGGAACGGCAGGAAACAGATGCAGCCGGTGACGAAGGCGGCGAGCAGCCCGACCCACGGCACGTTGCGCTTGTTGGTCCACTCGAAGGCGGAGGGGACGTAGCCGTTGCGGGACAGGCCGTACGCCAGCCGCGAGCTGCCGGTCGTGTAGATCAGGCCGGTGCCACCGGGACTGATGATCGCGTCGGCGTAGATGATCGCGGCCAGCCAGCCGATGCTCAGCAGGCTCGCGATCTCGGCGAACGGGCCGGTGAACGTCGTGTAGAGGCCGTCGCCGACCTGGTCCCAGGTGTCGCCGATCGCGCTCTTGGGGAGCGCGAAGAGGAAGCAGAGCTGGAGCAGGATGTAGAGGATCGTGCCGAAGACGACCGAGCCGATGATCGCGAACGGGACGTCGCGCTTGGGGTTGGCCGACTCCCCCGCCAGCTGGTCGGCCTGCTCGAAGCCGAGGTAGCTGAAGATGATGCCGCCGGTCGAGACCGCGGCGAAGATGCCCTTGAGTCCCTCGGGGTTGAAGCCGTTGGCCGCCGTCAGGTTGCTGGTGTCGAAGTTGGCGAGCGCCAGCACCAGGATCGTGAGCAGCGGGATCGCGATCTTCCACCACGTCGCCGCGCTGTTGGTGGCCGCGAGCTTCTTGACGCCGAGGAAGTTGATGGCCGTCAGGACCGCCATCAGGATGATCGCGACCACGATGCCGGTGAAGCTGAGCACGGCCGTGTCCGGGTTGATCCAGCCGTCCGCGAAGCCGTAGTGGCCGGCGTACGTCAGCATCGCGGAGACCTCGATCGGCGCGACGGTCGCGGCGTTGAGCCACGCGAACCAGCCGAACGACGCCCCGGCGACGCCCCCGAAGGCGTAGTGCGGGAACCGGGCGGTGCCGCCGGAGACGGGATACATCCCGCCGAGCTCAGCGTGCACGAGGGCCAGGACCACGATGGCGACGCCACCGACGATCCAGGAGATGATCGCGGCCGGGCCGGCGGCGATGAGCGCCTCCTGCGGGCCGAAGAGCCATCCGGACCCGATGATCGAGCCCATCGAGGCCCAGGTGAGGCCGATGATGCCGACCTCGCGGACCAGCTTGGTGTTGCGTTGCTTCGGCTGGGGAGCCTCTGTGACTGTCATCCGACCTCCGAGGGAAGGGGCTACAACGAACGAAACCTCTCGTTCGTGCCCACTTCCCCGGGAATTCACACCCAGATCGTGATCGTCGGGCGGAGCACGGTTCTGCGACGGGGGCGCCCCTCCAGCGGCATACTCCGTGACCGTGACCGCCCTCGACACCTCGCCGCGCCCGCCCTCATCCGAGGACACCGGACGGCCGACCCGGCTGCGGCGCGTCGCGCTCGGCGCCCTGGTGCTCGCCGTCGTCGCGGCGGTTGTCGCCGTCGGCTGGACGTGGCGGCACCCGACGGCGTTCGAGCCGTACGGCGGGTGGGGGGTCGGGTCGACCCGCGCGACGGTCGGAGAGACGATGTACGTCGGGGTGACCTACCCGGACGGGCGGGGCGAGTCCCGGGTCCACCTCCACGGTGCGACTCCGCACGGCGTGAGCGACTCGGCCGACTCGAGCGGTGCGACCTTCGACTACTACCTGTGCACGCACGTCGCCGGGGCGTCGTACGCCCCCATCGGCGTCGTCGCGGAGGCGGACTTCCGCCAGGACTGCGCCGACCCCGTCGCGGCCACCGACGCGATGGCCTGGGTCGGGACCCAGCAGCTGGTCGTGGCGATCACGCCGACGCGCGCGGGGACGCTGGTGTTCCACGGCTTCGACCTGGACTACAGCGACGGTTGGCAGGACGGCGCCCAGTGGGTCGGCGGGGACGTGAGCCTGCTCGTGTCGCCCGGCCGCTGATGCAGCAACGCCGAGCCGGCACATCTGCACGGAGGAACCCGTGCAGATGCGCCGACTCGGCGTCGGCGGGGTCAGCGGGCGGAGGAGCCCTCGACGTAGTCGGAGTCGTGGCTCTTGACCCAGGCCATCAGCTTGCGGAGCTCGGCACCGGTCTTCTCGATCGGGTGGGCCGCACCCTGCTCGCGGAACTTCGTGAACTCCGGCGAGCCGTTGTCCATGTCGGTGATGAAGCGCTCGGCGAAGGAGCCGTTGGTGATGTCCTCGAGGACGGCCTGCATGTTCTGCTTCACGCGCTCGTCGATGACGCGGGGGCCGGAGACGTAGTCGCCGAACTCGGCCGTGTCGGAGACCGACCAGCGCTGCTTGGCGATGCCGCCCTCGTACATCAGGTCGACGATGAGCTTGAGCTCGTGGAGGCACTCGAAGTAGGCGACCTCGGGCTGGTAGCCCGCCTCGGTCAGTACCTCGAAGCCGTACATGACCAGCTGCGAGGCGCCGCCACAGAGGACCGCCTGCTCGCCGAAGAGGTCGGTCTCGGTCTCCTCGGTGAAGGTGGTCTTGATGCCGCCGGCGCGCAGGCCGCCGATGCCCTTGGCGTAGGACAGCGCGAGGTCCCAGGCGCTGCCGGAGGCGTCGGCCTCGACGGCCACGAGGACCGGGACGCCGCGGCCGTCGACGTACTCGCGACGGACCAGGTGGCCGGGGCCCTTGGGGGCGACCATGAACACGTCGACGCCCTCGGGCGGGGTGATGTAGCCGAAGCGGATGTTAAAGCCGTGGCCGAAGACCAGGGTGTCGCCGGGCGCCAGGTGCGGGGCGATCTCCTCGGCGTACAGCTTCCGCTGGTGCTGGTCGGGCGCCAGGATCACGACGACGTCGGCCTCCTGGACGGCCTCGGCGGGCGTGAGGACGCGCAGGCCCTCGGCCTCGGCCTTGGCGCGGCTCTTCGAGCCCGGCTGCAGGCCGATGCGCACGTCGACGCCGGAGTCGCGCAGGGACAGCGCGTGGGCGTGACCCTGGCTGCCGTAACCGATGACGGCCACGTTCTTGCCCTGGATCAGGGACAGGTCGGCGTCGTCGTCGTAGAACATCTCAGCCACGGGGGCTCTCCTTCTGGTGGGGACTAATCGGATCTGGGTGAATCGGAGGGGGTACGTCGGGGGGGGGGGGGGGGGGGGGGGGGGGGTGGGTCAGGCCGTGCGGGCCGGTGGCGCCGGGACGGGCACGGGCACGGGCCGGAGCGTGCGCTCGCTGACCGACCGGGAGCCCCGGCCGATCGCGACCATGCCGGACTGCACGAGCTCGCGGATCCCGAAGGGCTCCACGACGCGCAGGAAGTCGGCCAGCTTGGCGGCGTTGCCGGTGATCTGGACGGTGACCGCGTCGGTCGCCACGTCGACGACCTTGGCGCGGAAGAGCTGGACGGTGTCGAGCACCTGGCCCCGGGTCTCGGTGGTGGCGCCGATCTTGACCATCATCAGCTCGCGGTTGACCGAGGCCGTCGGGTCGAGCTCGACGATCTTGATCACCTCGACCAGCTTGTTGAGCTGCTTGGTGACCTGCTCGAGCGGGGACTCGTCGACGCTGACCACGATGGTCATGCGGGAGACCTCGGGGTGCTCGGTCGGTCCCACGGCGAGCGAGTCGATGTTGAAGCCGCGGCGGCTGAACAGGCCGGCGATCCGGGCGAGGACACCGGGCTTGTTCTCGACCAGGACGCTGAGGGTGTGGGTGCTCATCACAGGTCGTCCTTGTCGAACTCGGGGGCCAGGTCGCGGGCGTACTTGATCTCGTCGTTGCTGGTGCCGGCGGCGACCATCGGCCAGACCATGGCGTCGCGGTGGACGCGGAAGTCGACGACGACGGGCACGTCGTTGATCTCCATCGCCTTGTTGATGGTGGCGTCCACGTCGGCGGGGTCCTCGCAGGCGAGCCCGACGCAGCCGTAGGCCTCGGCGAGCTTCACGAAGTCGGGGATCCGCTTCGAGTGCAGGTCGGTGTTGGAGTAGCGCTCGTTGTAGAAGAGCGTCTGCCACTGGCGCACCATGCCGAGCGACTCGTTGTTGATGATCGCGACCTTGATCGGGATGTCGTTGATCGCGCAGGTGGCGAGCTCCTGGTTGGTCATCTGGAAGCAGCCGTCGCCGTCGATCGCCCAGACGGTCGAGTCGGGCATGCCGACCTTGGCCCCCATCGCGGCGGGCACGGAGTAGCCCATCGTGCCGAGGCCGCCGGAGTTCAGCCAGGTGTTCGGCTTCTCGTAGCTGATGAAGTGCGCGGCCCACATCTGGTGCTGCCCCACGCCCGAGGTGAAGATCGTGTCGGGGCCGGAGATCGCGCCGAGACGCTCGATGACGTACTGCGGGCTGAGGCTGCCGTCGGCCGGCGTGTCGTAGCCGAGCGGGTAGCGCATCTTGATGCCGGCGAGGAACTCCACCCAGGCCTGGTAGTCGCCGGTGTGCCCGGCGTCCGCCTCGGCCTTGAGGGCCACGACGAGGTCGCTGATGACCTCGCGGCAGTCCCCCACGATCGGGACGTCGGCGACGCGGTTCTTGCCGATCTCGGCCGGGTCGATGTCGGCGTGGATGACCTTGGCGCCGGGGGCGAACGAGTCGAGGTTGCCGGTCACCCGGTCGTCGAAGCGGGCGCCGAGGCTGATGATCAGGTCGCTGCGCTGCAGACCCGCGACCGCGGCGACGGTGCCGTGCATGCCGGGCATGCCGAGGTGCTGCGGGTGGCTGTCGGGGAACGCGCCCCGGGCCATCAGCGTGGTCACGACGGGCATCCCGGTGAGCTCCGCGAGCACCTTGAGCTCACGCGAGGCGGCGGCGCGGATCGTGCCGCCCCCGACGTACAGGACGGGACGGCGGGCCTCGAGGATCAGCTTCGCGGCCTCGCGGATCTGCTTGGCGTGCGGCTTGGTGACGGGGCGGTAGCCGGGCAGCTGGAGCTCGGTCGGCCACGCGTAGTCGGTCATCGACTGCAGCGCGGACTTCGCGACGTCGACGAGCACGGGGCCGGGGCGACCGGTCGAGGCGATGTAGAACGCCTCGGCGACCGTCCGCGGGATGTCGAGCGGGTCGGTGACGAGGAAGTTGTGCTTGGTGATCGGCATCGTGATGCCGCGGATGTCGGCCTCTTGGAAGGCGTCCGTCCCGATCATCGCGGCGCCCACCTGGCCGGTGATCGCGACCAGCGGGACCGAGTCCATGTGCGCGTCGGCGAGCGGGGTCACGAGGTTGGTCGCGCCGGGTCCCGAGGTCGCCATGCAGACGCCGACCTTGCCGGTCGCGGACGCGTAGCCCTGCGCCGCGTGGCCCGCGCCCTGCTCGTGCCGCACGAGGATGTGGCGGATCGAGCTGTCCATGAGGGGGTCGTACGCCGGGAGGATCGCGCCACCCGGGATGCCGAAGATGTTCTCGGCCCCGGCCGCCTCCAGCGACTTGATCAGGCTCTGCGCGCCGGTGATCTGCTCGCTCATCCCCTTGCTTCCTGTTCCGGTCACCCGCCCCGCGGACGACCTGCTCGTGGTGCTGCCCTGCCCAACAAAAAACCCCTCGGCCGGTGGGCAACGAGGGGTGACGCGCGTGCTGTGGGTCGGTGTCGACTCAGCCCGCGCGCCGCGAAAGTACGAGAATCTCCGTCTGCATGCCAGCACGCTAGCCGCCGCGACCCGGGGCCGTCATCCCGCCCCTCGCGCTGTCTCGTCCACTGAGACGACGATCCCACCAAACGGACGGCCACGGGGAGGCAGACGGGAGGTTGCGCGAATCCTGTTAATTCCTGTCGCAGATCCTCCACAACGGGCAATTTCGCGCTTAAGGTGCCACGGGCCGCATGTCATCCACGTCACACCCGGAACACGCGGTCAGCACCCCCCACACGACAGGGATGTCCTGCCGTCCGCCTCATGCTCGAAAGGGGATCTCGGGTGAACCGATCCCGATCCGTCCGCTGGTCAGCGTTGACCGCGTTGGCCCTGGCTGCCACCACCGCAGCCACGGCCAGTCCGTCCCTCGCCGCTCAGGACACGCGTCCTGCGGCGAAGGCGCCTGCTCTTCACCACGGCAAGCTCCAGCCCGGGGCCAAGGCCTTCACCAACCCGCTGACCGTCGCCGACGGTCGTCAGTCCGTCCTCGTGGAGCTCGCCGGTGCCAGTGGCGCCGACGTCGCCAGCCGCGGCGGCTCGGTCTCGGCCCTCCGGGCCCAGGTCGCGCGCGCTGCGGAGGGTGCGCTCGCCTCGGCCCGCTCGGCCGACAAGCGCGCGACGCAGATCTTCACGATCTCCAACGCCCTGCCGGGCGTCGGGCTGAAGACGACCGCCGCCGGTGTGCGGGCCCTGCTCGCCAACGACGACGTCGTCTCGGTGACCCGGATCGCGACGCAGTCGCCGTCCAACGCGAACGTCGCCTCGCTGGTCAAGGCCGTCGACACCTGGAAGTACGCCGGCAACACCGGCAAGGGCGTCAAGGTCGGGATCATCGACACCGGGCTCGACTACACGCACGCCGACTTCGGCGGCGTGGGCACGGTGGAGGCCTACCAGGCCGCGCTGGCCAGCGACACCGACCCGGGCTGGCGTGCCGCGCTGCCGAAGAAGGCCAAGGCCAAGATCATCGGCGGCCACGACTTCGTCGGCGACGACTACAACGCCGACCCGACGTCGGCGTCCTACCAGCCCGTCCCGAAGCCGGACGAGAACCCCCTCGACTGCAACGAGCACGGCACCCACGTCGCGGGCACCGCGGCCGGGTACGGCGTGGGCGGCAACGGCAAGGTCTTCAGCGGCAAGTACAAGAAGCTCAACAAGAGCAAGCTGCTCAAGATGGACATCGGCCCGGGCATGGCGCCCGAGGCCCAGCTCTACCCGCTGCGCGTCTTCGGCTGCGACGGCTCCACCGACGTCACGATCGCCGCCCTCGACTGGGCGCTCGACCCGAACGGCGACGGCAACTTCAAGGACCACCTCGACATCGTCAACCTGTCCCTGGGCAGCGACTACGGCAACGAGGACAGCGCCGACAACAAGGTCGTCGACGCCCTCGCCCGCCACGGCGTGCTCTCGGTCATCGCGATGGGCAACGCGGGCGACATCACCGACATCGGTGGCGAGCCCGGCAACGCGACCAGCTCCCTGGCCGTGGCGAGCACCGTCGACGCGCTCCAGCAGCGCGACGGCATCAAGGTGAACGCCCCGTCCGGCGTCGCCGGCATCGCCGCCGGCCAGATGTCGGTCGCCTACGACTGGCCGAACAACGGCCCGACCGGCCAGCCGGTCACCGGCACCGTCGCGACCATCCCCGGCGCCAACGCCGACGGCTGCTCGCCGCTGTCGGCCTCCGACGCCGCCAAGGTCGCCGGCAAGGTCGCCTGGCTCGAGTGGGACGACAACGACGCCACGCGTCGCTGCGGCTCCGTCGGCCGCTCGGCCAACGTCAAGAACGCCGGTGCCATCGGTGCCGTCTTCACCTCGGGCCTGAACGTCTTCGGCGCCGGCATCACCGGCGACACGCAGATCCCGGTCTTCCAGCTCCCCAAGGTCGGCACGGACAAGCTCCGTCCCGCCGCCGAGGCCGGCACCCTGAACGTCACCTTCGACGGCGCCCTCCAGGCGACGATCAAGGACGTCACGCCGTCCATCTCGGACACGCTGTCGAGCTTCAGCTCGCGCGGCACCCACGGCTCCATCAACTCCGTGAAGCCCGACGTCGCCGCTCCCGGTGACACGGTCAGCTCCGCGGGCGTGGGCACGGGCAACAAGGTCCTCACGATCTCGGGCACCTCGATGGCCACCCCGGTCACCGCCGGTGTCGCCGCGCTCGTCAAGGCCGCCCACCCCAAGTGGTCGCCGCTCCTCGTCAAGGCCGCCGTCATGAACACCGCCGGCCACGACGTCTACACCGAGCCCAACCACAAGGGAAAGCGCTACGCGCCGGCCCGGGTCGGCTCCGGCCGCATCGACGCGCGCGCCGCGTCCGCGACCAAGGTCCTCGCCTACACCAAGGGCAAGAACAACCCGGTCTCCGCGAGCTTCGGCGTCGTCCCGGTGCCCGTCAACGGTGGCAAGGTGACCAAGACCAAGAAGGTCAAGATCAAGAACGTCGGCAAGAAGACGCAGACGATCAAGCTGGCCTACCAGGCCGTCAACACCTCCCCCGGCGCGAAGTACTCCGTCTCGCCGAAGTCGGTGACGATCAAGAAGGGCAAGGCCAAGACCGTCAAGGTCACGCTCACGGTCGACCCCAAGGCGCTGCGCCACACCATCGACCCCACGATGGCCACCACGCAGACCAACGTCTACTACGACCAGGACCAGGCGCGTCAGTACGTCACCGACGCGTCCGGCCGCCTGCTGGTCAAGCCCGGCAAGAAGGCCGCGCTGCGCGTGCCCGTCTACGCCGCTCCGAAGCCCGTCTCCGTCACCAAGGCGACCGCCGGCGCGACCGGCGTCGACCTCGCGGGCGCGGGCGTCAAGCAGGGCTCCGACTCCACGGCGTACACCTCGCTGGTCTCGGTCCTCGAGCTCGGGGCCACCAGCCCCAAGCTGCCGACCTGCACCGACACCGTCACGACCGGTTGCGCCACCACGCGCACCGAGCGCGCCGGTGACCTGCAGTACGTCGGGGCGGTCCGCACCGGCACCGGTCAGGACAGCCTGCTGACCTTCGGTCTGTCGACGTACGCCGACTGGGTGGACGTGGGCACGGTGAACGTGCCGTTCGTCGACTACGACGTCGACGGCGACCAGACGCCGGACTTCGAGACCTACATCCAGCCGATCGCGGACACCGACCTGCTGTACGCCTGGACGGTCGACCTCGCGTCGGGCGACCTGGTGGACCTCGAGCCGGTGAACCAGCTGCTGGGTGACACGGACACCAACGTCTTCGACAACAACGTCGTGACGATGCCCGTGTACCTCGACGCCCTGGGTGTGCCCACGGGCAACGCCAGCACGCCGATCACCTACACCGTGGGCGTGTTCAACGCGTTCAGCGGCAGCAACACCGACAGCTCGACCCCCGTCGTCTACGACGCCGGCCGGCCGAAGCTGGAGATCGACGCGCCGCTGTACGAGGACCAGGGCGGCACGACCGTTCCGGTCGCCAACACCGGCATCACGCCCGCCCAGGCGCTGGTGCTGCACCTCCACGGTGCCTCGGGCAAGCGTGCCGAGGTCGTCGAGATCCCGGCCGCCACGCCGTGATCGACAGCTCCAACTGCTAGAACCGCATGACGGAACGGCCCCGGTGCTCGGCACCGGGGCCGTTTCGCTGCGTCAGGAGCCCGTCAGTCCCGGCCCTGGCAGGTGGTGATGCAGGCCTTGTTGCCCTCGACGTCCGCCAGCACCCAGAAGCGCGGCGCGTGCTCGTCGGTGACCAGCACCCCGCCGGCCGCCACCGCCGCCGCGATCCGGCCCTCCGCCACTTCGGGCGGCACCCGCAGGTCGAGGTGGAAGCGCTGCCGCGGCTCGTCGTGCGGGTCGGTGGCCTGGAACCAGACCGTGGGCAGTGCGCCGTTCAGGTCGACCAGCTCCTCGTCGTACGACGGGGAGTCGGTGAGCCCGAGCACGGCCCGCCAGAAGGGCTGGATCGCGGCACGGTCGGCGGTGTCGAGGGCGATCTCCAGCACGGAGGCGGCCGACGGGTCGGCGCCGACCCCCTCGGCGGCCGCGAGCTCGCTGATCCGCCGGGCCAGCCGGACGTCGCGCTGCGTCACGCCGTGCACGTCGTGGCTGGTGAGCTTGACGTTGAGGTGGGGGTAGCGCAGGTCGAGGTCGGGGTGGTGGTCCATCGCCTCGGCCTCGGCGCCGATCGCGTTCACGAGCCGCAGCCCGGTGGCGAAGTCGCCGGTGAGGAAGCGGGCGTGCAGGGCGCTGAAGAGGATCCGCCAGTCGTCGAGCCCCTCGGCCTCGACGGCGACGTGCCCCATCGTCTCGTCGCTCACGGCAGGACCACCTGCCCGATCGGGCCGGGGTTCGTCGCGATCTCCCAGCGGAAGCCGTCCGGGTCGCCGAAGTAGCCGGTGTAGCCACCCCACTCGCGCTGGACGGCCTCGCCGACCGGCTCGGCGCCGGCGGCGCGGGCGGTCGCGAGGATCTCGTCCACCTCCGCCTCGGTGCGCACGTTGTGGGACAGGGTGATCGGCGCGACGCCCTCGCCACGGCGGATCGGGCCGACCTCGGCCTCGAACTCGTGGGACACCCACAGCGACAGCACGAGGTGCTCCCCCGCCTGGATCATCAGCACCTCCCCGGGGACGTCGAGGGCGGCCTTCCAGCCGAGGCCGTCGAGGTAGAAGGCGCGGCTGGCGTCGAGGTCGCGCACCGCGAGCGTGACGAAGCTGATCCGTTGGTCCATGCCGACCACCCTGCCACGGCGTCGGACAGTGCCGAGGGGCTGCCGGGATCGCGCCGCTCAGTCGCGACGCGTCGTGCGCGTGCGCCGCAGCGCGACGAGCAGCAGGAGCCCGACGCTGAGCGCCTGGAGCCCGAGCACCCAGCGGGTGGTCAGCTCCCCCGGCGGCAACCACACGAACGCGGCGACCCCGGCGAGGAGGGCGAACAGCCAGCCCCAGCGGCAGAGGGTCTCGCGCATGTCGGGGTCCTGTCGCTCGTCGGCGCGTCGGGTAGCGCCGTCGACCCCAGCCTGCCAGAGCGCGGGCCGCACGGCTGGCCTTTCCGGTCAGGCAGGGGCGTCGGCGACCAGCGCGCTCAACCGGGTCCGCTGGGTGCCGTCGTCCTCGAAGTTGGCCGGGTCCAGCCACCGCTCGTTGCGGCCGCGCACCGCCGGCCACTCGGTGTCGGTGATCGAGAACCAGTCGGTGTCGCGGTTGCGTCCCTTGATCACCATGTGGTGCCGGAAGCGGCCCTCGTAGGTGAAGCCGAGGCGCCGGGCCGCTCGCGCGGACGGCTCGTTGAGGCTGTCGCACTTCCACTCGAAGCGCCGGTAGCCGAGCTCTTCGAACGCGTGGCAGGCCATCAGGTGGATCGCCTCGGTCGCGGCCCGGGTGCGCTGCAGGGACCGCGCGTAGATCACGCCGGCCACCTCGATCGTGCCGTGCTGGGGGTCGACGCGGTAGTACGTCGCCATCCCGGCGGCACGTCCCGTGTCGAGCGGGACGATCGCCAGGGTCACGGTGTCCGGCGACGCGGCCGTCTCCGCGACCACCCGGGCCATACCGGCGACGTCCGTCGGCGGGTCCGTGGGACGGTAGGTCCACAGCGGGGCGTCGTCCGGACCGCAGAGCGCCTCGAACAGCGGCTCGGCGTGCTCCGCGGCGAGCGCCTCCAGCCGCACGTAGCGGCCCGCCAGGGTCACCGGGCCCGGCGGCGTCCGCGCGGTCCACTCCGGCACCTCGTCGCCGACCTGCTGCCCGTGCTCGTTCGTCGTCATCCCCGCAACCTACGACGGCGTACGCCGTGAAGCGGTCGGCCGGCCCTACGCTGCGCAGATGAGCCATTCGTGGGCGCGCCGCTGGCACCTGGTCACGGCCGTCGTCGCGGTGGCCGCGCTGCTGCTCCAGCTCGTCCTGGTGGTGTCCGGCTCCGCGGTCCTCGCCGAGCAGGACCCGCCCGGGCTGGCGCTGCGGCTCGGCCGGTTCGCGTCGTACTTCACGATCCAGAGCAACCTGCTGGTCGCGGTCGCCGCGATCACCCTGGCCCGCGACCCGGCCCGCGACGGCGCCGGCTGGCGGGTGCTGCGGCTGGCCGGGGTCGTCGGCATCGCGGTGACCGGGCTGGTGCACTTCGTGCTCCTGCGCCCGCTGCTCGACCTGGACGGGGCGGACTACGTCGCCGACAAGCTGCTGCACGTCGCGGTGCCGCTGCTGGCGGTCGTCGGCTGGGTCCTCCTCGGACCCCGGCCGCGCGCGAGCGTCCGGACCGCGGCGCTGGCCCTGCTGTGGCCGCTGGCCTGGCTCGCCTGGACGCTGGCCGTGGGCGCGCTCAGCGGGTGGTACCCCTACCCGTTCCTCGACCCCGCCGAGGACGGCGCGGGCGCCGTGGTCGTGGCCTGCCTGGGGATCACCGTGCTCGTGGTCGCCTTCTTCGGCGCAGCGCTCGCGGTCGACCGCCGGGCGGCACCGGCTCCACGGAACTGAACGCCGGACTGACGTGCGGGCCGCCGAGGACTAGCGTGCCCCCATGAGCGAGCGCGCCGGCATCGACCCCACCGTCCCGCCGAGCGGCTCCGGCTGCGTCGAGTGCGACGCCGACGGCGGCTGGTGGGTGCACCTGCGCCGCTGCGCGCAGTGCGGGCACGTCGGCTGCTGCGACTCCTCGCCGGCCCAGCACGCGACGGCCCACTTCCGTGCGACCGGGCACCCGGTGATGCGGAGCTTCGAGCCGGGCGAGGACTGGTTCTGGGACTTCGCGGGCGAGCAGGGCTTCCTCGGGCCGCCGCTGGCGCCGCCGACGGCCCACCCCGAGGACCAGCCGGTGCCCGGCCCGGCCGGACGGGTGCCCGCCGACTGGCAGGACCACGTGCACTAGCCGCGGCACGCCCGAGCGGACCAGCCGCTCAGACCAGCCGGTCGAGCTCCTCGCGGACGGCCGCGATGCCGCGGTCGACCTCGTCGTACGACGTGGAGAGCGGCGACAGCCCGAGACGGAGCCCGTGCGGGTCGCGGTAGTCCGGGACCACGTCGCGCGCCCACAGGGCCGCCGTGACCTCGCGCATGAGCGGGTGGTTCACGGTGACGTGGCCGCCGCGCTCGTGGGACGACCGCGGGGAGGCGACGACGACGCCGAGCGGCGCCAGCACCTCGTCGGTCAGCGCGATCGCGTGCTCGGTCAGCCCGACCGACTTCGCGCGCACGGCCTCGATGCCGGCCTCCTCCACCAGCGCCAGCATGTCCTGGATCGCGAGCATGCCGACGATCGGCGGGGTGCCGGAGAGGAAGCGGCGGATCCCCGCGGCGGGGGCGTACGACGGCCCCATCAGGAACGGCTGGTCGGCCCCGATCCAGCCCCGGATGGGCTGGGTGAGCTCGTCGTGGAGCCGCTCCGCGACGTAGACGAAGGCGGGGGCGCCGGGGCCGCCGTTGAGGTATTTGTAGGAGCAGCCGACCGCGATGTCGACGTCCCAGGCGTCGAGCTCCGTCGGCACCGAGCCGGCGGAGTGGCAGAGGTCCGCCAGCATCAGCGCCCCGGCCTCGTGGGTGATCCGGGTGAGCTCGGCCAGGTCGGCCAGCCAGGCGGAGCGGTAGGCGACGTGGCTGACCACGACCAGCGCGGTCTGCGGACCGACGGCGTCGGCGAGCAGCTCGGCGGTGACGCCGGCCGCGGTGTCGACCTCGATCCAGCGGACGGTCAGGCCGAGCTCGTCGGCGATGCCGGCGGCGAGGTACCGGTCGGTCGGGAAGTTGTCGCGGTCGATGACGATCTCGGAGCGACCCGGCCGGGCGGCCACGGCCGCGCGCATCATCTTGTAGAGCAGCACGGTCGTCGAGTCGCCGACCACGGTCTGCCCCGCCGCGGCGCCCAGGCAGACCCGCGCGAGGTCGTCGCCGATCCGCTCCGGCAGCGCCATCCAGGACTCGTCCCAGCCCCGGATCAGCCGGCCGCCCCACTCCTCGTCGACAAAGCGGGCCAGCCGCTCCCCCGTCGCCCGCAGCGGTCGTCCGAGCGAGTTGCCGTCGAAGTAGACCAGCGGGGACTCCGCCCCCACGAAGCGGCCGCGGAGCGGGGACAGGGGGTCGTCACGGTCGAGCTGGGCGGCGTCGGTCACGGGCTCATTCCTACCGCAGCCCCGGTGCCCGGTCGTGTGAGGCGCGTCATGGGGGCACCGTCGCGCCGTCTCACCGGGGTCGGCTGTCGCCGACCGGGCCGACGGAGGGTCGGCCCGCCACTCGGGAGGAACCACATGTCACATCTCGGAAGCACCCTCAGGGGACGGGCCACCGCGCTCGTCCTGCCGCTCATGGTCTGCCTGTCCCTGGTGCTCGCCACCGCGGGCGCGTCCACGGCCGGCGCCACCACGACCCCCACGGCGCAGAAGCCTGTCGCCAGCTCACCCCAGGGGTCCATGACCAGTCGCATCGTCGGCACCACGGCGACCGGCGACAAGGTCAACGGCAAGTTCACCCCGCTGCACTTCACGAAGAAGAACGGTCACGTCAAGGTGCGTGGCCTGCTCCAGGGCGTCGTCCACCAGGCCGACGGCAGCACCCGGACGTTCGCCGCCATGCGGACGCTCAAGGTGAAGTCGATCAACGGCACGCCGGCCTCCGCGCGTGGGGCGGCCGACCGGGCCGCGTGCGACATCCTGCACCTCGTGCTGGCGCCGCTCGACCTGGACGTGCTGGGCCTCCAGGTCCACCTGGACCGGGTCGTGCTCGACATCGTGGCGCAGTCGGGGGCCGGCAACCTGCTCGGCAACCTGCTGTGCGCGGTGACCGGTCTGCTCGACGGTGGACTGGCCGGTGCTCTCGGCCGGCTGACCACCCTGCTCAACGACATCCTGGCCGCACTCGGCCTGGGCGTCTGACCCGCTGACCGACGAGGGCGCCGGACACGCTCCGGCGCCCTCGTCCACGGTCGGGACGGCGCACGCGGAGCACGCCGTACGGCGTGGGGCCGCTCAGCTCGTGACGGCGCCGTGCGCGGCGGACTGCACGACCTTGGCGTACTTGCCGAGGACGCCGCGGGTGTACTTCGGCGGCTTGGGCGACCAGCCCTCCCTGCGGGCCTCGAGATCGTCGATCTCGACGTCCAGGCGGCGGTTCGCGACGTCCAGCGTGATCGCGTCGCCGTCGCGGACGAACGCGATCGGCCCGCCGTCGGTCGCCTCGGGCGCCACGTGGCCGACGCACAGCCCGGTGGTGCCGCCGGAGAAGCGGCCGTCGGTCAGCAGCAGCACGTCCTTGCCGAGCCCGGCGCCCTTGATCGCGCCGGTGATCGCGAGCATCTCGCGCATGCCCGGGCCGCCCTTGGGGCCCTCGTAGCGGATCACGACCACGTCGCGGGCCTTGATCTCGCCGGCGGCCAGCGCGTCCATCGCCGCGCGCTCGCCGTCGAAGACGCGGGCGGTGCCGGTGAAGACGGACTCGTCGAAGCCGGCGCTCTTCACGACCGCACCCTCGGGCGCCAGCGTGCCCTTGAGGATGGTCAGGCCACCGGTCTTGTGGATCGGCCGGTCGAGGGAGCGGATCACGTCGTCGTCGACGGCGGGCGGGGCGATCTGGGCGAGGTTCTCCGCCATCGTCCGGCCGGTGACGGTCAGGCAGTCGCCGTGCATCAGGCCGGCGTCGAGCAGGGCCTTCATCACCATGGGGATGCCGCCGACCTTGTCGACGTCGTTCATGACGTACTTGCCGAACGGCTTGAGGTCGCCGAGGTGCGGGACCTTGTCGCCGATCCGGTTGAAGTCGTCGAGGGTCAGGTCGACCTCCGCCTCACGGGCGATCGCGAGCAGGTGCAGGACCGCGTTGGTCGAGCCGCCGAGCGCCATGACGACGGTGATGGCGTTCTCGAACGCCTCCTTGGTCATGATCTGGCGGGCGGTGATGCCGCGGCGGAGCATCTCGACGACGGCCTCGCCGGAGCGGTGTGCGAAGCCGTCGCGGCGGCGGTCCACGGCCGGCGGCGCGGCCGAGCCGGGCAGGCTCATGCCGAGGGCCTCGCCGACGGCGGCCATCGTGTTGGCGGTGTACATGCCGCCACAGGCGCCCTCGCCCGGACAGATCGCGCGCTCGATGCGGTCCACCTCGGCGCGGGTGATCTTGCCGGCGAGGCAGGCACCGACGGCCTCGAAGGCGTCGATGATCGTGACGTCCCGGCCGTCGACCTGACCGGGCATGATCGAGCCGGCGTACAGGAAGACCGACGCGAGGTCGAGGCGCGCCGCGGCCATCAGCATGCCGGGCAGGGACTTGTCGCAGCCGGCCAGCAGCACCGAGCCGTCGAGGCGCTCGGCCATCATCACGGTCTCGACGGAGTCGGCGATGACCTCGCGGGAGACCAGCGAGAAGTGCATCCCCTCGTGGCCCATCGAGATGCCGTCGGAGACCGAGATCGTGCCGAACTCGAGCGGGTAGCCGCCGGCCGCGTGCACGCCGTTCTTCACGGCCTTCGCGAGGCGGTCCAGCGACAGGTTGCAGGGGGTGATCTCGTTCCAGCTGGACGCGACGCCGATCTGCGGCTTCTCCCAGTCGTCGTCGCCCATGCCGACCGCGCGGAGCATGCCGCGGGCGGCGGCCTTCTCGAGGCCGTCCGTCACGTCGCGGGAGCGGGGCTTGATGTCGATCCGGTCGTCCTGCGCGCGCTCGTCGGTCATGGGTCGAGGGTAATCGCGTGCGGGAGCCGCGGTCGCCACAGGCTCGACCACCGAGAAGGAGGCCCTAGGGTGCGGCCATGCTGGACCCGACGCACGCGGCCGCCGTCGCCGAGGCCTTCGGCCTGCGCGGCGCGGCCCTGCTCGAGGGCCCGGTCGCCGCGGGGCGGCAGGGCCGGATCTGGCGGCTCACCGCCGGGGGCGAGCGGCTGGCGGTCAAGGACACGGCGCTGGCGCTCGACGCCGACCGGGTCGAGCGGGAGGCGGCGTACCAGGACCGCGTGCGCGCCGCCGGCGTCCCGGTGCCCGCGGTGGTGCGGACGGTCGAGGGCCGGGTGCTCGCGGACGTCGGCGGCCCGGTGCGGGCCTACGCGTGGGTGGACCTGCTGCCGCCGGAACGGCGCCTGGACCCCGCCGAGGTCGGCGAGCTCGTGGCGCGCATCCACCGGGTGGTGGTGCCGACGGACGAGGCCGTCGAGGGGTGGTACGCCGCGCCGATCGGTGCCTCCGCGTGGGGGTCACTGCTCGCCCGGCTGCGGGCCGCGGGGGCGCCCTTCGCCGAGCGGCTCGCGGAGGTGCTGCCCGGGGTGCTCGCCGTCGAGGCGTCGTACGCCGTCGCGTCGGACCGCCAGGTGTGCCACCGCGACCTGTGGGCCGACAACGTGCTGCGGGCCGCGGACGGTGGGCTGGTGGTGCTCGACTGGGAGAACTGCGGCCCCGGCAGCCCGTCGCAGGAGCTGGCCGTGCCGCTGCTGGAGTTCGGCCTCGGGGACCCGGGCCGGATGCGGGCGCTGTCCTCGGCCTACGCCGCGGCCGGCGGGCCCGGCCGCCTGCGCGGGCCGGGCGACCTCACCATGCTGCTCGCGCAGTCGGCGCACATCGCGCAGAACGGCTGCGAGCGCTGGCTGGCGGCCACGACCGACGAGGACCGCGCCGACAACGCCGCGTGGGTCGGCGAGTTCCTCGACGAGCCCTCGTCGCCCGCGTTGGTGGCCTCGATCCTCGACGCCGTGGGGTGAGCCCGCTCAGGCGTCGGCGGTCGCTGCGGCGGCATAGTCCGCCACGAATTCGTCGTCCGTGAGGGTCTCCGGCGACAAAAACGTGGCGGACTATCGCAGCGACGGGTGCTCGGCGGCCGCCTCAGGCCTCGGCGGTCGCCTTGAGCTGGGCGAGACCGCGCTCGAAGTCCTTGCCGATCAGCTTGTCCATCGGCACGACCTTGGCGAAGACGGTGGCGACGCCGGTCTGCTCGCCGGACATCGTCCAGGTCACCTCGGTGGCCTCGCCGCGCGGGACGAGCGTGAAGACGACGTCGCTGGTGGACCGGAACGGCTTGAGGAACTCGAGCCGGATGCCGACCTCCTCGGGCGTCGACCGCACGACCTCCATGCTGCCGCGGCCCGCCTTGCGGTTGCCGGACCACGCGTAGTGCGCGCCGACGCCGGCCTCGGGGCCGGTGTAGGTGCGCTGCAGGTCGTCGTCGAGGCCCTCCCAGGGCGACCAGGCCTGCCAGGCCTGGAGGTCGACGACCAGGGCGTGCACGGCGGCCCGGTCGGCGTCGATCGTGGTCGACCGGCTGACGGTGTAGGAGCTCATGGCGACATCCTCTCGTGCACGCGGCGAGCGTCAGACGGCAGCGGCCCGCACGCACATGACGTCGGGCAGGTCGGCGATCAGCTGGCGCCAGGTCTCGCCCTCGTCGGCCGAGCCCCAGACGGCGCCGTTCCGGGCGCCGAAGTAGAGCCCCGCCGAGGCGTGACCGTCGGCCCACATGGCGTCGCGCATCACCGCGACGAAGAACGTCTCGGGCAGTCCGGAGGACAGCTCCTGCCAGGTCTCCCCCGCGTCGCGCGAGCGCCAGACCGCGGCCTTCGCGTCCGGCGGGTAGCGGCGGTCGCCGCCGTTGATCGGGAAGACGAACACCGTGTCGGGGTCGTGCGGGTGCACCACGATCGGGAAGCCGAAGTCGGCCGGCAGCCCGTCGGCGATGGACTTCCAGACGCCGCCCTCGTCGTCGGAGCGGTAGACGCCGCCGTGGTTCTGGAGGTAGAGCCGCTCCGGCATCGACGGGTGCCGGGTGATCTTGTGGACGCACTGGCCGAACTCGGGGTACTGCTGGCCCTCGGGCAGGAACTCCGCGCGGATGCCCTGGTTGCGGGGCTGCCACGAGGCGCCGCCGTCGGTGGTCTGGTAGACGCCGCCCGTCGAGAGCGCGGCCGTCACCGACTGCGGGTCGCTCGGGTGCGGCAGCACGGTGTGGAAGGCCTGGCCGCCGAAGCCGGCCTGCCAGTCGGGGCGGTGCGGGTGGTCCCAGAGCGCCTGCTCGAGCGCGAAGGTCTCGCCGCCGTCGCTCGAGCGGAACACCGCACCCGGCTCGGTGCCGGCGTACACCATGCCGTCCTCGGCGCCGGGCGCCAGTTGCCAGACCCGCTCGAGCGTGGCGCCCGAGCCCTCCGGGAAGCGGATCGCGCCGTTCGGGGTCTCCTGCCAGGTGGCGCCGAGGTCGTCGGAGATGCGGACCTGGGGGCCGAGCCAGCTCGACGAGGCCCCGGCCAGGAGCCGCGGCGTCGCGCCGCGGGTGTCGACCATGCAGGAGTAGACCTCCTCCATGTCGAAGTGCGGCCCGGTGAACTCCCAGTCGAGGCGGGCCTCGTCCGAGCGTCCGATCCAGAGTCCCTTGCGGGTGCCGATCAGCAAGACCGTGTCCACGTGCGTTCCTTCCATCAGGCGTCCGAGGTCCGGGCGCGCGAGTCCGCCCAACTAGATTGACCGGGTGACGCCCCGATTCTCACCGGTCTGGCTGGTGTTGATCGGAATTTTCTCCGTGCAGTTCGGCGCGGGCATCGCCAAGAGCCTCTTCGACGACGTGCAGCCGACCACGATCGTGTGGCTGCGCCTGGTCACCAGCGCGCTCGTGCTGGCGGCCGTGGCCCGGCCGGCGCTGCGCGGGCGTACGACGCGGGACTGGCTCGTGGTCGTCGGGCTCGGGGCCAGCCTGGGGATCATGAACTGGGCGATCTACCAGTCGTTCGCGCGGATCCCGCTGGGGATCGCGGTCACGATCGAGTTCGTCGGGCCGCTGACGCTGGCCGTGCTGGGCTCGCGCCGGCTGCGGGACTTCGCCTGGGTGCTGCTCGCCGCGATCGGCGTCGCCCTGCTGGGCTTCGAGCGCGCGGACCTCACGCTGGCCGGCGTGCTCTTCGCGCTGCTCGCGGGCGCTTCGTGGGCGGCGTACATCCTCCTCAGCGCGCAGACCGGTCGCCGCTGGCCGGGTCTCGACGGGCTCGCCGTCGCCAGCATCGTGGCGACCCTGCTGCTCACGCCGCTCGCACTCCGCCCGGGCGGCGACAGCCTCGCGGACGGGCACCTGCTGGCGCTCGGTGCCGCGGTCGGCCTGCTGAGCTCGGTCATCCCCTACAGCTGCGAGCTCGTCGCGCTGCGCTCCCTCAGGCCGGCCGTCTTCAGCGTGCTGATGAGCCTCGAGCCCGCCGTCGCGGCCCTCGCCGGCATCGTCGTGCTGCGCGAGCTGCTCAGCCCGCTGCAGTGGGGCGCGATGGCGTGCGTCGTCGTCGCCAGCGTCGGCGCCACCCGGAGCGGTGCGACGCTCGCGGAGCCCGTGCCGGACTGAGCCCGCGAGGCGGCGTCTTTCGCCCTGAGCGAGGAGTGTGAGCCGCACCAGGTACGGCTGAGACTCCTCGCTCCGGAACCCGGCCGCCGTGCGACCGAGTTCACGGGACCGTCACACGACGTTGACTCGCACGACGCGGCACGGGCCTAGGTTCGATGACACGAACTCAACCGGGGAGACCAGATGTTCACCACCGCACGGTTCACCAGACTCGGCAGCACCCCCCTCGTCGCGCACTCCGTGACGCCCCTCGTCCACGCCGTCACCCGTTGGCCGGTCGAGTCCCAGCAGCGGGCTCGCCGCAACGCCATGATCGCCTCCACCGCTCTCGCACAACGGCGTGCGGAGATCGACGACGTCGAGGAGTTCCTTGCCTCCCTCGGCGGACTCCCGGCAGCGGAGGTTGCAGCCCAGGCTGCGCACGGCTGAGTTCACCGGGGTCTCCCGCCTCCCTGGGAGCCCCGGTGAACTCAGCCACAGGTCCCTCCGTCGCGTGGTCCGCTGGGGCACAATCGGGGCCATGCCCGCCTCCGCCGCCCGCGCCGCCACCGCCGAGACGCTCACCTTCCACGAGGTCCTCTCCGACGACGGCACCCGCCTGCGGGCGTGGACGAACGACCCCGACGGCACCATCGACGGCCCCACGGTGGTGCTCTGCAACGGCCTCGGGACGAACCCGTGGACCTGGCCGGCGTTGCTCCGCCCGGAGTGCGGCGTCCGCGTCGTGTCGTGGAACCACCGCGGCACCGGCGGCTCCGAGCGCCCCGCCGACCCGCAGCGCGTCGGGATCGCGGAGTTCGTCGAGGACGGCCTCTCGGTGATGGACCACTTCGGCGTGGACCGGGCGGTGCTCATGGGCTGGTCGATGGGCGTGAACACGATGTTCGAGCTCGCCGTCCGCAACCCCGAGCGGGTGTCCGGGCTGTTCGCGGTCGCCGGCGTCCCCGGTGACACCTTCGCCACGATGCTCGGCCCGCTGCACCTGCCGCACCTGTTCGCCCGCACCCTGACGGTGAACATGTCCCGCGCGCTGAAGCTCAGCGGCCGGCTGCTCACGCCGGTCGCCTCGCGGCTGCCGATCGGGCCGAAGGCCATCGACCTGCTGACCCACACCGGCTTCATGTTCCCCGTGCCCGACCCCGAGCTCGCGGCGGTCGCGGTGGCGGAGTTCCTGACGACGCCGGTCGAGTGGTACGCCCACCTCGCGCTCCGCACCTCCGAGCACGCCCGGGTCTCACTCAGCGGCATCCGCGTGCCCACCGAGTTCGTCGCCGGCACGTACGACGTGCTCGCCGGGGCCCGCGACATGTTCTCCGCCGCCCAGCGCATCGACGGGGCGACGTACGTCGAGCTCCGCGCCAGCCACTTCATCCAGATGGAGCAGCCGGACCGCGTGCACGCGCTGCTCTGCGACTTCCTGGAGCGGGTGGGCTGACGTGCGCCGGAGGGCGGCGCGGCCGGCGCTGCCGATCGTCCTGCTGGTCGTCACCGGGCTGCTCGCCGCCTGCAGCGACGACAGCGAGACGCCCAACCTGACCGTCACCGCCAGCCCGTCCGCCGACCAGCCCACCGGCTCCTCCTCCGGCAGCCCCACCCCCGAGTCCGACTCCCCCCAGCCACCGGGCGCAACCGAGGTCGTCGGCACGATCGCCACGGGCCTGGCGGTGCCGTGGGGCCTGGCCTTCCTGCCGAACGGCGACGCGATCGTCACCGAGCGCGACAGCCAGCGGGTGCTGCGGATCCACGGCCCGCAGCACCGGGTGGAGGTGATCGCGACGCTCGACGACGCCGCTCCGGGCGGCGAGGGCGGCCTGCTCGGGGTCGCCGCCTCCCCCGACTTCGCGACCGACCACGAGCTGTTCTTCTACGTCACGACCGCGACCGACAACCGCATCGCGAAGGCGTCGTACGACGGCGGGCGGCTCGGCCCGCTCGAGGTGATCCTCGACGGCATCCCGAACGGCTTCATCCACGACGGCGGGCGGCTGGCGTTCGGGCCGGACGGCTACCTCTACGCCTCGACCGGGGAGACCGGCAACGACGCGCTGGCCCAGGACACCGACTCCCTCGGCGGCAAGATCCTGCGGATCACGACGGACGGCGACCCCGCGCCGGGCAACCCGATCGACGGGTCGCCGATCTGGAGCTACGGCCACCGCAACGTGCAGGGCCTGGCCTTCGACGACCGGGACCGGCTGTGGGCCTCGGAGTTCGGCGCCAGCACCTTCGACGAGCTGAACCTCATCGAGCCGGGCGACAACTACGGCTGGCCGACCGTCGAGGGACGCGGCGGCAAGGCCGGTCTCGTCGACCCGCAGGTCGTCTGGGACACCGACGTGGCGTCGCCGTCGGGGCTGGCGTGGTCGGACGGCTACCTGTGGCTGGCCTCGCTGCGCGGGCGGCGGCTGTGGCGCATCGACGTCGTGGGCAAGCGGGCCACGGACCCGACCGACTTCTTCGTCGGCGAGTACGGCCGGATGCGGACCGTGGCCGTCGCCCCCGACGGCCGGCTCTGGGTCACGACCAGCAACCGGGACGGCCGCGGGTCCCCGGCGGACGGCGACGACCGGATCCTGGTCATCCGGCCCTGACGGCCCCGCCCGGTGCGGGGTCAGGGGCGGGCGCCGGTGCTGGCGCCACGGTGCCGGTCACGGTCGCCCGCCGCGAGGCGCGCCGCAGGGTGGTCAGCACCGCCGGCCCGAGCACCACGATCGCGACGGAGTTGGTGATCGCGCGGCCGGTGTCGAAGCTGCCGGTGGACGTGAGCAGCGTGTAGACGCCGAAGCGCTGGAGGTTCTCCCAGACCGGTGCGCCGGCGACGTACGACAGCGAGCCGGTGTGGCCGGGCACCTCGATGCCCAGCACGAACGGCCAGCCGGAGAGGTTCATGAGCAGGCCGAAGGCGTACGCCGCCACGATGCCGTAGCCGACCAGCATCGCGATCTCGGCCCGGCCGGTGACGCGGCGCGGCAGCAGGCCGGCGCACATCCCGACCCACGCCGAGACGAGCATCTGGAACGGCAGCCACGGGCCGACGCCCGCGGTCATCAGCGCGGACGCGAAGAGCGACGTGCAACCGAGCACGAAGCCGAAGCCCGGGCCGAACACCCGGCCGGCGAGGATCAGCAGGAAGAACACCAGCTCCACGCCGCCGGTGCCGGCGGAGAGCCCGCGCAGCAGGGCGTTGACGGCGCTGAGCACGCCGAGGATCGCGAGCACGCGGGGGTCCATCCCGCCCTCGCTGATCTCGGCGAGCACGACCGCGATCACGATCGGGAGCAGGCCCAGGAAGAGGAACGGCGGGTCGACGCGGGCGTGGTCGGGCACCTGGAGCAGCAGCGGCCAGCAGAGCATCATCAGCCCGGCCAGGGACGCGACCGCCAGCACCAACGCGGAGCGGCGGCTGAGCGGGACGGCGTTCACGCGGCGGGCGTCCACCCGGGGACCGGCCGCGCTCATGCCGACGCCAGGGCCGCGACGACCTCGTCGACGCGCAGCCAGTCGGGGCCCATCACCTTGGTGACCTGGGGCGCGAACGACGGGGACTCGGCGACCACCCGGCGTACCGGCCCGGAGGAGACGATCTCGCCCTCGGCGAGGACGACCACGTCGTCGGCGGCCTGGGCGACGAACTCGACGTCGTGGGTCGCGACGAGGACGGCGTGGCCGTCGTCGGCGAGCTCGCGGAGAATGCCGGCCAGCACCTGCTTGGCGACGTAGTCGAGACCACGCGTCGGCTCGTCGAGCAGCACGACGTCGGGGCGGGAGACCAGGACCAGCGACAGCGCCAGCGCCAGGCGCTGGCCCTCCGAGAGGTCGCGGGGGTGGGTGGTGGCCGGGATGCCGGGCACCAGTCGGTCGAGGATCGCGCGGCACCCGCCGTCCGCGCTGTCGGCACCACCGTCGGCCGCCGCGCACTCGTCGGCGACCGTCTCGAGGTAGAGCAGGTCGGCAGCGTTCTGGGGCACCAGGCCGACCAGCGCACGACGCCCGGCGGGGTCGAGCGCGGCGGGGTCGAGGGGGCCGGAGCCGGCGTGCTGGACGCGTACGTCGCCGGAGTGGCGTCGCCCGCTGCCCTGCAGCGCCCAGAGCAGGCTGGACTTGCCGGAGCCGTTGCGGCCCATCAGCGCGGTCACCCGGCCGGAGGCGAGCGAGACGCCGACGTCGCGCAGCGCCACGGTCGATCCGTGCGTGACGGTCAGGCCCCGGGTGTGTAGCGCGACGCCGTGGTCGGCCGGGACGGGCACGGGCGCGAGCGGCGCGACGAGGCTGCTGAGGTCGCGGGCCCGGCGGCGGGCGTCGCGGACGCTCAGCGGCAGCGGGTGCCACCCGGCGGCCCGGCCGAGCTCGACGATCGGCGGCACCACGGGCGAAGTCGCGAGCAGCTCGGCCGGCTCCCCCACGACGACGCGGCCGTCACCCGTCAGCAGGCACATCCGGTCGGCGAACGGCACGACCCGCTCGAGGCGGTGCTCGGCGAGCAGCACGCTCACCCCGAGGTCGTGCACGAGACGCGTGAGGGTCGCGAGGACGTCCTCGGCGGCGGTCGGGTCGAGCGCCGAGGTCGGCTCGTCGAGCACGAGCAGCCGGGGGTGCATGGTCAGCACGGAGCCGATCGCGACCCGCTGCTGCTGGCCGCCGGACAGGGTGCGGAGGTCGCGGTGGCGCAGCTCGGCGATCCCGAGCAGGTCGAGGGTCTCCTCGACCCGGCGCCGCATGGTGTCGGCCGGCAGCCCGAGCTGCTCCATGCCGTAGGCCAGCTCCTCCTCGACGGTGTCGGTGACGAAGCCCGCGGCCGGGTCCTGGCCGACGTAGCCGACGGCGTGGGCGCGGTCGCGCGGCGGTCGCCGCACCACGCTGACCCCGTCGAGCAGGACGTCGCCCTCGAGGTGGCCGCCGCTGAAGCGCGGCACCAGACCGGTCACGACGCCCAGCAGGGTGGACTTGCCGACCCCGGTCGGCCCCGAGACCAGGACGAGCTCGCCCTCGTCGATCGTGAGGTCGACACCGTCGAGCACCCGGTGGTCGTCGTAGGAGAAGCGGATCCCGCGCAGCTCGATCATGCCGCGACCTCCTGGGGTCGCCGGGCCGGCTGCGGGACGTCGTACGGCGTGAAGGGGGGCGGTGAGCAGAGCGCGCCGACCATCCCGACGACCGCGGCGACGAGCACCACGCCGCTGACGGTCGGGACGGCGAGCAGGCTGGGGTAGGCGACGGGGACCTGGTGGCCGGAGACCCACCAGCCGGCGACTCCGACGAGGACGCCGGACGCGACGACGGCCAGCTCGGGCCACTGCCAGCGGTCGGGGCGGTAGCGGCTGCGCTCGACGCGGCGACCCGCGCTGAGCAGCCCTCCGGCGGCGGCGAGCGCCCCGACGAGCAGCATGGGCAGGGCCAGCCAGCGCGGGGCGGTACGGTCGAGGACGGCGTAGGTGCCGACACAGATGCCGACGAGGCCGAGCAGCATCAGCGCGCCGGTCGCGCGGCGGCGGGCCGGGCCGAGACCGGTGGCGCGGCCGTAGCCGCGGGCGTCCATCCCGGCCGCCAGGGCCAGCGAGCGCTCGAGGGCGTCCTCGAGGACCGGGACGAGGAAGCGGCGCAGCCGGGCGACCCGGCCGGTCGCCCCCGCCCGCAGCGCCTGGGCGGCCCGCACCCGGCGGACGCTGTCGGCGAACTGCGGGAGCACCGTCACCGCGACGACCAGGGCGGTGCCGATCTCGTAGAGCGCGGGCGGCACCGAGCGGAGCAGCCGCTTGGGGTTGGCGAGCGCGTTGGCGGCGCCGATGCAGATCACGATCGTGGCCAGCCGGAGCCCGTCGTAGAGCCCCGCCAGCAGCGACTCCTGCGTGACCGGGCCGAGCAGGGTGAGGCCGGCGACCCAGTCCGGGAGGGGGACGGCGGGCAGGTCGAGCAGCACGTGCCCGCCGTACGTCCCTCCGAAGACGAGGCGGAAGACCACCCGCACGACCACGATCACGACTCCCACCGTGACGTAGAGCCGGAACGAGCGCGCCCACGGCTGGTCCGAGCGGCGCGCCATCACCACGACCGTCGCGACGCCCACGAGCAGCAGGAGCAGCAGCGGGTTCGTCGTGAGCGAGGCCGCGGTGGCGAGACCGATCGCCCACAGCCACCAGGCCACGGGGTGCAGGTCGCGCGGGAGGCGGGCGCCGCCGGACAGGAGGGTCACGGGCCGGTGGCCCCCGCGGTGCCGCGTCGACGACGGGCCAGGGCCGTGCCACCGGCGGCGGCGAAGAGCGCGCCGACCGCGGCCGGGCCGGTCCACGTGGGCAGGCCGCCGCTGCTGCCGCTGCCGTTGGCCGACGGCGGGTCCGCCGACGTGCCGGCAGGGGCGCTCGAGGCGGTGTCCGTCGGGTCCGTCGGCGCCGTTGCGCCGGAGCCGTCGTCGGTCTTCGTGACCCCCTTGCCCTTGTCCGTGCCGCGGCCCCGGTCGCCCTTGCCGTCGGTGCCGTTGCTCTTGCCGTTGCCGCCGGGGGTGTCCGACGCGCCGGCGGAGGGAGTCGCGGACGCGCCGCCGGTGCTCGGACCGTCGGTCGGGTCGGGCGCCGTGGAGCCGTTGCCGGAGGTGCCGCCCGGGTTCGACGGCTGCGACGAGGGGGACGGCTGCTGCGGCGACGAGGAGCCCGAGGACGGGCTCGAGGACGGCGAGGCGGAGGCGTTGGCCGGCGGGGTCGCACCGGGGGGCGACTTGGTGGAGCTGCCGTTCCAGGAGAGCGCGACCGAGCCGCCAGCAGGCACCTTCAGCGAGTCGACTCCGAGGGAGGAGTAGGTCCAGGTGCCGGAGGTGCCGTTGGACCACCACAGGCCCCAATAGGCGTCGGCGGGCGGCGTGTCGACGCACGGGTCGTCGGCGGGCGCGCCGTCGACCCGGCACACGAAGCCGGGCTGGCGCTGCACCCGCGCGAGCGTGAAGCCGGCGTCGCCGAACTGCGCGGCGGCGTACTTCCCCGCGCCGGAGGCGTCACAGACCTGCTGGACGCCACCGCCGAGCTCGTGGAAGTCGACGACCACGGTCACGCCGGTGGAGGTGGAGCACGCCGCAGCCGGCGCCGGGGCCGGGGTGACGGCGACGCCCGCCGCCGCGGCCAGGAAGGCCGCGGCGACGAGCCGGGTGGTACGACGCAGCATCAGCTCGCGCGGCAGGTGGCCGCACGCAGGTCGAGGAGCGCGGGAGCGGCCTGGCTGGTGGCGCGGCGCCACTGGTCCCGGGTCTCCTTGGTGATGCCGTCGGACTGGCCGGCCTTGAACGCGGCGCGGTCGTAGGCGATCGCACCCTTCTCCCCGGCGAGCGGGGTGCCGCTGACGTCGCCGCGGACCTGCAGGCCCTTGACCCACACAGCCGCGTCCTTCGCCCGGGCGCAGGCTCCGGTCGCACCGAAGGCCCATGCGGCGAGGCCGGTGCTGTTGGTGTTGCTGGCCTCGGTCGCGGGACCGCCACCGAAGCTGCCGTTCTTCTTCTGGGCCTCGCCGAGCCAGTCGGTCGCGTTGTCGATCGCGGCGCGCACGGCCTTGCCGGGCTTCGGGATCGCGCTCAGGTTGATGACGGCGAGCGCGGTCACGTCGGTGTCGGGAGCGCTCTGCTCGGCGGTGCCGGCGTCGCAGCCCTGCTTCTTCTTCGACGGGTCGGCGAAGCTGAGGCGGAAGAACCCGGCCGAGCACTGCTGCTTGAGCAGGAACTTCGTGACCTTGCCGGCCTTCGTGGAGCCGGCGAGCGCGAGGCCGCGCGCGGCGAACGACTGGCCGATGGTGTTGGCGTAGTCGGTGTCCGACTTGTCCTGCACGCGACCCACGATCGGGTCGGCGCCGGCGACGCGCTTCTGGAGGCGCTTCACGAGGTCCACGCCGCCGAAGGAGCGCGGGTCGGCGCCGGTCGCCTGCGCGACCACGACGGCCTTGGCGACCGAGCCCGAGTAGATGTCGGAGCTGCCGAAGTCGGCGCCGGTGGTCCAGCTGTCGACGTTCTTGGCGAGCGCGCGGCGGACGTCCTTCACCGCGGCGTCGTGCCCGCCGAGGGCGACCAGCGCGAGAGCGGTGTCGGCGGTCAGGCCGTAGTCGTTGAAGTCGTACTGCGCGTTGTAGACCAGGCCCTTGGTGAGCTGGTCGTCCAGCCACCCGGCGGAGGAGCCGGCCGGAGCGGCCTGGGCCGACCCCGCGGTGGTGAGGACGAGGGCGCCGGCGGCCAGTACGGCGGCGGCGCGGTGGATGAGCGACATGTGAATCCTTCCCGCTGCACAGCGGGAGGCTCCGGAGCGTCTCTCCGGGGGAGCCACCCGCTGCTTTTCCTCGACAGCGTGTGATCAGGACGCGTCGCAGCAGGCGTTCCGGCTCGCCGCCCCGGAAGGCGGCCTACGGTTGCGGGTCAGCGCCGGATTCGGACCGGCTTCCCCCACTGCGGGCGTGATGAGTGTGCGGGCGCAGCCTACCGCGATGCCGAGTCGGCGCGTCTGCAGGCCCAGGATCCACCGAGTCGGCGCATCTGCAGATCCACGGACCGTCGAGTCGGCGCATCTGCAGCTCCGCGTCTGCAGATGCGCCGACTCGGCGCTCTCAGACGTAGCAGATGCGCCGACTCGACGCTCAGGTCAGCTTCTCGAGGACCAGCTCGCGGACCCGGCCGGCGTCGGCCTGGCCCCGCATCTCCTTCATGACCGCACCGATCAGGGCGCCGGCGGCGGCGACCTTGCCCTCGCGGATCTTGTCGGCGACGTCGGGGTTGGCGGCGATCGCGGCGTCCACCGCCGCACCGAGCGCCCCGTCGTCGGAGACCACGGCGAGCCCGCGGGCGGCCACGATCTCCTCGGGGGTGCCCTCGCCGGCGATCAGGCCGTCGAACACCTGGCGGGCCAGCTTGTCGTTGACCGTGCCGGCGTCGACCAGGGCCTGGACGGCCGCGACCTGGGCCGGCGAGACGCCGAGCGCGGTGATCTCGACGCCGGCGTCGTTCGCCCGGCGGCCGAGCTCGGAGAGCCACCACTTGCGGGCCGCCTGCGGGGAGGCGCCGGCGGCGACGGTCTCCTCGATCAGGCCGACCGTGCCCGAGGCGATGACGTCGCGCATCTCGAGGTCGGTGAAGCCCCAGTCGCCCTGGAGCCGGGCCCGCTTGAGGAGCGGGTTCTCCGGCAGGGTGGCGCGTAGCTCGTCGACCCACTCGCGCGACGGCGCGACCGGCACGAGGTCCGGCTCGGGGAAGTAGCGGTAGTCGTCGGCATCGGACTTCTCGCGACCGCTGGTGGTCACGCCGGTGTCCTCGTGCCAGTGGCGGGTCTCCTGCAGGATCGAGCCGCCCCCGTCGAGCACCGCGGCGTGACGCTGCATCTCGTAGCGGACCGCGCGCTCGACCGAGCGGAACGAGTTGACGTTCTTGGTCTCGGTGCGGGTGCCGAGCACGTCGGAGCCCTTCGGCGCGAGCGAGAGGTTGACGTCCGCGCGCAGGTTGCCCTGGTCCATCCGGGCCTCGGAGACGCCGAGCGCGACGATCAGGTCACGCAGCTGGGAGACGTACGCCCGAGCGATCGCCGGGGCCTTCTCCCCCGCTCCCCGGATCGGCTTGGTGACGATCTCGATGAGCGGGATGCCGGCGCGGTTGTAGTCGACCAGCGAGTAGTCGGCGCCGTGGATGCGGCCAGTGGCGCCGCCGACGTGCAGCGACTTCCCGGTGTCCTCCTCCATGTGCGCGCGCTCGATCTCGACGCGGAAGGTCTCACCGTCCACGTCGACGTCGAGGTAGCCCTCGAACGCGATCGGCTCGTCGTACTGCGACGTCTGGAAGTTCTTCGGCATGTCCGGGTAGAAGTAGTTCTTCCGCGCGAAGCGGCACCACTCCGCGATCTCGCAGTTGAGCGCGAGACCGATCCGGATGGCCGACTCGACGGCCTTGCGGTTCACCGCGGGCATCGCGCCGGGCAGGCCCAGGCAGGTCGGGCAGGTCTGGGTGTTCGGCTCGCCGCCGAAGACCGCCGGGCAGCCGCAGAACATCTTGGTGTTCGTGTTCAGCTCGACGTGGACCTCGAGGCCGAGGGCGGGGTCGTACGACGCCAGGACGTCGTCCCAGTCGACCAGGGTCGCGGCGGTGGCACTCATGCGGATGCTCCTTCGAGAGCGGGGGCCTGGTCGAGCAGCGGGCCGCCCCACTGCGCCGCGAGCGCGGCCTCGAGGGCGGCACCGACGCGGTAGAGGCGGTCGTCGGCGAGCGCGGGCGCCAGGATCTGGAACCCGGCCGGCAGGCCGTCCTCCTCGGCGAGCCCGCTGGGGACCGAGATCCCGGGGACGCCGGCGAGGTTGGCGGGGATGGTCGCGAGGTCGTTGAGGTACATCGCGATCGGGTCGTCGAGCTTCTCGCCGAGCTTGAACGCCGTGGTCGGCGCGGTCGGCGAGACGAGCACGTCGGCCTTCTCGAAGGCGGCCTCGAAGTCGCGGCTGATCAGCGTCCGCACCTTCTGGGCCTGGCCGTAGTAGGCGTCGTAGTAGCCGCTGGACAGGGCGTAGGTGCCGAGGATGATCCGGCGCTTCACCTCGTCGCCGAAGCCGGCGTCGCGGGTGGCCCGCATGACGTCCTCGGCGCTGGGGTTGTCGATGTGCTCGGGCAGCACGCGCAGGCCGTAGCGCATGGCGTCGAACTTCGCGAGGTTGCTGGACGCCTCGGCCGGCAGGATGAGGTAGTAGGCCGCCATCGCGTGCACGAAGCTCGGGCACGACACCTCGACGATCTCCGCCCCCGCCTTCACGAGCAGGTCGAGCGACTCCTGGAAGCGGGCGAGCACGCCCGGCTGGTAGCCGTCGCCCCCGAGCTCGGTGACGACGCCGACCCGCAGGCCGGTGAGGTCGCCGGCCGCACCCTGGCGGGCGGCGTCGACGAGGGCCGGGAGGGGCTGGTCGACGCTGGTCGAGTCGAGCGGGTCGTGCCCGCCGATGATCTCGTGCAGCAGGGCCGAGTCCAGGACGGTCCTGGTCACCGGGCCGGCCTGGTCGAGGGAGTTGGCCAGCGCGACGAGCCCGAAGCGGGACACCCCGCCGTACGTCGGCTTCACGCCGACGGTGCCGGTGACGGCACCGGGCTGGCGGATCGAGCCGCCGGTGTCGGTGCCGATCGCGAGCGGCGCCTCGAAGGCCGCCACGGCCGCGGCCGAGCCACCGCCCGAGCCGCCGGGGATCCGGTCGAGGTCCCACGGGTTGTGGGTGGGGCCGTACGCCGAGTGCTCGGTCGAGGAGCCCATGGCGAACTCGTCCATGTTGGTCTTGCCGAGGATCGGGAGGCCGGCGGCGCGGAGCCGGACGACGACGGTGGCGTCGTACGGCGGCACCCAGCCCTCGAGGATCTTCGAGCCGCAGGTGGTCGGCAGGCCCTGCGTGGCCAGCACGTCCTTGACCGCGATCGGGACGCCGTCCAGCGGCGAGGCCAGCTGGCCGTGGGCGCGACGCTCGTCGGACGCGGCCGCCTGCGCCAGGGCGCCCTCGGCGTCGACGTGGAGGAAGGCGTGCACGGCGCCGTCGACCGCGGCGATGCGGTCGAGGTGGGCCTGGGTCAGCTCGACCGAGGTCACCTCGCCGGCCGCGAGGGCGTCGGCGAGCTCGGCCGCGGTGCGGCGGGTCCAGTCGGTGCCGGTCGTGGTGCTGCTCGGCGCGCTCACTGCTCGTCCCCCAGGATCCGCGGGACGGAGAACCGCTGCTGCTCCTGCGCCGGGGCGCCGGAGAGCGCCTGCTCGGCGGTCAGGCTCGGCCGCAGGACGTCCTCGCGGAAGACGTTGGTCAGCGGCAGCGCGTGGGAGGTCGGCGGGATGTCGTCGCCGGCGACGCCCTGGATCGACGCGACCGACTCCAGGATCACCGACAGCTGCGGGGCGAGGTGGTCGAGCTCGGCGTCGTCGAGGTCGATCCGGGCGAGGTTCGCCAGGTGCGCGACCTCGTCGCGGGAAATGTCAGGCATGGGCCCAATCCTAGGAGAGAGCGCCGGGGCGGCCTCGTGCGGCCGTCGCTGCCGGACCCGGCCCCGCGCGGGCAGGTGCCCGAGACCGCTCCCGGGAAGCGCCACGCTCTTCTACAGTGACGCCGTGACCACCGCCGTCCACCCCGACGACCGCGAGGCGTACTGGCTCGCCGTCGAGGCCGCCGACGAGAGCGCGGCGTACGCCGCCGCCGTCGCCGCCCACGGTCGCGGGGTGCCCCTGGACTCCGTGCTCGTCGACCTGGTCTCGGCCGCGCAGCTGCGCGTCGGCGAGCTCTGGGCCACCAACAGCTGGACGGTCGCGCGCGAGCACGCCGCCACCGCGGTGAGCGAGAGCGTCGTACGCCGCCTGGCCGACGACCTGCCCGTCGACCCCGACGCGGAGCTGCTGCTGGTGGCCTGCGTCGAGCGCGAGTGGCACGGCCTGCCCGCCCTGGTCGTCGCCCAGACGCTCCGCTCCTGGGGGCACCGGGTCGACCACCTCGGCGCCAACGCGACCCGGGAGCGCGTCGTCGAGCGGATCCTCGCCACCCGGCCCCGGGCGGTGCTGCTCAGCGCGTCGCTCTCGTCGTCGCTGCCCAGGGTGCACCGCCAGGTGGCCGCGATCCGCGAGACCGGGACGCCCGTCGTCGTCGGTGGCCGGGCGTTCGACTCCGCGGGCGTGCGGGCCCGCCGGCTCGGCGCCACGGCGTACGCCGGCTCCCCGCGCGATGCGGTCGAGGTGCTCGCCACGCTGCCCCACGAGGTGCCGCCGGCCCCGGAGCTCACCCACGCCGGTGTCGCCGAGGCACGCGAGCTGCAGGCCCGCGCCGACGACCTCGCCCGCGACCTCGTGCTCGGCACCGACACCCGCCTCGGGCTGAGCGGCGGCGGCGAGGCCGCCGTCCCGCCCGACGACTGGCGCGTGGTGCTGGCGACCTTCGCCCCGCACGTCGTCGACTGCGTCGTCGGCGCGCTGCTCACCGAGGACGACACCGTGCTCGCGGACAGCCGGGCCTGGCTGGCCGAGGTGCTCGCCGGCCGCGGTGCGGACCCAGCCGCCGCCGACGCGATGTGGGAGACCCTGGCCCGGCTGCTCACGGGCCTGCCCGAGGCGTCCCGGCTGCTGGGGCGGGGCTGACCGTAGGGTCCTGCAGCGTGACCGACTCCGAGCACCGCACCGACGACCACCTGACCGGCACCGAGCGCGAGCAGCTCGAGGCGTTCGTGCACGACGGCCGGCTGGAGATGGCCGGCGTGCTCGAGGGGCTCAGCGACGAGCAGGCCCGCCGGCGGCTGGTGCCGTCGCTCACGTGCCCGCTGGCGATCGTCAAGCACGCGACCTTCGTCGAGCAGGTGTGGTTCCACGTGTCGCTGGCCGGCCGGACCCGCGCCGAGCTCGGGCTGCCCGAGGCCGCGGAGGACAGCTGGGTACTCACCGACGACGACACCGTGGCGTCCGTGCTGGCGGCGTACCGCACCGCCTGTGCCGAGGCGGTCGAGATCGCCGCCGGCTGCGCGTCCCTCGACGACCTCGCGCGGCACAACCGGCGCGGTCCGCTCACGCTGCGCTGGATCTACGCCCACCTGGTCCGCGAGCTGGCCCGGCACGCAGGCCACGGCGACATCCTCCGCGAGCAGATCCTCGCCGCGGACGCCTGAGCCCGCGCGGCGTCAGAGGGCGTCGGGGCCCGACGCGAGCAGCAGTGTGAAGCCGGCCTCGTCGAGGATCGGGACGCCGAGCTGCTCGGCCTTGTCGGCCTTCGAGCCGGCGCTCTCCCCGACGACGACGTAGTCGGTCTTCTTCGACACCGAGCCGGCCGCCTTGCCGCCCCGGGCCAGGATCGCCTCCTTGGCCGAGTCGCGGCTGTAGTCGACCAGCGAGCCGGTCACCACGATCGTCAGCCCCTCGAGGGTCCGCGGGGTCGACTCGTCGCGCTCGTCGGCCATCGTGACGCCGGCCAGCACCCACGCGTCGACGATCGCGCGGTGCCACGCGACGGAGAACCACTCGATGACGGCGGCGGCGATCGTCGGGCCGACGCCCTCGGCAGCGGCGAGCTGCTCCTCGGTCGCGGCACGGATCGCGTCCATCGAGCCGAACTCGGTCGCCAGCGCGCGGGCCGCGGTCGGGCCGACGTGCCGGATCGAGAGCCCCACGAGCACCCGCCAGAGCGGGACGTCCTTGGCCTTGCCGAGGTTGTCGAGCAGACGCTGGCCGTTGGCACTGAGGACGCGGTCGCCCTCCTCGCCCTTCTTCGCCGCCCGGGTGAACAGCTCGGTCGCGAGCAGCTTCGAGGCGTCCAGGTCGAAGACGTCGCCCTCGTTGGTGATCACGCCGGCGTCGAGCAGCGCGACGGCCGCTTCGTAGCCGAGCCCCTCGATGTCGAAGGCCCCGCGCCCGGCCACGTGGAAGACCCGCTCGCGCACCTGCGCAGGGCACTTCTCGTGGTTGGGGCAGCGCAGGTCCTTGTCGCCCTCCTTCTGCTGGGCCAGCGGCGTCCGGCAGGACGGGCACTTCGTCGGCATCCGCCAGGGCCGCAGGCCCTTCGGCCGCAGCGCGAGCACCGGCCCCACGATCTCGGGGATCACGTCGCCGGCCTTGCGCAGGATCACCGTGTCCCCCGGGTTGCCCGGGCGGACGTCCTTGCGCTTGACGTCGTGCGCGTTGTGCAGCGTCGCCATCTCCACGGTCGAGCCGGCGACGCGGGTCGGCTCCATCACGCCGTACGGCGTCACGCGGCCGGTCCGGCCGACGTTGACCCGGATCTCGAGCAGGCGGGCGTTGACCTCCTCGGGGGGGTACTTGAAGGCGATCGCCCACCGCGGCGCCCGCGACGTCGAGCCGAGCCGCCGCTGCAGCGAGACGTCGTCGACCTTCACCACGACGCCGTCGATCTCGTAGGGCACCAGCGAGTGCCGGTGCTCGCCGGCGTTCTCGACGAAGCCCTGGACCTCCTCCAGCGTCGCCAGCACCCGGACCTGGTCCGAGGTGGGCAGGCCCCAGGCCGCCAGGGCCTCGTAGGCGTGCGACTGGGCCTTCGGCTCGAAGCCCTCCCGGGCACCGATGCCGTGGCAGACCATCCCAAGGTCGCGGGTCGCGGTGACCCGCGGGTCCTTCTGGCGCAGCGAGCCGGCGGCGGCGTTGCGGGGGTTGGCGAAGACCGGCTTGCCCGCGTCGGTCATCGACTCGTTGAGCCGCTCGAAGGCCTGCACGGGCAGGAACACCTCGCCGCGCACCTCGAGCAGCGCCGGGACGGGGAACTCGTCGGACTCCTGCAGCCGGTGCGGGACCGACGCGATGGTCTTGACGTTGGGCGTCACGTCCTCGCCCGTGCGCCCGTCCCCGCGGGTCAGCGCCCGGACCAGGCGGCCGTCCTCGTAGAGCAGGTTGATCGCGAGACCGTCGACCTTGAGCTCGCACAGCAGCGCCGGGTCGGTCACGCCGTCGCGGGTCAGCCGGGTGTGCCAGGCCGCCAGCTCGTCGTACGAGAAGGCGTTGTCGAGGCTCTCCATGCGCTGGAGGTGGTCGACCGCTGTGAACTCCGTCGAGACCGCCCCGCCGACCTTCTGCGTCGGCGAGTCCGGCGTGCGGAGCTCCGGCACCTCGGCCTCGAGCTCCTCGAGGCGGCGCATCCGCTGGTCGAAGTCGGCGTCCGAGAGCGTCGGGTCGTCGAGGACGTAGTAGCGCCAGCGCGCCTCCTCGACCTGCTCGGCCAGCAGCCGGTGCTCGTTGCGCTTCTCCAGCCAGAGATCGGACCCGGGCTCCACCGTCGTGCTCATGCCCCGCATTCTGCCGTCTCCCACCGACAACCGTGACGTTCCCCACCTCCGCCAATCCGACCCGTGCGCGGCTCCGAACACGCCACGTGATGCCAGGGACCGAGCGCGACGAGGAGACGAGGGTGCAGCCGGAGAGGGGAGTTCAGGTGCGTCCGCACCTGACCCGGCTCGACACCCCCACCCCTCCCGTCGGGCTGGTGCTCATGCTGCACGGCGGCAAGGAGGCGTCGACGCAGGTCGTCGACGGCCGCAGTGCGTCGTGGCGCCGGTCGGCGCGCATGCAGCGCACGATCACCCCGCGCGTCCACACCGCCGGGGTGAGCACGTGGCTGCTCGGGTACCGGCAGCGCGGCTGGAACGGGGGTTCCGGCCCGATCGCGGACGCCCGCTGGGCGCTCGAGGAGGTACGACGCGAGCTGGGCGACCTGCCCGTCGTACTCCTCGGGCACTCGATGGGGGCCCGCACCGCCGTGCACGTCGCCGACGACCCGTCGGTCGTCGGCGTCGTCGCACTGGCGCCGTGGTTCCCGCCGGGCGAGCCGCTCGACGCCCTCGTGGGCACTCCCCTGGTCGCCGGCCACGGCCGCAGCGACCACATCACCTCCGCCCGCGCCACCGCGGCGTACGTCGACCGTCTCCGCGCCGCCGGCGGCCGGGCCGACCTGCACGACATGGGACGGGTCGGGCACTACATGTTCAAGCGGCCGTGGGCGTGGAACGACCTGGCTGTGCAGGGGGCGCTGCACCTGCTCGAGGGTGGGGCGGTTTCACCGGGTACCCGGTGAAACTGGCGCTCCTGTCATGGAGCTCCATGACAGGAGCGCCAGTTCCGTGACACCAGCACCCCTGGGCCGACTGGTCCAGACCAGCGCAGAAATGTCGATTTGGGCGGAATGGGTGCCGCGCCTACTCTGTTCCGGATGAAACGAAACCGTTTCGTTTCATCTGTGTAACAGACCAGCGAGGACCCCATGACCCCCAGCTCCGAGACCGCCCTGACCCGTCCGCGGGTCGAGGGCGACCGCGAGCAGGAGATCCTCGACGCGACCCTCGAGGTGCTGGCGGACGTCGGGTACGACCGGCTCACCATGGACGCCGTCGCCACCCGGGCCAAGGCCTCCAAGGCGACGCTCTACCGCCGCTGGAACGGCAAGGTCAGCCTCGTCATCGACGCGCTGCTCTCCGTGAAGAGCGCGCCGACGCTGCCCGACACCGGCAGCCTGCGCGAGGACCTGATCGCGTCGTTCTGCGGGATGGGCGGGCTGACCGACGAGCAGTCGGTGGCCACCTTCGCCAGCGTGCTCACCGCGATCACCCGCGACCAGGACTTCGCCGCGGCCTTCCGCCGCGAGGTCATCGGCCCCAAGGCCGAGGTCGCGCACACGATCTTCGTCCGGGCCAAGGCCCGCGGCGAGATCCCCGACCACGTCGACCTCGAGCTGCTGGCGCCCGCGCTGGCCGGGATCGTCCTGCACCGCATGTATCTCATCGGCGACCTCCCGGACGAGGCGCTGATCACCCGCGTGATCGACCAGATCATCATCCCCGCAGCCACCACTCCGACCACCGAAGGAACCCACCATGGCTGACCTCCAGACCGAGGCCGAGGCCCCGGGCACCGGCACCACCAAGCACCTCGGGTGGGCGCTCGTGCTCATCTCGATCGCCCAGCTGATGGTCGTGCTCGACGCGACCATCGCCAACATCGCCCTGCCGTTCATCGGCCAGGACCTCGACATCAGCCAGGCCAACCTGACCTGGATCGTCACCGGCTACGCCCTGTCCTTCGGTGGACTGCTGCTGCTCGGCGGCCGCCTCGGTGACCTCTACGGCCGCCGCAAGGTGTTCATGATCGGCCTGGCGACCTTCGCGATCGCCTCGCTGCTCGGTGGCCTCGCCACCTCCGAGACGCTGCTGCTCGGCGCCCGTGGCCTGCAGGGCTTCGGTGCCGCACTGGCCTCCCCCGCCGCCTTGGCGCTGATCACCACGACCTTCCCGGCCGGCCCGCAGCGCAACCGCGCGTTCGCGATCTACGCCGCGATGTCCGGTGCCGGCGCGGCCGTCGGCCTGATCCTCGGTGGCTGGCTCACCGGGCTCGACAGCGTCTTCGGCCTCGACATGAGCGGCTGGCGCCTGACCTTCCTCATCAACGTCCCGATCGGCCTGATCGCCGCCGCCCTCGCGCCGCGCGTCCTGGCCGAGTCCGAGTCGCACCCCGGCCAGCTCGACATCCCCGGCGCCGTCACCGGCACCTTCGGCCTGCTCGGCGTGGTCTACGGCCTCTCCCGTGCCGGCCAGGCCGCGCACGGCTGGGACGGCTGGACCTTCGCCGCGCTCGGCGCCGGCATCGCCCTGCTGGTGCTCTTCGCCGTCATCGAGTCCAAGGTGGAGCACCCGCTGCTCCCGGTCCGGATCTTCCAGAACCGCACCCGGGCCGCCAGCTTCGTCGTGATGATGCTGGTGCCGGCCGCGATGTTCGCGATGTTCTTCTTCCTGAGCCTCTTCATCCAGCAGCTCGTGGGCTACAGCCCGCTGCGCACCGGCTTCGCGTTCCTGCCGTTCTCGGTCGGGATCGTCCTCGGTGCCGGCGTCTCGTCGAACCTCGTCAGCCGGGTCGACCCGCGCTTCATCGCCGGCATCGGCACGCTGTTCGCCGCCGGCGCGCTCTTCGGCTTCTCGCGCCTCTCGATCGACGACTCCCCGACCTCGGTCGTCGCGTCGCTCGCCAAGGGCGTCACGGCCGGTGCGGACGTGAACTACTGGACCTCGATCCTGCCGTTCATCGTGATGATGTCGTTCGGCATGGGCCTGGTCTTCGTCCCGCTGACGTTGACGGCCGTGCACCATGTGCGCGCCGAGGACTCCGGCATCGGCTCGGGCGTCCTCAATACGATGCAGCAGGTCGGCGGCGCGCTCGGCCTGGCCACGCTCAGCACGGTCTCGCTGCACTACGTGAACAGCCGCGTCGACCAGGTCTCGCCGGCGCTGCTGGCCGCGACCAAGTCGGCCGGCGTCGACCCCACCGCGCCGATCCCGGGCTCGTCGCTGAACTTCATCCAGGCGGCGTCCTTCCAGTCGACGTTCACCACCGGCGCCACCCACGCGTTCCTCGTGGGGGCGGTGATGATCCTGCTGGCCTCCGCGGTCGTCTGGGCCTTCCTGGACGTCAAGCACACCGAGCTGGCCACCGACGGCCCCGAGGGTGCCCCCGTTCACGTCGGCTGACGGCGTACGACGCAACGCCGGGCCCGGTCACCTCTTGGTGGCCGGGCCCGGCTGCGTGCGGGGGCTGTCGGTTTCCCCGGATATCCGGGGAATTTGGCGCTTTCCGGGTGTTGCAATACCCGGAAAGTGACAGCTTTCCCCGAAAGGTTGGGCCGGGACCCGGCGAATACCAGGCCGAAAGACGCCGGCGCCGACGGACCGGCGCCGCCCTACTTCGAGTACGACGGCCGCGGGGTCCAGTCGCTGACGTCCTCTCCCGCGGCCACCGCGTCAGGACTGGTCCGCACCCGCAGCCACGGGTCCTCGAGCACGGCGACCATGTCGTCAACGGTGACGGCGAGGTCCTCCATCTCGCGCGGGTCGCCGGTGATCTTGGCGCCCGACTGCAGGATGTACGACGACTCGCCCGCCCGCTCCAGCACGGCGTACAACGACCCGGGATCCTCCTCGGTCACCTCGGACCAGTGCAGGTAGATGCGCCCGCCGGGGACATCGGTGTCGAGCACCTCGCAGCCCTCGTCCTGCTTCTGGCAGTGGACGTACTCCTCGCGTCCCGGCCAGACCGCGACGCGCACCAGGTCCCCGTCCTCACCGGGCGACGCCCGGTAGCGCAGGTCGGTCCACCGGATCCCCTTCGGGTCCGACCCGTCGGTGTAGGTGCCCTCCCGGCTCGACGTGTCGTCGGACAGGTGCGCCAGGGCGATCGCCGCCACGGCCCGGTCCGTGATCGGCACCCGGTCAGCCTTCTCCGGCAGCGTGTGGGCGGCGGGGTCCGGGCCGTCGCCAGGGCCCTCCTCCCCGCAGCCGGCGAGCGCGACTGCGGCCGCCGCCACGAGCGGTACGACGACAGTCCAGCGCCGCCGGGACCTGGTCGAGAAGATGGTCATTCCGTGGATCCTTCCGCCTGCAGCGCCTCGAGGTCGAAGTCGACCAGCTCGCGCTGGGTCGTGAGCCCCAGCGTCCTGGTCCGGTTGAGCAGCCCGCGGTCGAGGAACCACTCGGACCTCACCACGACACCGTACGCACGCTCGGAGACGCGGTAGCCACTCTGGTGGATCGCCACGACCTCGTCCGGGCGCACCGCGATCCCCCAGACCTGCCCGTCGTCGCCGGGCTCCCACGCCAGGTAGCGCGCCCCCTTCGGACCGGGCGGCAGCGCGCGGCAGTGGCCGGCGAAGCGGGGCGTCGCGCAGACGTCCCGGCTCATCCAGGCCGGCAGCTGCGGCGAGGCGAGGACGTCGATGGTCGCGGTGTAGCCGCCGAGGTCGCGCTCCAGACGGCTGCCGACCGCCCCGTCGCCGAAGTCCGCCTTCAGCGGCGACGGGCGCTGGCCGCTGAAGGCGAGGTACCCGCCGTGACCGGTGACGTAGACCCCGGCGAGCGCGGCGTCGGTCGCCGGCACCCGGTCGTACGCCGTCGGGTCGTAGTCGCCGGGGTCGAACCCGTCCAGGGACTCCCCCGCGTCGACGACCTCCTGGGTCGCGGCCAGGTGCAGGCGGTCGTCCTGCGCCAGCTCCTGCATGACCTCGACCGGCACCGCGAGGTCCTGCTCGCGCGGGTCGCCCTCGATCTCCTGCCCGGCGGTCAGGACCACCACGTCCTCGGCTGCCCGCTGCAGCACCACGACGACGATGCCGGGGTCCTCCTCAGGCTCGACCTCCTGCCAGGTGAGGAAGACCCGCGAGCCGGCCGGTGCGCCGTCCAGCTCGACGCAGCCGTCGTCGTAGGTGTTCCCGCAGACCTGCTCGTCACGGTGCGGCTGCAGCGAGACGCGCACCAGGTCGCCGTCGTCCACCCCGTCGGCGCCGTAGCGCAAGTCGGCACCGACGTACCCCTTCGGCGAGCGCTGGTCGCGGTACGACGCCACCATCGACGACGCGCTCCGGGGCAGGTGGTCGACCGCGACCGCGGCGATCGCGGCCGGCGTGATCGGGACGTCCCCCTCCCCGCCGGCCGGGCGGCCGGCACCGGCACCGGTCTCGGTGCCGCAGGCGCTCAGGGCCCCGCCCACGGCGAGCACCCCCAGCAGGGTCAGGGTCGTCAGGCGTCGCATGGGTCTCCCCGGGTCGGCGTCGGTCGGTGTCGGCGCCTCAGGTGAGCTCGGCCGCGCTGGCACGCAGCAGGGCGAGCACCCGTCGGCTCCACCTCTCTGACGCCCCTGCCAACCCGCAGGTTGGGCTGACCGCCAGCGAGCCGCCGATCGATGCCGGATCGAGACCGAGCATGTCGAGCCACCGGGTCACCGCCTCGACGACCTGGCCCTCGCCGGGCATCGAGGCGCCGGCCGCATCGGTGGAGGGTACGACGCCGAGCACGACCGACTCGCCGGCCTCGAGCGCCTCGGCGAGCACGTCGTGGTCGGCCGCGCCGAGCTGCGCGACGTCGACCGCGAGACCGCGGGCGCCGGCTCCCCGCAGCAGCGCGAGCGGCGTGCCGGGCGCGCAGCTGTGCACCCACGGCTCGGCGCCCTCGTCGGTGATCGCGCCCAGCACCCAGCCGAGCGCGTCGGACGCCTCGGGCGGGTGGACGGTGCGGTGCCGGCCCCAGCCGGACGCTGTGGGGACCTTCCCGCCCAGCACGGACGCGAGCCCGGGCTCGTCCACCTGGACGACCAGCCGGTCGACGCCGGGCAGCCGTCGGCGTACGTCACGGACGTGGGTGCGCACGCCCTCGGCCAGCGCCTGGGCGAGGTCGAGCCGGGCGCCGTGGTCGCTGAGGACCTTGTCGCCGCGCGGCTTCTCGACGGTGGAGGCCAGCGTCCACGGCCCGGTCACCTGGATCTTGAAGGCGCCGGTGTAGCCGTCGGTCTCCTCCTCCAGCACGTCGAGGTCCTGCGCCAGCAGGCTCCGCGCGCGCCGGTGGTCGACCCCGGAGCCGCCGCCGGTCCCGGTCAGCCGCCAGCCCGCGGGCTGCAGGTCGGCCGCGAGACCGCTGACCACGGCGAGCGCGCGGCCGGTCATCTGGGCGGTGGCGCCACGACCGGGTACCTCGACGAGGTGGGGCAGGTCGGGCAGCCGCTCGAGGACCACGCGGGTGGCCTGGAGGAAGGCGTCGGCGTCGTCGCCGGGCATCGACCCGATGCCGGTGGCCAGCGTCATGCGGTCGCGCCCACGGCGGCGCGCACGGTGGCCGAGATCGTGGCCGAGCCGACGACGCGGGTGCCGTCGTAGATCACAGCGGCCTGCCCCGGCGCGATGCCGTACGCCGGGTCGAGCAGGTGCACGGTCACCTCGTCGCCCCGGCGCTCGACCACCGCGCGGTGCTCGTCGCCGTGGGCGCGGAGCTGGACGGTGACACCCGGGCCGGCGAGCCGGTCCGGCACGGTGCCGCACCAGCGCGGCCGGATGCCCGTGAGGCCGTCGACGGCGAGCCGCTCGCGCGGGCCGACCGTGACGGTGCCGGAGACCGGCTCGATGTCGAGCACGAAGCGCGGCTTGCCGTCGGGGGCGGGCGTGCCGATCCGCAGGCCCTTGCGCTGGCCGATCGTGAAGCCGACGGTCCCCTCGTGGCGTCCGAGCTCCTCGCCGGAGGAGTCGTCGACGATCGGGCCGCCGTGGTTCGGGGCACGGTCGCCGAGCTTCTCCTTCAGCCAGCCGGCGTTGTCGCCGTCGGCGACGAAGCAGATGTCGTGGCTGTCCGGCTTGTCCGCGACCAGCAGCCCGCGCTCCGCCGCCTCGGCGCGGACGGCGGTCTTGGTGGAGTCCCCGAGCGGGAAGTACGAGTGCGCGAGCTGGCCCTGGTCGAGGACGCCCAGCACGTAGGACTGGTCCTTGCCGTGGTCGACCGCCCGGTGCATCTCGATCAGGCCGTCCGCGCAGGTGCGCAGCTGCGCGTAGTGCCCCGTCGCGACCGCGTCGAAGCCGAGCCCGAGGGCGCGGTCGAGGACGGCGGCGAACTTGATCTTCTCGTTGCACCGCAGGCACGGGTTGGGCGTGCGCCCGGCGGCGTACTCGTCCATGAAGTCCTCGACGACGTCCTCGTGGAAGCGCTCGCTGAGGTCCCAGACGTAGAACGGGATGCCGATGACGTCGGCCGCACGGCGCGCGTCGTTGCTGTCCTCGATCGTGCAGCAGCCGCGGGCGCCGGAACGGTAGGACTGCGGGTTGCGGGAGAGGGCCAGGTGGATGCCGGTGACGTCGTGGCCGGCCTCGGCGGCGCGGGCCGCCGCGACCGCGGAGTCCACGCCCCCGGACATGGCGGCGAGGACCTTCATCGGGCGCTCACCGTCGTGACGTCCGCGCACGGTCGACGACCGGGGCGATCGCCTCCACGAGCGCGTCGACGTCGGCCTGCGTCGAGCTGTGGCCGAGCGAGAAGCGCAGCGAGTGGCGCGCGGCCTCGTCGGTGCAGCCCATGGCGAGCAGGACGTGGGAGGGCTGGGGTACGCCGGCGGAGCAGGCCGACCCGGTCGAGCACTCGATCCCGCGGGCGTCGAGCAGCATCAGCAGCGAGTCGCCCTCGCAGTCGGGGAAGCCCAGGTGGGCGTTGCCGGGCAGCCGGCTGTCGCGGTCGAGCGCGGCGCCGTGCAGGTGGGCGTCCGGGACCGCGGCGACGACCCGGGCGACGAGGTCGTCGCGCAGCGCGGCGACCCGCTCGGCGTGGTCGGCCTGCTGCTTGACGCTCAGCTCGACGGCCTTGGCGAAGCCGGCGATGGCGGGGGTGTCGATGGTGCCGCTGCGGATGTCGCGCTCCTGCCCGCCGCCGTGGGCGAGCGCGGTGACGGCGACCTCGCGGCGTACGACGAGGGCGCCGACGCCGTACGGACCGCCGACCTTGTGCCCGGTCACCGTGAGCGCGTCGAGGCCGGAGGCGGCGAAGTCGACCGGCACGGAGCCGAGCGCCTGGACGGCGTCGGAGTGGACCGGGATGCCGTGCTCGGCGGCGAGCGCGACGACCTCGGCGACCGGCTGCAGGGTGCCGACCTCGTTGTTGGCCCACATGACCGAGACCAGGGCGACGGACGCCGGGTCGCGCTCGACGGAGGCGCGGAAGGCGTCCAGGTCGAGGCGGCCCTGCCGGTCGACCGGCAGCAGCTCGACGTCGGCGCCCTCGTCGGTGGCCAGCCAGTGCAGCGGGTCCAGCACGGCGTGGTGCTCGACGGCGGTGGAGAGGATGCGGGTGCGGCGCGGGTCCGCGGCCCGGCGCGACCAGAAGATGCCCTTGAGGGCGAGGTTGTCGGCCTCGGTGCCGCCGGAGGTGAAGACCACCTCGCCGGGGCGGCAGTTGAGCGCCTGGGCGATGGTCTCGCGCGACTCCTCGACCACCCGGCGGGCCTTGCGGCCGGACGCGTGCAACGAGCTCGGGTTGCCGACGTCGAGGAGGTGGGCCGTCATCGCCTCGACCGCCGCGGGGACCATCGGGGTGGTCGCGGCGTGGTCGAGGTAGACGGTGCGGTCAGGCGTGTTCATCGCACCGACCAGCGTACGGCGTGTCCCGCGCGCCACGCGCATCGTCCCGCCCCGGCGGTGGGCCGGGACGGGACGGTGGCGTGCGGGGTGAGCGAGCGATCAGCTGGACACGGCCGACGCGAGGTTGCCGAGCGAGTCCTCGAGCTGGGACTTCTGGACGAGCGGGAAGGGGATCTTCTCCAGCAGCGCCTTGTCGGTGACCTTGCTCCAGTCGTAGGTCAGCGTGACGTTCGTGGCGTCGGTGCCCTGCGCCTCGAGCTGCCAGACCCACTCCCAGCCAGGCGGGTCGGTGTCCGCCGGCGCGGTCTGCCAGGCGAGCAGGTGGTTCTTGTCGTAGCCGGTGACCGTGTTGTCGGTCTGGTAGTCCCCACCCATGTGCGGGCCGGTCATGTTCATCCGGAACACCTGCCCGGTGGCGGTGATGCGGTCGGTCTTCTCGTCGCTGACGACGAAGCCGGAGCCGTCGAGCTCGGTGTGCCGGGCGGGGTTGGAGAGGACGTCGAACACCGCGGTGGACGGGGCGTCGATCGTGCGCTGGACCTGGATCTTCGTGTCGTCGGTCATGCCTCCACCCTGCGTCGCGATCGGCGCCAACTCAAGGCCGACCGTGGCGGGCTCACTTGCGGGCGACCTCGGCCACGACGGCACGGTGGTCGGTGCCGGGGACGTCGACGGTGTGCGTGCCGAGCGCCGCGAGGCGCCGCCCGACCAGGACGTGGTCGATCTGCACCAGGGGCGGCAGGCCGACGCCGAGCAGCCCGCGGATGCCGTTCGAGGGCCAGGTCGGCTGCCAGCCCTCGTTGGCCAGCTCGGCCACCGACCGCAGGCCGAGGTCGCCGAGCGCCCGCATCGGCGGGTGGTCCAAAGTGGCGTTGAAGTCCCCCACCACGAGGTCCGGGTCCGCGTCCTCGACCGCCGCCCGGATCGCCGCGTGGTCGGCGCGCCACTGGGCGGGCTCCGTCGGGGCGTAGGGGTGCACCACCAGCAGCGTCAGCGCGTCGCCGACGTCCGGGTCGGTGACCCGGACCAGCCAGGACTCGTGGCCGGTGTCGACGGGCTCCGCGGTGCCCAGCAGGGTCCGCGAGAAGACCATCGTCCCGTCCGCGTCGAGCGCGTGCGCCTCCCCGATGCGGAACGGGAAGAGGTCGGCGAGCCCCGCCGCCTCCATGTCGGCCAGCTCCTCGGTCGTGACCTCCTCGACGACCAGCACGTCGACGTCCTCCTCCGAGGCCGTCCGCACCAGCTCGATCCCGTCGGCGTGACCGGCGTACAGGTTGGCCGTCATCACGACCAGCGTCCGCGCGCCGTCCGCCGGCGGCGGGTTCGCCCCGAGCAGCCGCGGCGCGAACCACACGGCGTGCAGCACCAGCCCGACGAGCGCCACCAGGGCGACCAGCGCCGGACCCGCCCCCGCGACCCCACGCCCGCGTCCCCCACCGCGCCGGCGGGCGAGCACCAGCACCAGAAGCGCGACGACCAGCACCACGGCGTACGCCGGGAGCGCCAGCGGCGTGAACGACTCCGCCCGGATCAGCCGCCCGGAGCCCGGGTCGGTCGCGCGGACCACCGTCAGGAAGGCGGCCGGGGCGAGGACCACGAGCGCCGCGAGCCCCAGGACCACCCCCCGCGCTCGCATGGGCGCCAATCTAGCGACGCGAGCGAGGTCCCGGACGTCCAGCACCTCCCGGGCGCTGCGGTCTACGCTGCGGCGTGCCCGAGTTCACCTGGCGACCGGCCAACGAGGCAGCACCCGAGGACGTCGAGGCGGTCCTCGGCACCGGCGGCGCCCGCAAGTGCCGCTGCCAGGCGCTCAAGTGCGCCGGGTGGATCTGGAGCGACACCACCCAGGAGCAGCGCGAGGCCGCCCTCGTCGAGCAGACCGCGTGCGGCACCGACGGGCCGACGTCCGGCCTGGTGGGGTACGTCGACGGCGAGCCGGCCGGGTGGGTCGCGGTCGAGCCGCGGGAGAACTACCCCCGCGTGTGGAGCCGCAAGAAGGACTGGATGCGCCGCGACCCCGAGCTCGCGGGCGTCTGGTCGGTCACGTGCTTCGTGGTCCGCCCGGGCTTCCGGCGCCAGGGCCTGACCTACGAGCTGGCCGCAGCGGCGGTGACCCACGCCCGGCAGGCCGGTGCCCACGTCCTCGAGGGCTACCCCACCGAGCCCGCGCCCGGCCGGACGGTCATCTGGGACGAGGCGTCGGTCGGGCTGCTGCAGGTCTTCCTCGACGCGGGGTTCGAGGTCGTCGCCTCCCCCACCCTGCGCCGCCGGGTGGTGCGGCACCGGTTCGACGGGTCCTGAGGGGCCTCAGAGCAGGACGAGGTCGTCGCGGTGCACGACCTCGCGCTCGTACGCCGCCCCGAGCTCGCGCTTGAGGTCGTGGGAGTTCTTGCCGACGAGCCCGGGGATCTCCTCGGCGTCGAAGTTCACCAGACCGCGGGCGACGGGGACGCCGTCCGGGCCGGCCAGGTCGACGGGGTCGCCGGCCGAGAAGGTGCCGGTCACCCCGGTGACGCCCGCGGCCAGCAGCGACGCCCGGCGCTCCACGACGGCCCGCACGGCGCCGGGGTCGAGCAGCACGGTTCCCTTGGACTCGGTCGCGTGCGCCAGCCACAGCAGTCGCGTGGGGCGCCGGCGGCCGGTCGCGTGGAAGAGGGTGCCGACCTGCTCGCCCGCCAGGGCCTGCGGCGCCTGGTCGGCGGCGGTGAGGACGACGGGGATGCCGGCGCCGGTGGCGATCCGCGCCGCGTCGACCTTGGTCTGCATGCCGCCGGTCCCGACGCCCGCGGCGCCGGTGCTGCCGAGGCGTACGTCGTCGAGGTCGGCCAGCGCGGTGACGTCGCTGATCAGGGTGCTGGCGGGGTCGGCCGGGTCCGCGTCGTACAGCCCGTCGACGTCGGACAGCAGCACCAGCAGGTCCGCGTGCACGAGGTGGGCGACGAGGGCGGCGAGCCGGTCGTTGTCACCGAAGCGGATCTCGGTGGTGGCGACGGTGTCGTTCTCGTTGACGATCGGGAGCACGCCGAGCTCGAGGAGCTTGGCGAAGGTCTGGGAGGCGTTGCGGTAGTGCGAGCGCCGGGTCACGTCGTCCAGCGTCAGCAGCACCTGGCCGGCGACGACGTCGTGGCGCGCCAGCTCCTCGGTGTAGCGGTGCACGAGCAGCCCCTGGCCCACCGAGGCGGCCGCCTGCTGGGCGGCCAGCGACCGCGGACGGCGGGTGAGGCCGAGCGGGCGCAGCCCGGCCGCGATCGCGCCGGACGAGACGAGCACGACCTCGACCCCGCGGGCCCGGAGCGCCCCGAGCGCGTCGACGAGGGCACGGACCCGGTCCGGGTCGATCCCCCCGGCGGCCGTGGTGAGCGACGACGACCCGACTTTGACCACGACGCGCCGCGCGGCGGTCACCGCAGGGCGCGGCGACCGGCTCCCCGCGGGGGCCTCGGACGGGGCGTCGGGCAGGCTCATGCGTCGGGGTCGTTCTCGGCCCAGTCGGGGTCGTTGCTCGAGCCGACGACGTACGCCTTGGGACCGTAGGTCTCGGGCTTGTCGAGGCGGCGGGCGACGTCGGCGCGGGTCTCGTTCTCGGCGCGGTCGGGCAGGGCCTCCTGGATCGCCTTGCGACGACCGTGGGCCGGGCGCTGCTCGTCGAAGCGCTGGTCCTCGCCACGGCGGCCGAGCATCTCGGCGCCGGCGTCGATCCCGGGCTTGAAGTCGAAGACGACGGCGTTGTCCGGGTCACCGATGAGGACGGTGTCGCCCTCCTGGCAGCCGAGCTGGACGAGGCGGGCCTCGACGCCGAGCTTGTTGAGCCGGTCGGAGAGGAAGCCGACGGCCTCGTCGTTGCTGAAGTCGGTCTGGCGGATCCAGCGCTCGGGCTTCTCGCCGCGCACCCGCCAGCCCTCGCCGGTCTCGGTGACGGTGAAGGCGTCGCTGCCGTCGGCCGACGGCGGGCGGAGCACGATCCGCTTGGCCTCGGTGACGGGCTTCTCGGCGCGCGCCCGCGCGACGATGCCGGCCATCGCGAAGGTCAGGTCGCGCATCCCCTCGCCGGAGGCGGCGGAGACGGGGAAGACGGTCAGGCCGCGCTCGCGCAGGTCGTCGATGACCATGTCGGAGATGTCGCGGCCGTCCGGGACGTCGATCTTGTTGAGGGCGATCAGGCGGGGGCGGTCCTCGAGGCCGCCGTACCGGCTGAGCTCGTTCTCGATGATGTCGAGGTCCTCGGCGGGGTTGCGGCCGGGCTCCATGGTCGCGGTGTCGAGCACGTGGACCAGGGCGGCGCAGCGCTCGATGTGGCGCAGGAAGTCGTGGCCGAGGCCGCGCCCCTCGCTGGCGCCCTCGATCAGCCCGGGCACGTCGGCGACGGTGAAGGTCGTCTCACCGGCCGTGACGACGCCGAGGTTCGGGACGAGGGTGGTGAAGGGGTAGTCCGCGATCTTGGGACGGGCCCGGCTCATCGCGGCGATCAGGCTGGACTTGCCGGCGCTGGGGAAGCCGACCAGGCCGATGTCGGCGACGACCTTGAGCTCGAGGCGGATCTCCCGCTCGTCGCCCGGCTCGCCGAGCAGCGCGAAGCCGGGGGCCTTGCGCTTGGAGGACGCGAGGGCGGCGTTGCCGAGCCCGCCGCGACCGCCCTGGGCGATCACCATCTCGGTGCCGGCACCGGTCAGGTCGGCCAGCACGTTGCCCTTGGCGTCCTTGACGACCGTGCCGTCCGGGACGGCCAGCACGAGGTCGGCGGCGTGCGCGCCGTTCTTGTGCGAGCCCGCGCCGTGCCCGCCGTTCTCGGCCTTGCGCTTGGGGCTGTGGTGGTAGTCCACCAGCGTGGTCACGTCGGGGTCGACCCGCAGGATGATCGAGCCGCCGGGGCCGCCGTTGCCGCCGTCGGGGCCGCCGAGGGGCTTGAACTTCTCCCGGTGCACCGACGCGACACCGTGACCGCCCCGGCCCGCGGCGACGTGCAGCGAGACCTGGTCGACGAAGGTCGGGACAGCCATGGGGGTTCCTACTCTCGGTGGTGGAGGTGGTTGCCTGGCAACCGTCTCGCCCGGTGGTTGAGGAGGTTGCGAAGCAACCGTCTCACCCGGTGGTTGAGGAGGTTGCGAAGCAACCGTCTCGCCCGGTGGTTGAGGAGGTTGCGAAGCAACCGTCTCGAAACCACGAAAGGCGCCCCGATCACGGGACGCCCTTCGTGTGAAGTCTGCTGAGGGAGCGTCAGGTCACTCGCCCGGGACGATGTTGACGACCCGGCGACCACGACGCGTGCCGAACTCGACGGCACCGCCGACGAGCGCGAACAGGGTGTCGTCACCGCCGCGGCCGACGCCGCTGCCCGGGTGGAAGTGCGTGCCGCGCTGGCGCACGATGATCTCGCCGGCGTTGACCAGCTGACCGCCGTACCGCTTGACACCGAGACGCTGGGAGTTCGAGTCGCGCCCGTTCTTGGTGGACGCGGCGCCCTTCTTGTGAGCCATGAGTTCAGTCCTTCTTCGCTGTGAGCCTGACGAGATCCGAGCCGGGGCTCAGAGCGAGATGTCGGTGACCTTGACCTGGGTGTACTTCTGGCGGTGACCCTGGCGCTTCTTGTAACCGGTCTTGTTCTTGTACTTCTGGATGATGATCTTGGGGCCCTTGGTGGCACCGAGCACCTCGACGGTCACGGAGGCCTTGTCGAGCGCCTTCGCGTCGGAGGTGATGGTCTCGCCGTCGACGGCCAGCACCACGGGAAGCGTGATGGTCTCGCCGACCCCGGTGGTCACCTTGTCGATCTCGATGACGTCGCCCACGGCAACCTTCTGCTGCTTGGCGCCTGCGCGCACGATCGCGTACACCGCGGTCTCCTTCATCTTTGCGTTCAACGTCCGGGTCTGCGGCACGCCTGAAACCCCTTCTCGGGGCCGGATGCACTGCAGGAGGCGCGCGTGTCCGCGCACCGAGGGTCAATACTACGGATCCGGCGCCCCCACCGCAAAACGGTGTCCGGGGGCGCCGGTCCGGGGAGCTCAGCGCTTGCGCGAGCCCTTCTTCTTGATCGGGACGTGGCCCACGGGGTGGCCCTCGCCGTTGTCGCCGGGCTCGTGCACCGCGGTGCCGGGCTCGACGGTGCCGGACACCGGCGGGGCGCCCACGGTGCCCGTGGTCGCCGCGCTGGTCGCTGCACCGGTCGAGGCGCTGGCCTCGGGAGTGCTCGCGGGCGGTCCGGCCGGACGGCTCGCGCTGCGGCCGCGGGTCCGGGTGATGACCTTGGGCGGCTCGGGCGCCGTCGCCGGGGCGACGGGCTCGGGCGCCACCGGGGCCGGCTCGGCCACCGGCACGCTGACGGTCATCGGCTCCGCCGGCGAGGTGGTGGTCGTCGTCGGGCGGCTGGCGCTGCGGCGCCGCGAGCGGGTCACGACCTTCGGCGGCTCGCTCGCGCTGCCGGCCTCCGGGGACGGCTCGGCGGCCGGGGCGGCCTCCTGCCTCACCGGGGCGGCCGCGGCGGGAGCCTCGGTCAGGGTCTCGGGCGCCTCGGAGGGCGGGGCCACGGGGGTGCTGTCGGCCGGGGCCTCGTCGACCGGGCGCGCCTTGTCGGCGTTCTCCGGCTTCGCCACCGAGGCGACGTACGACGGGGAGGGCACCGCGCCCTTGTCGGCGGGGCTGTCGGCGCGCTCCTGCGAGCCGCGCTCCTGGTCGCCACCGCGGCCACGACCGCGGCCGCCGTCGCGACCACCGTCACGGCCTCCGTCGCGACCGCCACGGTTGCCGTTGTCGCCGCGACCGCTGTCGGAGCGGTGGTCGCCCTTGTCGGACGAGCCCTGGTCCTGCTGGCCGCCCTGGTTGCCCTGGTCGTCGCCGCCACGGCCGCCGCGGCTGCGGCGTCCGCCGCCGCTGCGCCGGCCACCGTCGTCGTCGCCCGACCGGCCCGGGTCGACGGGCGTGTCCTGGATGACGACGCCACGGCCCTGGCAGTGCGAGCAGTTCTCGCTGAAGGACTCCACGAGCCCGGTGCCGATCCGCTTGCGCGTCATCTGCACGAGGCCGAGCGAGGTCACCTCGGCGACCTGGTGACGGGTCCGGTCGCGGCCCAGGCACTCGACGAGGCGCCGGAGCACCAGGTCGCGGTTGGACTCGAGGACCATGTCGATGAAGTCGATGACGATGATGCCGCCGATGTCGCGGAGCCGGAGCTGGCGCACCATCTCCTCGGCCGCCTCGAGGTTGTTCTTGGTGACGGTCTCCTCGAGGTTGCCCCCGGAGCCGGTGAACTTGCCGGTGTTGACGTCGACGACGGTCATCGCCTCGGTGCGGTCGATGATCAGCGAGCCGCCGGAGGGCAGCCAGACCTTGCGGTCGAGGCCCTTGGCGATCTGCTCGTCGATCCGGAACGCGCCGAAGCTGTCCTTGCCGTTGTTCGCGCCGCGGTCGTAGCGCTCGAGACGCTCCTCGAGGTCGGGCGCGACGTGCTGGACGTAGCTCTGGACCGTGTCCCAGGCGTCCTCGCCCTCGATGACCAGCTTCGCGAAGTCCTCGGTGAAGAGGTCGCGGACGACCTTGAGGGTCAGGTCCGGCTCGCCGTACAGCAGCTGCGGGGCGCTGCCCTTGACCTTGCCCTCGATGTCCTCCCAGCGCGCCTTGAGCCGCTCGACGTCGCGCGTCAGCTCGTCCTCGCTGGCGCCCTCGGCGGCGGTGCGGACGATGACGCCCGCGGTGTCCGGGACGATCTCCTTGAGCAGCGTCTTGAGGCGCTGGCGCTCGGTGTCGGGCAGCTTGCGGGAGATGCCGCTGGTGGTGCCGTCGGGCACGTACACCAGGAAGCGGCCGGCCAGGCTGACCTGGCTGGTGAGCCGGGCGCCCTTGTGGCCGATCGGGTCCTTGGTGACCTGCACGAGGATCGGCTGGCCCGAGGTGAGGACCGACTCGATCTTGCGGGGCGCGCCGTCCTTGTGGCCGAGCGCGGACCAGTTGACCTCACCGGCGTACAGCACCGCGTTGCGGCCCTTGCCGATGTCGATGAACGCCGCCTCCATGGAGGGCAGCACGTTCTGGACGCGGCCGAGGTAGACGTTGCCGATGATCGACGTCTGCGACTCGCGGGCCACGTAGTGCTCGACGAGCACCTTGTCCTCGAGGACGGCGATCTGGGTCAGGTCCTCGCGCTGGCGGATGACCATGACGCGCTCGACGGCCTCGCGGCGGGCGAGGAACTCCGCCTCGCTGACGATCGGGGCGCGGCGGCGGCCCGCCTCGCGACCGTCGCGGCGGCGCTGCTTCTTGGCCTCGAGGCGGGTCGAGCCGGAGATCGCGGTGATCTCGTCCTCGGCGTTGCGCGGCCGGCGGACGCGGGTGGTGGTGTTCTCCGGGTCGTCGGAGCCCCCGTCGTCGTCACCGGTACGGCGCCGGCGACGGCGGCGACGGGACGAGCCCTCGCCCCCGGGCTCGTCGGAGTCGCCGTCAGCGTCCTTGTCCTCGGCGCCGCGGTTGCCGCCCTGCTTGGCGTCCTGCTTGCCGTCCTGGCCGGACTGCTTGGCGTCCTGGCGACCGCCGCCGTTGCCCTGCCGGCCGTCCTGGCGGTTGTCGTCGTCGTTGGTGTCGCCGTCGCCGGACTTGCGGCGGCGGCGTCCCCCGCGACGGCGGCGACGGCGGCCGGTGCCGCCCTCGTTGTCGTCGCTCTCGTTGTCGTTGTCGCCCTCGGCGTCGTCCGCGCTGTCGTCCGCGGTGCCGTCGGCGTCGTCGGTGTCGTCCGACGCGGCGTCGGCCTGCGGGGCGTCGTCGGTGGCGGCGGCCTCGGCCGGCGTCTCCTCCTCGTCCTCGACGGGCTTCGCGGCGGCGCGCTTGCGCGGCTGCGAGCGCTTGCGGGCCGGGGCCTTGGTCTCCTCGGCGGGCGCCTCGGCAGGCGTCTCGTCCGACGCAGCCTCGGCCGCGGCGGTCTCGTCGGCCGTCGCGTCGGCGGGGGCCTCGACCGGCGCAGCCGCCTTCTTGCGGGTGCGGCGGGCCGGGCGGGTGGTGACCTCGGGAGCCTGGAACAGCACGCTCGGGGCGCCGGCGGCCTCGCCGGTCGCGGCGGCCGGGACCTGGGCCGCGACGGCGTCGGGTGCGACCTCGACGGAGGTCGGCTGGCCGGTCGTGTCGGTCTGCTCGGCCGGGGCCTCGGCCTTGGCGGCCGCGGTCTTGCGCGTGGTGGTGCGCTTCGCCGGGGCCCGCTTGACGGCCTTGGTGACCGGCGCGGCGTCCGCGGCGGGGGCCTCGGCGGCCGGGGCGTCGACCTCGGGCAGCGGCTCGTCGGCGACGGCGGCCTTCTTGGCGGCGGCCTTCTTCGCCGGGGCCTTCTTGGCGGCGGCCTTCTTCGCCGGGGCCTTCTTCGCAGCGGTCTTCTTCGCGGCGGCCTTCTTGGCCGGCGGGGCCTCGCTGGTCACCGGTGCGGTGTCCGGTGAGTCGGTGGTGGGGGTCGATTCGTCGACCGGGTTGTCATCGAGCATGGTGCGCTCCTCGGCCCGCCGCACGGGGCGGCGGACGGTCCGACGTCGCAGACCCGGGAACTCAAGACCGGCGACGCAAAGCCTTCTGGTGGCGGCGACAGTCTCCGCTGCGCGTCACTGGCGGCGAGTCCGTCACCTGCCGCGGTCAGCGAGCCCACGCGGCAGGTCGCTGTCACCGAACCTGCCTGGCCGCGTCGCGGTCTGGCGACGACCTGCCCCCACTGTGCCGGACCGCTACGGTCCGGCGAGAACGTCGTCGGGTCGACGGCCTGCTCGCTCCTTCGACCGTGCTGGGCACGAGCTCGGGAAACCACTTGACGTCAACCACGGCGAGTATCGCACACCGCGCGGCGATCGCGGCCACGACGACACCGCGACGACGCGCGACGACGCCGCGGCGACCTAGGGGGTCGGGGCGGCCGGGCGCAGCGGATCGCCGATCGAGCCGTCGGTCTCGTCGAGCGGGCCCTGCGCCAGCCGGGTCAGGAGCGGCGCCTGCCCGGCGTCCAGGCCGGCGACGCTCGCGAGCCCGGTGAGGACGTCGTCGGGACGGACGGCGGGCACGGCGTGTCGCAGCACCAGGTCCAGGCGCGAGCCGGTCCCCTCGGGGGCGGGCTCGACCGCGAGCGCGAGCACGGCGGCCCGGCAGTCGAACTCGCGCAGGCCCTTCTTCGTCATCCGCTCCACGCTGACCGACGCGGTCGCGAGGAACGTCTCGACGGCGGTCCGGGCGACCTCGGGGGTCGCCGGCACGTGGATCTGCCAGTGGCTGGCCTCGAGCCGGTCGGCGAGCGAGCCGCCCGGCGACTCGACGACCTCGACGACGTCGAGCCCGTCGGGCAGCGCCTCGTCGAGGAGCGCGTGCACGGCCGCCGGGTCGACGACCTCGGCGAGGCCGATCTCGAGGTACTCCGCCTCGCTGGCCGACCCGGTCGGCGAGGCGCCGGCGTACGAGATCCGGGGGTGCGGGTTGAAGCCCGAGGAGTAGGCCATCGGGATCCGGGCGCGGAAGACCGCGCGCTCGAAGGCCCGGCTGAAGTCGCGGTGGCTCGTGAAGCGGAGCCGGCCGCGCTTGGCGTACTGGATCCGGAGTCGCTGGACGGGCGGGGCTTGTTGCTCGGGCTGTTCACGCACCGGCCAACCTTACGGCGCGAGGGCCTGCTTCATCCCCATCGACGGGTAGACCGTGCTGACCCGCACCCCGCCCAGCCAGGCCGTCAGCCGGTCCGCCTCGACGCGCAGGGCGGCCACGGCCTCCGCCCCGACGTCCTCGAGGAGGGACAGCACGACCACGCCGTCGGGGTCCTGGACCCAGCAGCCGACGATCCGGCCGTCCCACCACGCGGTGGTGCCGGCGTTGCCGTTGCGGTCGAAGAGCAGGTCCGTGTGCGGGCCGAGGTAGAAGTCGCGCTCCTTCCACCCCATCACGGTCGGGTCGAGGACCGGCAGGAGCGCCGCCCACGGCTCGACCGGGTCGACCGCGTCGAGGTCGTCGGCGAGCACCCAGCCCGTCCCGCCCCCCTCGAGCGCGACCTCGACGGCCCCGACGTCCTCCAGTGCCGTGCCGACGGCGCCCTTGGTCCCGCCGAGCCACCACTGCAGGTCCGCGGCGGTGCCCGGGCCGAAGGTGCGCAGCCACCGGCCGACCAGCTCGGCGTACCCGGCGCGCGGGGTCCACGGCTCCGGCAGCGGCTCCCCCAGCCAGCTCTCCATCGCCGTCCACTGCGGGCGGGACGTGCGCCAGTGGCCACCGTTGCGGCCCCGCACGATGTCGCCCTCGACGCCGAGCTGGGTGAGCACCCGCGGCGCGATGGCGACGTTCGCGCCGTACGCCGTGCCGGCGGCCAGGTCCATGCGCGCGTCGACCTCGGGGACGGACTCACGGATCGCCTGGGCGCCGAGCTCCACGCCACCGTCCAGCCGGGCCTTCACCGCAGCGCACGCGGTGTCGAGCCAGGCGGCGCCGTCCTCGGCGATCCCGGCCATGGCGACCTCCTTGGCCAGCCGGGCGCGGAGCGCGGCGGCGACCCGGGCCGAGGCGCTCCCCCAGGCGGCGGGCAGCAGGTCCCGGGGGAAGACGAACAGCGTGCGGCGCATCGCCAGCTGCTTGACCAGGCTCCGCTGCTCGTAGAGGGCGGCGTCGACGTCGGCCACGCCCAGACCGTCGACCCGCGCGTGCAGGGAGAGGTAGACCGTGGCCGGCTCGGTCGCGTGCAGCACCGTCATCGCCCGGGTCGCGGCCACGGGGTCCGCGGCCCGGCGGCCGGGCGCGATCGCGTGCCGCCGGGCGATCCGGGCGCGGCGCTCGTCGTCGCTCAGGTGACGCATGCCGCCATCCTGCCGGAGCCCACCCCCACCGCCCGCTCGCCGCCCGCGGCGCGCCTGAGAGGATCGGGCGAGTGACCGCCCGCCGTACCTCCCTCGTGATCCTGACCGGGCTCGTCCTGCTCTCTCTCAACCTGCGCCCCGCCGCCGTCAGCGTCGGCCCCGTGCTCGCCGAGATCCGCGCGACCCTGGGGATGTCCCCGGCCGCGGCCGGGCTGCTCACGTCGCTGCCGGTCCTGGCGTTCGCCGTCTTCGGGGCGCTGGCGCCGACCGCCGCGGCCCGCCTCGGCGTGCACCGGGTGACGCTGCTGGCGCTCGTCGCCGCGGTCGTCGGGCTGGCCGGGCGCGCGGCGACGAGCAGCGAGGCGCTCTTCCTGGCGCTCTCGATGCTCGCGCTCGGCGGGATGGCGATGGCGAACGTGCTGCTCCCCTCCCTGGTGAAGCTGCACTTCCCGGACGCCGTCGGCCGGGTCACCGCGATCTACTCGACCGCCCTCGCCGTCGGCCTGACGAGCTCGCTGCTGCTGACCGTGCCCGTGTCCGACGCCGGCGGCAGCTGGCGCTGGGGGCTCGGGCTCTGGGCCGTGCTCGCGCTGCTCTCCGCGCTGCCGTGGATCGGGCTGGTCGCGCACGACCGCACCCTCGAGAGCGGCGAGCGCAGCGTCCGGTGGTCCGACGTCGCCCGCACCCGGCTCGGCTGGGCGATGGCGGCGTTCTTCGGGCTGCAGTCGATGCAGGCGTACGCCGTGTTCGGCTGGTTCGCCCAGCTCTGGCGCGACAACGGCTACTCCGCCGGCCAGGCCGGCGCCCTCGTCGCGCTGCTCGCCGGCGTCTCGATCCCGCTCTCGCTCTGGGCGCCCGCGGCCGTCGCGCGGCGTGACGACCAGGCGCGGATCCTGCTCGCCGTGATGCTCTGCTACCCCGTGGGGTACGTCGGCCTGATGGTCGCCCCGCACGACCTGGCGATCCTCTGGGCGCTGTTCGTCGGCGTCGGCGCGGTCACCTTCCCGATCGTGCTCGTCCTGATCGGCCTGCGCGCCCGCACCCCGCAGGGCACCGCCGCCCTGTCGAGCTTCACCCAGTCGACGGGCTACCTGCTCGCCGCGGTCGGACCCTTCGGCGTCGGCACGCTCTACGACGCCACCGGCGGCTGGACCGCGCCGCTCGTGCTGCTGACCGCGCTGATGGTGCCCCAGATCGCCGCGGGGATGTACGTCGCGCGTCCGGCGAAGATCGAGGACCAGCTGCGGTCCTGAGGCGTCATGCGGCGCCGCCTCGACGGCCAGCACTCAGCCGGGCAGCGGCCGCACCATCAGCGACGTGGCCGGCGCGAAGCCGCCCCGGGCGTAGAACGGTACGGACCGCTCGCTGGGGCTGAGCACGACCCGGGCGAAGCCCTCGGCGTCGGCGTACGCCGTGCAGGCGGCGAGCAGCCGGGACCCGAGGCCCCCGTCGCGGTGGGCGGGGAGGACGTAGAAGTTCGCGAGGTAGCCCCAGCGGTTCCCGGCCGGGTGCCCCGGTCGGGGCATCCGCGTGAAGACGAGCAGGTTGAGCATCGCGACGGGCTCGCCGGCCACGAGCCCCAGCCAGGTCACGCGCTGGTGCTGCTCGACCTCGAGCCACGCCTCGAAGCGCTCGGTGAACCCGTCGTCCTCGATCGGCCCGCCGGCCAGCTCCTCGGTCCACACCCGGCGCAGGCCCGCGACCGCGTCCCGGTCGTCCCAGGTCGCGCGGCGGATCTCGACGGGCACGGGGTCGGGCACGGATCGACGAGTCGCAGCCGGACTCAGACGACCGACAGCGGCAGCAGCTGCTTGCCGGTGGGGCCGATCTGGATCTCGGTGTTCATCTCCGGGCAGACGCCGCAGTCGTAGCAGGGCGTCCAGCGGCAGTCCTCGACCTCGACGTCGGTGGACGGGTCGATCGCGTCCTCCCAGTCCGCCCACAGCCAGTCCTTGTCGAGCCCGGAGTCGAGGTGGTCCCAGGGCAGGACCTCGTCGTACTCCCGCTCGCGGGTGGTGTACCACTCGAGGTCGACACCGGTGCCGGCCAGCGCGGTGGCGGCGGACTCGGCCCAGCGGTCGTAGGAGAAGTGCTCGCTCCAGCCGTCGAAGCGGCCGCCGTCGCGCCAGACCTGCTCGATCACGGCGCCGACGCGGCGGTCGCCGCGCGAGAGCAGTCCCTCGATGGTGCCGGGCTTGCCGTCGTGGTAGCGGAAGCCGATCGCGCGACCGAACTTCTTGTCCTCGCGGACGGTGTCGCGCAGCTTCTTCAGGCGCGCGTCCGTGGTCTCATGGTCGAGCTGCGAGGCCCACTGGAACGGCGTGTGCGGCTTCGGCACGAAGCCGCCGATCGAGACCGTGCAGCGGATGTCGTTGCGCCCGGAGACCTCGCGGCCCTTGGCGATCACCTTGCGCGCGAGGTCCGCGATCTGCAGGACGTCCTCGTCGGTCTCGGTCGGGAGGCCGACCATGAAGTACAGCTTCACCTGGCGCCAGCCGTGGGAGTACGCCGTGGCGACGGTCCGGATCAGGTCCTCCTCGGTGACCATCTTGTTGATCACCTTGCGCATCCGCTCGGAGCCGCCCTCGGGGGCGAAGGTCAGCCCGGAGCGGCGGCCGTTGCGGGAGAACTCGTTGGCGAGCGAGATGTTGAACGCGTCGACGCGGGTCGAGGGCAGCGAGAGCGAGACGTTCGAGCCCTCGTAGCGGTCGGCGAGCCCCTTGGCGAGGTCGCCGATCTCGGTGTGGTCGGCACTGGAGAGCGAGAGCAGGCCGACCTCCTCGAAGCCGGACTTGCGGATGCCGTTCTCGACCATCGCGCCGATCGTCTCGAGCGAGCGCTCGCGGACCGGGCGGGTGATCATGCCGGCCTGGCAGAAGCGGCAGCCGCGCGTGCAGCCGCGGAAGATCTCCACCGAGAAGCGCTCGTGGACGGTCTCGGCGAGCGGGACCAGCGGCTTGGCGGGGTAGGGCCAGGCGTCGAGGTCCATCAGCGTGTGCTTGCGGATGCGGTAGGGGATGCCGGGCCGGTTGGGCACGACGGCCTCGATCGAGCCGTCCTCGGCGTACACGACGTCGTAGAACTTCGGCACGTAGATGTTGCCGGTGACCGCGAGCCGGCGCAGCAGCTCGTCGCGACCGCCGGTGCGGCCCTCGGCCTTCCACTCGCGCACGACCTCGGAGATCGCGAGCACGACCTCCTCGCCGTCGCCGAGGACGGCCGCGTCGAGGAACGCCGCGACCGGCTCGGGGTTGAACGCCGCGTGGCCGCCGGCCAGCACGATCGGGTCGTCGTCGCCGCGGTCGACCGCGTGCAGCGGGATGCCGGCCAGGTCGAGGGCGTTGAGCATGTTCGTGTAGCCGAGCTCGGTCGAGAAGCTCAGGCCGAAGACGTCGAAGTCGCGGACCGGGCGGTGCGCGTCGACCGTGAACTGCGGGATCGGCCCGTCGGCGTCGCCCTGCCGCATCACGGCCTCCATGTCAGGCCACACGGAGTAGGTGCGCTCGGCGAGGATCCAGTCGCGCTCGTTGAGCACCTCGTAGAGGATCTGGACGCCCTGGTTGGGCAGCCCGACCTCGTAGGCGTCGGGGTACATCAGCGCCCAGCGGACGGTCTCGCCGTCACCCGTGGCGTCCGCGCCGCAGTCCCACTCCTTGACCGTCGAGTTGAGCTCGCCGCCGACGTACTGGATCGGCTTCGAGACCGACGGGAGTCGGGGCTCGAGACGGGCGAAGACGCTCTCGCCTCGCTGTCGCAGGTCGGAACCCAGTCCGGGCACGGCGGAACCTCTCACAAGCGGGGAACGGAATCCCCAAGGGTACGTCGGGCGCCGCCCGCGGGGCCAACCGGAGAAGCCACCCCGCCCCTTGCGGGCGGTGGGCCGGCGCGGGAGCATCCGGGGCATGGGTGACGTGAGGCAGGGGCGCTGGGGCGCCCGCATCGACGGGGACTTCGTGGTCTTCCTCATCGGGGCGCAGATCGACCCGCGCCACCCGGTCCGGACGCTGCGCGACCTCGGGGGCATGCGCGGGATGCCCTACATGCTCCAGCACCTCACCGAGCACCCCGAGAAGGGGCTGCTGCACTACGAGACCTACGGCCTCACCTTCAACGTGCAGTACTGGCGCTCCTTCGAGCACCTCGAGCGGTTCGCGCGCGACGACAGCGCCCCGCACGTCCCGGCCTGGCGCAACTACTGGCGCCGCGTCGGAAGCGACCCGCGCTCGGGCATCTGGCACGAGACGTTCCTCGTGCGCGACGGGGAGTACGAAGCGGTCTACGCCAACACCGAGCCCCGTGGCCTCGGCCGGGCCGGCGACCTGGTCAGCCTGCGGGAGGACTCCCGCGCCCGCGGCCGCCTCAAGCGACTGACCACGACCGACGGGCCCGGCGACCGGGCGGCGGACCGGGCGGACTAGCCGACGCCGGGACCGGTCTCGTCCAGCTCCGCGAGCTCGGCGTACGCCGCCCGGGCGCGCGCGAGCTCGACGGTCGCCGCCTCGATGAGCTCCTCGAGTCCGAGGACGCCGAAGCGGTTCGAGACCGCCTGGACGGCCTCCGAGATGGCCGGGTCGATGGGGTGCCCACTCGTGGTCGCGGTCATGGCTCCATCCCAGCACACCGCGACGCCGGGGTCAGGGAGCGACGTCCGCGGAGCGTGCCGCGGCCGCGGCCGACGTGGCCCGGAGCTCGACGGCCGGCATCAGCAGCAGGATCAGGAACGCGAGGACGCCGACGCCCGAGGCGATCAGGAAGACCCGGGCCATCGAGTCGGCGAACCCGACCTTGAAGGGGTGCGCGAGCACCGGGTCCATCCGGTCCACGATCGACGAGTCGTCCTGGACCTGCCCGAGCACGCCACCGTCCGCGGTCGGGTGCTGGAGCGAGTCGATGACGGCGCCGTCCAGCGGGTCCGCGCGGACCTCCGGGTCGCGCACGGTCTGCTGCCAGGCCGCGGTCTGGGCGTCGGCGCGCACGGCGGACTGGATGTTGCCGCCCACGCTGCCGAACAGGATGGACAGGAAGATCGCGACGCCGAGCGTTCCGCCGATCTGGCGGAAGAAGGTCGCCGAGCTCGACGCGACCCCGATCTCGGTGGGCGGCACCGCGCTCTGCAGGATCAGCAGCAGCGGTTGCATGCAGCACCCGAGGCCCAGGCCGAGCACGAACATGGACCCGCTCACCAGCGGCAGCCAGGTGTCCGCGCCCACCTGCGACAGCAGGAAGAGCCCGACGACGACGAGGGCGGACCCCACGATCGGGAAGAGCCGGATGCGGCCCGTCCGCGAGATCACCTGGCCGGACCCGATCGACGCGGTCATCATCCCGAGCACCATCGGGAGCATCAGGAAGCCGGAGACCATCGGTGAGGCCCCGTGCACGATCTGCATGTAGAGCGGCAGCAGCATGATGCCCCCGAACATCGCCATGCCGACGATGACGCTGGCCGAGATCGTCACGGCCGCCGCCCGGATCCGGAAGAGCCGCAGCGGGATCAGCGCCGCGTCGCCCATCCGGGCCTCGGCCACGACGAAGCCGACCAGGCCGAGCCCGCCGACGACGTACGCCGTGAGCGAGCGCGGGTCTCCCCAGCCCCACTCGCGCCCCTGCTCGGCCACGGTCAGCAGCGGCACCAGCGTGACGACGAGGAACGTCGCGCCCCACCAGTCGATGCGCACCTCGCGGCGGTGGTGGTGCACGTGCAGGGTGCGCGCGACGACGAACAGCGCGGCGATGCCGATCGGCACGTTCACGAGGAAGACCCAGCGCCAGCCGGAGACGCCGAGCAGCGTCCCCTGCCCGGCGAAGAAGCCGCCGACGACGGGGCCGAGGACGCTCGACGTCCCGAACATCGCCATGAAGTAGCCGGTGTAGCGGGCCCGCTCGCGCGGCGACACGATGTCACCGATGATCGCGAGCACCAGCGTGAAGAGGCCGCCGGCACCCAGGCCCTGGAAGGCGCGGAACGCCGCCAGCATGTACATCGACGAGGCGAACGAGCACAGCGCGGAGCCGAGGATGAAGACGGTGATCGAGAACATGAAGAGCTTCTTGCGCCCGTACAGGTCGCCGAGCTTGCCGTAGATCGGCGTCGTGATCGTCGAGGTGATGAGGTAGGCCGTCGTCACCCAGGCCTGGACGCTGAGACCGTTCAGGTCGTCGGCGATGGTCCGGATCGCGGTGCTCACGATCGTCTGGTCGAGGGCGCCGAGGAACATGCCCATCATCAGGCCCGACAGGATCGTCAGGATCTGGGCGTGGGAGTACTCGCCGGTCTCGGCAGGCTGGGCGGGTACGGCGCTCGTGGTCATCGCCGAGCAGCGTAGACCCGTGGCCACGGCGAGTCCGTAGGGTTTCGGCATGGACGCGACGACCCGGCCCCGGATCACCTGGACCACCCTGACGCCCCCGCTGGCGCTGGTCGTCCTCGCGCTCAGCTGGGGCCGGCACCCCGGCACCCCGGTCGTGGCCCTGATCGCCGTCGTGCTGATCGGGGCGGTGCTGGCCGCCGTGCACCACGCCGAGGTCGTGGCGCACCGGGTCGGCGAGCCCTTCGGCTCGCTGGTGCTGGCGGTCGCGGTCACCGTGATCGAGGTGGCGCTGATCGTCACGCTGATGATCACCGCGGACAAGGACACCTCCGGGCTCGCCCGCGACACCGTCTTCGCCGCCGTGATGATCTCGATGAACGGCATCGTCGGGCTGGCGCTGCTCGTCGCGGCGCTGAAGCACCACCTGGCGGTCTTCAACCCCGAGGGCACCGGCTCGGCCCTCGCCACCGTCGTCACGCTGGCGGGCGTGGCGCTGGTCCTCCCCCGCTTCACGACCACCGAGCCGGGGGCGGAGTTCTCCTCCTCCCAGCTGGCCTTCGCCGCGGTGGCGTCGCTGGCGCTCTACGCGATGTTCGTCTTCACCCAGACCATCAGGCACCGCGACTTCTTCCTGCCCGTCGCGACCGGCAAGGGGCCGGTCGACGCCGACGGCGACGGGCACGCCGACCCGCCCTCGAACCGCGAGGCGTGGACCAGCCTGGCGCTGCTGGTGGTCGCCCTGGTGGCCGTCGTCGGGCTGGCCAAGGTGGAGTCCCCCGCCATTGAGGACGCGGTCGCCGCGCTGGGCTTCCCCCAGGCGTTCGTCGGCGTCGTGATCGCCCTGCTCGTGCTGCTGCCGGAGTCGATCGCCGCCGTGCGCGCCGCCGCCCGCAACAACACCCAGATCAGCCTGAACCTCGCCTACGGCTCCGCGATGGCCTCGATCGGGCTCACGATCCCGACCATCGCGGTGGCCAGCATCTGGCTCGACGGTCCGCTGGCGCTGGGCCTGGACTCGATGCAGATCGTGCTGCTGTTCCTCTCCGTGATCGTCTCCGTGCTGACGGTCGTCCCCGGCCGGGCCAAGCCGCTGCAGGGCGGGGTGCACCTGGTGCTGCTCTCGGCGTACCTCTTCCTCTCGATCAAGCCCTGACCTCTCGCTCCTTCCTCCCCACCCGCCGCGGTGACGGGTTTCACGTCCGGCGAGCCGGGGCAGGGTCGCCGTAGACGATCCAGCGCCACGGGGGCGCGAAGGGGGAGACCATGAGCGAGCTCCAGGTGGAGATCCCGCAGCTGCGCGGCTTCGGGCACAAGTTCGAGACGTTCGGGACCGGCAACGTCGGCCAGACCGGTGGGAACACCCGGTTGCAGGCCGGCATGACGTCCGACATGGACGGCCTGCTGGACCTGATCGCGCCGGCCATCAAGGCCACGGCGGACCGGTTCGCCGACCACTACGACGACCTGGCCAAGGTGGTCGAGGCCACCGGCACCGCGCTGGTGAAGACGGCCGACGACTACGCGAAGGTAGACATCGCCGTGGCCCGGGCGATGGACAAGTCCGCGGTCTCGACCGGTGGGGTCACCGAGAGCCCGATGGGCTCGGGCGGTGCCTGGCAGGAGACCAGCGTGCTGGGCCAGTGCCACGGCGCGGAGGCGGACCCGGCGGCCGAGATCCGCAGCCACATGGATGCCGACGTACGCGCCATCGACTGGGTCTTCAGCAAGTTCACCGGCCACCACATCACCGAGCCGATCGACTCGATCGTCGGCAACTGGACCACCCTCACCGCCCGCGGGCTGGCGTGGGAGGACACCTCGAAGATGCTCAAGGCGCACGGCGACGACGTGCTCGCCAACACCGCCAACATCGACGGCGTCTGGGACGGCGTCGCCGCCACGTCGTTCAAGGCCTACGGCACCAAGCTCGGCGACGGGCTGCACGCCGAGTCGGAGATCCCGCTGGCCATCAAGATGGCGCTCGACAAGCTGGCCTCCAGCTGGAAGGAGCTCTACCAGAGCTGCGTGGACCTCCTCCAGGAGGTCATCCACGACGTCGAGATCGGCGCCGCCGCGCTGGCCGCCGGCTGGTGGTGCGGGGTCGGCGAGGCGGTCGCCGCCAAGAAGTGCGAGGAGGCGCTGGTCGCTTTCTACCGCGCGTACAAGATCGTGAAGATGGTCAAGCGGGTCATCACCGTGGCCAACCTCGCGGTCAAGGGCTTCGAGAAGCTGGTCGACGCCTACGACCTCGCGACCCACATCCCCCAGGCCATCGAGGGCGAGATCCAGGACCTCAAGGACCTGATGAGCGAGCTCGGCTCGATCCCCGACCACCTCGACAACCTGTCGCACCTCGGCGACACCCCCACCTCGCCCTACGGAGGTCCGCGTGCCCCCCACGTCCCCGCATGAGACCCGCCCCGACCCGTCGGCGCTGATCCGCGAGACCCTCGCGCCGCTCGAGGACGAGATCGCCGAGGCCGACCAGGTGGTCGCCGACAACCGGGCCTACCTCGCCGAGAAGCGGTCCCGCGGCCTCGACCCGGAGACCAAAGAGCTGCTCGAGCAGGCCGCGCGCAGCCCCGAGGCGCCCGACTCCCTGCGCAAGCTCGCGACCCAGGTCGAGCGCGGCCAGATCACCTGGGACGACGTCTTCCGCGGCGGCGCCGGCGAGCTGGGCCGGGAGTTCCTCAGCGACGCCTTCCGGGTCGCCTCCGAGCACGTCTCCCCCGAGCCGGTCACCCCCGTCGAGCCGCCGCCGGAGGCCCTGGCGCAGGGTGTGGACCCCACCGCGGTGCAGGATGAGATGTCACAGACGCTCGAGGAGGCCCGCATGGAGCACGACCGGATCTGGCGCGAGGCGCTGGAGTGAACGGCGCCGACGTCCTGCGTGACCGCGAGGAGCTGCGACCGCGGCTCGAGCCGTTCCTCGAGGACGGTGAGTCGCTCGACGTGGCGATCCGCGCCTCCTCGCGGCCGGCCAAGGCCGTGAAGATGGTCGCGATGGAGGCCTGGCCGTTCTTCCACGAGAAGGACAAGTTCCTCCTCGTCGCCACCGACCGGCGCTGGCTCGTGCTCGAGTCGGCCAAGGAGAAGTTCGAGGGCGACCTGCACGTCCGCGGCACCTTCGACCGGTCGATCCGCGTCGAGACCTCGTGGCTGACCCGCTTCGACGGGTTCGACCAGCCGTACGCCGTCGACCCGATCTACGAGCTCTGGGCGGTCGCCGCCAACGACGCCCTCGAGACCCGCGCCGCGGGTGGCTCCTGGGACCTCGCCACCGCCGCCGACGGCCTCACCGCCGACGACAACGACCGCGTCACCGAGGCCCTCGGCGACGTGGTCATGAAGGTCGGCAAGCTCGTCCCCCGGCGGCGCGCGAAGTCCTGAGGCCCGGTGGTTGAGGAAGGCGCGCTAGCGCCTGTCTCGAAACCACCCCATGCGGTGGTTGAGGAGGTTGCCGCCTCCGGTGGTTGAGGAGGTTGCGCTAGCAACCGTCTCGAAACCACCCCAACGGTGGTTGAGGCGCCTCCCGGTGGTGGAGGAAGGCGCCGCCTTCGGTGGTTGAGGAGGTTGCGCTAGCAACCGTCTCGAAACCACCTCACCCCTCTACGACTCGAGGCCGCCGGTGGTCCGGCCTCTGCCCGCCTGGACGTAGTTCCGGTGTAGGGAATTGATAGAGGATGTGGTTGCCGTGGGTGCCGGGGCTACTCCTCCTTGCGGCTGCCTTCACAGTTGCCATGGGTGCCACTTGCCCGCTTGGGTCACCGTTCGAAACTTCGTCCGAATATTTTACTTTCAGGATCGCTTTCCGGCTCGATCTGACCCCTGGACTGTCGGTGGTCCCTGATTGACTTTCCCCATGAAGACGTTCACCGACGACGGCCCGCGCCACGCGATCTCGCGTGCCGTGCGCGATGTCGGCGAACGCATCAGCGAGGTCGCTGAGACCCCCGTCTGGTCCATGACACCGGACGAGGCCGGTGCCACACTCGTCGACATCACCCGACAGATCGCCCGGTTGACGGAGCTCGAGGCCCGCGTCGCGTTGCACGCTGCCTCCGTCGAGGTCGGCTCCTCCGTCGGGGCCACGTCGACCCAGGCGTGGTGGGCGACCCAGACCGCCCAGACCCACCGCAGCACGGCGGCGAAGATCCACCTGGCCCAGGCCCTGGGCCGCTGGCACGTCGTCCGCCAGGCCTTGTCCTCCGGGGCGATCCTGACCGAGCAGGCCCAGGTCATCGTGCGGGCCCTGGACGACCTGCCCGATGACGTCGACCCCGAGACCCGGGTGCTCGCGGAGAAGCACCTCGTCGACCTCGCCGCCGACCACGACGCAGTCGACCTGCGCCGACTCGGCCGCGGACTTCTCGACGTCATCGACCCCGCCGCGGGTGAGGAAGAAGAACGTCGCCGCCTCGAGGAAGAGGAGCGCAAGGCCCGCCAGAAGATGCGCCTCACCATGTCCGATGACGGGCACGGGTCCTGCCACGGCCGCTTCACCATCCCCGCCGCCCAAGGCGCCATGCTGAAGAAGATCCTCCAGGGCATCGCCGCCCCCAAGCACCAGACCGCCGTCCACGGCGCCGGCGCCACCATCGAGCGGAAGCCCAGCCCCGAACGGCTGGGTGCGGCGCTCTGCGAGCTCATCGAGCGTTACCCCACCGATCGGCTCCCCAACGCCGGCGGAGTGAACGCGACGGTGGTGATCACGATGCCGTTGGAGACGCTCCTCGGTGCCGAAAGAGCCGCGACGCTGGACACCGGCGACAAGATCACCGCCTCCCAGGCCCGCCGCCTCGCCTGCGAGGCCGGCATCATCCCCGCCGTGCTCGGCGGCAAGTCCCAGGTCCTCGACCTCGGCCGCACCCGCCGCTACTTCTCCAAGGCCCAGCACCTCGCGCTCGGCATCCAGCAAGGCGGTTGCACCGCCGACGGGTGCGACTGGCCACCGAGCATGTGCCACGCCCACCACGACCAGCTCTGGTCCGAGGGCGGCAACACCGACCTCAAGGACGGCCGCCTGCTCTGCCCGAAGCACCACGCCCGAGCCCACGACCCCACGTTTACCATGACCAAGCTCCCCGGCGGGAAGGTCGCCTTCACCCGGCGGACCTAGGCCGACCCCTCTGGGTGCGTGGGATCAAGATTTCCGGACCCAGTTCTTGATCTGACGCACAACCACGCGCCGCCACGCCGGCAACCCCTCGGCGTAGCCTGTGCCCGTGCGGGAACTCGTCGTGCTCCGACAGCCGCCGACTTCGTTCGGCGGGATCCGCTTCCTGCGCCGACCATGACGCGGGTGGTGTTCATGTGCGGGCCGTCGGGCTCGGGCAAGTCGACGTACGCCCGCCGACTCGAGGCCGCGGGGATGGTCCGACTGTCCTTCGACGCCGAGCTGTGGCAACGCGGCGTCACCGAGGTGCCACCCCCGGCCGAGGTCCGTGGCGAGATCGAGGCGGCGCTGCGGAAGCGGCTGCTGGCGCTGGTGGGGGCCGGACGGGACGTGGTGCTGGACTTCTCGTTCTGGTCGCGCGCGATGCGCGACGACTACCGGGGCCTGCTGGCGCCCTGGGGGGTCGTCCCGGAGACGGTCTACCTCGCCACCGACCGGGAGACCGTGCTCGCGCGGGTGCGCGACCGGCGCGGCAGCCATCCGGACGACTTCGTGCTCAGCGACGAACTCGCCGCGTCGTACGTCGACCACTTCGAGCCGCCCACCCAGGACGAGGGCCCGCTCACCGTCGTCACGCCTTCGTGACGACCGGTCACGCCGGGCGGCCACGGGACCGCTAGGGGCGGTAGTCCTCGCGTCGCTGGGGAGGGTCGACCGGGCGGATCGACGACGCCGGTTCGCCCGAGGCGCACCGGACCCCAGCCCGACCCGCGGGCGCCCGGCTCAGACGTCGATGGTCAGCCGCACGGTCACGTGGTCGCCGATCTCGACGCCCTCGGGCTTCCGCAGCGCATCCTTGAGCGGGACGACGTAGCCGCCGTCCTTGGGCCACAGCGACGTCATGGCCTCGGTGCGGCCGAGCCGGACGCTCACCGGGATCATCCCCCAGCCGTAGCTGACGGCCGTGGCGGTCGCCCGGATCAGCTCCACGTCGTCCTCGGGAACGCTGACGAAGTGGTACGGCGCCGGGCCGCGCCACGACCAGACCTCACCGTCGAACTCGAGCTCCATGCGGGTGAGGATAGGCGCCCGCGGGGCTAGCCTCGACCGGGTGAGCAGCTTCGGGAGCCAGCACCGGCACGTGATGCCGGACGGTGTCGTCGTGGAGCGGCTGCCGCTGGGGTACGCCGCGGGGCGCTGGTGGGCCACGTTCGTCTACGCCCCGCCCGCCGGGCGCACGTTCGAGGCTGCCGAGTCGCGGCGGATCGGCTACACCGCCTGGGTGCACGAGCCGGACGGGCTGCTGGACTGCGTGTCGGGCGCCGGCGGCGGCAACGACGACCAGTTCGAGCACACCTGGGAGCTCGTCGACAAGGGGGCGACCCGGGTCTCGGTCGGCTACGGGACCGGCGAGGCCGACGAGGTCGGGAGCGAGCAGCTGGTGCTCGAGCCGGGCGACCGGGACCCGGCCTTCGCGGTCCGGCTCCCCGACGGCTCCCTCGTCGAGCGGCTGCCCCTGGGGCACGCCCGGGGCAGCTGGCGGCTGCGGTGGGTCCGCAGCGACGTGCCCGCGGCCGAGGTCGCCCGGGCCTACGACCAGGACGAGGACGACGACGGTTCGATGATCCGTCCCGGCGACCGCTTCGTCCGCCTGCGCTACGTCGACGCTCCGCGGTGGATGGGTGCGGGCGGTGCCGTCGGAGGAGCCGTCCAGCCGTTCTTCACCTCGGTGCCGGACTCGGTCACGCACGTGGAGGTGGACTACCTCCTCGACGACGAGCTGGTCGCCACTGAGGTGGTGCCCCTTCCCCCGTCGCCCTGAAGCGAGCGGGTCAGCGGATCAGCGGGAGGCGAGCACCCGCACCGGCATCGTGTAGCGGGTGGGGACCTGGGCGGTCGAGCGCAGGTGGATGTTCTGCAGCAGCCCGATGGCGAGCATGCCGGCGAACATGGAGCTGCCGCCGTACGACACGAACGGGAGCGGGACGCCGGTGACCGGCATGATCCCCAGGCACATGCCGACGTTCTGGAAGGCCTGGAAGCCGAACCAGCACGCGATGCCCGCGGCCGCGACGCGGCCGAACACGTCCTCGCTGTGGGCCGCGATCGACAGCGCGCGCCAGATGACCAGGCAGAGCAGCCCGATCAGGACGCCGGCCCCGACGAGCCCGAGCTCCTCGCCGGCGACGGTGAAGATGAAGTCCGTGTGCTGCTCGGGGACGAAGCCGGCCCGGGTCTGCGAGCCGTGGAAGAGGCCCTGGCCGAAGAGCCCGCCGTTGCCGACGGCGATCCGGGCCTGCTCGACGTTGTAGCCGGCACCGCGCGGGTCGAGGTCGGGGTTGGTGAAGGCCATGAAGCGGTCCACCTGGTACTGCTTGAGGAAGCCCGCGGCCACGGCGGCGGCCGCCGCGGTGACCCCGCCACCGGACAGCAGGAGCAGCCAGCGCCGCGGGGCCCCCGAGACGGCGAGCACGCCGAACACGGTGGCCGAGAGGACCAGCATCGTGCCGAGGTCGGGCTGCAGCATGATCAGCGTCGCCGGGACGCCGGCGATGACGAGCATCCCGACCACCTCCGCGGTGCCGACCTGGCTGCGCCAGCGGCCCTCGGCCCGCTCGGCGAGCAGCAGCGCCATCCCGATCACCACGGCGAGCTTGGCGAACTCCGAGGGCTGGATCGACATGCTGCCGAGCTCCAGCCACGAGCGGGAGCCGTTGATCGTGCTGCCCATGGTGAGCACCAGGACCAGCCCGCCGATCGAGGCGAGGTAGACCAGCGGGGCCATGATCCGCACCCACCGGTGGTCGGTCGCCATCACGATCACCAGCAGCACCAGGCCGATGGCGACGTTGACCAGCTGCTTCTTGACGTACGCCGTGGAGTCGCCCGCCGTGAGGTCCTGGCGGTGCGAGGTGGCCGACCACACCAGCAGCGTCCCGACGACCACGAGCGCCAGGACGGCCAGCATCAGCACCCAGTCGAGGCCGGGCGCCCGCAGCGCCGGCCGGGCCTGCGGAGAGCGCGCCTGTGCCGGACGGGCCGCCATGGATCGGGTCTGCATCGACCGGGTCTGGGCCATCGTCAGTCCTTCCGCGCGGGCGGCAGGATCGAGCCGTCCTTCATGAACGTGGGCAGCCCCGCGGGCGGGGTGGTGCCGGGGATGGCGGAGCGGGCCGGGTTCACCGACATGCCCGTGATGCCGTAGAGCGACTCCCAGATCTTGCGGACCGCCGGGCCGGAGGTGCCGGAGCCGGTGCCGGCCTGGCTGACCATCATCACGACGACGTAGTTCTCGTCGTACGTCGCGACCCAGGACGTGGACTGCTTGCCGTAGACCTCGGCCGAGCCGGTCTTGCCACGGATGTGCACCTTGTCCAGCGGGAAGTCGATGAACTTCCAGGCCAGGGTGCCGACCTTGGGGGTGCCCTGCAGGGCGGTGTCGACGTACTTCAGGCTCGCCGCCGACGCGTCGACCTTGCCCTCGGGCTGCGGTGCGAACTGGTGCACGACCGTGCCGTCGGCGTCGACGATCGCCTTGGCGATGCGCGGGGCGTAGAGCGTGCCGCCGTTCGAGAGGGCGGCGTACGCGCGAGCCAGCTGGAGCGGGGTGACGATGGTGTCGCCCTGGCCGATCGCGTAGTTGACGGCGTCGCCGGCGCGGTAGTAGCTGCCCTCGAGGCAGAACTCGTGGGCGAAGAGCTTGAGGAACGCGTTGGGCGCGGTGCCCTTCTCGTCCATCGTGCAGTAGTAGCCCTTCATGGACTTCCAGTACGACAGCTTCCAGTGCCGGTCCGCGATCCGGCCGCTGGCCTCGCCGGGGAGGTCGACGCCGGTCTCGCTGCCGAAGCCGAACTTCTTGGCCTCCTCGACCAGCGGGTCGCGGGCGTCGACGTTCGCCGGGTCCGAGCCGTACTTCTGCCAGTAGTGCAGGCCGACGCGGTAGAAGAACGTGTCGCAGGACAGCTCGAGGGCACGGGCGAAGTCGATGTAGCCGTACGCCTCGGACTCGTAGTTCTTGAAGACGCGGTTCCCGACCTGGAGGTTCGACGAGCAGTCGAGCTTGGTGTCCTGGCGGTAGCCGTTGTTGAGCGCGCCCACCGTCATGATCGGCTTCCACGTCGAGCCGGGCGCGAACTGGCCCTGGGTCGCGCGGCCGAGCAGCGGCGTGCCGGCCTTCTCGGAGTAGAGCCGGGCGAGCTGCTTCTTGGTGATGCCGCCGACCCAGACCGAGGGGTCGTACGTCGGCTGGCTGGCCATCGACACGATGCGACCGGTCTTGGCCTCCATCACCACGACCGCGCCGGAGTCGGCCCGGTAGTTGCGGTGGGTGACCTTGTCGTAGGTCTGGCGGGCGAGCTTGATCGTGGAGGCCAGCTGGTGCTCGACGACCCCCTGGACCCGGGCGTCGATGGAGGTGACGAGGGTGTCGCCGGGCTTGCCCTCGATCTCGCTGTCGTCGCCGAGCACGCGGCCCATCGAGTCGACGGCCACGCGCTTGTAGCCGGGCATCCCGCGCAGCCACTTGTCGTACTGCTTCTCGACGCCGGCACGCCCGACGGACGAGGCACCGTTGAGGGAGGTGTCGTCGTCGGCGCGGGCGGTGTCGTACTCGTCGGCGGTGATCGGGCTCAGGTAGCCCAGCACGTGGGCGAGGTTCACGCCGAACGGCTGGGGGTAGGCGCGGACGCTCTGCTGCTCGGCGAGCACGGCCGGGTAGTCCTCGGGCTGCTCGAGGATCCGGAGCGCGGTGGCCTGGCGCACGTCCGTGGAGACCGGAACGGGCTGGTAGGGCGAGCCGTTCCAGCAGACGCCGACGACGCTGCCCTCCTCGCCGCAGGTGACCAGGCGCCGGGCGATCCGCGCGGGGCTCTGGTCGACCAGTGCCGAGACCCGGCCGATCAGCACCTTGCGCTGGTGGGCGCCCATCTTGTCGAGCATGGTGCGGTCGACCGAGACGACCCACGAGGTGCGGTTGGCGACCAGCGGGCGGCCCATGTCGTCGACGATCAGGCCGCGCTGGGGCTGCACGACGATCTCGCGCACGGACTGCGAGGCGGCCTGGGCGTGGTACTCGTCGCCGCTGACGACCTGGAGGTAGTAGAGCCGGGCGAAGAGCGTCGCGAACAGCGAGAAGACGAGCGCCTGGATCACGATCAGCCGCAGCCGGCTCTTGCGCGAGCCCGTCACGGCACCGCCCGAGCCGCGGCCGGGGCTCGAGGTCGAGGCCATCAGGCGGCCCGGGCCGGCTCGAGCCGGTGGAACATCGCCATCACGAGGGGCAGCACGAACGGCGTCAGCAGGATGTCCCAGAGCACCGCCACCAGGATCACCTGGAGCAGGTCGGGGATCGCGAGCGCGGGGTCGCGCAGGAGCAGCCCGCTGATCGCGAAGACGGAGGTGCCGATGAACGACGAGGCGGCGACGGTGGCCACCACGGCCGACGCGGTTGGCTTGGCCTCCTGGCTGACCCGCCCGGCGACGTACCCGACGACGACGAGCGCCAGCGCCCAGCGGCCGGCGACGTGGTCGGCCGGCGGGGCCAGGTCGAGCGCGACGCCGGCGACGAAGCCCAGGACCGCGGCGGACTGCGCACCGCGGGTCAGGGCAGCACCCACGACGACCAGCAGGCAGAGGTTGGGGACGATGCCCTGCCAGGCGAGGTGCGGGAAGACCGACACCTGCAGGACCAGGGCGACGCCGATCGCCACGACGGCGACGAGGCTGCGGAGCGCGGTCACTGGAGGCTCCCGTCGGCCTCGATGACGGCCCGGTCGCTGGAGGTGCCCGAGGGCACCACCACCCCGACCAGGTCGAGCGAGGCGAAGTCGACGTACGGGTCGATGACGGCGCGCTGCGAGGTCTCGCGCAGCGAGCTGTAGACGCTGGTGACCTTGCCGACCGGGATGCCGGAGACGTACGGCGCGCCCGAGTCGCTGCCCCAGGTGACGACGGTGTCGTCCTTGGCGGGCACCACGGCGTCGTCGATCAGCTCCAGGTCCAGTCGGCCGTCCTTGCCGAGCACCCCGCGGCCGTGCAGGAAGCCGACCTCCATGCTCTCCCCGACGCGGCCGCCCACGACGGACTCGCCGTCGACGATCAGCAGCACGGTGGCCGTGGTGTTCGTGACGCGCAGGATCCGGCCGACCAGGCCGTCGTTGTTGATGACGGTCATGTCGGGGCTGAGCCCGGCACGCGAGCCCGCGTCGATCGTGACCGTGCGCGAGAAGGACTGGGTGGAGCCGAGGCCGACCACGCGGGCCGGGACCAGGGCGTAGCCGAGGTCGTCGGCGGCCGCGGTGAGGCCCTCGAACTCCGCGAGCCGGTTGCGGTCGTAGTCGGTGGTCGCGGCCTCCGACTTGAGGCGGGAGTTCTCGGCCTGGAGCGTGGCGAGGTCGTGGTTGAGCGAGCTGCGGGACTTGAACCAATGCGGGACCGCGGTGAACGGGCGGATCGCGGTGGTGGTGCCGGTCTCGATCGGGCCGAACACCTCGCCGGCGACGCGGCGCGCCGGCTCCATGGGCGAGTCGGCACCCCCGTGGTAGTCGAGGGTGATCAAGGTCAGGCAGGCCAGCACGAGGGCGGCCATCAGCGCCCGGGACGGCCGGCCGCGCTCCTCGAAGCGCTCGGAGCCGCGCCACCGCTTCTCGCGGTCCACCATCAGAACCGCCGGGGCTCGGAGACGAGCACCTGCTGGAGGGCCTCGAACTCCTCGACGCACTTGCCGGCACCCAGCGCGACCGAGGTCAGCGGGTCCTCGGCGACGTGCACGGGCATGCCGGTCTCGTGGCGCAGCCGCTCGTCCAGGCCGCGGAGCAGGGCGCCGCCGCCGGTGAGCACGATGCCGCGGTCCATGATGTCGCCGGCCAGCTCGGGCGGGGTCTGGTCGAGGGTGGCGCGGACCGCGTCGACGATCGCGTGCAGCGGCTCCTCGAGGGCCTGGCGGACCTCGGCGCTGGAGACGACGACCGTGCGGGGCAGGCCGGAGACCATGTCGCGGCCGCGGATCTCGGCCTCGGGCTCGTCGGGCAGCGGGAAGGCGGAGCCGAGGGTCATCTTGACCTCCTCGGCGGTGCGCTCCCCGAGCATGAGGGAGTACTCCTTCTTCATCCAGGCCACGATCGCCTGGTCGAGGTCGTCGCCGGCCGTGCGGATGGACAGGCTGGTGACGATGCCACCGAGCGAGATGACCGCGACCTCGGTGGTGCCGCCGCCGACGTCCACGACCATGTTGCCGGTGGCCTGGTGCACGGGGAGCCCGGCGCCGATCGCGGCGGCCATCGGCTCCTCCACGATGTAGACCCGGCGGGCGCCGGCCTGGTAGCCGGCCTCCTTAACCGCCCGCTGCTCGACGGCGGTGATGCCGCTCGGCACGCAGATGACCATGCGGGGCTTGGCGAAGTAGCGGCGACGGTGCACCTGCTGGATGAAGAAGCGCAGCATCTGCTCGGTCGCCTCGAAGTCGGCGATGACGCCGTCCTTCAGGGGACGGATCGCGGTGATGTTGTCGGGGGTGCGCCCGATCATCCGCTTCGCCTCGTGACCGACCGCGAGGATCTCGCCGGTGGTGGAGTTCAGGGCGACGACGCTCGGCTCGTCGAGGAGCACGCCCTTGCCCCGGACGTAGACGAGCGTGTTGGCGGTGCCGAGGTCCACGGCCATGTCACGACCGATGAAGCTGTTCGCCATGTGCTGTCCCTGTCGAGGTGATGCTGGTGGGGAGGATGTGACACAAGGCTAGGGAGCGCAGGCGGGAGTCCCCGGCAGGACACGCGGGCCCGCCGGGCGATGTTGGGGGTCAGGTGTGCAGATGCGCCGACTCGGCGTCCCCACGTCTGCAGATGCGCCGACTCGGTGGCTCTGGGATCTGCAGATGCGCCGACTCGGTGGTTCAGGCGAGGTGGGGGAACCAGATCGCGGTCTCGCGGGCGGCGGACTCCTCGGAGTCGGAGCCGTGGACGAGGTTCTCGCGGTTCGACAGCGACAGGTCGCCGCGGATCGTGCCCGGCGCGGCCTTGCGGCCGTCGGTGGAGCCGTTCAGCGCCCGGACGACCTCGATCGCCTCGTCGCCCTCGAGCACCAGCGCCACGAGCGGGCCGCTGGTGACGAAGTCGCGCAGCGGCGGGTAGAAGTCGCGCTCGACGTGCTCGGCGTAGTGCTGGTCGGCGACCGAGGCGTCGATGGTGCGGTGCTCCATCGCGACGATCGTGAGGCCCTTGGCCTCGAAGCGGGACAGCACCTCCCCCACGAGCCCGCGGCGGACCGTGTCGGGCTTGAGGAGGACGAGGGTGCGCTGGGTCGACGGCTGGCTCATGCGCCGCACCCTACCGAGCAGCGAGCACGTCCGCGCGACGGCGTACGTCGTCCGGGACCGCCCCGGTCGCGTCGACGTCCGCGACCGGCTCGCCGGCGACCAGCCGGAGCGGCACGTGACCGCCCCACACCCCGGCCGCGACGTCCTCCGGCTCGTCGACCGGGCCGCCGCCGCGCACCTTGAGGGAGGCCTCGTGCAGCGGCACCGCGAGCACCGCCGTGGCCGCCAGCTCCTTGCGGGTGTCCGGCCGCAGGGTGGCCGAGCGGCCCGGGACCATGTGGTCGACGATCAGCCGCAGCGCGTGCTGCTTCTCCGCCGGGTCCTCGACCAGGCGGGCGGGCCCGATCACGACCGCCGAGCGGTAGTTCATGGAGTGGTGGAAGGCCGAGCGGCCGGCGACTAGGCCGTCGAGCTGGGTGACGGTGACGCAGACCGTCGCGTCGGTCGCACCGCGCAGCCACCCCGCGGCGACCGAGCCGTGGACGTAGAGCGTGCCGTCCTCGTCCGGCCCGTCCGGGTCCGCCGCGAACGCGGCCGGCAGCACGACCGGGTGCTCGCCGAGCGTGACGCCGACGTGGGCGACCAGCGCGTCGTCGAGCAGCGCGTGCAGCTCGGCGCGGTCCACGACCATGCGGTTGCGGCCGCGGGTGACGGTGGTGCGGGCAGTGGGCGAGAGCGGTGGCAGCGAGGTGGTCACGCGTCTATCCTCGGACCGGAGTGGCCCGGCGTCACGGGCCACTTGGCGCTCAGATGAGCAGGCCACTCGATCGGAGAGCACCGTGCCCACCACTCCCCTGCCGCTGCACGTCGACCGCACGCTGCCCGAGCCGCTCGGCGTCCAGCTGTCCGGCCAGGTCCGGTCGCTCGTGCTGGAGGGCGTGCTCGCGCGCGGCGACCGGCTGCCCAGCACCCGGGCGCTCGCCGCGGACCTCGGCGTCTCGCGGGCGGTCGCCGAGCAGGCCTACGAGCAGCTGCTCGCCGAGGGGTGGCTCGAGACCCGCCACGGGGCGGGGACGTACGTCGCCTCCGCGGGCCCGGGCGCCGCCGCCCCGGCCACCGGGCGCCGCCCCGTCCGGGCCGCCCGGCGCACCGCTCCCGCTCCTCCGCCGCTCGTCCGGCTCGACACCGGCACTCCGTGGATCGACCCGCGGCACGCCGCCGGGTGGCGCCGGGCCTGGCGCGAGGTGTCCGCGGCCCGGCCGCCCCGCGGGTACGACGACCCGCGCGGGATCCCCGAGCTGCGCGTCGCGCTGGCCGACCACCTGGCCCGGACCCGCGGCCTGGTGGTCGACCCGGACGAGGTCGTCGTCACCCACGGCACCACCGACGGGCTGCGCAACGTCCTCACCGTGCTGCGCCCGGGCGCCGTCGCGATGGAGGACCCGGGCTACCGCGCCGCGGTCGCCACCGTCCGGGCCGCCGGCCGCGAGGTCCGCGACCTGCCCGCGGTCGCGCCGGTCACGACGCTGGACGGCTGCGCGGCGGCGTACGTCACCCCGGCCCACCAGCACCCCCTCGGCCGGGTGATGCCGGCCGCGGACCGGCTCACGCTGCTCGACGCGGCGCGGACGGCCGACGCGCTGGTCCTGGAGGACGACTACGACTCCGAGTTCCGCTACGACGTCGCGCCGGTGCCGGCGCTGGCGACCCTGGACCGCGCCCGGGTGGCCTACCTCGGCACCGCGTCGAAGTCGGTGGCGCCGAGCCTGCGGCTGGGCTGGCTGGTCGCGCCGCCGACGCTCCTCGAGCCGCTCCACCGGCACCGCACGGCGACCCACGACGCGGCGCCGTGGCCGAGCCAGCGGGCGTTCCTGGCGCTGCTCCGGGACGGGTACGTCGACCGGGTGGTCCGCTCCGCGCGCCGGGTGTACGCCGAGCGCGCGCCGCGGGTGGCGGCCGCGCTGTCGCCGCACGCGACGCTGGCGGGCCCCCTGGCGGGGATGTACTCCACCTGGCTGCTCCCCCAGGCCGACGCCGTCCGGGCGCGCGACGCCGCCCGGGCGGCCGGGTTCGAGGTGAACCTGCTCGCCGACCACTGCCGCTCGGCGGCGCTCACCGGGCTGGTCGTCGGCTTCGGCGGGGTCACCGACGCCGAGCTCGACGCGGCGCTCGCCGTGGTGGCCCGGGCGCTGGGCGGCCGGGCGGGCTAGGAGGACTGCTGGGCGTGGTAGGCGGCGTACGCCGCGGCCCGCTCCCGCTCGATCTTGCGGCCCAGGAAGTAGGCCGTGCCCCAGAGCAGCGCGAAGACCGCCCCGAGGAAGAACATCAGCGGCACCAGCAGGCCGAGGCCGATCGCGGCGACCTGGACGACCCAGCCGACGGCGTAGGCGCCCTCGCTGCGGAGCATCCCGGCGAGCAGCAGGCACACGACCGTGAGGCCCAGCCCGACGGCGAGCGCGGTGCCGGTGTCGACGTCGGAGACCGAGATCATCACCGGCGTCGAGAGCCCGAGGGTGATGCCCTCCAGGCACAGCACGGCGGCGCACATGCCGCGCCGCGGCGAGCGCCCGGAGGCGGGCGCCGGGGCGGGCGTCGGCGTGGGGGTGGTCGGCTCGCTCATCGGCGGTCCCGGGGGCGGGTGAGGAGGGTGCGGGCCTCCCCGACGGTCACGACCGAGCCGGTGACGAGCACGGCGCCGGCCCCGAGCGGTTCGCCGAACGCCTCCCCCGCCTCGGCCAGCGCCATCGCCTGGTCGACCGCGTCGGAGAGCCGCGGGGCGACGCTGACGCGGTCCTCGCCGAAGATCTCGGTCGCGGTGATCGCGAGCGCCTGCGCGGACAGGGCCCGGGGCGCGGAGTTCTGGGTGCACACGACGTGAGCGAGGCCGGGCTCGAGCGCGGCGAGCAGGCCCTCGGTGTCCTTGTCGGCCATCACGCCGATCACGCCGATCAGCGGCGAGAAGGCGAAGGAGTCCTCGAGCGCGGCCGCGACGGCCTGGGCTCCGTGCGGGTTGTGCGCGGCGTCGAGGACGACGGTCGGCCCCCGGCGTACGACCTCGAGCCGGCCGGGTGAGGTCACGGTCGCGAACGCGGCGCGGACCAGCTCGTCGTCGAGCGCGCGGCTCTCGTCGTCGCCGGCGAGGAACGCCTCGACCGCGGCGAGGGCCACGGCGGCGTTCTGCGCCTGGTGGGCGCCGTAGAGCGGGAGGAAGACCTCGTCGTAGCGGGCGCGCAGGCCCTGGAAGGTCACGACCTGGCCACCGACGGCCGGCACCCGGGAGACGACCCCGAACTCCATGCCCTCGCGGACGATCGTCGCGCCGACCTCGACCGCGCGGCGCAGCAGCACCTCGGCCACCTCGGGCCGCTGCTGGGCGAGCACCGCGACGCTGCCGGGCTTGATGATCCCGGCCTTCTCGGCGGCGATGTCGACGGGCGTGTCACCGAGGTACTGCGCGTGGTCGACCGCGATCGGCAGCACCACGGCCACGGTCGCGTCGGCGACGTTGGTGGCGTCCCACGAGCCGCCCATCCCGACCTCGACCACGGCCGCGTCGACCGGGGCGTCGGCGAAGGCGGCGTACGCCATCCCGACCACGGTCTCGAAGAACGACAGCGGGTGCTCCTGGCTCGCGTCGACGAGGTGGGTGTACGGCGCCACGTCGTTGAACGCGCGCACGAACTCCTCGTCGGTCAGCGGCTCGCCGTCGACGGAGATCCGCTCGGTCATCCGCTCGACGTGCGGGCTGGTGAACCGGCCGGTGCGCAGGTCGAGCGCCCGGAGCAGGGTGTCGATCATCCGCGACGTCGACGTCTTGCCGTTCGTCCCGGTCAGGTGGATGACGGGGTAGGACGCCTGCGGGTCGCCGAGCAGCTCGGCGAACGCGCGGATCCGGTCCAGGGACGGCTCGAGGCGGGTCTCCGGCCAGCGGGACAGCAGGGCGTCCTCGACCTCGGCGAAGGTCTCGGCGAGGCGGGGCGCGTCGGGGGTCTGGGTCATCGTGCCCCAAGTCTAGGGACCGCCCGCAGCCACGGCTCGGGGGACCGGACGCTCAGTCGACCCGGAGGTTCGCGAGGTCGGCGACCGGGCGGAAGCCGATCGCCGCGTAGATCTTGTTCGACGTCGGGTTGGCCTGGTCGGTGAAGAGGCAGACCCGGTCGCCGGCCTCGCGCAGCCGGCGCGAGACCTCCGCGACCGTCGCGCTGGCGTAGCCGTGGCCGCGGTGCTCCGTCGGCGTGAAGACCGGGCCGATCCGGCAGACCCCGAAGCTCGGGAGGTTGAAGCCGGTGAGGTGCACGACGGTGCCGTCCACCTCCCACAGCACGATCCGCTGCTCGGCGATGCGCTCGTGCATGTCCTCGAGCGTGTGGTGCTCGTCGGCGTGGCCGCTGTGCTCGCGGGCCGCCTGCTCCGCCGCCGCGTCGCCGAACGCCCGGAACCACGCGAGGCAGAGCTCGGCATCGGCCGGCGACGCGAGCCGGGCGCGTCCGGGCACGGGCGCCGGCGCGACCAGCTCACCGAGCTCGTGGAGACGGGTGTGCTCCCAGACCGACGCGCTGCCGCCGCTGAGGCGGGCCACCTCGTCGGCGAGCACCCGGGCCGCGGGCAGCGCGCCGTTGACGCCCGGCACCTCCTCGCCCCGGCCGTGCAGGGCGCCGGCCAGCGCCCGGGCGGCCCCGTCCGGCATCGGCAGCACGAAGAGCGGGTGCGGCACGAACGGTGCGGTGCGCATCGCCGCGCCGACGACCTCGCCGTCGCCGTCCCGGACGACCGCCCACCACTGCGGGTGGGCCGGGCGGGCGGCGCCGGCGGTGCGCTGGCGCTCGATCCGGTGCGTCACCGACGACACGACGGTCGTGAGCACCGGGTCGAGCGCCAGGCGGTCCTGCGCCACGGCGAGGAAGGCGGCCGGGTCCTCGGTGAACCAGACGTCGTACGGCGTCGCGGTGGTGTCGTCCATGCCGACAAGTCAGCCGGGTCTGGTCCGGCCGCACAACCGGTTTCCGGACGTGGGTGGCCGCAAACTAGGATTTCTCCATGACCGAGACCCAGCACGACCAGGCCCCGAACACGACGACCGCGGACCAGCGGCCCGTCGTCGTACCGGACAAGCCTGCCCTCGAGGGTCTCGAGGCGACCTGGAGCGAGCGGTGGAAGGCCGACGACACCTACCGCTTCGACCGCACGCAGCCGCGCGAGAACGTCTTCTCGATCGACACGCCGCCGCCGACGGTCAGCGGCAGCCTGCACGTCGGGCACGTCTTCTCCTACACGCACCCCGACCTGATCGCCCGCTTCCAGCGGATGCGCGGCAAGACGATCTTCTACCCGATGGGCTGGGACGACAACGGCCTGCCGACCGAGCGCCGGGTCCAGAACTACTACGGCGTCCGCTGCGACCCGAGCCTGCCGTTCGACCCCGACTTCACCCCGCCGGAGAAGCCGGACGCCAAGAAGCAGGTCCCGGTCAGCCGGCCCAACTTCATCGCTCTCTGCGAGCAGCTCGTCGAGCAGGACGAGCAGGTCTTCGAGTCGCTGTGGCGCACGCTCGGCCTCTCGGTCGACTGGAAGGAGCACTACACGACGATCGGCGCCAAGGCGCAGACCGTCAGCCAGCGCGCCTTCCTGCGCAACTTCGCCCGCGGCGAGGCCTACCTCCAGGAGGCGCCGACCCTCTGGGACGTCACCTTCCAGACGGCGGTCGCGCAGGCCGAGCTCGAGGCGCGCGACTACGCCGGCGCGTACCACCGGGTCGCCTTCCACCGCCCGGATGGCAGCCCGGTCTTCATCGAGACGACGCGGCCCGAGCTGATCCCCTCGGTGGTCGCGCTGATCGCGCACCCCGACGACGAGCGGTACGCCGACCTGTTCGGCACCACCGTCACCTCGCCGGTCTTCGGCGTCGAGGTCCCGGTCCTGGCGCACCCCCTGGCCGAGAAGGACAAGGGCGCCGGCATCGCGATGTGCTGCACGTTCGGCGACCTGACCGACGTCACCTGGTGGCGCGAGCTCGACCTGCCGGTCCGCACCGTCATCGGCCGCGACGGCCGGCTCACCCGCGAGACGCCCGAGTGGCTCTCCGGCGAGACCGCCGCCGCGGCGTACGACGAGCTCAAGGGCAAGACCGCCTTCTCCGCCCGCGAGGCGGTCGTGGCCGCGCTCCGTGAGAGCGGTGACCTCGACGGCGAGCCCAAGCCCACCCAGCGGATGGCCAACTTCTACGAGAAGGGCGACAAGCCCCTCGAGATCGTCGCGACCCGGCAGTGGTACATCACCAACGGCGGCCGCGACACCGCCCTGCGCACCGAGCTCGTCGAGGACGGCGCCGAGATCACCTGGATCCCGGCCCACATGAAGCACCGCTACGACAACTGGGTCGGCGGCCTGAACGGCGACTGGCTGATCTCGCGCCAGCGCTACTTCGGCATCCCCTTCCCCGTCTGGTACCCCCTCGACGACGAGGGCGAGCCGGACTACGCCCACCCGCTGATGCCGAGCGAGGCGGAGCTGCCGATCGACCCGTCGACCGACGCGCCGCGGGGGTACGACGAGGCGCAGCGCGGCAAGCCCGGCGGCTTCATGGGCGACCCCGACGTGATGGACACCTGGGCGACGTCGTCGCTCACGCCGCAGATCGCCGGCGGCTGGGAGTCCGACCCCGACCTGTTCGAGCGGGTCTTCCCGATGGACCTCGCCACCCAGGCGCACGACATCATCCGCACCTGGCTGTTCTCGCGGGTCGTGCGCGGCCACTTCGAGAACCACGCGACGCCGTGGTCGCACGCGATGATCTCCGGCTTCATCCTCGACCCCGACCGCAAGAAGATGTCGAAGTCCAAGGGCAACGTCGTCGTCCCCACCGAGATCCTCGACAAGTTCGGCGCGGACGCCGTCCGCTGGCGCGCCGCCATGGCGCGCCCGGGCCTCGACTCGCCGTTCGACGAGAGCCAGATGAAGGTCGGCCGACGCCTGGCGATGAAGGTCCTCAACGCCTCGAAGTTCGTCCTCGGCGGGGTCGGTGCGACCACGCTGAACCATTTCGAGGTCTCCGAGCCGATCGACTGCGCGCTGCTCGGCCGGCTCTCGAAGGTCGTCAGCAGGGCCACCGACGCCTTCGAGGCCTACGACTACACGACCGCGCTCGAGACCGTCGAGAAGTTCTTCTGGGAGTTCTGCGACGACTACCTCGAGCTGGTCAAGGAGCGGGCGTACGCCGAGGACGGCGGCCAGGCCACCGCGTCGGCCCGCGCGACCCTCGCGATCGCGCTGCAGGTCCAGCTGCGGCTGCTCGCGCCGTTCCTGCCCTACGTGACCGAGGAGGTCTGGTCGTGGTGGCAGGAGGGCTCGATCCACCGGGCCCCGTGGCCGACGCAGGCCGAGCTCGGCTCCGCCGCGGCCGCCGACCCGGCCATGGTCGACGCCGTCGCCGCCGCCCTGATCGGCATCCGCGGCGCCAAGTCGCAGGCCAAGGTCTCGATGCGCGCCGAGCTGTCCCGCGTGGAGATCGCCGGCCCGGAGGCGCTCGTGCGCGCGGCCGAGGGTGCCGCGTCCGACCTGCGTCGCAGCGGCAAGATCACCGGCGACCTGGTCTTCACGGTCGTCGAGGACCGTCAGGACCTGGCCGTCACCGCGGAGCTGGCGCCGACCGAGGCCTGAGCCACCGCCTCACCCGCCGGTCAGTGGTGGCCGTGCGGGTGATGGCCGTGCTCGAGGTGGCTGCGCGGGTGGTGGCCGCTGTGAGCGTGCCCGTGCCCGTGGCCGTGCGCGCCGTGCGCGTGGCCGCGCCCGTGCGAGCCGTGCTCGTGGCCGCGCCCGTGGCCGGGTGACGGGTGCAGTCGCGCGTGGTGCCCGCGCCCGACGTGGGCGCTCCCCCGCGGGTGGTGCACCCGCGGTCCGGCATGCCCCGAGGTCCGGACAGCCGGGACGGCGGCGACCCGGGCGCGGGACGGCGCACCGGAGGTGGCGGTCGATCGGGGGTGCGCGGGGGCTGCGGGCGCCGCGGGCGCCGGGGCCGGCTGCAGCGGCGTCCCGGCCACGACGTGCTGGACCCCGCGGTGCAGGAAGCCGACGACGGCCTGGCTGCGCAACCCGTTGGCGACGATCAGGCCGCACGCCAGGGCGACGATCACGAAGGCCACGAGCGGCCTGCGGTGGTCGTAGCGCACGGGACGTCCCATCAGTACGAGGAAGGGTGTGGGGCGGTGAGGCTCGGGACGCACGCCGCCCCACGTCCAGTCAACGAGGACGTGCAGATGCGGACATGGCCCGAACGGACCGATCCGTACTAGTCACTTCGGGCTATCCGCGGCTGGTCGGCGCCGCTCGCTCGACCTCGCCTCGACGGACCGGCTCCGCCGGTCCGCTAGGCAGACTTCTTCTTCTTGGCCTCGGCCTCGCGGGGGATCATCGTGGGCGCCTCGCCGTGCAGGACGACGTCGTCGGTGACGATCACCTTGGCGATGTCGCCGCGCGAGGGGACGTCGTACATCACGTGGAGGAGGACCTCCTCGATGATGGCGCGCAGCCCCCGCGCACCGGTGCCGCGCTCGAGCGCGGCGTCGGCGATCGCGGCGATCGCCTCCTCGGTGAACTCGAGCTCGACGCCGTCGAGCTCGAAGAGCTTCTGGTACTGCTTGACCAGCGCGTTGCGCGGCACGGTGAGGATCTGGACCAGGGCCTCCTGGTCGAGCTTGCTCACGCTCGCGATCAGCGGCAGCCGGCCGATGAACTCGGGGATCAGGCCGAACTTCGTGAGGTCCTCGGGGCGCACCTGCTGGAGCAGGTCCTCGGCCTCGCGCTCGGCCTGGCCACGCACCTCGGCGGTGAAGCCGAGGGTCTTCTTGCCGACCCGCTGCTCGATGATGTGCTCGAGCCCGGCGAAGGCGCCGCCCACGACGAACAGGATGTTCGTGGTGTCGATCTGGATGAACTCCTGGTGCGGGTGCTTGCGGCCGCCCTGCGGCGGGACCGAGGCGGTGGTGCCCTCGATGATCTTCAGCAGCGCCTGCTGCACGCCCTCGCCGGAGACGTCGCGCGTGATGGACGGGTTCTCCGCCTTGCGGGCCACCTTGTCGATCTCGTCGATGTAGATGATGCCCGTCTCGGCCTTCTTGACGTCGTAGTCGGCGGCCTGGATGAGCTTGAGGAGGATGTTCTCGACGTCCTCGCCGACGTAGCCGGCCTCGGTGAGCGCGGTGGCGTCCGCGATCGCGAAGGGGACGTTGAGCATCCGGGCGAGGGTCTGGGCGAGGTAGGTCTTGCCGCAGCCGGTGGGGCCGATCACGAGGATGTTCGACTTCGCGACCTCGACGACCTCCTCCTTGCTGTGCTTGCCCGCGACGGGCTGGAGGCCGGCCTGGACGCGCTTGTAGTGGTTGTAGACCGCCACCGCGAGCGACTTCTTGGCGTGCTCCTGGCCGATCACGTAGGAGTTGAGGAAGTCGAAGATCTCCTTCGGCTTCGGGAGCTCGTCGAGGCTGACCTCGGCGCCCTCGCTCAGCTCCTCCTCGATGATCTCGTTGCAGAGGTCGATGCACTCGTCACAGATGTAGACACCCGGACCCGCGATCAGCTTCTTGACCTGCTTCTGGCTCTTCCCGCAGAAGGAACACTTGAGCAGGTCCCCTCCGTCACCGATACGTGCCACGGGCGGTCATCCTCCGGTTCGGCCGGCGGCGGTGCGTGCCGGCGGTGCTACGTCGATCTGGGCAGTGCAGGGCGTACGTCGTGCAAACCCCTCGACGGTACCCCGCGCCGCCACCCGATGGGGTGACGGACACGAGGATCGCGTCCGGAGAGCGCACGGGTCCATACCGGCGTCAGCCGGCGAGGGCCGGCGCCGCCTTGCGGGACTCGACGACGGCGTCGATCAGGCCGTACTCGACGGCACCCGCGGCGGTGAGGATCTTGTCGCGCTCGATGTCGCGGCTGACCTGCTCGAGGTCGCGGCCGCTGTGGTCGCTGATCATCTTCTCGAGCAGCTCGCGCATCCGCAGGATCTCGTTCGCCTGGATCTCGATGTCGGAGGTCTGGCCGAACGTGCCCTCGGTGTAGGGCTGGTGGATCAGGATCCGGCTGTTCGGGAGCGCCAGGCGCTTGCCGGCCGTGCCGGCCGCGAGCAGGATCGCCGCGGCGGAGGCCGCCTGGCCGATGCACACCGTCTGCACGTCGCACTTGATGAAGTTCATCGTGTCGTAGATCGCGGTGAGCGCCGTGAACGAGCCGCCGGGGCTGTTGATGTAGATCTGGATGTCCTGGTCGGGGTTCATCGACTCCAGGCACATCAGCTGCGCGATGACGGCGTTCGCGACGTCGTCGGAGATCGGCGTGCCGAGGTAGATGATGCGGTCCTCGAAGAGCTTGCCGTAGGGGTCGATCCGGCGGAAGCCGTACGAGGTGCGCTCTTCCCACTGGGGGATGTAGTAGTTCATGTGTCAGTCCTTGCTCGAGGAAGAGGATCGGGCGGGGCGTCCTTCATCCGCGGCTTCGCGGGCGTTCTTGATGACCTGGTCGACCAGGCCGTACTCGAGCGCCTGGTCGGCGGTGAACCAGCGGTCGCGGTCGGCGTCGTTCTCGATCTGCTCGACCGACTGGCCGGTGTGCTCGGCGATCAGGTCGAGCAGCACCTTCTTGATGTGCAGCGACTGCTGGGCCTGGATCTTGATGTCCGAGGCGGAGCCGCCCATGCCGGACGACGGCTGGTGCATCATGATCCGCGCGTGCGGCAGGGCGTAGCGCTTGCCCTTGGTGCCGGCGCAGAGGAGGAACTGGCCCATCGAGGCGGCCAGGCCCATGCCGACGGTGGCGACGTCGTTGGGGATGTAGTTCATCGTGTCGTAGATCGCCATGCCGGCGTCCACGGAGCCACCGGGGCTGTTGATGTGGAGGAAGATGTCGGCCTCGGGGTCCTCCGCCGAGAGCAGCAGCAGCTGGGCGCAGATCGCGTTGGCGTTCTGGTCGCGGACCTCGGAACCGAGGAAGATGATCCGCTCGCGGAGCAGGCGCTGGTAGATGTGGTCGTCGAGGACGTTGAAGCCCGCGCCGCCGTTCATCTCGGTCGAGAATGAGGTGCTGGAGTTCTGGGTCACGTGGCGACCCTAGCCCGTGGTCCCGACACTTCCACGCCTTATCCACCCCTGTTCGCCGACAGCGGACACCGGCTCGACGAGTTGGCCTCAGGAGGCCTCCGCGGCCGCCTTCAGGCGCGCCACGGTGTGCCGCATCCCGGCCTCGAGCTCGTCGGCGTGGCTGTCCGACCCGCCCAGCGCGAGCGGGGCGAAGACCCGGCTCAGCACGGTGAGGTGGTCCGGCACGGGACGCCGGTGCACGACGCGGGTGCCGCTGGCGCCGTCGGGCTCGATCTCCCAGATCCAGCGGGCGCCGCTGGAGCGGGTGTCCCACGCCAGCGAACGGCCGGGCTCGAGGACGGCGACGACGCTGCGCGTCGGCCAGACCACGGCCTTGCGGCGGTTCAGCCCGAGGTACCACTGCCCCACCCGCAGGCCGCCCGGCTTGAGCGGCAGCATGGTCAGCAGCTCGGGGCTCCAGTCCGCCATCCGGCGTACGTCGCTCAGCAGCGCCCACACCTGCGCCGGGGGCACCCCGACGGTCGTCTCGGCACGGAGCTCACGGTCGGCGGTCATGGCGCCCAGTGTGCCGTGCCCGCGGGGCCGCGGGAACCCGTGGATGCGCCGGACGCGGCTCAGGCCAGCCAGCGGGCGAGCGAGGCCTGGATGTCCGGGTGGTTGAGCAGCCCGAAGTGGTCGGTGCGGCCGACGTGCAGCACCTCGGCCCCGGGGAACAGCTCGGCGCCGTACCGGTCACGGCCGTACGCCGACGGGGTGCGCACGAGGTAGTCGCCGACCACGTGCCCCACCGGGTGCCGCTCGGAGGCGGTGACGGTGCCCGCGACGAGCCGGTAGCGGGCGTGCGGCAGCGGGGCGACGTCCTCGGCCAGGCCGGCCACGAGGTCGTGCACGCCGACGGAGCGCCAGTCGAGGATCCGGCCGAACGCCGAGGTCTCGGGGAGCCGGGCCATCCCCCGGCTGCCGTGGCCGATGCCGCGGGCGATGGGGGCGCCGAGGTGCGGCGTCCCGAGGGTGACGACGTCCGAGACCAGCCGGGTCCACGGCTTGTCGACGACGGAGGCGACCGCCCCGGCCGCGCGGATGATCAGGCCACCCATCGAGTGCCCGACCAAGGCGATCCGGGTGACCTCGACGGGCCAGTCCTCGACGAGCCGCTGCAGCAGGGCGGAGAGGGCGACGCCGTTCTCGCGGAGCGGGAGGCCGGTGTTGGCGCGCAGGTAGACCGGCGTCCACCCGCGCTCGGCCAGCGCCTCGCCGTACGTCTGGCCGGTCCGCTCGCGGCCGATCCTCCAGTAGTCCTCGTTCTCGCACAGCCCGTGGAGGAAGACCACGACCTGCCCGGTCGCGGCCGGGAAGGCGGCGTCCAGGCCGTCGGTGTCGAGGGGGACGTCGCGCCCGTGGGCGCGCACGCCCATCGGGATCGCGAGCTGGGGCCGCTCCCGCAGCAGCCGGTCGCCGATCAGGCCGTTGACGGCCGAGCTCACGAACCTGCCGCGCTCCCCGTCCTCGAGGCGCGGGCCGACCCCCGTGGCCGCGGCCGCATCCAGGCCCTTCGAGGCGGCGCGCAGGCCGAGGCTGAGGCCGCCGTACACGGCCGTGGCGATGCCGCGGTGCAGGACGTCGCCGACGCCCGAGGCGCCGCCGGTGCCGCGGCGGACCAGGCCGTTGATGCGGTCGGCGACGGCGAAGTGGGTGTCGCGCGCGGTGCGCACGACCAGCTCGTCGGCGACCTCGGAGAGCAGCGAGAGCGCGTCGAGCACCGTGGGGCCGGGGGCCGGCGCGGTCGCCCGGGACGCCGCGGGGGCCGTCCCCTGGGAAGTCGTGGTCATGGCGCGATCATACGCATATCAGTGCACATGTGTGCACTCAACTGGACCGCGTGGCGGCCCGGGAACGCGACCGCGCCCCGGACAGCCAGGCTGTCCGGGGCGCGTACGTCGTGCGGTGCTGCGAGCGGGCGGAGGCTCAGGCCTCGTCGTCCGCGGTGGCCTCGTCGGTCGCCTCGGCGGCCTCGTCCTCCGGGGCACCGATGCTGCCGTCGGGGCGGAGGTTCTTCAGCTCGACCACGTTGCCGGAGGCGTCGGTGACGGTCGCCGACTCGACGATCGTCGCGAGCGCCTTGCCGCGCAGGATCTCCTGGACCAGGTCCGGGATGTGGTTGTGCTCGAACATGTGGTTCGCGAACTCCTGCGGGTCCTGGCCGGACTGCTGCGCCCGGCGGACCAGGTGCTGCGAGAGCTCGGCCTGGTCGACGCCCAGCTCCTCGGACTTCGCGATCTCGTCGAGGATGAACTGCGCGGCGACGGCGTCGCGGACGCGGCGCTCGAGGTCGGCCTCGAACTCCTCGACGGTCTGGCCCTCGTCCTCGAGGTACTTCTCCATCGTGATGCCGGCGAACTGCAGCTGCTGCTCGATGTTCTGGCGACGGGCGTTGAGCTCGTCGGTGACCATCGTCTCGGGCAGCGGGACCTCGACCTGCTCGAGGAGCTTCTCGAGCACGGCGTCGCGCGCGGCGGCGGCCTGCTCGAGGCGCTTGCCGCGACCGAGGCGCTCGCGCACGTCGGCGTTGAGCTCCTCGACGGTGTCGAACTCGGAGGCCTGCTGGGCGAAGTCGTCGTCGAACTCGGGGAGCTCCTGCTCCTGCACCTGGCTGACCGCGACCTCGACCTCGACGGCCTCGCCGAGGAGGTCACCGCCGACCAGCGTGGAGCTGAAGGTCTTCTCGTCACCGGCGGACATGCCGGTGAGGGCCTCGTCCAGGCCGTCGAGCATGCCGCCGCGACCGACCTGGTAGGACATGCCGGCGACCTCGGCGCCCTCGAGCACCTCGCCGTCCTTCTTGGCCTTGAGGTCGAGCACGACGAAGTCGCCCTCGGCGGCCGGGCGCTCGACGTCGCTCAGGGTGCCGAAGCGCTCGCGCAGGGCCTGGACCTGCTCCTCGACGTCGGCGTCGGTGATCTCGAGGTCGTCGACCTCGGCCACGAGGCCGTCGTACGCCGGGAGGGTGATCTCGGGGCGGACGTCCATCTCGGCGGTGAACTCGAGGGTCTCGTTGTCCTCGAACTTCGTGACCTCGATCTCCGGCTGCGTGAGCGGCTGGAGGGAGTTCTCCTCGAGGGCCTCCATGTACTTCTTCGGGAGGACGTCGTTGATCGCCTCGTCGAGGACCGCGCCGCGGCCGACCTGGCGGTCGATCACGGACGCCGGGACCTTGCCGCGGCGGAAGCCGGGGACGTTGATCTGCTGGGCGATCTTCTTGTACGCCGCGTCGAGGCTCGGCTTGAGCTCCTCGAAGGGCACCTCGACGGTCAGCTTGGCCCGAGTCGGGGTCAAGGTCTCGACGGCGCTCTTCACAGGTGGTCTCCTCATCAAGTTCATGGTGGTGGTGCGTCGGGGCGACAGGACTCGAACCTGCGATCTCCTGCTCCCAAAGCAGGCGCGCTAGCCACTACGCTACGCCCCGCCAAGTGGCCTCTTGCCCCTTGAGAGCGGATGACGGGAATCGAACCCGCGTAATCAGTTTGGAAGACTGGAGCTCTACCATTGAGCTACATCCGCGCGCACCAAAATGCGGGTGTCATCGTGCCACACGGCGGGCACCGGACCCCAAACGAGGCACCCCGGTGGACCACCTGCCGGCACGCGGGACCGCGCTCAGCGCCGGTGCACCAGCAGCAGCGCACGGTCGTCGTTGTGCGAGCCCAGCGCGTCGACCAGACGCGCGGCTCCCCCGTCGAACTCGCCGCGGAGCAGCCGCTCGGCCTGGCCGAGGAGCCGGTCGATGCCCAGGCCGATGTCGCGGGTGGGCGTCTCGACCATGCCGTCGGTGTAGAGCAGGAGCGCGTCGCCGCGGCCCAGGCGGCCACGGGCGACCTCGAAGTCGGCGTCGTCGAGGAGACCCAGGATCGGGCCCTCGGTCTCGCGGACGGTCCAGCGTCCCGAGCCCGCGGTGAGGTGCACCGCCGGCGGGTGCCCGGCCGTGCGGACCTCGTAGTCGCCCGTCGTCAGGTCGAGCGAGAGGTGGACCGCGGTGGCGAAGCCCTCGGCCCAGTCCTGGCGCATGAGGTAGCGGTTGGCGGCACCGAGGAAGTCGGCGGGCGCCAGGGCGGTCAGCAGGCCGCCGAACGCGCCGGAGAGCAGCAGCGCCCGGGTCCCGGCCTGCTCGCCCTTGCCGGACACGTCGACGACGGCGACGTCGAGGCGGTCGGCCGCGCGGGCCCCACTGGTCACGACGAAGTCGCCGGCGAAGGGGGTGCCGCCGGCCGAGCGCAGCGCGGACTCGACGTACCACCCGTCGGGCAGCACCGGGATCGAGCCCTGCGCCAGGATCCGGTCGCGGAGGTCGACGAGCATCGACTCGCCGAGCGCGCCGGCGACGCCGAGGCGGGAGCGGCGGAACGACGTGAGCAGCGTGATGAACGCGAGCAGGAAGAGGATCGCGACCGCGATCACCGTGCGGGTGCTGATCTCGGCCTGGCCGGTGAGCGCCAGCATCAGCATCACCAGCAGGAAGACCACGAACCACGGCAGGTGCCGCGGCCCGAGCAGCAGGCTCGCGAGCAGCAGCGGCACCGTGAACGACATCAGCGGCACGGTGTCCGGCCAGACCAGGATCGCGCCCGCGATGGCGACGGAGGCGACGACCAGGCCGACGAGGAGCCGGCTGGTGGGCGAGGCGCCGCGACGCGCGAGCGATCGCCACGCGCGGCGCGCATCGGAAGGCCCGGCTGGCCGGGCCGGCTCACGGAGAGCGGTCATGGTCGTCGGTCCTCGTCCTCAGTGGGTCTGGTCACTGTACGGCGCGGGAGCGGAACCTGCGCTGGCATTGGGGACACCAGAAGAGGTTCCTGCCCTGCAGCACCTCGGTGCGCACGGTGGTCCCGCAGACGTGGCACGGCTGGCCGTCGCGGCGGTAGACGTAGACCTCTCCCCCGTGCTTGTCGGCGCGGGGCTCGCGCCCCATCGCCTCCGGCAGGTGCTCGGGGCGGACCGTGTCGATCCGGCCGGTCCGGACCCCGTCGGCCATCAGCACGACCAGGTCCTCCCACAGCGCGGTGAACTGGCCGACGCGGAGCGTGTTGCCGGGGCGCAGCGGGTGGAGCCGGTGACGGAACAGCACCTCGGCGCGGTAGATGTTGCCGACGCCGGCGAGCACCGTCTGGTCCATCAGCAGGCCCCCGATGGGGGCCCGGCTGCGGCGGATCCGCTCCCAGGCCCGCAGCGGGTCGGCCTCGGGGCGGATCGGGTCGGGGCCGGACCGCTCGACGACGGCGTCGCGTCCGGCCCGGGTCAGCAGCTCGCACGTGGTGGCGCCGCGAAGGTCGGCGTACGCCGCCGGGCGGACGCCGACGGGCGGTGCGACCAGCCGGAGCCGGACCTGGCCGACGGGCGGCGGCACCTCCGCGACCTCGTGGTGGACGGGGAACTTGCCGTAGAGGCCGAGGTGCACGTGGACGTAGCGCTCGCCGGGGAACTCGACGAACAGGTGCTTGCCCCACGACTCGGCGCCGAGCAGCTCGCTGCCGTCGAGGAGGGCAGCGGACTCGGCGAAGCGGCCCTGGGGGCTCCCCACGCGGACCGTGCGGCCCCCGAAGACCGTGGTCAGCTCACCGGCGAGCCGGTGGAGGGTGTGTCCCTCAGGCACGGGGGCTGTCGGACCCGGCCGCGGTTCCCGGGTCCGCCGAGCCCTGGAGGGCGGAGGCGGGCAGCGGGGGGAGCTCGTGGTCGGTCTCGTACGCCGCCAGCTGGCCGATCCGGCGGACGTGGCGCTCCTCGCCGGAGAAGGCGGTCTGCAGGAACACCTCGACGAAGCGGGTCATGTCCTCGAGGGAGTGCAGGCGACCGCCGACCGACACGACGTTGGCGTCGTTGTGCTCGCGGGCCAGCACCGCGGTCTCCTCGGACCACACCAGGGCCGAGCGGACGCCGACGACCTTGTTGGCCGCGATCTGCTCGCCGTTGCCCGAGCCGCCGATGACGACACCGAGGCTGTCGAGGCCGTCGGCCTGCTCCGCCGCGACCGCCTGGGCGGCCCGCAGGCAGAAGACCGGGTAGTCGTCGAGGGCGTCGTAGACGAACGGCCCGTGGTCGACCGGCTCGTAGCCGTGGTCGACCAGCCAGGTCGCGAGGTGGTCCTTGAGGTCGAGGCCGGCATGGTCGGAGCCGAGGTGCACGCGCATGCCCGCGATCCTCCCAGACGGGCCCGTCAGCGGTGCAAACCGAGGAAGGCGGCGGTCTGCGTCAGCAGGGGCTCTGTGGCGGGAAACACGCTCGGGTGCCGCCAGAAGCCGTGGATCTGGCCGAGGTAGCGGGTCGCGGTGACCGCCACGCCCTGCTCCGCGAGCAGCCGCGCGAGGTGCTCGCCCTCGTCACGCAGCGGGTCGTGCTCAGCGGTCACGACCAGCGTCGGCGGCAGCGTGCCGAGCCGGTCCGACCGCAGCGGCGCCAGGTCGGGGTGCTCCAGGTCGGCCGGCGTGGCGGCGTACTGCTGCCAGTACCACGCCGCGTCGCGCGGGTCGAAGCCCTCGGCGGCGCTCTCGTAGGAGTCGAAGCCGGCGCTCGGGTCGAGGAACGGGTAGACGAGCACGAGCGCCCGGAAGCGCCCGGGGTGCCGGAGCGCGGCGACCAGCGCGAGGTTCGCGCCGGCGCTGTCGCCGTGGGCGTACGTCGGCCCGTCGACGCCCAGGTCGGCGGCGTGGTCGTCGAGCCACCGCACGACCGTGGACACATCGTCGGGCGCGGCCGGGAAGCGGTGCTCGGGCGGGCGGCGGTAGTCGACGCTCAGCACGTTCAGCCCGGTGCGGTTGGCCAGCCGGCGTGCCCCGGGGTCGTGGACGTCGACGTCGTGGAAGACGAAGCCGCCGCCGTGCACGTGCACCAGCAGCCCGGTCCCGGCGCCCTCGGGGCGGTAGAGCCGGGCGGGCACGCCGTCGCAGTCGAGGTCCTCGACGGCGGCGACGTCCTCGCGCTCCTCGAGCGCCGCGGCCGCGCGGGCCTCGGCGCGCGCGGCGTCGATGTCGTAGCCGTCGGTCCGGATCGGGACGTCACCGGCCGCGGCCTCGACGGCGCGACGGGCCTCGGGGAAGAGCACCACGCGATCAGCCCCGGGTCAGCGCTGCATGAGGGCGTCGAGCCCCACGGCGATGGCCGCGGCGACGCGGAAGTCGACGCGCTGGTCGGGCACGTGGACGGTGTACTTGTCGCGGATCGAGCCCTGCCGCTCGACGCCCAGCAGCGGCTGGCCCTCGGCGGAGACGAAGTCGAAGTGGATCGGCAGGAACGGGATCTCGGTGAAGCGCCGCAGGATCGCGACCAGCTGGCTGCGCTCCTGGCCGGTGCCGGCGTACCCCGGACCCTCGACGTGGAAGGTCGAGCGCATCAGGCTGGCGCCGAAGTCCTTCTTGAAGAAGCCGATCTGCTGGCCGCTCTCGTCGGTGATGTCGTAGCCGGAGCCCAGGTCGACGACCTTGCGGGCCTTGAACGCGAAGACCGGGCGCGTCTTCGTCTCGTCGCTGAAGAAGGTGACCTGCTCCTTGAAGCCCATCTTCTTCTGCTCGGCCAGGCCCATCAGCTGGCCGAAGCTGCCGTCCGGGTTGGCGGCGTAGAGCTCGTAGCGGTTCGTCATCATCGCGAACTTCTGCTTCACGTAGAACGTGGGCAGGTACATGGCGGCGGTCATGGGCGGAGCCTACTGATCCGGTGGAGCCCGGCGGGGTGGTTTCGAGACAGGCGCCAGGGCGCCTTCCTCGACCACCGAGCAGCACCCGGTGGTCGAGGAGGTGGCGTGGCCCGGTGGTTGAGGAGGTTGCGCAGCAACCGTCTCGAAACCACCCGGGTGGCTCACCCGTGACAGCGCTCGAAGGGGCGGCTGCTGCCCTCGAACAGGACGACGTTGTCACCGAACAGCGGCCGGCACGCCGCCGACGTCAGCTCCCGGACCGTCGTCCCGTCGTCGAAGCCGTTGTGGATGCACGAGTCGAAGTACACATACAGGTCGTGGGCACCGGATCCGTCGTCGAGGCGCAGGTCGATGGCGGTCCGCCCGGCCTCCGAGTGAAGACAGGTCTGCGGGGTGTCCGGCCCACCGCCAGCCGGGGCGGCCCTGATCGCCTCGAGCACGGAGGACGCGGACGCGCCGGTGAGTCGCCTCGACCCCACCAGAGCCCCCGCGTCGGCCGGGATGCCGCGTGCGTACTGGCAGATAGCGATCGAGTCGACGCGCGGCACTGCTGCCACGTCGAAGGGCTGCGGCCTCACGAACTCCTGGGCCTGCACCGGCGACGAGGCGTCGCAGCCGTTGTCATCCGTGTCGAACGTCCGGGCCGAGTCCAAGATCCGATCGGTGAGGGAGGCGGTCTCCTCGTCGGTCAGCAACGAGATGGGCACTCCCGCGACCAGCTTCGTGGTGAGCGTCCAGCCGCGGAACCGCAACGGGCCGTCCTCGGTCGCCCTGCTCGAGGACACCGCGAACGACAGGTGCGGCGCCCAGAAGCGGGCCGGCGCGGGCCCGAACTCCTCGGGATGGTGGTCCGGGCTCTCCCCAATACAGCCGACACCCGCGATGGCGAGGTTCGTCGCGTCGAAGGCGACGTAGGGCGCCCGCTCGACCCGGGACGTGTCGTCGTACATGCACCACGGGTTCGCCGGCTCGAAGCCGTAGTCCCAGCGTTGCGGCACCTGGACCGCCACGCCGCGAAAGGACACCCACCTCCAGCCGGCGTCCGCCCGGGGCAGCGTGCCGCCCTTGGTGGCCCCCTGCGACGAGGAGGCATTGCGCCCGACCAGGCCCGTCCCCACGGCGCCGAGCACCCCGATGACGACCAGCAGTGCCGCTACTGCGGCGACCGCGAGCCAGGCCCTCCGCGGGTGTCGGTCCCGACTGGACACGGGCTGCACCTCCTGCGTCATCCTCACACCACCTCCCCCGTGGTGGACAGTGCACGCGTTGCGTCGGTTCCCCTTGCTCGAACCGCGTGGTTTCTTCGGCCGGGTGGTTTCGAGACAGGCGCCAGGGCGCCTTCCTCAACCACCGGAGGGGTGGTTTCGAGACAGGCGCCAGGGCGCCTTCCTCAACCACCGAGGCGTGCGCCTGCCTCGACCGCCGGAGGGCTAGCCGCCGAGGCGGGCGAGCTCGTCGTCGACGATCGACGGGTCGAGCTTGGTGAAGATCGGGGTGGGCTTGCCGACCGGCGTGCCGACGACGACCGGGTGCCGCTGCCAGGACGGGGCGCCGGTGTAGTCGCCGGTGATGACGGGGTACGGCGCGCCGCCGTCGAGGTCGTCGACCTCGTCGATGCGCGGCAGCGCCGCGATCTCGCCGGTGCCGCCGTAGGTCCGGTCGACCTCGTTGGCGCTGAACGGCAGGAACGGCGACAGCACCAGGTTGAGGTCGGTGACGCACTGCGCCATCACGTGGAGGATCGTGCCGAGGCGCTCGCGGTCGGCGGGGTCCTTGGCGAGCTTCCACGGCTCGTGGTCGGAGACGTACTTGTTGACGTCCGCGACGGTGCGCATGGTCTCGCCGATGGCGGCCTTCATCCGGTTGCGGCCGATCAGGTCGCCGACGGTCGCGAAGGCGCCCTCGACGCGGTCGAGGACCGCCCGGTCCTCGGCCGTCAGCTCGGCGGCCGGCGGGATCTCGCCGAAGTTCTTGGCGATCAGGGTGGCGGTGCGGTTGACCAGGTTGCCCCAGCCGGCGACCAGCTCGTCGTTGGTACGGCGGACGAACTCCGACCACGAGAAGTCCGAGTCCTGCGCCTCCGGGCCGGCCACCGCGACGAAGTAGCGGAAGGCGTCGGGCTGGTAGCGGCTGAGCATGTCGCGGACGTAGATCACGACCTTCTTGGAGGACGAGAACTTCTTGCCCTCCATGGTGAGGTACTCCGAGCTCACGACCTCGGTCGGCAGGTTGAGCCGGCCGTACTCGTGCTCGGTGCCGCCCTTCGAGCCCTGGCCGTTGTAGGCGAGCAGCTCGGCGGGCCAGATCTGGCTGTGGAAGGTGATGTTGTCCTTGCCCATGAAGTAGTACGACAGGGCCTCGGGGTCGTTCCACCAGTCGCGCCACGCGTCCGGGTTGCCCGACCGGCGCGCCCACTCGATCGACGCCGAGAGGTAGCCGATGACCGCGTCGAACCAGACGTAGAGCTTCTTCGCCGGATTGTCGCGCCAGCCGTCCAGGGGCACCGTGATGCCCCAGTCGATGTCGCGCGTCATCGCCCGCGGCCGGATCTCCTTGAGGATGTTCTGGCTGAAGCGGATCACGTTCGGCCGCCAGGTGTCCGAGGCGGCGCGCTCGTCGAGCCACTCCCCCAGGGCCTCGGCCAGCGCCGGCAGGTCGAGGAAGAAGTGCTGGGTCTCGATGAACTCCGGCGTCTCGCCGTTGATCTTGGAGACCGGGTTGATCAGGTCCGACGGCTCCAGCTGGTTGCCGCAGTTGTCGCACTGGTCCGCGTCGGCCTTCTCGTAGCCGCAGATCGGGCAGGTGCCGGTGATGTAGCGGTCGGGCAGGGTGCGCCCCGTCGACGGCGAGATGGCGCCGTACGTCGTCTGCTCGACGAAGTAGCCGTTCTCGTGGACCCCGCGGAACATCTCCTGCACCACCGCGTGGTGGTTGCGAGTCGTGGTCCGGGTGTAGAGGTCGTAGGTGCACCCGAGCGCGGCGAGGTCCTCGGCGATCAGCCGGTGGTTCTTGTCCGCCAGCTGCTGAGGGGTCACGCCCGCCTCGTCGGCCGCGATCAGGATCGGCGTGCCGTGCTCGTCGGACCCCGAGACCATGAGCACGTCGTGGCCGGCCATCCGCATGTAGCGGCTGAAGACGTCGGAGGGCACGCCGAAACCGGCGACGTGGCCGATGTGGCGCGGGCCGTTGGCGTACGGCCAGGCGACTGCCGACAGGACTTTGCTCATGCACTGATCCTAGGGATGCGAGCGCCCGCCCCACGACCCGGTTAGGGGCATGGGACGGGCGGTGGCGCGCAGCGAGCGGTCAGCTGAAGTCGAGGTCCAGGTCGCGCGCCCGCTTGAGCTCGTGGAAGTTCGGGAAGGACGCGACGGTGACCACGCCGTCCCAGAGGCGGCCGGCGTCCTCGCCCTTCGGGGCCTTGGTGAGGACCGGCCCGAAGAAGGCGGTGCCGTCGACGGAGATGGTCGGCGTGCCGACCTCGTTGCCGACCTGGTCCATGCCGCGCGTGTGCGAGGCCCGGATCGCGTCGTCGTACGACTCGTCGTCCATCGCGTCGGCGAAGGAGGCGTCGAGGTCGACCTCGGCCAGCGCGGCCTCGATCATGGCTCGGTCCTTGTCCTGCTTCTCGATGTGGATGCGCGTGCCCATCGCGGTGTAGAGCGGCAGCAGCGCCTCCTTGCCGAGCTTCTGCTCGACGGCCATCAGCACCCGCACGGGCTGCCAGGCGGTGGTGAGGAAGGAGCGGTACTCCTCGGAGATGTCCTTGTCCTCGTTGAGGAACGCGAGGCTCATGATGTTCCACTGCACCTCGATGTCGCGGACCTTCTCGACCTCGAGGATCCAGCGCGAGGTGATCCAGGCGAACGGGCAGGCGGGGTCGAGCCAGAACTCGGCAGTCGTCTTCGTCATACCCGGTCCAACGCCTCTCCGCAGCCGACCATTCCCCCGCACGGGACCCGGCGGCGTCAGGTCAGCAGCGAGAGCCCGAGCCCGGCGAGCGCGCAGACGCCGAGCGTGCGGAGCACCGACCAGCGGAGCCGGAGGACGAGCAGCAGCGCGAGCCCGGTGACGAGGAACGCCTCCCAGACGTACGACGACCACACCGGCAGCACCAGCGCCAGCGGGCCCTGGTCGAGCACCCGGGTGCGCGCGAAGAGCGTGTGCACGGCGAAGTAGAGCGCCAGGTTGGCGATCACGCCGACCACCGCGGCGGTCACGCCGGTCAGCGCCGCCGACAGCGCCTTGCTGTCGCGCAGCCGCTCGACGTACGGCGCCCCCAGGAAGATGAAGAGGAAGCACGGGACGAACGTGACCCACACGGTCAGCAGCGAGCCGAGCACCGCCGCCACCCACGGGTCCAGGTCGCCCGGGTTGCGGTAGGCACCGAGGAACGCCACGAACTGCACGACCATGATGAGCGGGCCCGGCGTGGTCTCGGCGAGGGCCAGCCCGCGGACCATCTCGCCGGCGGACAGCCAGCCGAAGGTCCCGACCGCGGCCTGCGCGACGTAGGACAGCACCGCGTAGGCACCGCCGAAGGTCACCAGGGCCATGCCGCCGAAGAAGACGCCCTGGTCGGTGAAGACCGTGCGCTCCCCCGAGGACAGCACCCACGCCAGCGCGACCGGGGCGACCCACACGACCAGGCCGGTCCCCAGGATCGCGAGGTTGCGGCGGGCCGACGGCGCGGCCCGGTGCAGGGCGTCGTCCGGAACCAGCGGCGGCGGGCCGTCGTCGGCGCCCTCGGCGCCGGCCGGGCGCTCCATGACCGTGGGGCGCCACCGGCCCAGCGCCCAGCCGACGACCCCGGCGCCCAGGACCACCAGCGGGAACGGCAGCCCGAGCACGGCGAGCAGCAGGAACGCCGCCACGGCCAGCGCGACCAGCGCACGGTGCTTGAGCGCCCGGCCGGCGATGCGGGCCACCGCCTGCACGACGATCGCGACGACGGCGGGTGCCAGGCCGAGGAAGAGGCCGGCCACCACGGCGGTGTCCCCCTGGGCGACGTACACCCACGAGAGCGCGAGGATCGCCAGCAGCCCCGGGAGGACGAACAGGACGCCCGCGACCAGCCCGCCCAGCCAGCCGTTGAGCAGCCAGCCGGTGTAGATCGCGAGCTGCTGGGCCTCGGGGCCGGGCAGCAGCATGCAGTAGCTCAGCGCGTGCAGGAACCGGCGCTCGCCGATCCACCGCCGCTCGTCCACGAGCTCTCGCTGCATGACGGCGATCTGGCCCGCCGGGCCGCCGAAGGTCTGCAGCGAGATGAGGAACCAGGCACGGGTCGACTCCCGCAGGGGAACGACGTCTCGGGGGCGGTCGGGCACGCGCCCCATGATGGGACACAACCCGTTGTCGCCGCCGCCGGGTCCAGTGACATGATGCGCCAATGCCTGGAACCAACCTCACCCGGGACGAGGCCGCCACCCGCGCCGCCCTCCTGGACGTCACGTCGTACTCCATCGACCTGGACCTCACGACCGGCGCATCGACCTTCGGCTCGACCACCACGATCCGGTTCACCTGCGCCGAGCCGGGGGCGTCGACCTTCGCCGACCTCGTCGGCGCCACGGTCCACGAGATCACCCTGAACGGCGAGGCGGTGGACGTCGCGGCGTACGCCGACTCCCGCATCGCGCTCGACGGCCTGGCCGCCGACAACGAGCTCGTGGTGCGCGCCGACTGCACCTACTCGCGCACGGGTGAGGGCCTGCACCGCTTCGTCGACCCCGTCGACGACCGCGTCTACCTCTACTCGCAGTTCGAGGTGCCGGACGCCCGCCGCGTCTACACGACCTTCGAGCAGCCCGACCTCAAGGCGCCGTTCACGTTCAACGTGACCGCCCCGTCGCACTGGAAGGTCGTCTCCAACTCCCCGACCCCGGAGCCGACCGAGGTCCGCGAGGGCGTCGCGCACTGGGCCTTCGAGCCCACCCAGCCGATGTCGACCTACATCACCGCGATCGTCGCGGGTGAGTACCACGAGGTCCAGCACACCTACGTCGGCAAGCACGGCGAGATCCCGCTCGGCCACTACTGCCGCCAGTCGCTGGTGCCGCACCTCGACGTCGAGGAGCTGGTCAAGGTCACCGAGCAGGGCTTCTCGTTCTTCGAGGAGGCCTTCGCCTACCCGTACCCCTTCGGCAAGTACGACCAGCTCTACGTGCCGGAGTACAACATGGGCGCGATGGAGAACGCCGGCTGCGTGACGCTGCGCGACGAGTACCTCCCCAGCAGCCGCCAGGACCGCGCGTTCTACGAGTTCCGCGCCGAGGTGATCCTCCACGAGATGGCCCACATGTGGTTCGGCGACCTCGTGACGATGCGCTGGTGGGACGACCTCTGGCTGAACGAGTCGTTCGCCGAGTGGGCGTGCTACCACGCCGCCGTCCGCGCGACCGACTACACCGAGGCCTGGACCGGCTTCACCAACGCCCGCAAGAACTGGGCCTACCGCCAGGACCAGCTGCCCAGCACGCACCCGATCGCGGCCGACAACGTCGACCTGCGCGCGGTCGAGGTCAACTTCGACGGCATCACCTACGCCAAGGGCGCCTCGGTGCTCAAGCAGCTCGTCGCGTGGGTCGGCCTCGACAACTTCCTCGAGGGCATCCGCGGCTACTTCCAGGACTTCGCCTTCGGCAACTCCGAGTTCAGCGACCTGCTCGCGGCGCTCGAGAAGTCCTCCGGCCGCGAGCTCGAGTCGTGGGCCCAGGAGTGGCTCCAGACCTCGGGCGTCAACACCCTGGCGCCGCGGTTCGAGCTGGGCGAGGACGGCACCTTCACGTCGTTCGCCGTGCACCAGTCGGCCGCGAACCCCGACTACCCGACGCTGCGCCGGCACCGCCTGGGCATCGGCCTGTACGACGAGGTCGACGGCCGCCTGGTGCGCCGCACGTCCCTGGAGATCGACGTCGAGGGCGAGTTCACCGAGGTCCCCGCGCTCGTCGGCGTCGCGCAGCCGGCCCTCCTGCTGCTCAACGAGGGCGACCTGGCCTACGCCAAGATCCGCCTCGACGAGCGCTCGCTGGCCACGGTCGTGGCCGGCCTGGCCACGCTGGACGACTCGCTGGCCCGCGCCCTGTGCTGGGGTGCCGCCTGGGACATGACCCGCGACGCCGAGATGACGGCCACCGACTTCGTGGCCCTGGTGCTCAGCGCGATCGGCACCGAGACCGACGCGTCCGGCGTCAGCCGGATCCCGAGCTACGCGCTGTCCGCCGCGACGTCGTACTCCGCCCCGGAGAACCGCACGGCGCTCCGCGCCAGCTGGGAGCAGGGCGTCCGCGGCCTGCTCGAGCAGGCCGAGGCCGGCAGCGACCACCAGCTGACCTTCGCCCGCGCCTACGCCCAGGTCGCCCACAGCGACGCGGCGCTGGACGAGCTCGAGGCCCTGCTCGACGGCTCGCTCGAGCTCGAGGGCCTGGCGGTCGACACCGACCTGCGCTGGTCGCTGCTGACCGCGCTGGCGCGCAACGGCCGGGCCGACGAGGCCCGGATCGACGAGGAGCTCGCGCGGGACAACACGATCTCCGGCCAGGAGCACGCGGCCGCCGCCCGGGCCTCGCGCCCGAGCGCCGAGGCCAAGGCCGCGGCGTGGGAGATCGCCACGGTGCGCGACGACGTCGCCAACGAGACCCAGCGCAGCGTGGTGCTCGCCTTCCAGTGCTTCGGCCAGGACGAGCTGCTGGCGCCGTACGTCGAGAAGTACCTCACCGCGGCCGACACGCTGTGGGAGGACAAGGGCACGCACCGGGCCTCGACGGTCATCGAGTACATGTTCCCCAAGCAGCTGGCCAGCCAGGAGCTGCTCGACCGCGTGGACGCGTGGCTCGAGTCGTCCCCGGCCAACCCGGCCGCCAAGCGCTACGTGCGCGAGGGCCGCGACGACGTCGCCCGGGCGCTGGCCGCCCAGGCGCGCGACGCCCGGGGCTGACCCACCCGAGACGCAGAGGAGCCCCGCCGGTGATCCGGCGGGGCTCCTCGCACGTGCGGGCGGCGGTGACTCAGCCGGCGTGCAGGGTGTTCTGGGGCCGGGCGTGGTCGGCCAGCATGGCGATGCCGTGCTTGAGGCCGCCGACGAGGTCGCCCTCGGCGAACGACGACTGCATCTGCGCGGCGGTCAGCTCGACCTCGGTGTCCGAGAGCGTGCGGCGGACGTAGCCGCCGGTGACGATCTCGAGCGCGCGGGCCGCGGGGTCGACCATGATCAGGATGCTGCGGGACGGCGCGACCAGCGAGTTGTGCAGCTGGGTCGCGAACGCCCGGGGCTCGCCCTCGGCGGAGCCCACGAAGAGCGAGAACTCCACGCGGGAGGCCTGCTCGGCCTTGCGGATCGCGTCGTCGAGGGCGAACCGCTCGGCGCTGCTGAACTCACCAGCGGCCACTTGCGCCACCGGCCTTGGACTCGTCGGTGTCGGGGCCCGCGAGCTCCGCGGTGCCCTTGCGGGGACCGCCGAACCACTGGTCCTCGACCTCGGCGCCACCGGGCGTGACGCTCTCGCCGCGGATCAGGGCCGGGACGTAGACCGCGGCGACGATCAGCAGGAAGAGCAGGACCGGGATCCCGCCCAGCACCAGCAGGGCGTGCAGCGTCGAGACGTCCTCGGGGTTCTGGCTCCAGCCCTCGGGCACGTCGGCGCCCGCGGGACCGGCGAGTGCGAGAGGCGCCGCCAGGGCGACGAGGACGACGGCGGTCCGGCGAGCGAAGGTCGCGAGGGTGGCAGTCACGAGGACGAGGATATCGGCTCCGGGACCCTGCTCCTGCATGCCCGGCGTCGCCTCCGTCACATCCGGCGCGCGCCCGGTCGGAATCGGACGGCGAGGTGGGCATAGTGGGGGCCATGTTCGGACTGGAGACGACCGCTTCCTGCACCGCTGGGGAGACCATCTGCGAACACGTCCTGAGGTGGACGGACAACGCCGCGCTGGCCGAGGCGAGCGACATCCTGATCGGGAAGCCGCTGGCGCTCGTCGGCCTGCTGCTGCTGGGCCTGGTGATCCGGTGGGTGCTGCACCGTCTCGTCGACCGCATCGTGCTCCGCGCCGGCACCGGCGTGCTGCCGAGCACCCGCTTCTCCCGCGGCCGGGCCGGGCTCGCGGACGCCCACGAGATGGTCAACGCGACCCGTCGCGTCCAGCGCGCCAAGACCATGGGCGACCTACTGAAGAGCATCGTGACCGGGGTCCTGGTCGCGATCGTCGGGACGATGATGCTCAGCGAGCTGAGCGTCAACATCGCCCCGATCATCGCCAGCGCGGGGATCATCGGCCTGGCGCTCGGCTTCGGCGCCCAGTCGCTCGTGAAGGACTTCCTGTCCGGGATCTTCATGATCTTCGAGGACCAGTACGGCGTGGGCGACGTCGTCGACGTGGGCGAGGCGAGCGGCACCGTCGAGGCCGTCAGCCTCCGGGTCACCCGGCTGCGCGACCTCAACGGGACGGTCTGGTACGTCCCCAACGGCGAGATCCTGCGCGTCGGCAACATGAGCCAGAACTGGTCCCGCGCCGTCGTCGACATCGCCGTCGGCTACCGCGAGGACCTCGCCCGCGTCCAGAGCGTGCTCCGCGACGTCGCGCACGACATGTGGGACGACGAGGACTACAAGGGCGTGATCATCGAGGAGCCGGAGGTGACCGGAGTCGAGATGTTCAACACCGACTCGGTGACGCTGCGCGTGCTCATCAAGACCGCCCCCATGGAGCAGTGGGCGGTGGCCCGCGAGCTGCGACAGCGCCTCAAGGCCCGCTTCGACCACGAGGGCATCGAGCTGCCGCTCCCGACCAGGGTCGTGTGGCAGCGCGAGGACAAGCGCGACCAGCAGGCCGCCCCCGACGTCCCGCCCGTGGCCGGCTGAGCCCGGCGGTCCTCACCCCGCTGACCACCCGCTAACGCAGCAGGGCCCCGACCGTCACGGTCGGGGCCCTGTCGTACGTCGGGGTCGGGCTCAGGCGAGCGCGGCGTCCAGCGTGATCGTGGTGCCGGTGAGCGCCTGGCTGACCGGGCAGCCCTCCTTGGCGGCCTGGGCGGCGGCCACGAAGTCGTCGTTGCTCATGCCCTCGACGACGCCGCGGACGGTGAGCGTGATGCCGGTGATGCCCGTGCCGGGCGTGAACTCGACCGCGGCCGTCGTGTCGAGCGAGGTCGGCGCCGTGCCGGCCTGGGCCAGCCCGTTGGACAGGGCCATCGAGAAGCAGGCGGAGTGCGCCGCCCCGATCAGCTCCTCGGGCGAGGTCTTGCCGTTGGCCTCCTCGGCGCGGGAGGGCCACGAGACGTCGTACGTCCCGAGTCCGGAGGACTCGAGCGTGACCTTGCCGGCGCCCTCGAAGAGGCTGCCTTCCCAGTGCGTCGAGGCGGTGCGGGTGGTGGCCATCTGCAGATCAGCTCCTGTGCTCGGGGTCGGTGTGCTCCGAGTGTTCCACGCCGGTGTCGGGCGGCCGCGGGCGTCTCGGCACAATGAGGGCGTGACCACCTACTACGAGGAGATCGGCGGCTTCGACACCTTCCGGACGATCGTCGCGACGTTCTACGAGGGCGTGGCGACCGACGAGGTGCTGCGCCCGCTCTACCCGGAGGAGGACCTCGGCCCCGCCGAGGAGCGCTTCCTGCTGTTCCTCGTGCAGTACTGGGGCGGGCCGACGACCTACTCCGAGGCGCGCGGCCACCCGCGGCTGCGGATGCGGCACGCGCCGTTCGCGGTGACGCCGGACGCCAAGGACCGCTGGCTGCTGCACTTCCGGGCCGGGCTCGACGCGGTCGACCTGACCCCGGAGCAGGACGCGCAGTTCTGGGACTACGTGACCCACGCCGCGCAGTTCATGGTCAACACGCTCGAGTGAACCCAATCCGTCGCGGGACCGTGTAACACCCGCGGGGGCTCGTGACAGGTAGGGAGCGCACGGGTGGGCCGGCACCGGCCTGCCCGCACCAGACCGCCCCGACGGTGACGCTCCCCCCGCGTTACCGTCGGGGCGTCATCCGACCGGAGGGACCACCATGGCCGCACCCGCTGCGCTGGACCTCCGCCTCGACCCGCCGGCCCTCGAGCCGGCGCCGGACCTCGTCCACCGCCTCGCCTCGCTGGCTGCCGCCTCGGGGGCGGCCTCCGCGCCCGCCGGCGCCCCCGGGCCCCGGCCCGGGTGGCAGGTCGGGCTCGCCGCGGCCGGTGTCGCCGGCATCGTCGGCGGTGCCGCACTCCTCGCGGCCCACCTGGGCGGGGACGACGGCTCCGTGCCGCCGACCTCGCCGGCCACGACCCCGGGTCGGACCGTCAGCCCGCCGCCGGCGCCGCAGGAGCGGGTCCGCCGCGACGGCACCCTCCAGCCGGTCCCCGAGGAGCAGGACGACGACGCCTCGGCGGGGCAGCCCGGGGTGCCCGGGGACGACGACGCGACCGACGGCACCGGCACCGGCACCGCGCCGGCCGCTCCCCCGGACGAGACGGGAGCACCCTCCGACGACGGCACCCGGGAGCCGGGCGACGACGCGACCGACGACCCGTCCGACAGTCCCTCGGACGACTCGTCCGACGGCCCCTCGGGCGACGACGACGGCGACAAGGACGGCGAGAGCTCCGGGTCCGGCTCGGACGGCGGCGGCGGCTCGGACGACGGTGGGGGGTCCGACGACGGTGGGGGCCGCGGGTCCGACGAGGGGTCCGGCGACGGCGGCGCGACCGTCCCGCCGGGCGTGGACGACTGAGGCACCGTGCCCGCGGACGACGAGCTGGTCCGGCGCGCCAAGCAGGGCGACCCGGACGCCTGGCGTGACCTCTACCGGGCCCACGCGGCCCGGCTGGTGCTGTGGCTCGGCACCCGACCGAGCGGCGACGCCGCGGTCGCGGCCGAGGACCTGGCCAACGAGGCCTGGCTGGTGGCGGCGGGCAAGGTCGCCGAGTTCACCGGCAGCTCGTCGGACTTCGCCGGCTGGCTGTTCGGCATCGCGCGCAACCTGTCGACCAACACGCACCGCCGCAGCCAGCGGCGGCACACCGACCCGTCCGCCGAGCCGGACGCCGGCGCCGTACCCGCCACCGAGGGGCCGGAGTCGCTGCTGGTCGCCCGCGACTGGGTGACCCGCCTGCTGCGCCACCTGCCGCCGCGCGAGCGCGACGTGGTCGCGTGCCTGGAGGTCGTGGGCCTCGACGTCGAGGGCACCGCCCGCGCCCTGGGGATCAGCCCCGTCGCCGTCCGTGTCGCCCGGCACCGCGGCCTGAAGAGGCTGCGGGCGCTGGCGCCCGAGCGCCCCGGTCAGCCCAGGACGGCGAGCAACGCCGCACGGTGAGCGTCTGACATCGGCGCCGAGCGCTGGGTCGCGCCGTCGAAGAAGACGATCGTGACGCGGGCCCGCGACAGCACGGTGTCGCCGTCGCAGATCTCGGACTCGATCGTGACCGAGCGGTCCCCGACGCGCGAGACCCAGGACCACAGGTCGTAGGGCTCGGGCCGGAACAGGATCGGCACCTTGTAGTCCACGTCGGTCTGGGCGACCACGACCTGCGGCACCCCGTCCGGCACGTCGCGCCAGATCCGGGCGTTCAGGAGGATGCGGGCCTCCTGGAAGTACTCGAAGTACTTCACGTTGTTGACGTGGCCGTAGACGTCGACGTCCGAGAAGCGCACGTGCACCGGGTAGTGGTTGAGCCCCTCGCGCCGCGCGGGGCTGGGCGCGGTCCGCGGCGAGCGCTCAGCCGGCTCGAGGAACTCCCCCAGCGTCTCGCGCTCGACGGGCGTGAGGCGACGCGGGCGCTCCGTGGCGAAGACGTACGGCGTCAGCACGGTCGTCGCGCGGAGGTAGACCCGACGCCCGTCCGGCGCCTGGGGGTCCTCCTGGAAGATCTCGTAGGCCATCGTGAACGAGGCCGCGCGGATCTCGGTGACCCAGCACTCGATCTGCACGGGCCGGAAGCGGTACTCCAGCGGGGCGAGGTACTGCACCTCGTGGCGGACCACGACGACCCCCTCGGCCAGCTCGCCCGTGTGGGCGGCCGGGCCGTGGGTGCGCAGCATGTCGACCCGGGCCTCCTGGAGGTAGTCGACGTAGACGACGTTGTTGACGTGGCCCAGGAGGTCCAGGTAGCCCATCGCATCGGACACTCGTAGACGTGGCGCACGGCCACGATGCTGCCAGACCCCGACCGGGGCCGTGGATCAGTGGCTGAGCGCGAGACCGCGGTAGTAGGTGCGCACCGTCTGGTGGCGGGCCACGCGGGTGCGGCGGTTGCTGACGACGAACTCGGCGACGGCGGCGAGCGCGACGACCGCGCCGACGGCGGCGAGGGCGAGCACGGTGACGACGAAGAAGCTGATGGTGGTGGCGTCCAGGATGAACATGGCGGCCGATCCTTTCTACAGGTGTAGAATCTCTACACATGTAGAAGGTACGCCGCTCCCCCGAGGCTCGCAAGCCGGCCGGTAGTGTCGCCGCTCACAGCACCGAAGAGGACCGGATGCCCACCACCCGCACCGCCAGCCCGACCACCACCGACGCGCCGCTCAGCCCGCGCCGTCGGCAGCTGCTCGACGCCGGGCTGCACGTGGTCGCCGACGAGGGACTGCGCGGGCTGACGCACCGGGCCGTGGACCGCCGCGCCGGGCTGCCGCAGGGCAGCTGCTCGGCGTACCTCCGCACCCGCAAGGCGCTGGTCTCCGCCCTCACGGAGTACGTCGCCGGCACGCTCGCCGCCGACGTCGACGCGCTCGCGGTGGACCTGCAGCAGTGCGACGGGGCCGCCGAGCGGGCGATCGAGCTCACGCTGCGGCTGTTCCAGCGCTGGGTCGACGAGCGCGAGCTCCTGCTCGCCAAGCTCGAGCTCTCGCTCGAGGCCTCCCGGGACCCCGACCTGGCGGCCCTGCTCGCCGCCTGGCGGGCCCGCCTGGTCGACGTCGTCGACGGGATCATGGCGGCCCGCGACACCGAGCACAGCACCGAGCGCGCCGAGGCCCTGGTCTCGTCCTTCGACGGCATCCTCTTCGCCGCGCTGCTCAAGCCGGCGCGGGGTCGGGCCGCCTTCCTGGCCAGGTCCCTGGAGCTGCTGATGCGCTCGCTCGCCGGCCCCGGCGACGCCTGAGCCGTCCGGCCCGCAGCGTGACGTACGCCTCCTCCGCGCCGCCGGGCCAGCGTCTAGGGTGGCGAACGCACCGCCCACCCCGAGATCGGAGTTTCCATGCCCGAGGCCGTCATCGTCTCTGTTGCCCGTTCGCCCATCGGCCGCGCGAACAAGGGGTCCCTCAAGGACTTCCGCCCCGACGACCTGAGCGCCCTGATCGTCAAGGCCGCGCTGGACAAGATCCCGGACCTCGACCCGAACACGGTCGACGACCTCTACCTCGGGTGCGGACTCCCCGGCGGCGAGAGCGGCAACAACATGGGCCGGGTCGTCAACGTGCTCAACGGGATGGACGACGTCCCCGGCGCCACGATCACCCGCTACTGCGCCTCGTCGGTGCAGACCACCCGGATGGCCTTCCACGCCATCAAGGCCGGCGAGGGCGACATCTTCATCTCCGCCGGCGTGGAGACGGTGTCCCGCTTCGCGAAGGGAACCTCGGACCACTGGCCCGACACCCACAACCACCTCTTCGACGAGGCCAAGGCCCGCACCGACAAGACCGCCGAGGGCGGCGTCGACTGGCACGACCCGCGTGAGGACGGCAAGCTCCCCGACGCCTACATCGCGATGGGCCAGACCGCCGAGAACGTCGCCAAGCTGCGCGGCCTCTCCCGCCAGGAGCTCGACGAGTTCGGTGTCCGCTCGCAGAACCTCGCCGAGAAGGCGATCAACGACGGCTTCTGGGCCCGCGAGATCACCCCGGTCACCACCCCCGACGGCACCGTCGTCAGCACCGACGACGGCCCCCGCGCCGGCGTCACCTACGACGCGCTCAAGGACCTCAAGCCGGTCTTCCGCCCCGACGGCGTCGTGACCGCCGGCAACTGCTGCGCGCTCAACGACGGGGCCGCGGCGGTCGTCATCATGTCCGACACCAAGGCGGCCGAGCTGGGCCTGACCCCGCTCGCCCGGATCGTCTCCACCGGCGTCAGCGGCCTCTCCCCCGAGATCATGGGCCTCGGCCCGGTCGAGGCGACCAAGAACGCGCTGAAGTACGCCGGCATGAGCATCGGCGACATCGACCTGGTCGAGATCAACGAGGCCTTCGCGGCCCAGGTCGTGCCGTCGTACCAGGACCTCGGCATCGACCTGGACCGCCTCAACGTCAACGGCGGCGCGATCGCGGTCGGCCACCCGTTCGGCATGACCGGCGCCCGCCTGCAGAACACGATGATCAACTCGCTGGACTGGCACGACAAGACCACCGGGCTGATCACCATGTGCGTCGGCGGCGGTCAGGGCATGGCCCTGATCCTCGAGCGCCTGCGCTGACCCGGCGTCCGTGCGCGCGGGGGCGTGCCCGTTAGGGTGCTGCCCATGACGGAGGCGCGCACGGCCCGGTGGCTCGACGACGGCCAGCAGCAGTCGTGGCGTGCCCTCCTCATGGGCACCACGCTGCTGCTGGACCGTCTCGACGACGACCTTCGGCGGCACTTCGACATCTCGCTCACCGAGTACGAGATCCTGGTCCGCCTCTCCGAGCGCGACGGCCGCCAGATGCGGATGGCCCAGCTCGCCGACGCCACCGCGCACAGCCGCAGCCGCGTCACGCACACCGTGGCCCGGATGGAGAAGGCCGGCCTCGTCGAGCGGGCAACCTCCCCCGAGGACGGCCGCGGCATCGTCTGCTCGATGACCGAGCACGGCTACGCCCTGCTCACCAAGGTCGCACCGACGCACGTCAACGGCGTCCGCGACCACCTCGTCGACCTGGTCAGCGACGAGGACTTCGCCGCCCTCGGCCGCGTGATGAACGCCGTGTCCGACCACCTCGTCGCCGGTCACCCCGAGATGGAGATGCGCTGACCTCCGCACAGGCGAGGCACGAGCCCGGGCGGTAGGTCAGCCACGTCGAGTAGAACGGCGCGACTGAGGAACGAAGTCGCGGCGGGCGTATCGAGACCCGGTCGCGCAGAGGTCTCGATACGCTCGCTGACGCTCGCTACTCGACCAACGAAAACGTCGCTGCTCGACCAACGAACATCCTCGTCGGTCGAGTAGAACGGCGCGACTGAGGAACGAAGTCGCGACGGGCGTATCGAGACCCGGTCAGCGCAGGGGGTCTCGATACGCTCGCTGGTGCTCGCTACTCGACCAACGAAACACGTCGCTACTCGACCAACGAACGCGAGCTCAGGTCTCGATACGCTCGCTGGCGCTCGCTACTCGACCAACGAAAACGTCGCTACTCGACCAACGAACGCGAGCCCAGGTCTCGATACGCTCGCTGGCGCTCGCTACTCGACCAACGAGCGGCCTCGGTGCTCGACCAACGAACACCCTCGTCGGTCGAGTAGAACGGCGCGACTGAGGAACGAAGTCGCGATGGGCGTATCGAGACCCGGTCGCGCAGGGGTCTCGATACGCTCGCTGACGCTCGCTACTCGACCAACGAAAACGTCGCTGCTCGACCAACGAACATCCTCGTCGGTCGAGTAGAACGGCGCGACTGAGGAACGAAGTCGCGACGGGCGTATCGAGACCCCGTCGCGCAGGGGTCTCGATACGCTCGCTGGTGCTCGCTACTCGACCAACGAAACACGTCGCTACTCGACCGACGAAAAACGTTGCTACTCGACCAACGAACAGCCCGATCAGTCGCGGGTGAGGCGGCGGTGCGTGACGCGGTGGGGCCGGGCCGCCTCGATGCCGAGGCGCTCGATCTTGTTCTCCTCGTAGGCCGCGAAGTTGCCCTCGAACCAGAACCACTTGGCGTCGTCCTCGTTGTCGCCCTCCCAGGCGAGGATGTGGGTCGCGACGCGGTCGAGGAACCACCGGTCGTGGGAGGTGACCACGGCGCAGCCGGGGAAGTCGAGGATCGCGTCCTCGAGCGAGGACAGGGTCTCGACGTCCAGGTCGTTGGTGGGCTCGTCGAGCAGCAGCAGGTTGCCGCCCATCTTCAGCGTCAGCGCGAGGTTGAGGCGGTTGCGCTCGCCACCGGAGAGCACGCCGGCCTTCTTCTGCTGGTCGGGGCCCTTGAAGCCGAACGACGCGACGTAGGCGCGGGAGTTCATCTCGAAGTTGGCGACCTTGATGAAGTCCAGCCCGTCGGAGACGACCTCCCAGACGTTCTTGGTCGGGTCGATGCCGCCGCGGCTCTGGTCGACGTACGACAGCTTCACCGTCGTGCCGACCTTGAGCTCGCCGCTGTCGGGCTGCTCGCCGCCGGTGATCATCCGGAACAGCGTCGTCTTGCCGACGCCGTTGGGACCGATCACCCCGACGATGCCGGCGCGCGGCAGCGTGAAGTCGAGGTCGTGCATGAGGGTGCGGCCCTCGAAGCCCTTGGTCAGGTCGCGGGCCTCCAGCACGATGTCACCGAGGCGCGGACCGGCCGGGATGTTGATCTCCGAGGTGTCGATCTTGCGCATCCGGTCGGCCTCGGCCGCCATCTCCTCGTAGCGCGCGAGCCGCGAGCGGCTCTTGGTCTGGCGGGCCTTGGCGTTGGAGCGGACCCACTCCAGCTCCTTCTCGAGCATCTTGGCGCGCTTGGCGTCCTTCTGCCCCTCGATCTTGAGCCGGTCGCGCTTGGTCTCGAGGTAGGTCGAGTAGTTGCCCTCGTAGGGGTGCGTCTGGCCGCGGTCGAGCTCGAGGATCCACTCGGCGACGTTGTCGAGGAAGTACCGGTCGTGGGTGATGGCCAGGACGGCGCCCGGGTAGTCCTTGAGGTGCCCCTCGAGCCACTGGACCGACTCGGCGTCGAGGTGGTTGGTGGGCTCGTCGAGGAGCAGCAGGTCGGGCTGCTGGAGCAGAAGCTTGCACAGCGCGACCCGGCGGCGCTCACCACCGGAGAGGTTGTCGACCATGGCGTCCGGCGGCGGGCAGCGCAGCGCGTCCATGGCCTGGTCGAGGCGGCTGTCGAGGTCCCACACGTTGGCGGCGTCGAGCTCGCTCTGCAGGTTGCCGGCCTCCTCGCCGACCTTGTCCTGGTCGGCGTCCGGGTCGCCCATCAGCATGTAGAGCTCGTCGAGGCGGGCCATCTTGCCCTTGATCTCGGAGACGGCCTCCTCGACGTTCTCGAGCACGGTCTTGCCCTCGGTCAGGGGCGGCTCCTGCTGGAGCATGCCGACCGTGGCCCCGGGGTCGAGGATCGCGTCGCCGTTGTTGGCCTTGTCGAGCCCGGCCATGATCTTGAAGAGCGAGGACTTGCCGGTGCCGTTGGGGCCGACGACGCCGATCTTGGCGCCGTGCAGGAACGACAACGTCACGTTGTCGAGCACGACCTTGTCGCCGTGGGCCTTGCGGACATTGCGCAGGGTGAAGACATATTCCGCCATGCGGTCGAGCCTAGTTGAGCAGAGGCCTCCCGACCCAGACGGGGTCGCAGGCGGGCGGCCGCCTGCGACCCAGGTCTCAGGCGGCGGCTTCGGCGTCGGCGACCCGGTCCGGGTCCCGCACCGGCTCCGCCGCGGCCGCCGGTCGGGGCGGGCGCACGAAGGTGGTGGTGCCGCGGTTGAGGTCGTGGCCGACGAAGGTCGCCTCCACCTCGAGGGTGAAGACCGGCTCGCCGTCGCGGTTCTTCCAGGTGGTGGCGTCGAGCCGCCCGTGCACCACCACCGCGTCACCCCGCCGCAGGGACCGGTCGCAGTTGGTGGCCAGGCCGCGCCAGGCGGTGACGGTGTACCACTGGGTCTCGCCGTCGGACCAGGTGTCGGTGGCCCGGTGGTAGCGCCGCGGCGTGCAGGCCAGCCGGAAGCTGGCGACGGGCACGTCGCTGGCCCCCGCCCGGCGCAGGGTCACGTTGCTGCCGAGCCAGCCCTGCAGGGTCACGGTGGTGTCGTTCATCGGGGTCTCCTGTCGTTGCCGTGTGTGGGACACGACGAGACTCCGCGGCGGCGCCGACGGTCGCGGACGCGGCGCCCGGCCCCTGTGGAGGGAGAGGGCGCGGACCGCGCCTGTGGACGGTCGGTGGGCTACTTGAGGGCGCGGGCGAGGCCCGAGCGCACCGTGGCGTACGCCGTGAGCTCGGCCTCCACCGGCTCCACGACGAGCTCACGGGCGACCGAGCGGACCGCCTCGCGCAGCCGGCGGTCGGCCGCCCGGGCCCGCCGACGGGCCGTGGCGGAGACCAGCAGCCGGCACACCAGGGCGAGCAGCACCCCGAGCACGACGCCCCCGAGGAGCATCAGCGTCGGGACGGGCAGGCCCAGCGCGCGCGGCGTGGACGGCTGGGGCATCTGGAGGTAGCCCATGGCGGCGAGACCGGCCAGCCAGACCGCGCCGAGCAGGGCCGAGACGATGAGCACCCACTGGACCACCCGGACGGCTCCTGCCCAGGCGGGGATCTTCGTCGCGCCCAGGTCGGTCTCGGCGAGCGCCCCGTCGAGGCGGTCCCCGAGGTCGGAGAGCCGGGAGATCGAGGCCCGGCGCACGGCGTCGGCCCACGGGCGGGCGAGGCCGCCGGAGACGTCGTCGGCCAGCGAGCGCACCGCGGTGTCGACGCGGGCGCGCTGCACCTGGGTGGCCTGCGGGACCGAGGTCCGCGAGCGCCCCGTCAGCTGCTTGCCCTCGGCGCCCAGCGCGAGGTGGAGCCGCTTGAGCGGGTCCGGCTTGAGCTTGGAGAACCACGACGTGACCGGCCAGCCGGTCGCCCGGCCCGCCCGCTGGCGCGTCGAGCGCTCGACGGCGTCCACGACCGTCGGGACGCCCGCAGCCTCGGCGAAGGCGTCGTCGAGCGCCGCCACGCGGTCCTTCGGGACGTCGCGGGTGCGGGCGCTGCCGGACGCCTCGTCGAGGCGCGTCGCGGCGGTGCGCAGGTCGGCCTCGAGCCGCTGCTTGGTCATCTTCTTGGCCGAGACCCGCGAGGCGATCTGCTCGCGCAGCGCGTCGACGCCGATGCCCTGGCGCGCGCTGACGGCCAGCACCGGCACCTTGCCGAGGCCGTCCTGGGCGAGCAGGCGGCGTACGTCGTCGACCATGCCCTGGCGGCGGTCCTCGGGGACGGTGTCGATGTGGTTGAGCACGACCAGCATCACGCCCTCGTGGCTGGCCAGGGGCTTGAGGTAGCGGTCGTGGATGGCGGCGTCGGCGTACTTCTGCGGGTCCAGCACCCACACGAGCAGGTCGGCGAGCTGCACGAGGCGGTCGACCTCGAGGTGGTGGCTGACCTCGGTGGAGTCGTGGTCGGGCAGGTCCAGGAGGACCACGCCCTGCAGCGCCTTGTCCTCGCGACCGGTGTCGAGCATCGAGTCGCGCGTGGTCTGGTGCCGCGGCGGGATGCCGAGCCACTCGAGCAGCTCGTCGGCGCCCTCGGCGCCCCAGACGCAGGCGGTCGCCCACGACGTCGTGGGACGGCGTACGCCGACGGCCGAGAGCTCCAGCCCGGTCAGCGCGTTGAAGGTGGAGGACTTCCCGGAGCCGGTCGCGCCGGCGATCGCGACGACCGTGTGGTCCGCCGAGAGGCGCAGGCGGCCCGAGGCGCGGTCGACGACCGCACGGGCCTCGTCGACGACGGTGTCGTCGAGACGCCCCCGGGCGGCCTCGGTGGCGGTGTCGAGCCCCTCGATCCGGGCACCGATGTCGGTGCCGCGGGTGACCAGCTTCTTGGCCCCCTCGAGCAAGGCAGTCATCTTCTCCCTCGACCCGTCCTCGGACGGTGGTGGCGAACGGTGTGCAGGCGCTCAGACTAGTCGGGCGGGACTCACGACTCGGCGTCGCCTCCGCGCGGCAGCGCGGCGAAGCGCAGGTCGTCGACGCGGCGCGACGCGGCCCGCAGCAGCTCCGGCGTGGTCGGCGCGAGGTCGAGGGTGGCGAGCAGGTCGACGTACCGCGCCCGCTCGGCCTCCATCAGGTCGCCGACGCGGATCTCGAGGGCCTTGCGGGACCGCTCGGCCAGGGTCCGGACCGCCTGGTCGCCGAAGACGGCCTCGAGCAGCTTCTGGCCCAGGACGGCCGAGCCGCCGGCGATGCCGACCTCGGCACCGGTGAGCCCGGCGGTCGAGGCGAACACGACGACCATCAGCGCGACGGAGAGCCCGTTGACGCCGTACGCCAGGAAGCGCGCGGTGCCGCGCTTGTCGGCGCCCTCGGTGCGGACCATCTCGAGGACGTCCTGCTGCCAGTCGCGGACCGCGCGCTCGGCCTTGCGGCGCAGGTCGCGCGACGCGCGGCCGAGGTCCTCGCCGGCGTCGGCGAGCAGCGCCTTGCCGGGGGCCACGGACAGCCAGGACGCCTCGGCGCGCTCGGCGGCGGCCTCGGCGTGCTCGAGGATCAGGGTCTCGAGGCCGGACTCGACCGCGACCGTGACCCGCTCGGCCTGCTGGGGCTTGCCCTTGACGGTGTTGACGATGCGGTCGCGGAGCCAGCCGACGCGGTTCTCGAGCGACTTGAGCAGCTCGCCGGTGCCGACGAACTCCTGCCAGCGGGCGAGCACCTCGCCGCGCAGCAGGGTGCCGTCGGCGGAGGCGAGCGAGATCGCCGCGATGGCGGTGTCGTACGCCTTGTCGGCGTCCTCGCGGAGACTGCGGGCGACCACGAGCTGCTCGGCGGCGGCGTCGGCCACGCCGTGGGTACGCCGGGTGAGGGTGCGGATCGCCCCGTCGAGGGTCTGCTTCACCACGGCGCCGCGGGCGTCGCTGTCCTCGGCGAGCGACTCGAGCCAGCCGCGGATGTCCGCGACCTCCTCGGCCGGGAGCAGGCCGTCCTCGGAGACCGGGACCTCGTTGACGGTGAACAGCGGCGAGTCCTTGAGCCCGCGGCTCGCGAGCATCCGGGCGAGGTGGGTGGCCACGGTCTGCACGGCGTCGGCCGGGGTGCGGTCGAGCACGATCGCGACCGCCGTCGAGCGCTCGGCGGCCTGGCGCAGGAAGCCCCACGGCACCTGGTCGGCGTACCGCGCGGCCGAGGTGACGAACAGCCACAGGTCAGCCGCGGCGAGGAGCTGGGCGGCGAGCGTCCGGTTGCGCTCCTCGACCGAGTCGATGTCGGGGGCGTCGAGGATCGCGAGGCCGGGCGGCAGCGTCGTGGACGGCACCAGCTGGAGCGCCTCGGGGTCGGTCGTGGCGTGGCTGACCCGCTCGAGGTCGGGCAGCAGGCGGTCCTGGCCGAACCACTCGGCGTCGTCGGGGTGGTGGACCAGCACCGGCGAGCGGGTGGTCGGGCGCAGCACGCCGGGCTCGGTGACGCGGTGCCCGACGACGGAGTTCACCAGCGTCGACTTGCCCGCGCCGGTCGAGCCGCCGACCACGGTCAGCAGCGGGGCGTCGATCGTCATCAGCCGCGGGATGACGTAGTCCTCGAGCTGGTCGACCATCTCCTGCCGGGCGGTGCGCTGCTCCTCCACCCCGGGGATGTCCAGCGGGAGGCGGGCCTCCTGGAGGGACCCCCGCAGGCGCACCAGCGCGGTCAGCATCCGGGTGCTCTCGGCACTCGGGGGCGTCGTGGGGTCAGTCATCGGGTGGGTACCACCTGTCCGGGGAAGGCGATCGAGGGGCGTACGGCGCCGATGCGGGCGACGTACTCCTGGCCTCGCGCGGCGAAGTCGGGCGGGGGCGTGCCCCGCAGGAAGCGGTGGTGCAGGAAGCCGAGCTCGATGGCGGCCTGCTGGTAGTCGCGCATCGCCCGCTCCCCTGCGCGCCCGCCCTGCTGGCGGGCGTGGCGGCGGCTGCGGCGGCGGGCGCCGAGGTCGACGACCCAGCCGATGTCGGTGGCGGGGATCAGCCCGCGCGCCGCCGCGTCGCCGAGGGCGGCGGTGAGCATCCGGCGCTCCGAGCGGCGCGACCAGATCGCGAAGCAGGCGATCGCGATCAGCGCCGGGGCCATCAGCAGCACGTAGACGCCGACGAACGAGTCGAAGCCGTAGACGGTCGAGGTGTTCCAGGTGGCGTGGGCGAGCACCGCGAGGGCGTAGCCGACCAACGGGGCGAGCACCCGCACCCAGCCGCGGCGCGAGCCGACCGCGATGCCGACGCCGATGCCGGTGAAGGTCGTGAAGAGCGGGTGCGCGAAGGGGCTGAAGAGGCAGCGCACCACGAAGGTGCCGGTGAGCGCCTCGGTGCCGCCCGGGCCGGCGGCGTCGGTGCCGTTGTAGGCGGCCGCGAGGTAGAGGATGTTCTCGACGAAGGCGAAGCCGACCCCGACCATCCCGGCGTACACGATCCCGTCGAGGACGCCGTCGAGCTCGGCCCGGCGCCACCACAGCAGGAGCAGCAGGAACAGGCCCTTGCTGAACTCCTCGCTGACCGGCGCGACGATCTCCAGGCTCTGGTCGTCGGTGAAGCCGACCACGAAGCCGCCGAGGCCCTGGATGAGCAGCGCGGCCGCGGTGGCGACGAAGCCGCCCCACAGCAGGCCCAGGGCCAGCAGCCGGCGCGGCTCGGGCTCGTAGCGGTCCAGCCAGAGGTAGCAGCCGACCAGCGGCCCGACCGGCAGCGCGGCGAGCGCGGTGGCGAGGACGAGCGAGCCGGGAGCCCCCGACAGCGCGATCACCAGCAGGATCGGGAGCGCCCCCAGCACCACGAGAACCGTCACCACGACCGTGAAGACGAGGCTGTCGCGACGGGGTCCGGGCATGGGTCGAAGCCTATCCGGCCGAGGCGCCCGGACCCGCTTCCGGCGTACAGTGACCGACGTGAGCGAGCAGACGAACGAGACCGACCAGGCCGCCCTGCACACGGAGTCGCACGACCCCAAGGTGCCCGAGGCGTGGAGCGCCTTCATGCGCACCGGCTGGGGCGAGCGGGAGCTCGACCTGCCGACGCACCCGATCGCGGAGCACGCCGCGCGCCGGCGTACCTCCCTGGGGGCGGCGTTCCCCGGCGAGCGCCTGGTGCTGCCCGCGGGCACCTACAAGGTGCGGTCGAACGACACCGACTACCGCTTCCGCCCGGACACCGCCCACACCTACTTCTCCGGCAACCAGACGAGCGACGCCGTGCTGGTCGTCGAGGACGGCGAGTCGGTCCTCTACGCCCGGCCCCGCTCCTCGCGGGAGACCGACGAGTTCTTCCGCGACCGGCAGTACGGCGAGCTGTGGGCCGGCCGCCGCCCGTCGCTGAACGAGATGTCGAGCTCGCTCGGCCTCGAGGTGCGCCACATCGACGACCTCGCCGGCGCGCTGTCCGGCACCGGCAAGACCCGGGTGCACCGCGGCCTGTCCGCGACCGTCGACGGGCTGGTCGCCGGGGACGCCGGCCGCGACGCCGAGCTGGCCCGGGTGGTCTCCGAGATGCGCCTGGTCAAGGACGCCTGGGAGATCGGCGAGCTCCAGGAGGCGTGCGACATCACCGCGCTCGGCTTCGAGGACAGCGTCCGCGAGTGGGACGACGTGCTGAAGTACGGCGAGCGCTGGATCGAGGGCACCTTCTTCCGCCGCGCCCGCGCGATGGGCAACGACATCGGCTACGACTCGATCGTCGGCGGTGGCCGCCACGCGACGACGCTGCACTGGATCGAGAACTCCGGCCCGATCACCCCCGGAGAGCTGGTCCTGCTGGACATGGGCGTCGAGGGGCACAACCTCTACACCGCCGACGTCACCCGGACCATCCCGGTCGACGGCACCTTCACGCCGCTGCAGCGCGAGCTCTACGACCTCGTGTACGCCGCCCAGGAGGCCGGCAACGAGGCCGTGCGCCCCGGGGCGCCGTTCATCGCGGCCCACCAGGCCGCCATGACGGTGCTCGCCCACGGCCTCGGCGACCTCGGCCTGCTGCCCGTCTCCGTCGAGGAGGCGCTGGACCCGGAGAGCAAGGTCTACTCGCGCTGGACCCTGCACGGCACCAGCCACATGCTCGGCATGGACGTGCACGACTGCGGCGAGGCCTCCCCCGAGGCCTACAACCAGGGCACCCTCGCCGAGGGCATGGTGCTGACCGTCGAGCCCGGCCTGTACTTCCAGGAGGACGACCTCCTCGTCCCCGAGGAGCTGCGCGGCATCGGCATCCGGATCGAGGACGACATCCTCGTCACCGCCGACGGCCACCGGAACCTCTCCGCCTCCCTGCCCCGCACGTCCGCCGACGTCGAGGCGTGGATGGACGCCACGCGTCGCTGAGCACCGTGCCCCGGGTCGGGCACGCCGGCTTGCCGTTTGTGTGGTTGATCAGTGTCACCTGGTGACACCGATCAACCGCAGAAGCGCCGCTGCGGTTGATCAGTGTCACCTGGTGACACCGATCAACCGCAGAAGCGCCGCTGTCCGCCGGGCGGCCGCCGGATGTGCCGTTGTGTGGTGGATCCGGTCCACCTGGTGAACCGGATCCACCACACAAGCCGCACGCACGGGCCGACACGTGCCCGCCTGGACGCGACCCATGCGTCACAATGGTCCCCGCCCAGCCTCCGTAGCTCAGCTGGATAGAGCAGCGGCCTTCTAATCCGCCGGTCGCAGGTTCGAGTCCTGCCGGGGGCGCCACGACACCACCCAGGGGATGCCCGTGCCCGACCTCAGCCCGGCCTGGCGCACCGCGCTCCGGGACGCCGGCCACGAGCCGGGCGAGGTCCTCGGGTCCGGGATGGAGGGGACGGTCGTCGCGCTAGGCGGCGACCGGGTCGCCAAGGTGTGGCAGCGACGGTCGGCCGGCGAGCTGGCGCGGCTGCGCACGTTCTACGACGCGGTCGGGTCGACGCGGCTGCCGTTCGCGACGCCCGCGATCGAGGACGTGGTCGTGCTGGGCGACGCCTGCGCCAGCATCGAGCCGCGGCTCGCCGGGACGCCGCTCTGGCAGCCCGGCCCCGGGGCGAGCCGACCCACCGACGACCAGCTCGCGGCGGTCGTCGACGTGCTGGCGGCGCTGGCCGCGACGGCCGGTGCCGCGACCCCGGGGTTGGGCGCGCTGCCCGTGCTCGAGGGCGAGGAGGCGTTCGACGCCGGCATCCCCTTCGAGCACAACCTCGCCGCCCTGGTCGTACGCCGCGTGGCGGCCTCGCAGGGCCCGCTCGCGCGGGCGCTGCCCGACGTGGAGGGGCTGGCTGCCCGGGGGGTCGAGACGCTCCGCACGCTCACCCCGAGCAGCCCGGCGCTAGTCCACGGCGACCTGATCCCCGCGAACGTCCTGGTCGACGACCGGGCGCGGCCGACGGCGCTGCTCGACTTCGGCTTCCTGTCGACGCTCGGCGACCCGGCCTTCGACGCGGCGGTGGCGGCGAGTGTCTTCGACATGTACGGCCCGGACGCCCGCGCGACCGAGGCGCGGCTCGACGCCGCGGTCGCGGCCCGCCTCGGTCACCCGCCGGAGCGGCTGGGCGTGCACCGGGCGGCGTACGCCCTCGTGACCGCGACCTGCTTCAGCGCGTCCGGCAGCGACGGCCACTTCGCGTGGTGCGTGCGGATGCTGCAGCGCGACGACGTCCTCGACGCGGTCGCGGGCTGACGGGACGCCGGGGCTCAGTCGCGCAGCGCGGCCGTGTCGACGATCCGGGTGCGGTCCGGCTCGAAGCCGTGGTGCATCCCCCACACCACGGCCTGGGCGCGGCGGGTGACCCCGATCTTGCGGTAGGCCGTGCGGATGTAGGTCTTCACCGAGTTGATGGAGAGGTAGCTGCGCTCCGCGATCTCCTGGTTGCTCAGCCCCTGGGTGATCAGCGCGAGCACCTCGCCCTCGCGGTTGGTGAGCCCGGCCTCCTTGCCGGGCCAGTCACCGACGACGCCGCGGTCGACGGTGCCGGTCGAGGCCGGCACCACGACGGAGCCGGCGCGCACCGCCTCGAGCGCGTCCACGACCTCTTGGCCGCTCAGGCCCTTGGAGAGGTAGCCCGCGGCGCCCTTGCGGATCGCCCGCGCCACCAGCTCCTCCTGGAGGTTCCAGCTGAAGATCACGACCTGCGCGTCGGAGCCGCGCACCAGGTCCTCGAGGTCGACGCCGTCGCCCTGCACCTGCCCGAACGTGTCGTAGAGGATCACGTCCACGTCGGTCATCACCGGCAGGCCGGCGTCGAGCTCCACCACCGCGATCCGCTCGTGGTGCGGCGCGAGCATGGCAGCGACGCCGGCGACCACGATCTCGTAGTCGTTGACGATCGCGATGCGCAGCTGGTGCCGCGGGGCGGAGGGCATGGACCCACCCTATTTCACCCAGCGGGAGGAGGTGGCACATGCGGCGAACTCGTACGGTCGGCCGTGCCCGGTCAGCGGGCACCTCGGCTGCCGAAGGAATCGCGTGTCCCACGACCCCGTCTCCTCCTCGTGGCGCGCCGACCCGCGCTGGCGCGGCGCGCCGCGGCTCGACCTGGCCGACGCCGCCGACGGCTGCACCCGCCTCGTGGTCGTCGCCGCCCACCCGGCCGACGCGGCGGTCGGCGCCGGCGGGCTGATCGCCCGCGCCCACGAGCAGGGGATGGCGGTGTACGTCGTCCAGCTGACCGCCGGCCCGCCCGACCAGCACCGGCTCGGCGCGGCGAGGGCGGCGCTCGCCGAGCTGGTCCCGGACGCCCCGCTGGTCTTCCTCGGCGCCGAGGACGGCCGGGTGGAGGCCGTGGAGGGCACGGTCACCACCGCGCTCGTCGAGACCATCGGCGACGGCCGCGGCACCCTGCTGCTCGCGCCCTGGCCCGGCGACGGGCACCCCGACCACGAGGCGGCCGGCCGTGCGGCGACGGTCGCCGCCCGGCGTACCGGCGCCCGGCTGCTGCACTACCCGGTCCACCTCTGGAGGACCCGCAGCCCGGAGGACGCCCCGTGGCCGCAGCTGCGCGGGCTGGAGCTGGCCCCCGACGAGCTCGACCGCAAGCGCCGGGCGGTGGCCGCGCACGACGCCCGGGTCCACCCGCTGCCCGACGAGCCCCTCGAGCACCTGCTCGCGGCCGTCCCCGCGGTGGACGACGAGCTCGACGTGCTGCACCGCGAGCGCGAGGACCCGTGGGGGGTCGAGGAGCGGTGGTACGAGCACCGCAAGCGCGACCTGACACTGGCCGTCCTCCCCCGCCGTCGCTTCCGCCGGGCGCTCGAGGTCGGCTGCTCGCGCGGTGCCCTCGCCGAGGCGCTCGCGACCCGCGCCAGCGCGACCGTGGCCGTCGACCGCAGCCCGATGGCGGTGCACCTGGCCCAGCAGCGGCTGGGCGGCGACCCGTCCGTCACGGTGGCGGAGTACGACGTCCCGACGGCGTGGCCGGCCGGGGAGTTCGACCTCGTGGTGCTCTCCGAGGTCGGCTACTTCCTCAGCCCGGCCGACCTCGACCTGCTCATCGAGCGGATCGCCGGCGCCCTGACCGACGACGGCGTCGTCCTCCTGTGCCACTGGCGGCACCCGATCCACGGCTGGGTCCTGGACGGGCCCGACGTGCACGAGCGGTTCCGCGCCAGCACCCTGCCCGCGGAGGCCGCGCGCTACCGGGACCGCGACGTCGAGATCGTCGTGCTCTGCCACGACCGCAACTGGCCCGACCCGGCGCACTGAGCGCCGGACGCGACACGCCTCACAAATGCTCGGCCGCGCGGCCGGCCCGCGCCACACTGGCGGTGGCCCCGCAGGGTATGAGCTTGCGGGGCCTGTGCATGCCCCCAGGACCAGGGGCCCGGCCCGGGCCGTCGGGGGTCAGCCGGCGACGTACGCGTCGATCTCCGCGAGGATCCGCGTCTTGTCCGCGTCGTCGGCGTACGACGCCCGCACGGCCGTCCGCGCCAGGTCGGCGACGCCGGACTCGTCGAGGTCGAGCAGGTCGGCGGCGACGGCGTACTCACGGTTCAGCGTGGTGCCGAACATCGGCGGGTCGTCGGAGTTGACCGTGACCGTGACGCCCGCGTCGACGAAGGCCCGGATCGGGTGCTCCGCGAGCGTCGCGACGGCGCGGGTGGCGATGTTGGACGACGGGCAGACCTCGAGCGGGATCCGGTGCTCGGCGAGGTAGGACAGCAGCAGCGGGTCCTGGGCCGCCGACGTGCCGTGCCCGATCCGCTCGGCCCCCAGCAGCCGGAGCGCGTCCCAGATGGTGTCCGGACCCGTGGTCTCGCCGGCGTGCGGCAGGCTGCGCAGCCCGGCGGCGCGAGCGGCGTCGAAGTGCGGCTGGAACTGCGGGCGGGGCACCCCGATCTCGGGGCCACCGAGGCCGAAGCCGATCAGGCCGTCGGTGCGGTGCTCGAGGGCGTAATCCAGGGTCTTGTCAGCGGCCGGCAGACCGGACTCCCCGGGGATGTCGTAGATCCAGCGCAGCACCAGGCCGAAGTCGCGCTCGGCGGCGAGGCGCGCGTCCTCGATCGCCTCGGAGTAGGCCTCGATCGGCATCCCCTTGCCCTCCTCGTGCGGGCGCACGGAGGTGTACGGCGTGCACGTCAGCTCGGCGTACCGCAGCGACTGCGAGGTCGCCATCTCCCGGGCCACCTCGTAGGTCAGGTAGCGGATGTCCTCCGGCGTACGCACCAGGTCGACGACGGCGAGGTAGACCTCGACGAAGTGGGCGAAGTCGCGGAACTCGAAGAACCTCGCCAGCGCGGCCGGGTCGCTGGGCACGGTGCCGGGGTGTCGCTCGGCCAGCTCGCTCACGATCCGCGGCGACGCGGACCCGACGTGGTGGACGTGGAGCTCGGCCTTGGGCAGGCCGGCGATGAAGGCGTCGGTCGGGGTGCTCATCCGACGGATCATGTCAGCGGCCGGCCGGGAAGTCCCAACCGGCGACGCCCCTCACTTCAGCTGCGCCAGCAGGTTCGTCGCGAGGTCGTCGATCGTCGTGCCGTCGGTGAAGCGCTTGCCGTCGAGGAGGACGGTCGGCGTGCCGGTCACACCGGCCGCGTCGGCCGCCTTGGTGGCCTTCTCGACCCAGGCCTTCTGGCTGTCGTCCTCGATGCCCGGGCGGACGTCGCTCTCGGTGGCCCCGGCCGCGACGGCCTTCTCGACGAGCCAGTCGGCGTCCGGGTAGGGGCCGGACTCGTCGGGCTGGTCGGCGTACAGCTCGTCGTGGAACTTCTTGGCGACCTCCGGGCCGGAGGCGTCGAGGACCACCTTGAAGGCCGACGCCGCCGCCACCGAGTAGTCGGTGCGGAGCAGGTCGAAGGGGCGGTACTCGACGTACACCTTGCCGGCGTCGGCCAGCGACGCCAGCTCCTCGTGCGTGGCCTTCTCCAGCTCGCCGCAGTAGGGGCAGAGGAAGTCCTCGTAGACCACGACCGTCCGCGGCGCCGTGCGGTCGCCGACCGTCACGCCGTAGTCGCCCGAGCCCGCCGCCGGCGCGGAGACGTCGTTGCTGGTGTCGCGCGCGCGGTTGACCAGGAAGCCGGCCGTCACGATGAGGACCATCGCGAGCACCACCCCGCCGATCATCAGCACCGAGCGGCGGCGCTCGGCGCGTTGCTGGTCCCGGAGGGCGAGGGCGGCGCGCTCGGCGCGGGCGTCCCGGCTGGCTTTGCTGGACATGGTCACGATCCTTCGGGAGCAGGGGTACGGCGGAACAGCAGGTCGTCGACCGCCCAGCGGGTGCGGGGCAGCGCGACGAGGAGGGCGGAGAGCAGCAGCAGCCCGACGTCGCGGGCGATCTCCCAGGGGTACCTCGAGGCGGCGTCCGGGTCGAAGCCGCCTCCACCGAAGCAGCCGCAGTCGATCGTGATGCCGCGCGCCCACACCGAGGCGATGCCGACGATGAACGCCACGAGGAGGACGGCGGAGACGACGGCCGCCCCGCGCGTCAGGATCCCCGCGACGAGGGCCAGCCCGACCACGATCTCCACCGCGGGCAGCAGCTGGCCCACGGTCGGGACGACCGAGGACGGCAGCAGCTGGTAGGCGCGGACCGCCTGGACGCTGATCGCCGGGTCGGGCAGCTTGACCAGCCCGGCCCCGATCCAGACACCACCGGTCACCAGGCGCGCGAGGAGACCCAGCCACTGCTTCACGCGTCCGACCCTAGACACGCCGGCTGAGGGAGCCCTGAGAGCGGCGGCCCGCACGAGGGGCGGCCGCGGCCGGTGGGCAGTAGGGTGACCTCTCGTGAATGAGCGACTTGTCTGGATCGACTGCGAGATGACCGGGCTCGACCTCGGCGCCGACGCCCTGATCGAGGTCGCGGCCCTGGTCACCGACTTCGACCTGAACGTCCTCGGCGACGGCATCGACATCATCATCAAGCCCGCCCCCGAGGCCTTGGACCAGATGAACGACTTCGTCCGCGACATGCACGAGAAGTCCGGCCTGCTCGAGGAGCTCGACGCGGGGCTGACGATGGGCGAGGCCGAGGAGCAGGTGCTGGCCTACATCAAGGAGCACTGTCCCGACGGCAGCCGCCCGCCGCTCGCCGGCAACACCGTCGCCACCGACCGCTCGTTCCTCGCCCGGGACATGCCGGCGCTGGAGGGCTTCCTGCACTACCGGATCGTGGACGTCTCCTCGATCAAGGAGCTCTCGCGCCGCTGGTTCCCGCGGGCCTACTTCCAGGCGCCCGCCAAGCGCGGCAACCACCGCGCCCTGGCCGACATCCAGGAGAGCATCGAGGAGCTGCGCTACTACCGCGAGGCCGTCTTCGTCGACTCCCCCGGCCCCGACAGCGCCACCGCGCGCGGCATCGCCGAGAAGCACGGCGGGGCCCTGACCGGCCTCACCGGCGAGGAAGCCGCCCCGGCCGAGGCCGATGCGGGAACTGCCGGGGAGAACTAGTACACTCCTCTCCGGTCCGGCCGATGAGCCGGACGCGATGGTGGGTATAGCTCAGCTGGTAGAGCGCCGCCTTGTGGTGGCGGATGTCGCGGGTTCAAGTCCCGTTACTCACCCCAGTTTCATCAGGCCCCTGACCTGCAGCGATGCGGTCAGGGGCCTGATGCGTCCCGGGCTCAGGCCAGCAGGCCGTCGACGACCAGCAGGACGCCGAACAGCGCGAACAGCGCCGCGGCGCCGTACTTGATCACGCGCTCGGGCAGCTTCTTGCCGAGCACGGCGCCCACGACGATCGCGAGGGCGTCGGCGGCGACCATGCCGACGGTGCTGCCGATCCAGGTGCCGAGCCAGCCCTCCTGGGTGGCCAGCGTGATCGTCGCGAGCATGGTCTTGTCGCCGAGCTCGGCGAGGAAGAAGGCGATGCCGACCGCGAGGATCGCCGCGCCCTGGCTGCGCCGGGCCTTGTCGGCCTCCTCCTCGCTCAGCTCGTCGCCGCGCAGGGTCCAGGCGGCGAAGGCCAGGAACGCGACGCCGGCGACGACCTGGATCACGTCCTGGCTGTCCGCGAAGGCGTCGCCGACGTAGTAGCCGATGCCGACGGAGGCCAGGTGGACCAGGGCCGTCGCGGCGGTGATGCCGATCAGCACGTCGCGCACGCGGTAGCGCGCGGCGAACGTCATCGCCATCAGCTGGGACTTGTCGCCGAGCTCGGCCACGAAGATGACCGCGGTGCTCAACAGGAAGGCGTACATGGGATTTCCTCTCCGGCCCGGCCGGAGAGCGTCCACACCAACCTGGACGCGCCTTCGACCAGGCACGTCCTCATCAGGGGTGGTGTGCTGGTCGAAAGTCTCGTCCGCCACCCGAAGGTGGCCGGTCGCGCCGGGCCCGAGGGCCAGCATGTCGACACGACTGTTGGGGACTACTCCCTTTCGCCGCCCATGCTACCGGGCCACCGAGCGAGGGCCGGCCCCCCTCACTCCGCCGTGAGACGGTCCCAGTCCGTCACGATCGGCGCCAGCTCCCCGGCCGCCCAGGCGGCGTGCTGGTCGAGGTGGTGGGGGTCGCGGGGGTCGCCGGCCGCGCCCATCGGCACCACCCAGCCACCGGCCTGCCGGTCGTCGAGGTCCCAGACGTAGCGGGCCACCGACCCGCGGTAGCACGCGTCGGTCACGCCCGGCAGCGAGCCCGCGCAGCGCACGCAGTCCAGGTCGCCGTCCAGCGCCGTGGCCGGCACCGCGGGCGCGACGAGGTCGTCGGCTGCGAGGTCGAAGCCGTGCAGCGGCGCGAAGACGTGGGTCTCGCCCCAGGTCGCGGCGTGCCCGACGGCGTCGTCGAGGGCGGCGGCGGCCAGGCCGGCCAGGTCCAGTCCGTACGGCGTCCCGCGGGCCACCAGGGTCTCGAGCCCGAGACCGATCCGACCGGTCAGGTCCAGCGAGGGCGCGAAGGCCGGGTCGTGGCCGTGCGGCTGAGCGAACCCGGCGAAGACCGGCGCGGCGGCGATCCGGCGGACGAACGCGTTGCGCCACGCGGCGTACGCAGCGGCCGCGGCCGAGGACGCCTCCATCCGGCCGTCGAACCCGACCACGAGCGCCTGCACCGCGGCGGCCGGGCCGGACACGGCGAGCCCCGCGACCAGCCGCTGCTGGGCCGCGGCCGGCAGGTGGAGGGTGTCGCGGTGGAAGGCCGCGAAGTCCGCGGGGACCAGGTCGTCGCGCCCGTCGAGCAGCGCGTGCAGCCGGTCGGCCCGGTGCGGCGGCGCGAAGGCGACGCCGATCGGCTCGCTCTCCGGACCACGGCGCTCGTTGGCCGTCACCACGGCGTCGTCGTCCGCCACGTCGTGGCGCGGGACGTCGGTGAGCCACCCGGTCCAGGCGCCCCCGGGGTCGGCGGCGTCGACGATGCCGTGCCGGTTCGCCTCGGCCCGGACCGGCACGCGTCCGGCGATCCGGTAGCGCACCGCCCCGGCCCGGTCCGCGACCACGACGTTGTTGACCGGCTCGACCCAGTGGTCGAGGGCGGCATCGACGTCGGCGACCGACCGGGCCCGCAGCAGCGGCAGCAGGGCGGCGAGGCCCAGGTCGCCCAGCACGTCGCTGGCCGCGCGCAGGCTCAGCCCGGTGCCGGCCGCGACCGAGCCCTCGAAAAGCGGTCCCCGGGCCGTCACGACCACCTCGACGGACGCGGCCTCGGCACGCCCGCGCACCGGGACCGACTCGGTCCACGCCTCGGCCGGCTCCCAGCCGTCGGGGCCCAGCGCCTCGGTGCGCTCCCCCACGCGGCGCAGCCGCTCGGCGTAGACGTCCTGGTAGTCGGCGGACGCGTTCGTGATCGCCCACGCCACCTCGCCGGCGTGCGCGAAGTGCTGCACCCCGGGCACGCCCGGGAAGGCGAAGCCGACCACGTCGAACGGGTCGTCCGGGTCCTCGCAGGCCAGCCGCACCTGCTGGTAGACGCCGGGCGACTCGAGCACCCGGTGCGGGTCCCCCGCGACCAGCGGCCGCCCGGACGCCGTGCGCGCGCCGCCCACCACCCACGCGTTGCTGCCCGGGGTGAGCGGCCCCTCGTGCGACAGCAGCGCGGCGTCGTCGCCGAGCAGCGCCCGGGCCCGGTGCTCCCACAGCTTGCCGGCCAGCCCCGCGAAGAGCAGGTGCTGCGCGAGGAACACCGCCAGCGGGGTCCACGGCTCCCACGGGGCCGGCGCGATGCCGAGCCGCACCAGCTCCGGGGCGTCGGCGTGCAGCCCGTCGTTGACGCCCCCGACGTACGCCGCCACGAAGGCCCGGCTCTCGTCGTCGAGCGCCTCGTGCGCACGCCGCGCGGTGGCCTCGATCCGGGTCCTGCGGGCCAGCCGGTCCCAGGCGAGTGCGGGCTCGCCGAGCACCTCGGCGCAGGAGCCGGCGGCCCGGCGGCGCAGGTGCTCCAGCTGCCAGGCCCGGTCCCGCGCCGTCACCTCGCCCTGACCGTGCGCGACGTCGAGCACGGAGGTGCCCCGCACGTGCGGGACGCCCTGCGGATCGCGGTAGATGCGGGCCACGCCTGCTCCTTCGGTCGGGTCAGGCGACGCTAGCCCACGCGTCAGCCGGGGACGTGCCCGAAGCGGCCCTTCTGGAAGTCGTCGTACGCCGTCAGCACCTCGGCCCGGCTGTTCATCACGAACGGGCCGGCCCAGGCGAGCGGCTCGCGGATCGGGCGGCCGCCGACGACGATGACGTCGAGCTTCGGCGAGCGGCTCTCCTGGCTGCCGTCCGCGGTGATCGTGAGGTAGTCGCCCGCGCCGAGGACGGCCGACTGCCCGGTGTGCACCGGTCGGGCCTCCGTGCCGACGGTCCCGTGACCGTTCAGGACGTAGACGAGCGCGTTGAAGTCGACGTCCCAGGGCAGCTCGAGGCGGGCGCCGGGCTCGATCGTCGCGTGCACGAGCGACATGGGGGTGTGCGTCGAGCCGGGGCCGGCGTGCCCGTCGACGGACCCGGCGATCACCCGCACCAGCGACCCGGCGTCCGGCGAGGTGAGCAGGGCGACCTCGCCGGAGCGGAGGTCCTGGTACCTCGGCGCGGTCATCTTCTCCGCACGCGGGAGGTTCACCCAGAGCTGGATGCCGTGGAAGAGGCCGCCCGCCTGCACGAGCCACTCGGGCGGCGCCTCGATGTGCAGCAGGCCGGACCCGGCCGTCATCCACTGGGTGTCGCCGTTGGTGATGGTGCCGCCGCCCCCGTGGCTGTCCTGGTGGTCGAAGGTGCCGTCGATGATGTAGGTGACGGTCTCGAAGCCGCGGTGCGGGTGCCAGGGCGTGCCCTTGGGCTCGCCGGGGGCGTACTCGACCTCGCCCATCTGGTCCATCATCACGAACGGGTCGAGCTGCGCGAGGTCGATGCCGGCGAACGCCCGGCGGACCGGGAAGCCCTCCCCCTCGTAGCCCTGCGGGGCGGTGGTCACCTGGCGCACGGGTCGGGGCTGGTCGCCCAACCCGGGGGTGCGCACACGGTCCAGCACGGTCAGGTCGTCCACGGTGATCGCGGGCATCTCGCCCACCTCCTCGCTCGTGCCGACGGGTCGCGGCACCGGTTCCAACAGTAGTTGAACGTTGGATGTTCCGGGCCGGGTCAGACCACGGCCGGCAGCCAGACGTGGAAGGTCGTGCCCTCGTCGAGCACCGACTCCACCCGGACCGAGCCCCCGTGCTTCTCGACGACGGCCTTGGCGATGGACAGGCCCAGGCCGCTGCCCGGGATCGCCCGCTGCTGGGCGACCGAGGACCGGAAGAACCGGCTGAAGAGCTGCTCCTGCTCGCTGGCCGGGATGCCGATGCCGGTGTCGCTCACCGCGATCTCGGCACCGTCGTCGACCCGCTCCATCCGGATCCCGACCCGGCCGCCGTCGGGGGTGAACTTCACGGCGTTGCCGATCAGGTTCACCATCACCCGCTCGACCATGTCGCGGTCCCCGAAGAACGGGATCGGCTCCTCGGGGAGCTCGAGGGTGACCGCCAGGTCCCGGGCGACCCAGGCCGGGGCCACCACGTCGTGGCCCTTGCGGACCACCTGGCGCAGGTCGAAGGCCCGGTCGGTGACGGTCAGCCCCTCGTCCTGGACGCGCGAGAGCGTCAGCAGGTCGTCGATCAGCGCCAGCAGCCGGTCGCTGTTGTCCGAGACGCGGCGTACGGCGTCGGCCTGGTCGGCGTTCAGGTCGCCGAAGGCGCCGTCCGAGAGCATCTCGAGGTAGCCCACGATGCTGGTGATCGGCGTGCGCAGCTCGTGGCTCACGCTCGAGACGAACGAGTCCTTGACCTGGTCGACCTCGCGCAGCCGCTCGACGGCGCGTCGCTCGGTCTCGAGCGCCTCGACGAGCGCCTCCTGGGCCTGGACCCGCTCGGTGACGTCCTCGGAGGTGCTGACGTGCCCGGTCACGCGGCCGCGCTCGTCGGTCATCCGGGTCAGCGTCATCGAGTGCGTGCGCTCCTCGCCCGACTTGGTCAGGAACTTCATGTCGCGGCCGGCCGACTCCGGCGCGGCCATCGCGAGGGCCACCGCGATGAAGTCGTCGGCCACGCCCAGCTCGCGGGCCTTCTCGCGGATCCCCGCGGGGCTGTGCAGCATCGTGGTGAAGCGGCCCAGCACCTCGTCGTGGGTGTAGCCCAGCAGCTGCTCGGCGCCCGGGTTCCACAGCGTGATGCGGCCGACCTCGTCGGTGCCGATGATCGCGACGCCGGTCGCGCTGTTGACGATGTTCTGGACCTTGTCGCGCTCGGCCGCGGCCTGGCGGGCGTTCTCGAGCTGCCGGGCCACCGTGAGCATCAGCGGGATCGCGATCATCGCGCAGTCGATGGCGTACGTCGCCAGGATCACGCCCCGGGCGTCGACCGGCATGCCGTACTGCTCGGGGACGTGCGCGAGCGGGCCCAGGCCGGCGGTGGTGAAGAAGACCGCGATCCCCAGGACCGCCAGCATCTGCAGCAGCGCCTCCCACTGGGTGTTGCGCAGGGCGCCCCACCCCAGCAGCGGGATGACGACGAAGACGACCGAGGGGAAGTCGTTGGGCCAGAACACCAGCGGGGTGACGACCAGGATCAGCGTCCACTGCGCGATCCGCTCCCCGAGCGGGGCGACCGCAGGGTGCGGGAGGAGCTTGGCGAAGAAGGGCAGCAGCGTCAGCTCGGAGGCGAGGTGCGCGGAGCCCAGGGCGAGGGCGACCAGCCACGGGTTCCCCCACCCGGTCAGCGCACTCGTCACCAGCCCCGCAGTGGCGGCCACCAGGGCCCCGAGCGAGGTGGCGCCGAAGAACCAGCGCATGTCGCCGTCGTCCTGCAGGCTCGGCTGCTGGGTCCCGTTGCGGGTGAGCAGGCGCCAGATCAGCCAGACCTCGCCGACGGTGCCGAGCGAGTAGCCGACCGCGACCTCCAGGGGCCGGCCGCCGGCCCAGATCGTCACCACCGCGACGGACAGCACCACCAGGAGCACGGGGAGCAGCCAGCGCCGTCCGGCCAGGATGGCGGCGCCCGTGGCGACCCCGACCGGCCAGATGCCCGTCACCTTGCCGTCGTCGGGCGCGCCGAACACCGCGAAGAAGCCGGTCACGACCATGACCAGCCCCAGCGCGGCGAGCAGGACGAGCCGCTGCCTCGACATCACCCTGCCCTCCCGAGCCGACGGTTTCCGGTCCTCGAATCCAACCACCCGCGGCGGCCCTCGGGAGGCAGCGTCGCGACATTCGCCCGGTGTCGTAGGTTGGCCCGGTGACCTCCGCGAAGAAGAAGTACGACGTCGTCGTCGTGGGCGGTGGCCACAACGGCCTCGTGTCTGCCGCGTACCTCGCCCGCGCGGGCCTGTCGGTCCTCGTCCTCGAGCGCCTCGACCACACCGGCGGCGCCGCCGTGTCGGCGCAGGCCTTCCGCGGTCATCCGGCGCGGCTGTCGCGCTACTCCTACCTCGTCTCGCTGATGCCGACGCAGCTGGTCGACGACCTGGGCCTCGACATCGCGCTGGCCTCGCGCACCACCGCGTCGTACACCCCCACCCTGCGCGACGGGAAGCCCGGCGGGCTGCTCGTCGAGCGCCCCGAGGGCGAGGCCACCCGTCGCTCGTTCGCCGAGCTCACCGGCGGCGAGGCGGAGTACGACGCCTGGCGCGAGTTCTACGCCGACATCGCCGACCTGGCCCACGTGGTGGCCCCGACGCTGCTCTCGCCGCTGCCGACCGAGCGCTCGATCCGCGAGCAGGTCGACCCCGGCATCTGGCGCGACTTCGTGACCGCCCCGCTGGGCGCAGCGATCGAGTCCCGCTTCACCGACGACACCGTGCGCGGCGTGGTCGCCACCGACGGCCTGATCGGCACCTTCGCGTCGATGCACGACCCGTCGCTGATCCAGAACCGCTGCTTCCTCTACCACCTGATCGGCAACGGCACCGGCGAGTGGCGGGTGCCGATCGGCGGCATGGGCGCGGTCACCGACGCCCTCGCCCGCGCGGCCCGAGCCGCCGGGGCGGAGATCCTCACCGGGGCCGGCGTGAGCGCGATCCGCACGGCCGGCGCGGCTGGCGGGGCGGGTGCCGGCACCGGCGCCGAGATCGAGTGGCACGACGGCGCCACCCGGCACACCGTCGAGGCGACGTACGTCCTGGCGAACGTCGCCCCCTGGGTGCTGCGCATCCTGCTCGGCGAGCCGGAGGACCCGGCCGGCAAGCCCGAGGGCTCCCAGCTCAAGATCAACTTCCTGCTCGACCGCCTGCCACGCCTGCGCTCGGGCGTCGACCCGGCCGTCGCGTTCTCGGGCACCCTGCACCTGGGCGAGGACTACACCCAGCTCGAGACGGCCTACCACGACGCCGCCGCCGGGCTGGTGCCGTCGGTGATGCCCGGCGAGGTCTACTGCCACTCCCTCACCGACCCCTCGATCCTCGGGAACTCCCCGGCCGGCACGCACACGCTGACCTACTTCGGCCTGCACACGCCCGCGTCGCTCTTCGCCACCGACCCGGCCGGCGCCAAGGAGCTCGCCGTCGCCCGCGCGCTGGCGTCGCTCAACGAGCACCTGGTCGAGCCGATCGAGTCCTGCGTGGCCCGCGACGCCGACGGCAAGCCGTGCCTGGAGGCGAAGATCCCGCAGGACGTCGAGGCCGACCTCGCGATGCCCGGCGGCCACATCTTCCACGGCGACCTCGACTGGCCCTGGGCCTCGAACCGCGCCCGCCTCGACTCCGCCGCCCAGCAGTGGGGCGTGCAGACCGACGACCCGAGCGTGCTGCTGTGCGGCTCCGGCTCGCGTCGCGGCGGCGCGGTCTCCGGCCTCGGCGGCCACAACGCGGCGCAGGCCGTGCTGGCCTCGCTCTGAGCGACCCCTCGATTTTTCCCGACAGCCCCTCGCTGGTATCGTTCACGTCGCTTCACCACGCGCGGCATTAGCTCAATTGGCAGAGCAGCTGACTCTTAATCAGCGGGTTCGGGGTTCGAGTCCCTGATGCCGTACCACCCAGCGAGCCGGTCCTCCTCGGAGGACCGGCTCGCTGCATTTACTCCGCGCCACCGAGCCGGTCACTGCGTGTGAAGCCCGCGGCCGCGACAGTCACTCATCTCCACCAAAACCACATCGGTGCCACAACCGTCGTTTACCGTCTGGTGATGGCGTCCAGAATGAAGTCTCTCCGCAAGCCAATCGTGATCGAGTTCGCGGAACCGGTCAGCGACGACCTCTACCTCGGTCTCGCGGCGGCGATCATGACCGTCGTCGACCTGGCGGGCACTCCCGGTTCGTTGCATGCGTCGATGACAATCGATCCCGACCTCGACGACGAGTACGACCTTGTTGACCCATTCGGCCAGGCACGTTCGCGACGGGGAAGATCGGTCAAGCGCGAGTCCTGACCCTTGAAGCAGCTATGGCGGGGGCGGGCTCGGCACCGATGCGCCCGCCGTCGAGATGCTAGGAAACAGTCTGGTCCTCGCTGCTTAGACCTCATTCTCGGAGGCAAATCGCCTATTCGATCGCCTCAAGAATTCCGATCTCGCATTGTGTGGTTGATTGCTGCCACCAGGTGACCGCAATCAACCACACAGTGACCGAGGCTGGCACCCGCCGGTCCCAGCGGGCCCCGGGCACCGCCCCGCGAGGCTGGCCCGGTCCTCAGCATCTGGCATCGTGCGGGATGTCGAGGACGCGCGTCGTGCTCCGACGTACCCACAGACCCGGCGACCGGCCGGGTGCGACACGAAGGAGAGCACCGTGAAGTACGTCGTCCTCATCCACTCCCACCCCGAGCCGTGGGGGCACCCCACGATCGACTACACGCCCGAGGGCCGGGCCGCCCAGCGCGAGCAGGCTGAGCAGGGCGACGGGTCCGGGGGTGACTTCGACGCGTTCCTCGCCGAGATCTCGGCGTCCGGCGAGCTCGTGACGGCCGAGGCGCTCGCCGACCCCCGGTCGTCGACGGTCTACCGCTGGGGTCCCGACGGGCACGTCGCGACCGACGGCCCGTTCGCGGAGGCCAAGGAGCAGCTCGCGGGCTTCTTCCTGCTCGAGTGCGCGACCCGCGAGCGGGCCGAGGAGCTCGCCCGGCACTTCGCCGGACCGGGCGACACGATCGAGCTGCGCCCCGCGATGTGGCCGGGCGCCGACGACCAGTGACCCCGCCGGCGGCCGCGGGCACCGACGACGCCGACGTGTGGCGCGCCTGTGCGCCGCACGTCGTGGCGGCGCTCGTGCGGCGGTACGCCGACTTCGACGCGGCCGAGGACGCGACCCAGGAGGCGCTGCTCGCCGCGTCGCGCCAGTGGCCGGTGCAGGGCCGGCCCGACGACCCGCGTGCCTGGCTCATCCGGGTCGCCTCGCGGCGGCTGGTCGACCACTGGCGGTCCGAGGGCGCCCGGGCCGACCGGGAGGAGCGGGTCGCACGGCGCGAGGTCCGGCACCCGGCCCCGGACGCGGACGAGGCGCTGCGGGGCGACCGCGACGACTCCCTGACGCTCCTGCTGCTCTGCTGCCACCCGGCGCTGAGCCGCAGCTCGCAGGTGGCGCTCACGCTCCGGGCCGTCGGTGGGCTCACCACCGGGCAGGTCGCGCGGGCGTTCCTCGTGCCGGAGAGCACGATGGGCCAGCGGATCAGCCGGGCCAAGGCCACGCTCGCGGGCGTCGGCGCGCCGTTCGCCACCCCACCCCGGCACGAGCTGCCGGCGCGGGTGGCGGCGGTCGCGCAGGTGCTCTACCTCGTCTTCACCGAGGGCCACACGGCGACGACGGGCACGGGGCTGAGCGACACCACGCTGGCCGACGAGGCGATCCGGCTCACCCGGCAGCTGCACGCGCACCTGCCCCGCGAGAGCGAGGTGACCGGGCTGCTGGCCCTGATGCTGCTGACCGACGCCCGGCGCGCGGCCCGCACGGACCGCGACGGCGGGCTGGTGACGCTGGCCGAGCAGGACCGGTCCCGGTGGGACCGGGCGCTCGTCGACGAGGGCGTGCGCCTGGTCGAGGCCGCCCTGCCGGTCGGCCCGGTCGGCCCCTACCAGCTCCAGGCCGCGATCGCAGCCCTGCACGACGAGGCGGCCACCGCCGCGGAGACCGACTGGGCGCAGATCGAGGTGCTCTACGGGATGCTCGCGGAGGTCGCGCCCGGACCGGTCGTCACGCTCAACCGGGCGGTCGCCGTCGCCGAGGTCCACGGCGCGCCCGCGGGGCTCGCACTGCTGGAGCCGCTGCTCGCGGCCCGTCGTCTGCGCCACCACCACCGCCTGCACGCCGTGCACGCCCACCTGCTCGAGCGGGAGGGCCGCCGGGAGGACGCTCGTACGGCGTACGCCGAGGCGGCCCGGCTCGCCACGAGCATCCCCGAGCAGCGCTACCTCAACGCGCGGGCGGCGTCCGTCTGAGGGCGGCCTCGTCCGGCGCGTCGTCCCAGAGCTCGTGGGTCTGCAGACCCCAGAAGACCGCGAAGAGACCGATGAGCAGCACCTCGACGACCAGGACCGCGTGGTCGACGCCGAGGAGCAGCAGCACCCCGAAGACGACGAGGCTGAGCACCATGGCGAGCGCGACGGCGCCGTACCGCGTCCTGGCGGCCCGCATCGACGACGAGCCCGCCCGGCGGGTGGCGTTGAACCACACGACCCGCACGATGCAGGCGAACATCACGATCGCCGCGGCGTAGTGCGCCCCCGCGAGGAAGGCGCCGCGCGCGAGCAGGAAGACCCCGGCCCCCGCCGCGAGCAGCAGCGTCGCCAGGCCGAGGCCCAGGACCCGGGTCCGCCGCTGGCGCCCCTCCCCCGGGTCGCGCGCGAGCAGCACGCCGGTGACCAGCAGCGCCGTCGCGCCGACCACGAGCAGCGCGACGACGTTGTTCTCGACGGCGGCGACCCGCTGCGCCTGCGACACGTCGACGGACGCGCAGCCCCCGGGGTCCGGCACCGGCACCACGGCCACGACCGGGGCCGCCATCCCGGCGATGTTGAGCAGGATGTCCTCCTCGTCGGTCTGCCCCTTGAGGGCGACGAGGCACACCCCGATCGCGACGAGCGTGCCGACCAGCGCGGCCTGGGCGGGCGTGTAGTAGTAGGCGCTGATCGAGGTCTGCAGGCAGGCGCCGTGCACGTGCGCGACCTCGGTCAGCACCGAGGCCGCGAGGAAGAGCACCAGCAGCACCATCGCCAGCCGGAGGTACCGGTAGGTCTTCAGCACGTCGTCCCGAGACATCGCCATGCCTCCAGCGTGCTCCACGCGCGGACCGGGTGGCTGGTGCCGCGCCACGGCACGACCTAGGTTCGGGGCATGGAGATCGAGCAGGCCCTCGCGGCCGCACGCGCACGCCACGAGTCGGTGCTCACGACGGTGAAGAAGGACGGCAGGCCGCAGCTGTCCAACGTGCTGCACGCCGTTGACGACGCCGGCGTGCTCCGCATCTCGACCACGGCGGACCGCGCGAAGTACGCCAACCTCGCGCGGACGCCCTGGGCCGCGCTGCACGTGAACGGCCCGGACTTCTGGTCCTACGCGGTGCTCGAGGCCGACGTCACGCTGTCGGCCGTGGCGGCGGACCCGGAGGACGCGGCCGTCGAGGAGCTCGTGGAGCTCTACCGCGCCCTCCAGGGCGAGCACGCCGACTGGGACGAGTACCGCGCCGCCATGGTGGCCGACCGGCGCGTCGTCGTACGCCTCACCCCGACGCACGCGTACGGCGCGCTGCGCTGACCCCGACCGCTCAGGCGACGTCGCTGAGCGCTGCGAACTCCTCGTCGGTCAGCTCGATGGCCGCCGCGGCGGTGTTCGACTCGAGGTGGTCGACGCTCTTCGTGCCCGGGATCGGCAGCATCACCGGCGAGCGGCGCAGCAGCCAGGCGAGCGCCAGCTGCGACGGTGTCGCGTCGTGCTCCTTCGCCGCGGCCGCGAGCGGACCGTCCTCCTTGGACAGCTCGCCGGTCGCGAGCGGGAACCACGGGATGAACCCGATGCCGTGCTGCTCGCAGTGGTCGAGCAGCGGCTCGGCGTCGCGGTTGGTCAGGTTGAAGAGGTTCTGCACGGTCGCGATCGTCGCGACCTCCTGGGCCGCCTGGAGCTGGTCCACGTCGACCTCGGACAGACCGATGTGGCGGATCTTGCCCTCGTCCTGCAGCTTCTTCAGCTCGCCGACCTGGTCCTCCAGCGGGACGTCGGGGTCGATGCGGTGCAGCTGGAAGAGGTCGATCGTGTCGAGGCCGAGGCGGCGCAGGCTGAGCTCCGCCTGCTGGCGGAGGTACGCCGGGTTGCCGACCGGCGTCCAGATGCCGGGGCCCTGCCGGGTCAGGCCGGCCTTGGTCGCGATGACGACGTCGTCGGCGTACGGGTGCAGCGCCTCCTTGAGCAGCTCCTCGGCCACGACGGGCCCGTAGGAGTCGGCCGTGTCGAAGAACGTCACGCCGACCTCCACGGCCCGCCGCAGCACCCGGATCGCGCCGTCGCGGTCGTCCGGCTCGCCCCAGACGCCGTCGCCGGTGAGCTGCATGGTGCCGTAGCCGAGGCGGACGACGGGGAGGTCGCCGCCGATCGAGAACGAGCCGGACGGTGCTGCGAGGTTCTGGGTGTCGGTCATGACATCTCCTTCTCGGTGAGGTCGCCCGCCCAGAGGGTGTGGAAGGTGCCCTCCCGGTCGGTGCGGCGGTAGGTGTGCGCGCCGAAGTTGTCGCGCAGCGCCTGGATCAGGGCGGCGGGCAGGCGCTCGCGGCGCAGCCCGTCGAAGTAGGACAGCGACGAGGCGAACGCCGGGACCGGCACCCCGGCCCGGGCGGCCGTCGCGACGACGCGGCGCCAGGCGTCGACGCCGTCCTTGACCGCGTCGGCGAAGTACGGCGTCGTCAGCAGCGTCGTGAGGTCCGGCTCGTCGGCGTACGCCTCCTTGATGCGGTCGAGGAACTGCGCGCGGATGATGCAGCCGCCCCGCCAGATCGTGGCCATCGAGCCGAGGTCGATGGCCCAGCCGTTCTCCTCGGCGCCCGCGGCGATCTGGTCGAAGCCCTGCGCGTAGGCCACCACCTTGGAGGCGTAGAGCGCGGCGCGGACGTCGTCGACGAAGGCCTCGCGGTCGATCTCGACGGTGTCCGCCTCGGAGGTGGTCGAGAAGACCGCGCGCGCGGCCTCGCGCTGCTCGGTGTGGCCGGAGAGGCTCCGCGCGAAGGTGGCCTCGGCGATGCCGGTGATCGGCACGCCCAGGTCGAGGGCGCTCTGCACGGTCCAGCGGCCGGTGCCCTTCTGCTCGGCCGCGTCCTCGACGACGTCGACGAACGGCTGACCGGTCGCGGCATCGGTGTGGCTGAGCACGTCGGCGGTCATCTCGATGAGGAAGCTCTCGAGGTCACCCTCGTTCCACTCGCGGAACACGTCGGCGACGGCACCGGGCTCGAGGCCGCCCACGCTGCGGAGCAGGTCGAAGGACTCGGCGATCAGCTGCATGTCGGCGTACTCGATGCCGTTGTGGACCATCTTCACGAAGTGGCCGGCCGCGTCGGGGCCGACGTGGGTGCAGCACGGGGTCCCGTCGACCTCGGCGGCGATCGCCTCCATGATCGGGCCGAGCCGCTCGTAGGCGTGCTCGGAGCCGCCGACCATGATCGACGGGCCGTTGAGCGCGCCCTCCTCGCCGCCGGACACGCCCATCCCGACGAAGTGCAGGCCCTTCTCCTCCAGCGCCTGCTGGCGGCGCCGGGTGTCGGTGAAGTGCGCGTTGCCCGCGTCGACGACGATGTCGCCCTCGTCGAGCAGCGGGACCAGCTCGTCGATGACGGCGTCGGTCGGCTCGCCGGCCTTGACCATCACCAGGATCGCGCGCGGCTTCTCGATCGAGGCCACGAAGTCCTCGAGGCTCTCCGAGCCGACGAACGCCCCACCGTGCTCCTCGGCCTCGCCGCCGAACGCGTCGATGAGGTCGGTCATCCGCGACGTGGTGCGGTTGTGGACGGCGATCCGGTGGCCGTGCCGCGCGATGTTGCGGGCCAGGTTGCGGCCCATCACCGCGAGGCCGGTCAGTCCGATGGTGGCGAGCTCGTCGCTCATGCGGGGTCCCTCCAGAGGTCCGTTGCGGGGTGCTCGTGCGGCGTACCCAGGGACAACCAGCGGCATCCGCAGGCATTCCCCCGGCACCTCCGCTGAGCGTGAAATCCGTGTTTCCGGTCGATTTCGGCGTCCAACCTCTGGATTGCCTCAAGGTCTGTTGAAGGTTGGTTCAGGAACCGGTTCCGGGGCCATTCCGGCTGTCAGGCTTCGTCTTGTCCCACCGAACCGTCAGAAATCGGAGCCCACCGTGCTCAAGCGCATCGCCACCCTCGCCGCCCTCGTCGGCCTGCTCGTCGCCGCGCTGCTCGCGCCGACCGCAGCCTTCGCCGGCAGCGGCAGCCCCGCCGGCAACAACGGCACGGTGAAGATCGCCGAGGACGGCGACTTCGACACCCCGAGCAACGACCCGCACGTCGGCTGCACCTTCACCGTCGAGTGGTACGGCTTCGACAAGGGCAGCGACATCATCTCCACGGTCAGCTTCGAGATGCAGGCCCCCACCGCGGACGTGGCCCTGACGGTCACCGGCGACACCACCGTCTTCGTGGGTGGCGACGACAACTCCGGCGGCGGCAGCGCCGCCGGCCTGGACGGCCGCGAGCCGTACACCCTCGCCTTCAAGGGCGCGGCGCACCCGCAGCAGGGCTACCACATCAAGATGACCATCAACACGCCCGGCTCCAACGGTGCGGACAAGAAGTCCAAGGTCTTCTGGGTCACCGGCTGCGCCGAGACCGTCACCCCCGCCCCCAAGATGACGATGACCAAGACGGTCGCCGACTCCAACGACGCCGACACGCTCGCCTCGCAGGGTGAGGTCCTCACCTACTCCTTCTCGGTCACCAACACCGGCAACGTGCCGCTCACCAACGTGAAGATCACCGACGCGATGATCCCGGCCCTGGCCAACGGCGCCGTCTGCGCCGCCACGCTCGCCGTCGGCGCGACCACCACCTGCCCCGGCATGGCACCGGCCACCCACGTGGTCACCGCAGCCGAGGTGGCGGCCGGGAAGGTCCTCAACACGGCCACCACCACCGGCACTCCGCCGAGCGGCGCGAACGTCACCGCCCAGGCGACCGCCAAGATCACCAGCTACGCCCCGCCGGTCGTCACGCCGCCCGGCGACACCGTGACGCCGGCGCCGTCGATCTCCCTGACGAAGGCAGTCGCGGACTCCGACGACGCCGACTCGCTGGCCTCGCAGGACGAGACGCTGACCTACAGCTTCTCGGTGACCAACACCGGCAACGTCGCCCTCACCAACGTCACCCTGACCGACGCGATGATCCCGGCCCTCGCCAACGGCGCCCTCTGCGTCGCCGATCTGGCCGTCGGCGCCACGACCACCTGCCCCGCCCTGCCGGCCGCCACCCACCTCGTCAGCGCGGCCGACGCGGCGCACGGCACCGTGGACAACACCGCGACCGTCACCGGCACCTCGCCGGCCGGCACCCACGTCAGCGACCAGGACTCGGCCACCATCACCACGGTCGCCCCGGTCGTCACCCCGGACCCGACGCCGGCCCCGGCGCCCTTCACCTGGGACTGGACCTACGCCGACCCCAGCTGCAGCGCCCTCACGGTCGTCTACCCGTCGAACATCCCCGACGGCCAGGCCAACGACGTCAACGTCCGGATCCTGACCCACAAGGGCGAGGTCACCCTGAACTTCCACAACAACGAGGGGTTCTGGGGCGGCACCACGCTGTTCGACTTCCTCAGCCACCCGAAGTGGCCGGCCGGCGTGACGTCGTACTCCGTGGTCTGGACCCAGGTCGGCGGCACGAACTACCACTGGCAGGGCAACGTCAAGTGCCTGATCAAGGACGACGGCAACCCCGCCACGGCCGACGCCCCGGTCGGTGTCACCACCGTCAGCGGCTGGCGCAGCAGCACGGTCACGGTCCGCAAGGGCCAGACCGTGTCGGCCGACACCGTCAGCGTCTCGCAGGCCGGCGACCAGGACCTGGTCCTGCAGGTGCTCCGTGCCGGCAGCGCCCGCGGCGCCTCCACCTGGCAGGACGTCAAGACGGTCGCCACCGACGGTGACACCGCCAAGGTCACCTTCGGCCGCCAGCTCCGCAAGGGCACGTTCAAGTACCGCCTCGTCGTGGCCGGCTCGGACACCGTCACCGGTGCCGCGACCAAGAGCTTCACCGTCAAGGTGAAGTGACCGCACGACCCGAGCACGTACGCCGTAGGCCGGCTCCCCCCGCGGGGGAGCCGGCCTTCGGCTTCGTGGGTGAGGGCCGTCAGCCGCTGACGCGGTAGCTGCTGACCAGGTCCTTGCGGATCTGGGCCCGGGTCCACGCGAAGTGCACCCACTTCTTCTGCGAGAACATCCGCGTCTGGTCGGTCGACCACGGCGAGCGGGGGTCCTCCGACTGGCCGTAGGTCAGGATCGTCCGGGCGTTGACCCGGCCGCCGGACAGGAACGCGATCGCCTGGATGTGCGACGAGCCGTAGGTGATCGGCCGGTAGCGGCCGTGCGCCTTCGTGTAGCGCGAGGCCAGCGCGTTCGCGTTGCCGGCCGCGTCACCCGTGCCGCCCCCGAGCGGGATCCGCGGCGCGCCCCGGTCCCCCGCGACCTGGAGCTTGCCCCAGGGCGCGTCGAAGGCGATCTTGCGGTCGCGCAACGCACCGATGGCGTCGCTCATCGCCTGCACCAGCTGCGGGTTGCTGGTGTTCAGGTCGCGCGGGGTGTTGAGCGGGTCGCTCGGGTCGAACGGCGTGAGCCAGACGCCCTGGGCGGGCAGCCGGGCGATGAACTCCTCGAAGATCGCGTAGCCGCGCGACGTGGTGTTCGAGTGGCCGTCCCAGTCGTGCAGCGCGGCGCAGGCCTTCGTCTCACCGGTCTGGTCGCACAGGGTGTCGAGGTCGCCGTTCTGGCGCATCACCTCGCCGGCGCGGACCCGGTTGGCGTGCTCGTGGCCGCGCAGGCTCCGCGGCGACTCCTTCTTGCCCGACGCGAGCCGGTCGATGACGTACTGCGAGACCATCCGCGTGCGCATCGTGCGCTCGCACTGCTCGCAGCCGATGATGCCGGCGTAGCCCTCGATCGGCTGGGCCGGGTTGGGCAGCCAGTAGGAGTCGTTGGCGTTCATCACCCAGTCGCGGCGGATCTCCGAGGGCAGGTTCTTCGCGCCGAAGACACCGGGGCGCTGCGAGTCCTCGTCGGTCCCCCAGGCGCACGAGGAGTCGGCGAAGGTGCCGTCGAGGCCGGGCAGGCCGGCCGCCTGGTCGAGGATGCGCCCGGTCGGGGTCATGCACTGCTCGGCCAGGGCGTCCGGGACGTTCGGGACGACCGAGTGGTCGGCGTACAGCGCGTCGCCGTTGCGGTCCGCCGCGGTCGTGTTGACCCACGGCATCCCGCCCGCGGCGTCCTGGCGCCGCAGCAGGTCGCGCACGTTCTTCGCCTTGCCCATGTTGAGGAAGGTGTCGACCGTGCGGAGCTGCTCGGCGTTCGCGTCACGGATCGCCCAGACGCTGCTCGGCGACCAGCCGAGGAAGATGGCGGGGGCGTCCACGACGTAGCCCTGCGGCGTGCGGTAGAGGTCCTCGGAGACCCGCTTCAGCGAGCCGTCCTTCTGCTTGACGGTCACCTTGACGGTGCGGTGCTCGAGCGTCTTCGGGCCGGGGTCGGTGGCGTACGTCGTGGCGCCGTCGACCAGCTTGTACTCGTACGGCGTGAAGCGGTACGCCGTGGACACGGTGTGGCTCCACGCCACGTTGTTGTTCCACCCGATGTTCACGACGGGCGAGCCGATCAGCGAGGCGCCGGCCACGTTGTAGTGACCGGGGATCGTCAGGTGCTGCTGGGTGAAGCGGTAGCGGCCGTTCCACGGGAAGTGCGGGTTGCCGAGCAGCATGCCCTTGCCGGTGGTGGTCGCGTCGCCGCCGATGGCCGTGGCGTTGGAGCCGAACGGCGACTCGGGGTCCTTGCCCAGCGCCTTGAGCAGCGCGTCGCGGTCGATCGAGGCCGCGGTCGGGTTCGGGGTGCCCGGGTCGTCCGGGGCCGGCGGGTCGGCGTCGACGATCTCCTTGACGAAGACGCCGCTCGACGCGAGCAGGTTGGCCAGGTAGACGCCGTACCAGAGGTCCAGCGGGGTGGCGCGCTTCTTGAGGTAGCCGGCACCGTGGCAGGCGGGGTCGGTCACGCCCTGCGGGCCGACCTTCGCGAGGTAGCGGTTGAGCCCGGCGGTGTAGCCGCGCACCATCGCGCGGGCCTGCTTGCCGGGGCCGCGCACCTTGTCCGCGAGCAGCTTCTCCACGACGTGGCGGTTGCGCAGGTCGGTGACGAACGCGTCGACCTGGAGGTTCGAGGCGTCCAGGGTGACCTGGTCGTTGTAGGTGCCGGTCGGGCCGAACCAGCGCGAGCGCTGCCCCCGGCCGGTCAGCAGCGTGTCGGCCAGCGTGCAGGTCGACGTCTCGGCGGCGGCGTACCCGCTGCCGAAGCCGAGGTCGCCGAAGTTGTCGGCGGTGATGTGCGGGATGCCGTGCGTGGTCCGCTCGATGCGGGCGTGGTACGTCGGCCGGTGGCGGGCGTCCGCGCCGGCGGAGGTCGTCGGGGCCGCCGCGGCGACCTGCGGGGCGGCGGTGGCGCTGCCGCCGGTGGCCGTCGAGACGGCGGCCCCGACCGGGACGAGGGCGAGGGTGGCGACGAGGGCCCCGACTCGTTGAGCAGGGCGTCGCGCTGGGCGTGGACCGCTACGGGAGAACATGTTCTACCCAACGGACCAGCACGGCGCCGGTTATGGGTCGTTAACCGACGCGCGCGACGCTCAGAGGTAGAGGCCGGTCGACTCGTCGGCGAGCCGCTCGGCGGCGACGGCGTGCACGTCCCGCTCGCGGAGGACGACGTACACCTCGCCGTGCACCTCGACCTCGGCCTTGTCCTCGGGGTCGAAGAGCACCTTGTCCCCCGCCTCGACCGCACGGGCGTGCGGCCCGACGGCGACGACGGTCGACCAGGTCAGGCGACGCGCGCCCATGGCGGCGGTCGCGGGGATCACGATGCCGCCCGAGGAGCGGCGCTCGCCGGCCTCGCGGTCCACCTCGACCATGACGCGGTCGTGGAGCATCTTGATGGGGGTCTTGTCGCTCATGCGGGGGGGCCGATCCAGGGAGCCCGGAGGCTGCGTCAGCTCGCGACCTTGCGGATGACGGCGAGCAGCACGATCACGCCGACGACACCGCCGACGGTCTTGAGGATGTTGTCGGTGCGGGGCTGGCCCGTGGCCTCGTCGACGTAGTGGCCCTTGATGGCGCTCACCTCGCGGCTGACGATGGTCTTCGGGTGCGAGCGGTAGAGCAGCTGGTCGATCGTGGTCGCCAGGCGCTCGCGCGTCTCTTCGATCTCGCGCTCGAGGTCCGTCAGTTCCTTGGTCACCCGCGCAGGCTATCAATGCACCCGGCTGCCGGGGGGTGCGCCCTCCCGCGGCCGGCCCTCCTATCCTGTCGGGCATGGATCGTCTCGCCGCCGGTGACACCGCACCCGACTTCACGCTCACGGACGACGCGGGCTCGGAGGTCACGCTCTCCGACCTCCGCGGCCGCAAGGTCATCGTCTACTTCTACCCCGCCGCGATGACGCCGGGCTGCACCAAGCAGGCCTGCGACTTCACCGAGTCGCTCGACTCGCTGCGCGGTGGCGGCTACGAGGTGCTCGGCATCTCCCCCGACAAGCCCGAGAAGCTCGCGAAGTTCCGCGAGAAGGACGCCCTGTCGATCACCCTGCTCTCCGACCCGGACAAGGCCGTCATGACGTCGTACGGCGCGTTCGGCGAGAAGAAGCTCTACGGCAAGGTCGTCCAGGGCGTGATCCGGTCGACCTTCGTGATCGACGAGCATGGCGTGGTCGAGCTCGCGCAGTACAACGTCAAGGCCACCGGCCACGTCGCGAAGCTGCGCAAGGACCTCGGCCTCGCGTCCTAGGCTGCACGGCGCTCGTAGCCGCTGAGCCCCGGGGGCGCTGCTTCATCACGGGATGCAGGTGAAGCCTCGCATCCCATGGTGAATTCGCCGTGGGAAGCAGCGGCTCGACTGCATCCCGTGATGAAGCAGAGGCGGGTGGGACAGCACCGCCACCCGCCGTAGGATGACGCGCCAGCCGAAGTGGTGGAACTGGCAGACACGCAGGTTTTAGGTACCTGTGCCTTCGGGCGTGGGGGTTCAAGTCCCCCCTTCGGCACTGACCCGGTGACACAATCGCGTCCCATGCGGACCAGTCGCCTCGAGGCGTTCAGCGACGGCGTGCTCGCGATCATCATCACGATCATGGTGCTCGAGCTGCGGCCGCCCGACGGCGACCACCTCGGCGACCTGCTCGACTCGTCGACGAGCTTCCTGACCTACGTCCTGAGCTTCGTCTACATCGGGATCTACTGGAACAACCACCACCACATGTTCCAGCTCGTACGCCGGGTGGACGGGCGGGTCCTGTGGGCCAACCTGCACCTGCTCTTCTGGCTGTCGCTCTACCCGTTCACCACGGCCTGGATGGACGAGAGCGACCTGGCCCGCACCCCGCTGATGGTCTACGGGGTCAACCTGCTGGCAGCCGCCCTCGCCTACTACGTCCTGGTGCTCGTCATCAAGCGCGCCGAGGGCCCGGGCGGCCCCTTCGCCGAGGCGATCGGGAGCGACGTCAAGGGCAAGATCTCGCCCGTGCTCTACCTCGCCGGGATCGGCTCCGCGCTGGTCGCCGGCTGGCTGGCGCTGCTGTTCTACGCGGTGGTCGCCGCGCTCTGGCTGGTGCCGGACCGGCGGATGGAGGCCTACGCGGCCGCGCACGACCTCGTGGAGTAGGCCCTCCAGCCCGCTAGCCCTCGTCGCGCAGCCGCGGCTCGGTCATCAGCTCGGGCTTGAAGCCGGTCTTGTCGGCGTAGAACGCCCGGATCCGGTCCATGTCCGCACGCACGTCGCCGGTGACGGCGAACGTCGGGCCGAAGCCGACCGTGCGGGACGGGGCGTCGAGGAAGGCCAGGGTGATCGGCAGGCCGGTCTGCTGGGAGATCCGGTAGAAGCCGCCCTTCCAGAAGTCGACCTTGCTGCGGGTCCCCTCGGCCGCGATGCCCAGCAGGAACGGGTCGTCGGAGTCGGCCTCCTCGAGCAGCGCCCGGATCGTCGCCCCCGGGCTCTCGCGGTCCAGCGGGACCCCGCCGGTCGCGCGCAGCAGCGGGCCGAGCGGGCCGCGGAAGAACTCCTTCTTGACCAGCAGGCTGATCTGCACGTCGTTCGTCCAGGCCAGGAGCATCGTCAGTACCCAGTCCCAGTTGGACGTGTGCGGCGCCCCGACGAGCACGCCGCGGCGCGGGCACTCGCCGACCGCGCGCCAGCGCGCGAGGCGCAGCAGCAGCCGGGCGAGGTTCCGCCGGACGAGGAAGTGCCGCCTCACGACGGGGCCCCCGCTCCGGACAGGACCGCGGCGACGGTCGGGGCGATCTCGCGCAGGGCCCGGCCGCGGTGCGAGATCGCGTCCTTCTCCTGCGGGGTCAGCTCGGCGGAGGTCCGGCCGTCGCCCCCCTGGTCGGTGGCGTTCTCGTCGGCGACGAAGAGCACGTCGTACCCGAACCCGCCGCTCCCCCGCTTCTCGCGGATCACCCGGCCCCGCATCTCGCCGTGCACGACCTCGACGCCACCGGCGTGGCAGAGCACCACGGCGCACGCGAAGCGCGCGGTCCGCCGCTCGTCGGGTACGTCGGCCAGCTGGGCCAGCAGCAGGTCGTTGTTGCGGTCGTCGTCCTTCGGGGGGCCGGACCAGCGCGCCGACAGCACGCCGGGCATCCCGTTGAGCGCGTCGACGCACAGCCCGGAGTCGTCGGCCAGCGACGGCAGCCCGGTGACGTCGAAGCCGGCCCGCGCCTTGAGCAGCGCGTTGCCCTCGAAGGTCGGCTGGTCCTCGACCGGCTCGTCGTACGCCGTCACGTCGTCGAGGCCGAGCACCCGGAGACCCGGGGCGTGCTCGCGCAGGAGCCGCTCCATCTCCTCGATCTTCTTGCGGTTCCGCGAGGCCAGGAAGACCTGCGGACCCTCAGCCGCGGAGCTCACTGCGACAGCGCGTCGGACTGCAGGCGGGTGAGGTCGGCGCAGCCGCCCTCCGCCAGGGCGAGCAGGGCGTCGAGCTCGGCGCGGTCGAAGGGCGCGCCCTCGGCGGTGCCCTGGACCTCGACGAAGCGACCGTCCCCGGTCATCACGACGTTCATGTCGGTCTCGGCGCGCACGTCGTCGTCGTAGTGCAGGTCCAGGCGCGGGGTGCCGTCGATGATGCCGACGCTCACGGCGGCGATCGAGCCGGTCAGCGGCTCGCCCTTGAGGGCGCCGATGCCGCGCAGGTGGGTGACGGCGTCGGCGAGCGCGACGTACGCGCCCGTGATCGCGGCGGTGCGGGTGCCGCCGTCGGCCTGCAGCACGTCGCAGTCGAGCACGATGGTGTTCTCGCCGAGGGCCTGGTAGTCGATGACCGCGCGCAGCGAGCGCCCGATCAGCCGGCTGATCTCGTGGGTGCGGCCGCCGATCCGGCCCTTGACGGACTCGCGGTCGGAGCGGGTGTTCGTCGACGCGGGGAGCATGGAGTACTCCGCGGTCACCCAGCCCCGGCCCGAGCCCTTGCGCCAGCGCGGCACGCCCTCGGACGCGGAGGCGGCGCACAGGACCTTGGTCTTGCCGAACTCCACCAGCACCGAGCCGGCCGCGTGGTCGAGCCAGTGGCGGGTGATCGTGACCGGGCGGAGCTGGTCGTCGGCGCGGCCGTCGCTGCGGCCACCGGTGGGGGCAGCGGTGCCGCCGGCTGGTGTCGTCATGGGGCCGACCCTAGTGGGCCCGGACGACTGCCCGGGCCCCCGGCTACTTCACCTCCGCGCGCAGCACCCGGCGCACGCCGAGGGCGAGCGGGAGCACCAGCCAGATCAGCCCCGACACGACCAGGTGGCTCCACTCGGACCCGTCGACGGTGAGGTCGTAGACGGGGCCCTGCGCCGCCTGGAAGTCCAGCCACGGGGCGAGGTCGCCGAACCAGCTGATCAGGGCGGTGCCCAGCGCGAAGAGCCCCGGCAGCACCCACTTGTAGACGAAGAACACCACGATCGCGGCCGGGGTGTTGAGCAGCAGCGTCGCCAGCGCGAAGCCGCCGATCATCGCGAAGGACTGGGTGACCAGGAAGCCGACGAGGTAGTTCCAGCCGAAGTCCCACGTCGGCGACTCCCCCTGCAGCGCGGCGTACAGCAGGATGCAGACGAGGCCCACGACGATCGCGAAGACCGCGGTCGCGAGCGTGAGCACGAGACCGGTGACCAGCTTCGCCAGGATCACCCGCGGCCGTCGCGGCTCGAGCGCGAAGGTCACCATCGCGGTGCGCTGGCCCCACTCGCTGGTCACGACCATGATCCCCAGCACGGGCAGCACGATCGAGGTCATGAACGCCGCGGCGCCGATGAAGTCGCCGAAGGACATCGGCTCGTCCTGCACCGTCGTCACGGCCAGCACCACGCCCTCGACCAGGAGCGTCAGGCCGCCGATCGTGAGCAGCAGCCACAGGCCGGCGCGGGTGTCGTAGGACTTGCGCAGCTCCACGCCGACCAGCCGGCCGAACGGGATCGGGCGGGTGCCCGAGACGTCCAGCGTGAGCGCCGGCGCGGCCGGCATGGTCGTGCTCATGCTCACTTCACCTCCGCGCGCAGCACGCGCCACAGGCCGATGGAGAGGGGGAGGACGAGCCACAGCACGCCCGAGACCGCGAAGTGCGCCCAGTCCTCGCCGGTCATGCTGGCGTCGATGAGCGGGTTCTGCGCGGCGTTGAAGTCGATCCAGGGACGCAGGTCGTGGAACCAGCCCATCAGGTTCGAGCCCAGCTCGAAGAGACCGGGGAACACGAAGCTGTAGACCATGTAGACGACGATCGCGGCCGCCGAGTTGAGCAGCAGCGCCGCCAGCGCGAAGCCGGTCAGGATCCCGATCACCTGCAGCAGCAGGAACGACAGGATCTTCAGCAACGACAGGTCCCAGGTCGGCGAGACGCCGGCGAAGGCGCCGTAGAGCAGGTTCGCGACGGCGCCGAGCACCAGCGCGACGACGACGGCGGCGAAGGCGAGCAGCACGCCGACGGTCAGCTTGGCCAGGATCACCCGCGGGCGCCGCGGCTCGAGCGAGAAGGTCACCATCGCGGTGCGCTGGCCCCACTCGCTGGTCAGCAGCAGGATGCCCAGCACGGGCAGCAGGATCGCGATCGAGAAGCTCGTGGCGGTCATGAAGTCCGCGTAGCCGACGCTGAGGTCCTGGACCACGACGACGGCCAGCTGGATGCCCATGACGAGCGCGGTCAGCGCGGCCATCGAGATGAGCAGCCAGCGCCCGGCCCGGGTGTCCGCGGTCTTGCGGAGCTCGACCGAGACCAGCCGGGAGAACGGGATCGGCGCGGTGCCCGAGACGTCGAGCTGCGGGCCCGGGTGGGTCCCGGCCACGGGGGCGCTCTGCGGGGCGCTCACGCCGTCGCTCCGGCGACGGACTCGCGCTGGGTGTCGGAGGTGAGCTCGAGGAAGAGGTCCTCGAGGCCGCTCTCGTTCGAGCGCAGGTCGGTGAGGACGACGCCCAGCTCGAGCGCGGCGCGGCCGACCTCGACCGGCTCGCACTCGACGCGCAGGCCGTCGCCCGCCGCAGCGACCGTGTGGCCCCGCGACGTCAGCCCCTCGCCCAGGCGGGCGTTGTCGAGGCTGGTGACGAACGAGGTCGCCCCGGCGCCGGCGCCGGCCAGCAGCGACTTCTTGTCGCCGCGGGCGACGATCTTGCCGCGCCCGATCAGGATCATCTCGTCAGCGATGATCTCGACCTCGTGCAGGAGGTGGCTGGACAGCAGCACGGTGCCGCCGCGCTCGGCGTACCCCTTGAGCAGCCCGCGCATCCAGCGGATGCCGGCCGGGTCGAGGCCGTTCGCGGGCTCGTCGAGGATCAGCACCGACGGGTCACCGAGCAGCGCGTGCGCGATGCCGAGGCGCTGCCGCATGCCGAGCGAGTAGTTGCGCACCCGCCGCTTGGACTCCTTCTCGTCCAGCGACACCAGCGCGAGCATCTCGTCGACGCGCGAGGGGTCGAGGCCCATCGTGCGGGCACCGAGCGTGAGCACCTCGCGGCCGGTGCGGCCCGCGTGCTGGGCGGAGGCGTCGAGCAGCACGCCGACGTGGCGGCCGGGGTTCGGGATGTCCTGGTAGAGGTGGCCGCCGATGGTGACCCGCCCCCTGGTGGCGGGGGTGAGACCGACCATGACGCGCATGGTGGTCGTCTTGCCGGCGCCGTTGGGACCGAGGAAGCCCGTCACGCGGCCCGGCTGGCACTCGAAGCTGATGTCGTCGACGGCGACGAAGTCGCCGTACGTCCTGGTGAGTCCTTCGACCTTGATCATGGCGCCAGCCTGACGCAGCCGGCGGCGGCCCGCATCGGTCCCGGGGCTCGACACGCCGCGACCAAAGTAGGGGCGGGTCGTCGCAAGGTACGACGCGTCGTGGACCGACGCACCCTGCGCGGGCACCCCACGGCGCCCTAGCCTTGCCGCGTGGACAGGCCGAGCCCCGAGGAGTGCCAGCCACCGCTGACGCGGTGGTCGCACCTGTGGCGACTCGCGCTGATGCTGCTGATCAGCGCGGTGGCGTGGGGCCCCGTCCTCCAGCGCCAGTGGACCGACCACCACGCGCTGCTCTGGGCCGACGTGCTCATCGGCGTGCCGGCGTACGTCCTGGTGACGTGGCGGCGCCGCTGGCCGCTGCCGATGGCCCTGGTCCTGGGGGCCGTCAGCTCGTTCTCCGGTCTGGCGGCCGGACCTGCGACGCTGGCCGCGGTCTCGCTCGCGACCCGGCGGCGGCTGTGGCCGATCGCGGCGGTCGCCGTCGTGACGCTCTGCGCGGGACAGACCTTCTCGACGATGCAGCCGGCCAACGGCGCGGATCCCTACTGGGTCACGCTGTCGATCAACGCGGCGTTCACCGCCGGGATCCTGGGCTGGGGCATGTACATCGGCTCGCGCCGCGAGCTGCTGTGGACGCTGCGCTCGCGCGCCGAGCGGGCCGAGGCCGAGCAGGAGCTGCGGGTGGCCCGGGCCCGCGGCAACGAGCGCGCCCGGATCGCCCGCGAGATGCACGACGTCCTGGCGCACCGGATCTCGCAGATCTCGATGCACGCGGGGGCGCTCGGCTACCGCGAGGACCTGACGGCCGACGAGATGCGGGCCAGCGCCGTGGTCATCCAGGAGAAGGCGCACGAGGCCCTCACCGACCTGCGCGGCGTGCTGGGCGTGCTGCGCGACACCGAGACCGGCGAGCTGCTGCACACCCCGCAGCCGACGTACGCCGACCTGCCGGTGCTGGTGCAGGAGGTGCAGGAGACCGGGCTGCACGTGGAGTATCACGACCTGCTCGAGCGGGACGACGTCGCCGTGCCGGACGCCGCGGGCCGCACGGTCTACCGCATCGTCCAGGAGGGCATCACGAACGCCCGCAAGCACGCACCCGGCGCGCTGCTGACGATCCAGGTCAGCGGCTCCCCCACCGACGGCATCGACATCCTGCTCCGCAACCCGCTCGGCTTCGGCCGGTCGCGTACGCCGGGTGCGGGGCTCGGCCTGGTCGGGCTGGCCGAGCGGGCGGTGCTGCGCGGCGGACGGCTGGAGCACCGGCGCGACGGCTCGACCTTCGTGCTGCACGGCTGGATACCGTGGACCGCATGATCACCCCACGAAAAGCCTCGCTGCGCTCCCCTTTCCGCGGGGACCCCGACACGGCATGACGATCTCGGTGCTCATCGTCGACGACGACCCGCTGGTGCGCTCCGCGCTCACGCTGATGCTCGGCGGGCAGGGCGACGTCGAGGTCGTCGGCGAGGCCGACGACGGGCGCACCGGGATCGCCGCGGTCGACCGCCTGCAGCCCGACGTGGTGCTGATGGACATCCGGATGCCCGGGCTCAACGGGCTCGACGCGACCCGGGCGCTGCACTCCCGGCCGGACCCGCCCCGGGTGATCGTGCTGACGACCTTCGACGCCGACGAGCACGTCGTCGGCGCCCTCGCCGCGGGGGCGGACGGCTTCCTGCTCAAGGACACCCCGCCACCGCTGATCCTCGACGCGATCCGCAAGGTGGCCGACGGCGAGCCGATGCTCTCCCCGTCGGTCACGGCCACCCTGATCCGGCGGCTGCGCCGGGACTCGGCGACCGACCGCACGGCCGAGGCCGGCGACCGGCTCGCCCTGCTCACCGACCGCGAGCGCGAGGTCGCCCTGGCGGTCGGGCACGGGCTCAGCAACGCCGAGATCGCCGGCCGTCTGCACCTGTCGGTGCCGACGGTGAAGGCGCACGTGTCCCGGCTCTTCGACAAGCTCCAGGTCACCAACCGCGTCCAGATCGCGATCTGCGTGCACGACGCCGGGCTCGCCTAGGTCCGCCCGCGACGACGCTCAGACCTCGTAGACCGCCCCGGCGCGCGCGAGCTCGCACGGGCCGTCGTACAACCCGGTCGCCTCGCGGAGCGCGACCTCGGGGTCGTGCCACGGCGGCACGTGCGTGACCAGCAGCGAGCGCGCTCCCGCACGGCTGGCGACCGCGCCGCAGTCGGCGCCGGTGAGGTGCAGGCCGTCGGGGTTGTCCCCGCCGACCACGAAGGACGCCTCGGCGAGCAGCACGTCGACGTCGCGGGCCACCTCGTCGAGCCCCGGGCAGGGGCCGGTGTCGCCGCTGTAGCCCAGCGTGACGCCGTCCGCCGTCACCCGCAGGCCGTACGCCGGCACCGGGTGGTCCACGGCCACCGGCTCGACCGCGAACGGGCCGATCTGCACGGGGCCGTCCCAGGCCCGGAAGTCGAACTCCTCGTGCATGCCGGGGTCGAGCGGCAGGTCGTAGGCGCGGGCCATCCGGTCCGCGGTGCCGTCCGGGCCCCACACGGGGATCCGCGGCTGCGGGCCGTCGGGGTGGTACTTCCGCATCACGTAGTAGCCGGCCAGGTCCAGGCAGTGGTCCGCGTGGAGGTGGCTGAGCAGCACGGCGTCGACCTCGAGCGGGTCGGCGTACCGCTGCAGCGCGCCGAGCGCACCGCTGCCGAGGTCGAGCAGCACCCGCCACGTCCGGCCGTGGTGATCGGCCTCCAGCAGGTAGCAGCTCGCCGGCGACTCCGGGCCCGGGAAGGACCCGCAGCAGCCGACCACGGTCATCCTCACGCCAGACCGCCCGCGAACTGGGAGGCCGCCACCATCTCCGGCCCCAGGAAGCGACGCCCGATCGTCTCGAACTCCGCCGGGGCGCCCGTGGTGAGGAAGGAGTACGACGGCTCGCCGGACTCCCGCATCAGGCCGGTGCTCGCCAGCATCTTGTAGACGTCCTTGGCGCACTCCTCGGCGCTGCTCACGAGGGTCACCTCGTCGCCCATGACGTAGGAGATGACGCCGGTCAGCAGCGGGTAGTGGGTGCAGCCGAGGATCAGCGTGTCGATGCCGGCGGCCGTCAGCGGGTCGAGGTACTCGTGCGCGACGGCCAGCAGCTCCTCGCCGCCGGTCACCCCGGCCTCGACGAAGTCGACGAAGCGCGGGCAGGGCTGGGTGAAGAGCTCCACGTGCGGGGCGGCGGCGAAGGCGTCGTCGTACGCCATCGACTCGGCGGTGGCGCGGGTGCAGATGACGCCGATCCGGTTGCTGTGGCTGGCGGCGACCGCACGCCGGGTCGCGGGGTAGATCACCTCGACGACGGGGACGTCGTAGCGCTCGCGCGCGTCGCGGAGCATCGCCGCGCTCGCGGAGTTGCACGCGATGACGAGCGCCTTGACGCCGCGCTCGACCAGGTGGTCGAGGCACTCGAGGGCGTACTCGCGGACCTCGCCGATCGGCTTGGGTCCGTAGGGCTGACGGGCCGTGTCGCCGACGTACACGATCGACTCGTGCGGGAGCTGGTCGATCACCGACCGGGCGACCGTCAGGCCACCGAACCCGGAGTCGAAGATGCCGACGGGGGCGTCGTTGGTGGCGGCTGGCACGCCCGCAAGGCTAGTGCCCCGGTTCGTCCCCGACGCTGGGTAGGGTCGCGACATGTCCCGGGCCCCTCATCTCCGCTCGTCCGCCGTGGCGGTCGCCACCTCGCTGCTCGTCCTCGTCGGGGGCGCCTGCAGCGCCGCCACCACGGACCAGGCGGCCGCGCCGGCCACCCCGGTCACCCCGGGCCAGCCGGCGGGGGCGGTCACCCCGCGGGTGCTCGCGATCTCCGTCGACGCGCTGAACCCGGCCGCGATCCGGCAGCTCGGCCGGGACGGCGCACCGACGCTCCACCGCCTGCTCGACGAGGGCGCCTCGACCCTCAACGCCCGCACGGAGCGCGAGCAGACGATCACCCTGCCGAACCACGCCAGCATGATGACCGGCCGCCGGATCGAGGCCTCCCGGGGCGGTCACGGGGTCACCTGGGACGACGACCGGCCGCGCAGCACCGTGCAGCAGGCCGCCGGCCACGCGGTCGCCTCCGTCTTCACCGTGGTGCACCGCGCCCAGGGCACGACCGCGCTGTTCAGCACCAAGCCGAAGTTCTCCCTCTACGAGCGGTCGTGGGCGCGGGCCGTCGACGAGTTCCACGTCGACGAGAACCAGGCCGCACTGGTCCGGACCGCCCGCCGCGACCTCGTGGAGAACGCCCGGACCTTCACGTTCCTCCACGTGTCCCTCCCGGACCGGGCAGGTCACGCCGAGGGCTTCATGTCCCCGGCGTACGTCGCCGCCGTCCAGCGCACCGACGAGCTGCTCGGCACCGTCGTCGCCGCGATCGAGAAGCACCCGCGCCTCGCGGAGTCGCTGACCGTCGTCCTGACGGCCGACCACGGCGGCGCCGCCGGCGGCACGTCGCACTCGGCCGCCGGACGGCTCGCGAACTACCGCGTCCCGTTCCTCGTGTGGGGCGCCGGGGTCACGGCCGGCGACCTCTACGAGCTGAACCCGGACTACGCCGACCCGGGCCGGACGCGGCCGTCGTACGCCGGCACGCAGCCGGTCCGCAACGGCGACGTCGCCAACCTGGCGACCGGGCTGCTCGGCCTGGGCGCGGTGCCCGGCAGCGAGCTGGACGCCGAGCAGGACCTCGACGTCCGCTGACCGGAGCCGTCCGGTTTGCGTGTTGCGCAGACACGGACGCCGCGGGGGGCGACCCTTGCACCATGGACACCCCCGCGTCCGACCTCCTCGAGCTGGCCCGCCTCTGCGCCCAGGCCACCAAGGGACCCCAGCTGCTGGCGGCCGCCGCCGACACCCTGACCAGGATCGCGGGGCGGTCGGCCAACGAGCTCCTGGGCGGCACGGCCGAGCCGCCGAACCCGGAGACGGAGGTGGCGCTCGCGATGCTCGACGCCGCGCTGACCCGGCTGGACCTGGAGGAGAACCTCCGCGACCTCACGCTCCGCGTCGACAACGCGCAGTCCCTGGCCAACATGGGCGACTACGACTGGCACATCGCGACCGACACGAACCGGTGGTCGGACCAGCTGTTCCGGATCTACGGCCACGAGCCGCAGGCGTTCAGCCCGACCTACGACAAGTTCGTCTCGTTCCTCCACCCCGACGACCGCGACAAGATCACTGCCATCCACCAGCACAGCTACGCCACCGGTGAGCCCTACGAGATGATCGAGCGGATCGTGCGGCCCACCGGCGAGGTGCGCTACCTGTCGTCCAACGGCCAGGTGGTGACCGACCAGGAGGGCACCCCGGTCCGGATGCGCGGCACCTGCATCGACATCACCGACCGGGTGCTGGCCGAGGAGGAGCGCGAGCGGGTGGCCGCCCAGGTGCAGGAGCACCAGATGCGGCGCCAGCAGGCGCTCGAGATCAACGACAACGTCGTGCAGGGGCTGACCGCGGCGCTCTACGCGCTGGAGATGGACGAGACCGAGGCGTCGGCGTCATACCTCCGCCGCACGCTGAACTCCGCGCGCCACATGATCACGGACCTCGTCAGCCCGCTGACCGGCGACGAGCTGCACGCCGGCGACCTGGTGCGGACGACGGCGTCGAGCCTGCGGACCGACGGCACGCCACCGCAGGCCTGAGCCACTAGGCCCAGAGCTGGCCCTCGAGGCGGTCCTCGGCCTGGTCGATGGTGCCCTCGTAGGCGCCGGTGGAGAGGTACTTCCAGCCGCCGTCGCAGACGACGAACGCGATGTCGGCCGGCTCCCGCGCCTTGACCGCCTTGGCGGCCTGGCCGAGCGCCGCGTGCAGGATCGCGCCGGTCGAGATACCGGCGAAGATGCCCTCGAGCTCGAGCAGCTCACGCACGCGTCGTACGGCGTCGCGCGGGCCGACCGAGAAGCGCGAGTCGATCAGGTCGGCGTCGTACAGCTCCGGCACGAAGCCCTCGTCGAGGTTGCGCAGCCCGTAGACCAGCTCGCCGTAGCGCGGCTCGGCGGCGACGATGCGGACGTCGGGCTTGGCGGCCCGGAAGAACCGGCTGACCCCCATCAGGGTGCCGGTGGTGCCGAGCCCGGCGACGAAGTGCGTGATCGAGGGCAGATCCGCGAGCAGCTCGGGACCGGTGCCCTCCTCGTGCGCGAGCGCGTTCGCGGCGTTGCCGTACTGGTAGAGCATCACCCAGTCGGGGTGCTCCGCGGCGACCTGCTTGGCGACCCGGACCGCCTCGTTGGAGCCGCCGGCGGCGGGCGAGGAGATGATCTCCGCGCCCCACATCCGCAGCAGCTGGCGCCGCTCCTCGGAGGTGTTCTCCGGCATCACGCAGACGATCCGGTAGCCCTTGAGCTTGGCGGCCATCGCCAGCGAGATGCCGGTGTTGCCGGACGTCGGCTCGAGGATCGTGCAGCCGGGGCGGAGCAGGCCGTCCTTCTCCGCCTCCTCGATCATCTTCAGGGCCGGGCGGTCCTTGATCGAGCCGGTCGGGTTGCGGTCCTCGAGCTTGGCCCACAGCCGCACGTCCGGGCTCGGCGACAACCTCGGCAGGCCCACCAGCGGCGTGCCGCCGACGGAGGCGAGGAGGTTGTCGTAGCGGGTCATCAGGTGCCTTTCGGTGGTCGATTGCCCGAGCCCCTAGGCGAGGGTGTCTCTGCTCTCGTTGGTCGAGTGCCCGAGCCGCTAGGCGAGGGTGTATCGAGACCCACCGGCGACGGCCGGCAGCACGACGACCTGGTCGCCGTCGCTGAGCTCGGCCTCCAGGCCGCCGATGAAGCGCACGTCCTCGTCGTTGATGTAGACGTTGACGAAGCGGCGCAGGTCGCCGTTCTCGATCAGGCGGTCCTTGAGGCCCGGGTGGTTCGCCTCGAGGTCGTCGATCAGCGCGCTCAGGCTGGCGCCGTCACCGTTCACGGCCTTCTCGCCGTTGGTGTAGGTGCGCAGGATGGTGGGGATCCGGACCTCGATCGCCATGCGGGGAACTCCTCGGTAGCTCGTCGGGTGGTGCTGGCTCAGTCGTCCAGGGACGGGACGACGATGACCTCTTCCTCGGTCACCTGGCCGTCGGTGATGCTGTAGGACCTGAACTCCACGGGGCCCTCGATATTCCCGTGCTCACGTGTGCTGACCAGCACATAGTGGGCGTTCGGCTCGCTCGCGAGGCCGATGTCGGTGCGGCTGGGGTAGGCCTCGGTGGCGGTGTGCGAGTGGTAGATCACCACCGGCTCCTCGTCGTTCGCGTCCATCTCCTTGTAGAGCTGGAAGAGGTCGGTCGAGTCGAACTCGTAGAACGTCGGGCTGCCCGCGGCGTTCACCATCTCGACGAGCCGCTCCGCGCGGTCGCTGCCCTCCGGGCCGGCGACGATGCCGCAGGCCTCGTCCGGGTGGTCACGCTTGGCGTGCGCGACGATGGCGTCGTACGTCGCCTGGTCGATGGTCAGCACGCCTCCAGCGTAGGGGCTCAGCGCACGAACCTCGTCGCGGTCTCAGCCGCGAGGACGCTGGCGATCCGCTCCTCGAGGAACGCCTCCATCGGCGGCAGCCCGTCGAGCGGCCACCACCGCACGTCGACGTTCTCGTCGTCGGCGACGTGCGCCTCACCTGCCACCCAGGTGCAGGCGAAGGTGAGGTCGAGGTAGACGCCGAGGTCGCCGTTGGCGTGGGTCACCTGCGGGCTGACGCTCACCGAGGCGAGGCGGTCGACGGTGATCTCGACGCCGGTCTCCTCGAGCGCCTCGCGCCGGGCGGCGACCCCGGGCTCCTCACCGGGGTCGACGATCCCGGTGACCGGCGCCCACGCGTCGTTGTCCGCCCGACGGGTCAGCAGCAGCTCGTCCCCGCGGCGTACGACGGCGGTGACGGCCGGCAGCCAGAGCTCGTGCGTGCCCACGAGCTTGCGGAGCTCGACGACGAACGGCGGGATCGGCATGGTCTCTCCTGGGGTGCGGCGGTCGGCGTCGGTCGGGTCAGCGCCGGTCGGACAGGGCCTCGACGAGCGTCTCCTGCAGGTAGCCGACCCACTCGTAGATGTCGTGCGCCTGCGCGCGGGGGTCCTCGTCGGACAGCGCGTGCCAGACGTCCTCGTCGCCGTCCTCGATACCCAGCCGGGTGGCCAGGGCGAGGCGCAGGTCGGTGAAGGAGCGCATCCAGGTCTCGGCCGTCGCCTCGTCGAGCTCGACGTCGATCATCAGGCCGTCCTCGCTCAGCTCGGCCGGCAGGCCGGCCTCCTCGAGGCGGTCGATGATCGTCACCGCGGCGTTCGCCTTGCCGTCGCGCAGCGCGCCCTCGGTGAAGCGGCGAAACTCGGCCGAGGCCTCCTCGTCGCCGGGGTAGGCCGTCGGGAAGAGCCGCGCCAGCACGGGGTCCTCCGGCTCGGACGTCGGCCCGGAGAAGTCCATCATCGCCTCGAACGGGTCCATGTCCTCGCGCGGGACGGCCGCCTCGTTGCGCAGCAGCTCGACGAGCTGCGAGGCCAGCGACCGCAGCAGGTCGGCCTCGAAGCCGGTGAAGTTCGCGATGACCAGCCGGCTGCGCCGGTGCCGGGCGAAGCCGCTCACGAGGCCTTGTCCATGGTGGCCCAGAGGCCGTACTCGTGCATCGCCTGGACGTCGCGCTCCATCTCCTCGCGCGTCCCGGTGCTGACGACGGACTTGCCGTCCTCGTGCACCTCCATCATCAGCTTCTCCGCCTTCTTCTTGTCGTAGCCGAAGTACTTCTGGAAGACGTAGGTGACGTAGGACATCAGGTTGACCGGGTCGTTCCACACGATCGTCACCCAGGGGGTGGCGAGGAGGGTGCTGCCCTCCGGAACGGTGGTCGGCTCGACCTCGACGGGACTGGCGGCGGACACTCGCCCATGTTGGCACACTGGCCTGCGTGCCCCCACCGCCCGCACCCTCCACCGCCCTCCTGACCGACCACTACGAGCTGACGATGCTGCAGGCCGCGCTGCGCTCCGGCACCGCGCACCGGCGCTCGGTGTTCGAGCTGTTCCCGCGGCGGCTCCCCGAGGGCAGGCGGTACGGCGTCGTGGCCGGCGTCGGCCGGGCCCTCGACGCCCTGGAGGCGTTCACCTTCGACGACGCCGCGCTCGCGGCGCTCGACGGCGTGGTCGACGCCCCGACGCTCGACTGGCTCGCGGGCTACCGCTTCACCGGCGACGTCTGGGGCTACGCCGAAGGCGAGACCTACTTCCCCTACTCCCCCCTGGTCACGGTCGAGGCGAGCTTCGCCGAGGCGGTGCTGCTCGAGACCGTGCTGCTGTCGATCTACAACCACGACGCGGCGATCGCCTCGGCGGCCTCGCGGATGACGCTCGTCGCGGGCGACCGGCCGTGCATCGAGATGGGCTCACGGCGTACCCACGAGGAGGCGGCGGTCGCGTGCGCCCGGGCGGCGTACGTCGCCGGCTTCGCGACCAGCTCGAACCTCGCCGCGCGCCAGCGGTACGACGTCCCGACGGCCGGCACCAGCGCGCACAGCTTCACGCTGCTGCACGACACCGAGGAGCAGGCGTTCCGCGCCCAGGTCGACGCCCTCGGCGTCGGGACGACGCTGCTCGTCGACACCTACGACATCCGCGAGGCGGTCCGGCTGGCCGTCGAGGTGGCCGGGCCGGGGCTGGGCGCCGTCCGCCTCGACTCGGGCGACCTCGGCGTGCTCGCCCACGAGGTGCGCGCCCAGCTCGACGACCTCGGCGCCACCGGCACCCGGATCGTGGTGACGAGCGACCTCGACGAGTTCGCCATCGCGGGCCTGGCCGCGGCCCCCGTGGACGGGTACGGCGTCGGCACCCAGCTGGTCACCGGCAGCGGCCACCCCACCTGCGGCTTCGTCTACAAGCTGGTCTCCCGCGAGGGGCCCGACGGGTCGATGGTGTCCGTGGCCAAGCGCAGCCACGACAAGATCTCGATCGGCGGCCGGAAGTTCGCCCTGCGCCGCCGCGACGCCCGCGGGACCGCGGAGGCCGAGGTCGTCGGCATCGGCGTACCCCCGCACGACGACGGGGACGACCGCCCCCTGCTGGTGCCGCTGGTGCGCGACGGCGAGGTGGTCGGCCGCGAGTCGCTGGACGCCGCGCGCGCCCGGCACCTCGCGTCGCGCGCCGAGCTGCCGGCGGCCGCGCAGCAGATGTCCCGCGGGGAGCCGGTCATCCCGACGCTGCACGTCGAGGGGACGGTGGAGGGCTGATGGCCGCCGTCACCTGCGACTTCTTCTCCGACGAGCTCGAGATGGGCACGTCGGTCTCGGTGGTCCTCCCCCAGGTCACCCGCGAGCAGATCGGGGTGTCGGGCGACGCCGGGGACGCCGGCGCCGGTCGCGACCTGCCGGTCCTCTACCTCCTGCACGGGCTCTCCGACGACCACTCCGCGTGGACGCGCTACACGTCGATCGAGCGGTACGCCGCCGCGGCCGGGATCGCGGTCGTGATGCCGGCCGTCGGGCGCAGCTTCTACGCCGACGAGGCGCACGGGCACCGCTACTGGTCCTACGCCTCCGAGGAGCTGCCGCAGGTGATGCGGTCGTTCTTCCGGATCTCGGACCGGCCGGAGGACACGTTCGTCGCCGGCCTGTCGATGGGCGGGTACGGCGCGCTCAAGCTCGCGTTGACGCACCCGGAGCGGTACGCCGCCGCCGCGTCGCTGTCGGGCGGGCTCGACGTCGCCACCCTGGCCGGCTTCCCCCACCGCAAGGCGCTCTTCGAGCGCGTCTTCGACGGCACCCCCGGCCCCGGCGACGACCTCTTCGCGCTGCTGGCCGCAGCCGACGTCGCGGCGCTGCCGCCGCTGCACGTCTCCTGCGGCACCGACGACCCGCTGCTGCCGATGAGCGAGCGGATGGTCGCGGAGGCGCGGGCCGCCGGCGCGGACGTGACCGACGACTTCCGCCCGGGCGCCCACGAGTGGGGGCTCTGGGACGCGGTCGTCGCGGACGTGATCGCCTGGCTACCGGTGCGTCGCGGGACGACGCCCTAGGGTCGGGGCATGAAGCGCGCGCTGATCGTCGTCGACGTCCAGAACGACTTCTGCGAGGGCGGCTCGCTGCCGGTGCCCGGGGGCGCCGAGGTGGCCCACGCCGTCGCGGACGTCCTGCACCGGTGGTCGTCCCGCTCGCCCGACGCCCCGGACTACGCCCACGTCGTCGCCACCAAGGACCACCACGTCGACCCCGGGTCGCACTGGTCCTCCGAGCCGGACTTCGTCGACTCCTGGCCCGTGCACTGCGAGGTCGGGACCGACGGCGAGGCCTTCCACCCCAACCTGGACCCCCAGCCCTTCGACGCGGTCTTCCTCAAGGGGCAGCACGCGGCGGCGTACTCCGGTTTCGAGGGCAGCACCGCCGACGGGACCGGGCTGGCCGACTGGCTGCGGCAGCACGAGGTCACCGAGGTCGACGTCTGCGGGCTGGCGACCGACCACTGCGTCCGGGCGACCGCGCTGGACGCCGCCGGGGCGGGCTTCGCGACCCGCGTGGTGACCGCGCTCAGCGCCGGCATCACCCCGGCGACGACGGCCGCCGCCCTCGACGAGCTGCGGGGAGCGGGTGTCTCCGTTGCCTGACGCCGCCTCCTCCGAGCCCGTCTCCGGCACCTCCGGGACCGACCTCGAGGTGCGCGTCGAGGACGGTGCGCTCTGGCTGACCCTGAACCGGCCGCACGTCTTCAACGCCCTGACGGCCGACATGGCCGACGACCTGGCCCGGATCGTGGAGGAGGCGACGGCCCGCGACGACGTACGCGTCGTGGCCGTCACCGGCACCGGCCACGCCTTCAGCACCGGCGCCGACATCTCGGGTGCCGACGCGCACGAGCACTTCGACGTCTCCGCGCTGGACCGCGCGAACCGGATCATCCGCGCGATCACGTCGCTCGACAAGCCGGTCGTCGCCGGGGTGAACGGCGTCGCGGCCGGGGTCGGCTGCTCCGCCGCGCTCGCCGCCGACCTGGTCGTCGCGGCCTCGTCGGCGTCCTTCCTGCTCGCCTTCGCCCGGATCGGGCTGATGCCCGACGGCGGCGCCACCGCCACCGTCGCCGCCTCGATCGGCCGGGCCCGCGCGATGCGGATGGCCCTGCTCGCCGAGCCGCTCACCGCCCAGGAGGCGTACGACGCCGGCCTGGTCACCCACGTCGCCCCCGACGACGAGTTCCCCGACGTGCTCGCGAAGCTCGTGCGCCGCCTGGCCGCCGGCCCGCCCCTCGCCTTCGCCGCCACCAAGAAGGCCGTCAACGCCGCGACCCTCACCTCCCTCGAGCCCGCCCTCGAGCGCGAGCGCACCGGCCAGAGCGTCCTGCTCCGCACCGCCGACGTCGCCGAGGGGATGCGGGCCTTCTCCGAGCGCCGGCGGCCGGTGTTCCGCGGGGAGTGAGCGCGCGGTCCCGCTTGTAACGCCCGGTTAGGGGCTCTGGGAACCCGTTCGAACGGGTCCCCAGAGGCGATAACCGGGCGTTGCAGCCGACGCACCCCACCCTCCAAGAACCCTTTGACAGTCGCACCGGCGCGTGCTGAACTACTCCCCAACACACCTTGGGAGGTCAGCATGGGCGCGAGCAGGGGCACCGCCGACGGCGACGTGGCGGCGCTGCGGGCGGTGGCGCACCCGCTGCGGCTGCAGATCCTCTCGCTGCTCACCGGGGCGGCGATGAGCGCGGCCGAGCTGGCGCGCGAGCTCGGCACGACGCACGCGAACGCGTCGTACCACCTGCGGGTGCTCGCGGACGCGGGCGAGGTGGTCGAGGCCGGCGAGGAGACGATCCGGGGCGGGGTCGCCAAGCGCTACCGGCACGTCTGGGACGCCCGCACGAAGGACCCCGACGCGACACCCCGCCCCGAGGGCGACCTCACGCCCGACGTCCAGGCGATGGCGACCGAGCTGACCCGGCGGTTCGCGGGGCGCGGCCACCCCACCGGCGTCGCGCTGTGCGACGCCGAGCTCTGGGTCGACCCCGAGGTCTGGGAGTCGGTCCTGGCGCTCACCGCGCAGGCCTCCCGACTGATCCACGAGAGCGCCCGGCCCCCGCACGCCGACGGCGCGGTGCACGTCAACCTCACGATGGCGGCCTTCGGGATGAGCCGGCCGACCGACCCAGACACTCACACCGAGCCCGCCACTGCGGCACCGGAGGAGACCCGATGAAGTGGTCCGAGTCGTTCGCCCCGATGCGCGAGCGCAACTTCCGGTGGTACTTCCTCTCCCGCACCGTCAACATGACCGGCGGCGCGATGGCGGCCGTGGCGCTCGCCTTCGCGGTCCTCGAGGTCAGCAGCTCCCCCAGCGCGCTCGGCACGGTCCTGGCGGCGCACAGCATCCCGATGGTCGTCTTCCTGCTCGCCGGCGGCGTGATCGCCGACCGCTTCGGCCGCAAGCTCGTCATCCAGGTCTCGAACGTCGCCTCCGGGCTGAGTCAGCTCGCCATCGCCGGCCTGGTGCTCGGCGGGCACGCCCAGCTGTGGCAGATCGTCGTCCTCAGCGCCGTCAACGGCGTCGTGATGGCGGTCAGCTTCCCGGCCCTCGTGAGCGTGCTCCCCCAGCTGGTGCCGCGCCACCAGCTCCAGCCCGCCAACGTGCTGATGGCGATGGTGCGCAACTCCCTGACGATCGTCGGTCCGAGCGTGGCGGGCCTGCTGGTCGTCACCGCCGGCGCCGGCTGGGCGCTGGCCGTCGACGGCATCAGCTACCTCGTCGCCGCCCTCCTGCTGCTGCGCGTCACGCTCCCGCCCCCGTCCCGCCAGGAGAAGTCGTCGGTCGTCACGGACCTGCGCGAGGGCTGGACCTACTTCCGCAGCACCACCTGGCTCTGGGCCGTCGTGCTCGCCTTCTGCCTGATCTGCGCGATCCACCAGGGCGGCTACTTCACGCTCGGCCCGGTCCTCGCCAAGCAGGGCGACATCGGCGAGAGCGGCTGGGGGCTCATCCTGTCGGCCGAGGCCGTCGGCCTGCTCGTGACGACCCTCGTGATGCTCCGCGTGAGCCTCCAGCGCCCGCTCTTCTGGGGGATGATCGGCACCGCGGCGTACGGCCTGCCCCTCATCGCCCTCGGCGCCGACGGCCACCTCGTCACGGTCGTCGTCGCGTCGTTCCTCGCCGGCGTCGGGATCGAGGTCTTCGGGCTGGGGTGGAACCTCGCCATGCAGGAGAACGTGCCCGAGGACATGCTCTCGCGCGCCTTCTCGTACGACGCCTTCGGCTCGTTCATGGCGGTGCCGATCGGCCAGCTGGTGGCCGGACCACTCGCGCTGGCCTTCGGGATCGAGCGCGTCATCCTGGTGGCCGGGATCGCCCTGATGGCCGTCGCGCTGCTGACCCTGCTGTCGCGCGCGGTGCGCGACCTGCCGCGCGTGTCGACCGTGGAGCCCGCCACGACCACGCCCGCCGGCGCGCCGGGCACGGCCTAGCAGCAGGTGAGGGAGCCGGCGCTCAGCACCACTTCTCGGCGAGCGTCCGGATGACGGTGACGTTGCGGTTGGTGGCGACGCCGAGGTGCTTCTCGACGAGCGCGTTGGTCAGCCTGGCCTCGTGGTAGTTGTCGCCGAGCAGCAGGTGCACGGCGCGCCCGCCGACGCGGGCGGACTCACCGTCGCGGGTGCCGAGCTCCTCGACCTTCGCGACGGCCGCCGCGCTCGGCGCCTCCTTGAGCAGCGAGACGTAGTGCTTGCCGGGGTGGTCGAACGACGCCGCCTCCTCCGCGATCGCCGCGAGCTCCTTCGGGGTGAAGACGATCGTCGGCACCTCGAAGCCTGCCTCGGCCCGGAAGGCCTTCTCCAGCGCGGCCTCGATCTTCGAGCGCGAGCGCAGCTTCGTGTCGAAGCGGACGTTGCCGGTGTTGATGTACGTCGCCACCTCGGTGAAGCCGGCCGCCTCGACGGCCGTCACGATCGCGTCCTTGGGGAACTTGCGCTTCGCCCCGAGGTTGATCGCCCGCAGGAAGCCGATGTAGGTCGCCATGACCACATCATGCCCCGCCAGCGCGCCCCGCGCGTGGCCCACCTCACGCCCACCTCGCTTCACTTGCATAGGTTTCCTATGTAATATCGGAGGCGTGCCCACCACCGACCCCCACGACGTCCAGGAGCTCAGCAGCGACCTGGTCGTGTACGCCGCCCGCCTGGTGCGCGCGGTGCGCCGGATGCACGAGCTGCCGCCCGGCTTCCGGGTGCTGTCCCTCCTCGACGAGCACGGCCCCCTCGGGATCAGCCAGCTCGCCGCGCTGGACCGCTGCTCGCAGCCGACCATGTCCGGCGCCGTCGCGTCGCTGGTCGAGCGTCGCCTGGTCGACAAGCGGCCGAACCCCGCCGACGCCCGCAGCAGCGTGATCACGTTGAGCGAGCACGGACGCGAGGAGCTGACCCGGGTCCGGCAGAGCTACGGCGCCACCGTGGCGGGCCGCCTCGACCAGCACCCCGAGCACTCCCCCGAGGACCTCGCCACGGCCGTCGCCGTGCTCCGCGACCTCCTCGACACCCCGACCGACTCCACGAGAGGAACGCTGTGACCCACGCCGTCACCGACACCCGGACCACCCACGAGGCCCCCACGGACTCCCCCGGCGGCGGCTTCTTCGACCAGCCCCGCGCCGTCTGGGCCGTGGCGTTCGCCTGCGTCATCTCGTTCATGGGCATCGGCCTCGTGGACCCGATCCTCAAGTCGATCGCCGACCAGCTCGACGCCACACCGAGCCAGGTCTCGCTGCTGTTCACGAGCTACATGGCCGTCATGGGCGTCGCCATGCTCGTCACCGGCGTCGTCTCCAGCCGGATCGGCGCCAAGAAGACGCTGCTGTCCGGCCTGGCCCTGATCATCGTCTTCTCGGCCCTCGCGGGGATGTCCGACTCGATCGGCGCGATCGTCGCCTTCCGCGCCGGCTGGGGCCTGGGCAACGCGCTCTTCATCGCGACCGCCCTCTCGACCATCGTGACCGCCGCCCGCGGCTCGGTCGCGCAGGCGATCATCCTGTTCGAGGCCGCGCTCGGGCTCGGCATCGCGGCCGGCCCGCTGCTCGGCGGCGCGCTCGGCTCGATCTCGTGGCGCGCGCCGTTCCTCGGCGTCGCCGGCCTGATGACGATCGCCTTGGTCGCGACGACCTTCCTGCTCCCGAGCACACCCGCCGTGGGCCGTCGTACGTCGCTGGCCGACCCGTTCCGCGCCCTGCGCTACCCCGGCCTGCTGACGATCGCGCTGACCGCGCTGTTCTACAACATGGGCTTCTTCACCCTGCTCGCCTTCACGCCCTTCCCGCTGGACATGAACGCCCACCAGGTCGGCCTGATCTTCTTCGGCTGGGGCCTGCTGCTCGCGATCACCTCGGTCTGGGTCGCCCCGGCCCTCCAGCGCCGCTTCGGTGCGGTCCCGACCGTGCTCGGCTCGCTGGCGCTCTTCGGTCTCGACCTCGCCGCGATGGCGATCTGGACCGACGACAAGACCGTCCTGGTCGTCGGCGTGATCGTCGCGGGCGCGTTCCTCGGCGTGAACAACACCGTCATCACCGAGGCCGTCATGGGCGCCGCCCCGGTCGAGCGCCCGGTCGCCTCCGCGGCGTACTCCTTCGTCCGCTTCTCCGGCGGTGCCGTCGCGCCGTACGCCGCCGGCAAGCTCGGTGAGAACGTCTCCGTGCACGCGCCGTTCTGGATGGGTGCCGGCGCGGTCGGCCTGGCCATCGTGGTCCTCGCTGTCGGCGCGAAGCACCTGCGCGGCGAGCACGCCCCGGCCGCCCACAGCGAGGCGGAGGCCGAGGCCGAGCTCATCGGCGACGCGAGCTGAGCGCGCGGACGCCCCCGGGGATCAGAGGTTCCCGCGGGCGTCCTGCTCGCGCTCGATGGCCTCGAAGAGCGCCTTGAAGTTGCCCTTGCCGAAGCCCAGCGAGCCGTGCCGCTCGATCAGCTCGAAGAAGACCGTCGGCCGGTCGCCGAGCGGCTTGGTGAAGATCTGCAGGAGGTAGCCGTCCTCGTCGCGGTCGACGAGGATCGCGCGCTTCTGCAGCTCCTCGATCGGGACCCGGACGTTGCCGATCCGGGCGCGGAGCTCGGGGTCCTCGTAGTACGAGTCCGGGGTGGCGAGGAACTCCACGCCGTTCGCGCGCAGCGCGTCGACCGAGGCGATGATGTCGTTGGTCGCGACGGCGAGGTGCTGGGCGCCGGCGCCGCGGTAGAACTCGAGGTACTCGTCGATCTGCGACTTCTTCTTCGCGATCGCCGGCTCGTTCAGCGGGAACTTCACGCGGTGGTTGCCGTTCGCGACGACCTTGCTCATCAGCGCGGAGTAGTCGGTGGCGATGTCGTCGCCGATGAACTCCGCCATGTTCACGAAGCCCATGACGCGGTTGTAGAACTCGACCCACTCCTCCATGTGACCGAGCTCGACGTTGCCGACGATGTGGTCGAGCGCCTGGAAGAGCCGCTTCGGCTGGCCGTCGCGCTTCTGCCACGAGCTGGTCTTCGTCACGTAGCCGGGCAGGTAGGGGCCGTCGTACCGGCTCCGGTCGACCAGCGTGTGCACGGTCTCGCCGTACGTCGCGATGCTGGCGATCCGCACGGTGCCGTGCTCGTCGGTGACGTCCTCGGGCTCGCGCACGACGCGGGCGCCGGCCCGGCGGGCCTGCGCGATGCAGACGTCGACGTCCGGCACCTCGAGGGCGATGTCGACGACGCCGTCGCCGTGGCGGCGGTGGTGGTCGGCCAGGGTGCTGTCGGGGTCGACGGCGCCGTTGATGACGAACTTGATCGAGCCGGAGCGCAGCACGAAGGACTTGTGGTCGCGGTTGCCGTTCTCCGGACCGGAGTAGGCGACCAGCTCCATGCCCCACGCGGACTGGTAGTAGTGCGCGGTCTGGGTGGCGTTGCCGACGACGAAGACGATCGCGTCCCAGCCGGTGACCGGGAAGACGTCGCCCTGCTGGTCGTACTCCACGAGCCCGACGAGCTGCTGCAGCTGCTCGAGCGTCAGGTCCGCCTTCATCTCGTCGGCGGTGAGCCCGCCGCCGGTGCTGGGCGCGTCGGTCGTGGTGGTGGTCTGCGACGTCATGGCGTCAGCCTGTCGGGGACGCGCAGGGTGTGCAACAGTACGACGAAACCCTGTGCAACCTGTCCAGCATCGGAGCGACCATGGACGATCTCGACGGCAGAGTGATCGAGCTCTTCGCGCACGACCCCCGCATCGGGGTCCTCGAGGCGTCCCGGCGGCTCGGCGTGGCCCGCGGGACGGTCCAGGCGCGGCTCGACAAGCTCGTGAGCGGCGGCGTGATCACCGGCTGGGGCCCGGACCTGTCGCCGGAGGCGCTGGGCTACCCGGTCACGGCGTTCCTCACCCTCGAGATCCGCCAGGACACCACCGAGCACCAGGGCCAGCGCGGCGGCCACGACGCCGTCGGCGCGCACCTCGCGGCCATCCCCGAGGTGATCGAGGCGCACACGATCACCGGCGCCGGCGACATGTGGGCCCGGGTCGTGGCGCGCTCCAACACCGACCTCCAGCGGGTCATCGACCTGGTGCTGGCCAACCCCGCCATCGTCCGCAGCTCCACGGTGATCACGCTGGCCACCCAGGTGCCCCACCGGGTGCTGCCGCTGGCGCGGGTCGCGACCGCGGGCCGCCTCAGCTGAGCCGGGCCGCCACCTGCGCGGCGGCGTCCGCGACCAGCGGGCCGATCGTGTCGACGTCGAACTCCCCCAGCGTCACGATGCCCACGCTCGCCTCGAGCCCGTCGACGCCCGTGACCGGCGCGGCCAGCCCCCGCGCACCGGCCTGCAGCTCACCCGCGGTGACGGCGTACGCCGGGGAGTCGGCCTCGCGGCCGTTGAGGATCGCCTTGCCGGCCGCTCCCTGGCTCAGCGGGTGCCGCGAGCCGACGCGGTAGCTCACGTGGAAGTCGGTCCACGACGGCTCGACGACCGCGAGGGCCAGCGCCTCGTCGCCGTCGGCGACCGTGAGGTGGGCGGTGCAGCCGACCCGCTCGGCCAGCGCGCGGAGCACCGGCACGGCGAGGTCCCGCAGGACCGGCTGCACCGCCGAGGCGAGGTGCAGCACGCCGAGCCCGACGTGCAGCCGCCCGCGGGCGTCCTTGCGGACCAGCGCGTGCTGCTCGAGCGTGCTCACGAGGCGGTAGACGACCGTCCGGTTGACCGCGAGCCGGCCCGCCAGCTCGGTCACCGTCAGCCCGCCCGGCGACGAGGCCAGCACGTCGAGGACGCGGAGACCACGGTCGAGGGTCTGCGAGGTCTCGGCTGGCACGAGCCGAGTGTAGGGCTGGGCCGACCCGTCAGGAGGTCTTCCGGGCAGCCCAGTCCCGCACGCGCACGATGCGCTCGTGCAGCTGCTCGGAGGTGGCCACCGCGGCGGCCGGCCCGCCGCACTCCTTGCGCAGGGCGGCATGGGTGATCCCGTGCGCCTGGCCGGTGCGGTGGTACCACGCGGCGACCAGCCCGTTGAGCTCGCGCCGCAGCACCGCCAGCTGCTCGTGGGTCGAGACCTCGGCGACGCTGTCCGCCTCGGGCGTCGGCGCCGCGGCCTTCTGCTTCTTGGCCCGGTCGCTCTGGCGCTGCTGGAGCAGCTCGCGCATCTGCTGGGGCTCGAGCAGGCCGGGGATGCCGAGGAAGTCCATCTCCTCCTCCGAGCCGACGTGCACCTCGCCGGCGTGGCCGAACTCGCCGCCGTCGAAGAGCACCCGGTCGAAGCGCGCCTCGGAGCCGAGCGCCTCGAACGACTGGTCCAGCTCGTCGGAGCCCGACTCGGTGGCGTTGGCCGCCGCGATCAGGGCGTCCTCGGCGGCGAAGATGTCGCCCTCGTCGGTGATCTTGCGGCCCAGCACGTGGTCACGCTCGACCTCCATCTCGGAGGCGAAGCCCAGCAGCGACGGCACCGACGGCAGGAAGACCGAGGCGGTCTCGCCGCGGGTACGGGCCCGGACGAAGCGGCCGACGGCCTGGGCGAAGAACAGCGGCGTCGCGGTGGTGGTGGCGTAGACGCCGACCGCCAGGCGCGGCACGTCGACGCCCTCGGACACCATCCGGACCGCGACCATCCAGCGCTGGTCGCTGTCGGTGAACGCGGTGATCTTCTTGGATGCGGCCTTCTCGTCGGAGAGCACGACGACCGCGGCCTCGCCGGTGATCGCGCGCAGCGTCTTGGCGTAGGCCCGGGCGGAGTCCTGGTCGGTGGCGATCACCAGGCCCCCGGCGTCGGGCACGTGGCGGCGGACCTCGGTCAGCCGGCTGTCGGCCGCGGCCAGGACCGACGGGATCCACGACCCGGAGGGGTCCAGGGCGGTCCGCAGCGCCTGGGCGGTGAGGTCCTTGGTGAGCGGCTCCCCCAGCCTCGCGACGATCTCGTCGCCGGCGCGGGTCCGCCAGGTCATGTCGCCCGAGTAGGCCATGAAGAGCACCGGCCGGACGACGTGGTCCTCGAGCGCGTGGGCGTAGCCGTAGGTGAAGTCCGCGACCGAGCGCGGCACCCCGTCGTCGCCGGGCGCGTAGGTGACGAACGGGATCGGGTTGATGTCGGAGCGGAACGGCGTGCCGGTCAGGGCCAGGCGCCGGGCCGCCGGCTCGAAGGCCTCGCGGACGCCCTCGCCCCAGGACAGCGCGTCACCGGCGTGGTGCACCTCGTCGAGGATCACCAGCGTCTTGAAGTTCTCGGTGCGGATCCGCATCGCGAGCGGGTTGACCGCCACCCCGGCGTACGTCACGGCGATGCCGACGTAGTCCTTCGACGTCTTGCCCTTGCCGGCGGCGTACGTCGGGTCGATCGGGATCCCGGCACGGGCGGCGGCCTCGGCCCACTGCAGCTTGAGGTGCTCGGTCGGCGCCACGATCGTGACCCGGTCGATCAGCCGGCGTCCGAGCAGCTCGGCCGCGACGGTCAGGGCGAAGGTCGTCTTGCCGGCGCCGGGGGTGGCGACGGCGAGGTAGTCACGCGGGGTGGCGGAGAAGTACTGCTCCATCGCCGCGGTCTGCCACGCGCGCAGCTTGGTCGCCGTGCCCCACGCGGCGCGCTCCGGCCAGGCCGGGGGCAGTGCGGGGGTGAGGCTGAGCTGGGCGTCCGGGTCGGGCCGTCCCGTCACGCGTCGCCATCCCCGTCACCGGGCTGCATGCTCTCCCACATGTCCTTGCAGTCGGGGCACACGGGGAACTTCTCCGGGGCGCGGCTGGGGACCCAGACCTTGCCGCACAGGGCGACCACGGGGGTGCCCATCACCATCGCCTCGGTGAGCTTGTCCTTCTCGACGTAGTGCGAGAAGCGCTCGTGGTCACCCTCGTCGGTCGGGACGGTACGGCGGTCCTCGCGGACGTCCGCCTCTGTCGAGAATCCGATGCTGGTCACGGGCCCCACTCTAGATCAGGTCGAGGTCAGTTGAGGTCCGGGTCGACCGGACGTGTGGAGTGCCACGCCAGCTCCCCGGGCTGCCGGCGGAGCACGTCGCGCCACAGGTCCGTGGGGTCCAGGCGGAAGACGTCGGGGGCCTGGCCGGGGACGACGTACCAGCTGCCCTCCTCGATCTCGCCGTCCAGCTGGGCGGCTCCCCAGCCGGCGTACCCGGCGAAGATCCGCAGCCCCTGGAGGCTCCCGTCGATCAGCTCGACGGGGGTGTCGAGGTCGACCAGGCCGAGCTGGCCCGAGACCTCCCGGAAGCCCACGGGGACGTCGTCGTCGGAGGCCAGCAGGGCCACCGCGAGCGCGCCCTCGGTGCTCACCGGGCCGCCGTGGAAGAGCACCTCCGGCTCGGCGACGACGTCGCTCCAGCCGGCCAGCACCTCGGCGACCGGCACGGCCGAGGGGCGGTTGAGCACCACACCGAGCGCGCCGTTCTCGTCGACGTCGAGCAGCAGCACGACGGTGTCGGCGAAGTTCGGGTCGACGAGCGCCGGTGTCGCCACCAGCAGCATCCCCGCCCGTACGTCGCTCATGGGTCCATCATGACGGACCCGTGAGCGACGCGCGGTCAGGCCGCGAGGGCGGCCCGGATCCGGTCGAGGAAGCCGGAGGCGTGGCGCGGGGCCGGGATCCGGCGGACCGGGCGGTACGACGCGCGGGCGGCGTTCTCGATCTGCTCGCCGACCCGCACGGCCGCGTCGTCGCGCGCGCTGACCTGACCGGCCATCACGGCCAGCAGGATGCGCTCCTTGGCGGCGGCCTTGGCCATCGCGTCGGCCATGGCCGCGTCGAGCGGCTCGGCCCGGTGCCGGTCGATGACGGCGCGGATGCCGGGGAGGTCCTCGGCGGTCAGCTGCCAGGCGGTGACGACCGCCTGCTCGATGTCCAGCGGCTGGTGCATCAGCTCGCGCTCGATGCGGCCGGCCAGGCGGGTGTGCCAGCGCAGGCTGAGCGCGCCGAGCAGCGTCAGCTCGTCCCCGAAGGTCTCGGGCACGCCGTCGACGTCCATCGGCAGGTGACCGTCGAGGCGGGCGTCGGCAGCGGCGATCACGGCGCGGAGGGTCTCCCCGCGGCGGTGGAAGGCAGTCCAGGTCATGGTGTGGCTCCTGTTCGTGATTCACATACCGGAAGTACGTACTCACGGTACGTCGTCATACTGCGAGTATGCAAACGCGCCACGCGTGATCCCGGCCACCCGTACCGCCGGTCGGTCCTACACTCCCGGGATGAGCAAATCCTCGGTGAGCAAGCTGGTCCCCAAGGTGCCCGGCGTGCCGGGGGGCAGCCGGCGTCAGCAGTACTCCGCCTCGACCAAGCGCGCGCTGGTCGACGTGGCCGAGGAGCTGTTCACCGACCACGGGTACGCCGCCACCTCGCTCGACGCGATCGTCGCGGGGGCCCGGGTCACCAAGGGCGCGCTCTACCACCACTTCAGCGGCAAGCAGGCGCTGTTCGAGGCCGTCTTCGAGCGCGTCGAGACCGACGCGGCCAAGCACATCCAGAAGGCCCTACGGGGCAACCGCGACCCCTGGGAGAAGGCCCGGGCCGGCCTGCGGGCGTTCCTCGGCGTCGTGCAGGAGCCGCGCTACCGCCGGATCGTGATCCAGGAGGGCCCGTCGGTCCTCGGCTACGAGCGCTACCGCGAGCAGGAGGAGCGCTCGACCTTCGCCAACGTCGTCGACATCGTCCGGGCCGTGCTCAGCGCCGGCACCTGGGACCTCGACGAGGACATGCTGCAGACCTTCGCCCGGATCTTCTTCGGCGCGATGTCGTCGGCCGGCGAGTCCGTGTCGAGCGCCGAGGACCCGATCGCCGCCGCGCTGCGCGTCGAGACGGCGATCGGGTTCATCCTGGCCGGCTTCCAGGCCCTGGCGGACACGGGCGTGGAGCTGCCGACCGGGGTCCCGCCTACTTGAAGGTGACGTTGCCGTTCGCGGCGGGCACCAGCTCGATCCAGGTGTGCCCGGCGGGCACGTCGAGCTTGCCGGCCGCGGTCGACAGCGTGAGGTTCGAGGTCAGGTCCTTCTTCTCCCAGGTGCCGCGCACGAGGCGGCCGCCGTGGAAGAGCAGGGCCTGGCCCTTGCCGGTGAACTTCGTCTCCGGCACCGGGTTGCCGGCCGGGTCGAGGTAGCCCGCGTCACCGACCTGCACCCGCAGCACCAGCACGGTGTCGGCGGGGAACTCGTCGCCCTTCGCGGCGTAGGTGTTCTCGTTGACGTAGCCGTCGCCCTGGTAGGTCCAGTTCGTCGTGTGGCCGCCCGAGAACGTCGCCGCGATCGTCTTCGCGGGCTGACCCTTGGGGAAGTCCTTCTCGGAGCCCCACGGCAGGTAGTCGTCCGGTCGCGCGTCGTCCTGGTCGATCCCGGCCGCGACGTCGGTGAGGTTCGCGAAGAGGTTGTACGGCGCGCTGCGGCTGCTGTCGCGGTGGAAGCCCTTGGCCCCCTCCTGGAAGAACGGGATGCCGGCGTCCTTGATCCGGGCGATGGTGCGGCCCGCGGCGCCGCTGGTCACGACGGTCGCGTCGGCCGGCGAGACGATGCCGATGTCGCTCGCGCGCATCGAGCGCACGGGGCCGACGTCGCCGGGGATGTCCTGGTAGTAGAACGCCGCGAGGCGGGTCAGCCCACCCTCGACGAGCTCCTCCACGACCATGTCGGCGTGGCTGAGACCGAGCTGCGGGGCGCTCGAGTAGGTGTTGTCCATCTTGGCCACCAGCACGGGGTGGTCCTGCGACGCGCTCGCGTCGCCGCTCACCGGCAGGCCGGTCAGCGGCCAGGTTGAGTCCAGCGTCGAGCCGCCGGCCACCTTCTGGGCGTCGGGGGTCGTGTCGCCGGAGGACGACGAGTCGTCACCGCCGCCGCAACCGGCGAGCAGCAGGGAGGCCGAGACGAGGACGGCGGCAGAGAGGCGGAGGCGGCGCACGGGGGCTCCTGATCGTGTAGTGAAATGCTCGACTTCAAGTGTGCGGCGAGGTTCGCTCGCCCGGGGGGAGGCGCGCCCGAACGGGTGAGCGCACGACCGACGAGTGTGGCAGGCCCGGGGACTCAGCGGCCCCGGAGGGTGCCGGCGAACCAGGACCGGGTCCAGGGCGCGTCGCGGTGGACCCGCTGGCCCGACCCCGGCGCGTGCAGCATCACGGCGTGGCCGTGGCTCCAGCGCAGGAAGATCGCGACGTGGTAGACCCCGCCGCCGTCGTGGAAGTACATGAAGTCACCCGCACGGAGGTGGCTCTTGCGGATGTGGCGGGCGTGGGCCGCCTGGGCCGACGAGGTCCGCGGGACCGAGAGGCCGGCCTTGCGGTAGCTGTAGTAGACGAGGCCCGAGCAGTCGAACCGGCGCGGCCCGGCGGCGCCGTAGGCGTACCGGTCGCCGATCTGGTGCAGCGCGATTGAGCGGGCGTGGTGGATCTTCTCGCGGCGGGTGGCGGCGTCCGCGCCCGGCGCGAGGCCGAGCGTGGTCGCGAGCAGCGCGACGACGATCAGGGGGAGGAGCACGGGCAGGGCGAGGAGGCGCAGTCTCGGGGCAGACATGGGCGGAGACGCTAGGCAGGATCCGTCCGCGAAGTCCAACCCGGAAGCGCCCGCCCAGCGGGGCGACGTGACGCGTCACACGCTCCGGAGGTGGGGCGGCGTGGAGGTCCCGGCCGGGCCGGGCCCCCACGCCGACCCGGGGTCAGCCGAGCTTCGCGCCGCCGTCGACGTACAGCGTCTGGCCGGTGATGTACGACGCCTCGTCGCTGCACAGGAACGCCGCGGCGGCCGCGATGTCCTCCGGGAAGCCGACGCGCTTGACGGGGTTGGCCTCGGCCGCGGCGGCCCGGAAGTCCTCGACGCTCATCTTCACGCGGGCGGCCGTGGCGTCGGTCATCTCGGTGGCGATGAAGCCGGGCGCGATCGCGTTGGCGTTGATGCCGAACGGGCCGAGCTCGATGCCGAGGGTGCGGGTGAAGCCCTGCACGCCCATCTTCGCGGCGGAGTAGTTCGCCTGGCCGCGGTTGCCGAGCGCGGAGACGCTCGAGAGGTTGAGGATCTTGCCGTACTTCTGCGCCACGAAGTGCGCCTGCGCGGCCTTGGTCATCAGGAACGCGCCCTTGAGGTGCACGCCCATGACGAGGTCCCAGTCGTCCTCGGTCATCTTGAAGAGCAGGTTGTCGCGGGTGATGCCGGCGTTGTTGACGAGCACGTGGATGCCGCCGAGCTCCTCCACGACGCGGGCGACCGCGGCCTCGGCCGAGGCGCCGTTGCTGACGTCGGCGCCGATGCCGACGGCCTTCGCACCGCCGGTGACGGGCAGCTTCGCGGCGGCCTCCGCGGCCGCCGACTCGTCGAGGTCGATGATCGCGACCGACGCACCCTCCTCGGCGAAGCGGGTGGCGGTGCCGAACCCGATGCCGCGCGCGGCTCCGGTGACGACGACGACGCGTCCGTCGAAACGACCCATGGTGTGACTCCTTCGGTAGCCGGCGTCGTGCCGGGGCTTGTCGAGACCTGCGCCACGATAGGGCAGCGCCACGCAGCCGTGACCGCGGGTCAGCCGGCCAGGTGCGCCCAGTCGCCCTCGAGCGCGTGCCACGGCCCGTCGGCGGCGACCCGGCCCTCGACCAGGACGACGACCCGGTCCGCCCGGGAGAGCGCGGCGCGCTTGGTGGTCGCGCCGATGACAGTGCTCCCCCGCGCCCGCAGCGACTCCCACAGCTCGACCTCGGTGCTGGCGTCGAGCGCGGACGAGACGTCGTCGGCGACCAGGAGCTCCGCGTCGGCGGCGAGCGCCCGCGCCAGGGCGAGCCGCTGGACCTGGCCGCCGGACAGCCGCACGCCGCGGTGCCCGACCAGCGCGTCGGGACCGCCGGCGTCGTCGACGTCGCGACCGAGCCGGGCGTCGGCGATCGACGACCCGACGGCGCGGTCGTGGTCGAGGCGGATGTTGTCGGAGAAGGTGCCGGACAGGACCCGCGGGACCTGGGCGACGTGGGCCACCCGGCCGGGGCGCAGGAAGGTCTGGGGGTCCTCGACCTCGCGGCCGTTCCACGCCAGGGAGCCGGTGTAGGTGACCAGCCCGGCCAGGGCCGAGAGCAGGCTGGACTTGCCCGAGCCGATCTGGCCGAGCAGCAGCACCAGCTCGCCCCGGCGCACGGTCAGGTCGACCTGCTCCGCCCCCAGGGTGCCGTCGTCGTGCACGGCGCTGAGGCCGCCGAGCCGCAGCTCGCGGAGCGGGTCGGAGGCGGGGACCTCGACGGCCGGCGAGGCGCCCGTGACCAGGTCCAGGCCCGGCGGGAGGTCCATCAGGTCGGTGCCGCCGGCGTACCGCGTGGCCGCGACCTGCCAGGCGCGGGTGCCGGGACGCTCGGTGATGACGGAGCCGGCGACGCGACCGAACCAGTCGAAGCCCGCGACCGAGCCGGCGACGAGCAGCGCGGTGGCGAGCCCCCAGCCGCCGGCGACGTGGACGGCCCAGGTCGCCACGACCGCCGTCTGGACGAGCACGATCGGGACGCCGTCGAGCAGCGCCTGCACCCGGTGCTCGCGCACCGCGGCATCGACGCGGCCGCCGTCCACGCGGCGCAGGTGCGCGTGCACGTCCTCGGTGGCCGCGGCCAGCTTGACGGTGCGCACGGAGTCGAGCGTCGAGACCAGCGAGCGGCCGAAGCGCGCCCGCGCGGCCGACGCGGCGGCGGCCGAACGCCCGGCGACGGGTGAGCCCAGGGTCGAGACCAGCGCGGTCACGCCCATCACCGCGAGCAGGAGCGACCCGGCGAGCAGGCTCCGGCTGACGGCGGTCGTGACCGACACGATCGTGAGCCCGATGAAGACGTCGACCCAGCGGTCGGCGTAGCGGGCGAAGCGGTCGGCGTCCATCGCCCGGGCGACGACCTCACCGGGCGGCGTGGGGTCGAGCCGGTGCTGCGAGGTCTGGCCGAGCAGCACCGACGTGCGGGCGCGGAGCATGACGGCGATCCACCAGCGCGGGTAGCGCGCGATGGCGCCGGCGAGGAAGAGCGGGGCGGCGACGAGTGAGGCCGTCAGGCCGCCGAGCAGCAGCCAGGGGGTCCGGCCCTCCTGCAGCTGGACCACGAGGTTGCCCCAGAGCCAGCCGGTGACGGCGCCGTACGAGCCGACCAGCGTGGCGGCCAGGAAGAGCAGCACGCTGACCATCCCCCAGCGCGGGTGGATCCACAGCGCGTGCCAGATGCCGCGGGCCAGGCCGGGGCCGGGCGGCACCTCGATCGGCGGCGGCGGGGTCCCGGCACGGCGGGCGGTGCCGACGACCGTGCTGTCGTCCGTGGTCGCCGGAGCGACCGCCTCGGGCGGCACGTCGACCTCGTCGGAGGCCAGCAGCAGCTCGCGGAAGCGGCCCGGGACCGAGGCCAGCTCGGCCCGGGGCCCGTGCTGGACGAGCCGGCCCCCCTCGAGCACCGCGACGTGGTCGGCACGGGCGGTCGTCGTGAGCCGGTGGGCCACGAGCAGCCCGGTGCGGCCGACGAGGAGGCGCTGGGAGGCGGCGACCACGCGCGCCTCGGTGACCGGGTCCATCCGGGCCGTGGCCTCGTCGAGGATCACCAGCCGGACGTCGCGCACGAGCAGCCGGGCGAAGGCGACGAGCTGCTCCTCCCCCGCGGACAGCGTGGTGCCGCTCGGCCCGAGCAGCGTGTCGAGGCCCTCGGGCAGGCTCTCGACCCAGTCGGTGATGCCGAGCTCGTCGACCGCGGCGCGGATCCGCTCGCGGGGCAGGTCGGCGAACAGGGCGATGTTCTCGGCGAGGGTGCCGGCCAGGATCTCGGTGCGCTGGGTGACCACGCCCACCGCGGAGCGCAGCCGGGCGAGGTCGAGCTCGCGGACGTCGCGGCCCCCGAGCAGCACGGTGCCGGGCTCGGGCTCGACCGCGCGGGAGACCAGCGAGGCGAGCGTGGACTTGCCGGACCCGCTGCGGCCGACGAGCGCGCAGGTGGTGCCGGCCGGCACGAGCAGGTCGATGTCGCGGAGCGCGAAGGAGCCCTCCTCGTAGACGAACCGGAGGCCGCGCATCTCGAGGCCGAGCGCGCCGTCGGGGAGGGCGGCGCCACCGACCGGCTCGGGCTCGGTGTCGAGCAGCCCGCGCAGCCGCACCAGGGCGCCGACCCCGGCCTGCAGGTCGGGGATGTGGCGGGCCACCTGGTCGATCTGGCCGACGAAGGTCGTCGTGACGAGGAAGAGCGTGACGAAGGAGGCGGTCGACTCGTGGCCCCCGGTCACGAGGAAGACGCCGATGATCGCGACGGCGGCGAGGACGGCGTGGAGCAGCACCCCGGTGCGCCGGCTGATCCGGCTCTCGAGGCCGACCACCACGTGGAAGCGCTCGTGCACGCTGGCGGACAGCTCGGCGCAGCGGCGGACGAGGTAGGACTGGCCGAGGCTGGTGCGCAGGTCGTCGCGCGCCGCGACGCCCTCCTCCATGGCGGCGGCGTGGTCGGTCCAGGCCATCTCCTCGACGACCTTGCGCTCCGCGAGCTCGCCGAGCAGCGGCCGGATGGCGACGTACACGCCGCCGGCGGCGACGGGGAACAGCAGGAAGGCGGGCCACCAGGTCAGGCCGGCGACGACGAGCAACGGCCCGGCACCGAGCCCGAGGCGGATGACCATCCAGGCGTTCTGCCGCAGCAGGGCGCCGATCTCGTGGGTGTCGTCGTCGACCCGGTCGAGCACCTCGCCCACGGCCTGCTCGCTCAGCGCGGCCAGCGGCTGGTGCATGACCGCGTCGAGGAGGTCCGAGCGCAGCACGCCCTCGGCCCGGTCGACGCCGATCGTCCAGATCGTGCGGCCGAGGGTGTCCAGGGTCGCGGCGCCGACGATGCACAGCGCGAGCAGGCCGACCAGCGCGGCCGTCGGGTCGTCGGCCAGCCGGCCGGCCACGACGGCGCCGAGGGCGGTGCCGAGACCCGCCAGCGCGGCGGAGGTCAGCGCGAACGCGGCACCCGGGCTGCGGAGCCGCCGGGCGCCCAGCTCGCGCGAGGCCGCCCGGGGACCGGTCGTGGTCGTCGGGGCGGCATCGGCTCTGACCTGCGTCACGGTGACCACGGGTCCACGCTAGGCGTCGGCGGGGACAGTGCGCCTCCCATTAACGGCGGGGACGAGCCGACGGCGGGCCTCAGACCGAGGCGCCCGGCGACTCCGTGGGCTGGTCGTCGGGGGCGACGCACTGACCGAGGGTGATCGCCTTGTACCTCGCGAAGTCGGGCGAGCTCTCGCTGGCCTCGAGGTAGTCCTCCGGCGGGAGCTGGGCATACCACGTCACCGCCTCCAGGAGGTCGTCCGCCTCGGCCGAGCCGTCCAGCTGGTCCTCGGCGAGCGGCACGGCCTCGACGAAGTGCGCGACGGTCTCCTCGTAGTCCCCGGCGTTGAAGGCGTCGATGCCGGCCCGCACGGCGGCGCAGGCCGGGGTGGCGGCCGGGTTCGCGGCACCCGGGGACGGGGATCCGGACGGGGAGCCCGATGGCGACCCGGAGGGCGACGCGGACGAGCCCGGGGCCGCGTCGGGCGTGGCGTCCCCGGTGCTGCACCCGGACGCGAGCACGAGCAGCAGCAGCAGCGCGGCGACCGTCGACCTCATGCCCCCGAGGCTAGGCGACGGCCGGTGGCGCCGGCTCAGGTCAGGGCGGCGCGCAGGGTGGCGGCGTACGACGCGCGCTCGCCGTCGGCGTACTTCGTGCGCGGCCAGAAGAAGCCGCGCAGGCCGTCGCCCTTCGTGCGCGGCACGACGTGCAGGTGCAGGTGCGGGACGGACTGGCTCACCGTGTTGTTGATCGCGACGAAGGAGCCCTGGGCACCGAGCCCGTCGACGACGGCCCGGGCGAGGCGCTGGGAGGCCTCGAGGAAGCCGTCGCGCAGCTCGGCCGGCAGGTCGGGCAGCGTGTCGACGTGCTCGCGCGGGACCAGCAGGACGTGGCCCTTGAAGACCGGCCGCTGGTCCAGGAAGGCGACGTACGACGGCTCGTCGAGCACCAGGTCGGCGGGGACCTCCCCGGCGACGATCGCGCAGAAGACGCAGCCGGTCGCGGGGGCCATCAGGCGCGCCCGGCCCGACCCTCGACGAGCCCCAGCAGCACCATCGGGACGAGGCAGGCACCGGTGAACGCCCAGCGGTTGAGGTCCGTGACCGGGTCGCTGATCAGCAGGTTGATGCCCGCGCCGCCGATCGCGGCCCCGACCATCCCGACCGCGAGGGTCGTGAGCAGGGACGGCGCGTCCGGGCCGTGACGGAGCACCCGGGCGAGCACGCCGACGATCACACCGGCGACGAGGAACGCGAGCATGCGCCGAGGCTAGCGGGCACGGAGCCGGTCGACCGGCAGGTCACTCGCAGACCTCGCTCTCGCAGCCCGTCGGGCGGGCCAGGAAGCGGCCGTTGCCGGCCACGGCGTCGAAGTGCTGGGTGTCGCCCAGGCCGTAGGTCCAGCGCAGGCCGTGGCGCGCCATGATCGCGACCACCCGGTGCGAGCGCGAGCGCCACGCGACGCGCGGGTGCTCGTGCGGCTGCCACCAGGTGTTGGGCACGGTGCCGCGGGCGGAGCGGTAGGGGTTCTCCCAGGTGTTCAGGTCGAGCGCGCGGCCGTAGCTGTGGGGCGAGCGCACGCCGGGGCTGTTCACGACGTCGCGGCAGTTGAAGACCGAGGTGTTGCCGGCCGCCATCGAGCGGTAGTCGTTGGCGCCGCCGAGCCGGGCGGACCAGCCGAAGCGGTCGGCGCGGTACATCGACCGGATGGGCAGCTGGGCGTTGTACATCTCGGCGAGCGCGCCGGCGATCCGGCCCGCGGCGTCGGCGTTCGCGACGAACTCGCCGCGGCGGCGGTAGCCGCTGTAGTCCCAGTAGTTGATGCGCACGTAGCGCAGCGAGGCCCGGCCCACCGGGCAGCCCTGGTGCCAGGTGCGGCCGGTCATCTGGCTCCACACGCCGTTCGGGACGCGGCGCACCACGATGTTCGGGCCGTCCCCCACGGCGTGCGGCTGGACGGGGACGCGGACCCGCGGTCGCGGTGCTCCGCGCGGCAGCACGACCCGCTCCCCCGGCGGCAGGTTGTCGACGGCGTGCGCGGGGCTGCGGTCGGAGGTGACCCACGACAGCCGGTCGACCCGGGCCTGCCAGCGGGTGTCGCTGCGCGGACGGGAGGTGTACGTCGCCCGGCCGTCGTCCCCGGTCACGACCGAGCCCACCTTGCGCCACGCGCCGCCGGCGACCTTGCGGTAGATCCGGACCCGGCCCGCGACCGGGTCGCCCCCGGCGGTCCGCCAGCGCACGTCCAGGCTCAGCTGCTGCTCGTCGACGACGGTGCTCGGCCCCCCGATCCGGAGCACGCTCGTGCGTCGCTCGAGCGCGACCGCCACCGGACCGGCCGTCGAGCCCGTGTGCAGCTCGTCGCCGGCGTACGTCGCACGGAAGGTGTTGTCGGCCGTCGTCCGGCTGAGCGTGACCGGGAGCTCGGCGTGCCCCGCGTCGTCGGTCGTGACGCTGGCGAGCGAGACCCACGCGCCCGCGCTGCGCCGCTCCACCAGGACCGAGGCCGCGGCGACGGGCGCGCCGTCGGCCTGCAGGAGGTCGAGCGTCAGGGGCGTGTCGGTGTCGGCGTACGCCGGGGAGCCGGCCAGCGCCAGCGTCGTGCCGACGGGCTCCGCCGCCCGGGCGGGACCGACCAGTCCGGCCGCGAGGCCGACGGCGAGGAGGAGTGCGAGCGCATGACGTCCGAGAGGCCCGAGGTGCATGGCGGCATTCTGCCTCGCGCCCCCACGCGGATCGGGCACCGCACGCGGAGCGGCCGGCGATACGGAGCGACCCGCCATCCGGATGGGTGCGCGGGAGCAACGGGTGCGGAGACCGTCGTCACACGCCTCGCACCCATCCGGATCAGCGGTGCCGTCGAACCACTCGTGTCAGAAACACCACCGCCGAAAACAGAAGGATGTGTCGCGATCATGCGCACCTCGAACACCTCCAAGCGCACGCTGGCCTCCATCGCTGGTCTCGCGCTCCTCGCCGTCCCGCTCGCCGCCTGCAGCTCCGACAACGGCTCGTCGAACAGCTCCAGCGCGTCGCAGTCGGCCCCCAAGCCCGTCGCCTCGCTCGACGACCTGAGCAAGGGCAAGACGACCGCCATCAAGCTCGACGCCGGCTTTGTCAACGCCCTGAAGACGCTCAAGCTCACGCCCGGCGTCGTCGGCACCGCGAAGCTGACCGCCGGCTCGCTGGTCTTCCCGATCACCGGCGGCAACGTCACGATCTTCAAGCCCGGCAAGGTCTCGCCGTACGTCATCGGCCAGGTCCAGCACGAGGGCTCCGGCCTCTCGCTGACCGCCGGCGGCACCAAGGTCGAGCTGACCAACTTCAACGTCGACCCGGGCGTCTCGCGCGTCTACGGCGACGTGACCGTCAACGGCAAGGTCGCCGCGACCAGCGCCTACCTCTTCAAGCTGGACGGCCGCACGCTCAAGCCGCTCTCGATGAAGGGCACCGACGCGGTGCTCCAGGGCACCAAGGTCGAGATCTCCGACGTGGCCGCGCCGCTCCTGAACCAGACGTTCAAGACCGACGCCGTGAAGCCCGGCCTGCTGGTCGGCATCGCGACGATCACCGTCGCCACGAAGTGACCCCCAGACCCCTTCCGTTGGGGTGATGCGGACGCCCGGAGCCTGCTGGCTCCGGGCGTTCGTCACGTCAGGGGACGTCGACCAGCGTGCTCAGCGTGCTGGTGTTGCCGCCGTAGTCGACCAGCGCGAGGTCGGCCTGGATGGTCGTGCCGGAGTCGAGCGGCACGAACTCGTAGGTCAGGTTCGCCACGTCGGCGTAGAGACCGACGTCCGTGGTGGGCTCCCACACCTGCTCGCCGTTCCCCGAGATCGTGAGCACGTCGGGCACGAGGATGCCCTCCGGATCGGGCGGCAGCTCGCCGTACCCGCCCGACTCCTCGTCGTAGAGGTAGAGCGTCTCGCTGTCGAACTTCCCGGAGTCGATGTCCAGCACCAGCGACAGCAGGGCGTCGCGCGGGTCCTCGCCGTCCGGGTCGGTCGAGGCGTAGTACGTCATCGGGACGTCGAAGAACGCCGTCCCGAGGTCGTCGCTGAGGTCGAGGTCGACATAGGCGTACGCCGAGTCCTCGCCGTCGGTGATCTGGAGGAACGTCAGGTCGTAGGTGCCGACCGCGTCGGCGCTGGCGCCGTTGTCGGAGAAGTCCGCGATCTCCTCGCCGAGGTAGGTGATCGAGTCGTCGTCGTTGACCAGCGCGTAGCTGATCGTCGCCTCGGTGATGTTGTCGAGCGAGGCCGGGTCGAACGTGCCCGTCAGCGTGATGCCGCCGTCGTCGTCGAAGGTGACGTCGGGGCCGGCGGCCGGGTCGGTGAAGGCGGGCAGCTCGGCCTTCGGGATCTGGTCGCCCGCCGTGTAGTAGGCGTCGAGGAAGCCGGCCCACGGGCCCGCGCTGGACACGTCCAGGTAGGCGCCGTCCGCGAGGTCCCGCACCGGGGGCAGGTAGATCGACAGGCCGGTCGCGCCGTCGGTGCCGACGCCGTCGACGTTGTCGAGCACCGCGGCGTCGAGCGCGCTGACGACCGCGTCGGCCTGGTCGGTCACCGCCGGCGCGGACGCGCCGATCGCCCCGGCCAGCAGGCCGAGGTCGCTGAGGTGCTTGTCCTGGGACTCGTCGGGGCTCTTGCCGAAGGCCAGCGTCGTGGCCTCGGACTGGCCGACGGCCGGCGCGACGGTGCTGGAGTCCTCGGCCAGCGCGGCGGCGAAGTCGGAGACCGCGTCGTCGACCGCCCCCATCTTGGTGAGGTCGATCAGCGCGAGCGTGATCTGGTCCTGGGTGCCCTGCTCCTGGGCCTGGCCCTCGAAGCCGTCGATGATCGCGCTGCCGAGCTCGTCGGCCGTGGCCGCCGGGTCGTCGGCCAGCACCTGCAGCGAGCCGTAGTTCCAGCCGTGCCCGGGCTCGAGCTCCTGCGAGGCGACCAGGCGGTCCGCCAGCGGGGCGACCGCGCTGGCCACCTCGTAGTTCGCCATCAGGCAGGCGTCGAAGCCGAGCAGGTCGAGCTTGTCGACGCCGGCCTGCTCGAGGCCGCTCGAGATGGCGTCGGTGAGCTCGGCCAGGTCGAGCACGTCGTAGTCGCTGCCCTCGTCGGGACCGATGCCGGGCCACGAGGCGCCGTGGTCGGAGATGATCAGCGCGTAGTGGCCGGCCCGGTGCGCCTCGATGCCGTCCGCGATGAACGACGCGAGCAGCTCCGGGTCCGCCGAGTCCACGTCGCCCAGGTCCTCGACGACCTCGGTCGCCCCCGCGGCGCCGAGGTCGAGCACCCGGCCGCCGACCCAGGCGCCCTGGTCGAGCAGCTCGTCGTCGCCGTACTCCACGGAGCGGTCCATGAACTCGCGGACCTGCAGGTTGTCGTTGGAGCCGACCGACCCGAGCTCGTTGACGTCCGCGACCATGAACGGCTCGAGGTTCGTGTCGGCCATCGAGTAGTGCAGCACCGTCCAGCCGTCACCCTCGCGGCCGGTGTGCTCGGCCGCCGTCGAGCCCTTCGCGTCGGGCTTCTTCTCCTCGGTGTCGCCGCCGCTGCAGGCGGCGGTCAGGAAGAGGACCGCCGCTGCCGCGGCGACCAGGCGGGGTCGGGTCAGCGTCGAGGTCATCCTCGGACGGTAGTGACGCTCGCTCCCCCGCGTTCGGCGAACGAGGAGGAGCGGGGCGATGGGCTAGGCCGGTCGCTCCTCCTGCCGGTCCGTACTGCCCGGTCACGTCTGCCCGGTCACTTCTGGTGGTACTCGTGCTCCTCGTTCGCGTCGTAGTCGTAGCAGGTGTCACCGGCGATGTCGCTCGGCACGGTGTACTGCTTCAGCACCTTGCACTCCCAGGAGTCCTGGGTGCCCGCGATCTCCTTCCAGCTGCCGTCGACGACCGCCCACAGGGCCGCATATCCCCCGCACTCGTTGACGCCGCCGACCGCGTAGCCGTCGGTGCGCACGGCATCCACCGTGATGCCCTTCGCGGCGGCGTCGCAGCTCTCGCTGTCGGTGATCTTCTCGGCGGTGTCGCCGACGAAGCGCTTGAACGCCGCCGGCGCGCCGGTCAGCCGCCGCGCCTGGGCCCGGGTGTGCACGGTGACGCCGGGCGACTCGCCCCCGGCGTACGAGATCAGGCGGGGCTTCTCCGCCGGCGCGGCCGTCGGGGTCGGGGCGGGCGGCGCCGACGCGGACGGGCTCGCCTCGGACGTGGCGGCCGAGGGGCTGGGTGACGGGCTGGGTGACGTGCTGCTGGTGGCCGAGGAGGCGCTGGGCGACGCGCCGTCCGTGGCCGCCGACGGGCTGGGCGACGGGCTGCTCGACGCGGCCGAGGTGGCGTCGGTCGGGTCCTGGGCCGGCGCGGCGGCGTTGCTGCCGCTGCTGCAGGCGGCGAGGGCGGCGAGCGCGGTGGCGCCGACGGCGAGGCGGAGGGTCGGGTGCGTGGTTCCGAGAGTGGTCATGCCCCAGAAGACGCAGGCGGGGCGGGGTTTGTTGCGGGTGGGGCGCGACTCGCTGTCCGGCCGTGTCACGATCGTGCCCGGACGCAGCACGGCCCGACAGGAGGGCGATGACCCGCTGGCGCAACACCACCCACGACTGGGCGGCCGTCACGGACGTCGAGCACCTCGCGACCATCCGCGAGCGAGCTGATCACTACGCGCCCGGCGGCGCCCTGCATCTCGTCCTGGAGGTGGTGGCGTACGCCGCCGACGAGGCGGCCGACGCCGGCGCCGGGCGCTGCCGGGTCGCACTGCAGTCCGACGGATCGGTGTGCGTCAGCGACGACGGTCGCGGCACGGACACCCGACGCTCCGAGGCGGGCGTGACGATCAAGAAGCCGGTGATGTCGACGCGGGACCTCCGGTTCTTCGACGCCCCGTCGCCGCCCGACCTGGCCGACGGTCACCCACGTCGAGGGATCTCGGTCGTGGCCGCCCTCAGCACGTGGCTGGTCCACACGAACCGCCGGCGCGACGGGTCGTGGACCCAGCGCTACGAGCGGGGCGTCCCCGTCACCGACCTCGTGCCCGTCGAGGACGACGGCAGCACCGGCACCACGGTCGAGTTCCTGCCGGACCTCGCCGTTCTGATCTCCGACCCGGCGCTGCGCGAGCGGCTCGAGGTGCTGGCGTGGCCTCCTCCGCTCGTAGTGGACGTCACCGGCGACGGGCCTCTCGCCACGTAGGACACTCCCCCGGACGCACGACAGCCGCCCCGACGAGGTCGGGGCGGCTGGCGTTCAAGAGGTGATCGTGTGGTGGAGCTGGCGGGAATCGAACCCGCGTCCTCGAGCGTCGAACCAGGTCTTCTCCGGGTGCAGTTCGCGATGTCGCTTTTCTCGGCCCCGGAGCTCGCACGAACACGTCTCCGACAGGCCCAGTCAGGAAAAAGTCCCGCTCAACCCTCCTGACAGGAGTTGAACAGCAAGTCTCCTAGATGACGCCAGGGTCCGGGACGGAGACGGATGCCCGGTCTGACGCTTCGATCACTGCTCAGGCAGCGAGAGCGAAGGAACTGCGCTTAGCGTTGGCAGTTATAGGTTTCCAGCGATCGTTTACGAGATGACGCTGGCTTCTCGACCCGCTTCTCCTGGAACTAACGTCCCAAGTCGAAACCGATCAGCCCCTCTTGAGTTGTCAACGACGGTTGCCCGCCGCTCATCAGTCTACGCGTACGGCGGTGGTGGGCTCGACCGCCTTTCGCAGGGACCGACCGAGATCGCAGTTCGCGGCCGCTTGTCATCGAACATGTGTTCGGTTATCATGTGGTATGGCCATCGATCTCGTCACCGAGCTCGACCCCGGGCAGACGTTGCGGGGTCTGGAGCTGATGGTGGTGCGCCGCCGGGCGGTCGAGGTCGACGAGCTGATGCTGGTGGCGCGGTGGTGCGAGCTGCAGTCCACCGACCCGCGTGACGACCCGCGGCCGCACCCGGAGCGGCCGTTGCCGCCCGGCTCGGACCGGCTGGTCCGGTTGGGTGGGGTCGGGACACCCTCGGTGCGGGAGCTGACCCTGGCCGAGCTGGGGATCGCCCGGGGTGTGCACGTGTTGTCCGCCCGTGCGGTCGCGGCCGACGTGCTGGACCTGCGGTTCCGGCTCCCTCGGGTATGGGAGGTGTTCCTCGGCGGTGGGTGTGACGCGTGGGTGGCCCGGAAGGTCGCATCGATGTCCCGAAAGCTGTCGCCCGAGGGTGCGGCGTTGGTGGATGCCGCGATCGCACCGGTGATCGGGTCCGAAGCGCCCGGCCGGGTGCTGACGATCGCGGAGGCCAAGGTCGTCGAGGCCGACGTCGCCGCCCACGAGGAAGCCGTCACCGCGGAGAAGCGCCGTCGGTACGTCTCCCTGACCCGCACCGACGAGCACGGCCTGCGGACCGTGATCGCCCGCATCGGGGCCGGGGACGCCGCCTACGTCGACGCCGTCGTGACCCGGGTCGCCGACATCCTCGCCACCCGCCCCGAGCACACCGACACCACCCGCGACGTCCTCCGCGCACTCGCGTTCGGGTGGCTCGCCCGCCCCGCCGAGCTGCTCACCCTCCTCCTCGAGCACACCGACGCCCCCGCCGAAGATCCAGCCGAGCCAGAGGAGCCCGCAGATCCCGAAGAGGACCCGGGAGTGCCGGCGCGGGCGCTGGCGTTCCCTGCGGACCTCCTGCCTGCCCTGCGGGCCGTGGACCCGAAGCAGCTCCGCCCGAAGACGGTGCTCTACGTCCACCTCCACGAGGCCGCCCTCACCGGCACCCCCGCCGTGGCCCGGGTCGAGGGCATCGGCCCCCACACCCTGACCCAGGTCAAGGACCTCCTCACCGACACGGACGTGGTCGTGAAGCCCGTCATCGACCTGACCGACCGGGTCAGCGTCAACTGCTACGAGCACCCCACCCGGATCGCGGAACGCGTCCACCTCGAGCAGCCCGGGGACACCTTCCCCCACGCCCGGACCATCAGCCGGAACCTCGACCTCGACCACCGCCGCGCCTACCGAGCCCAAGGACCACCCGGCCAGACCGGGCTCGACACCTCACAACCCCTCGGCCGCACCGCCCACCGGGCCAAGACCCACCTCGGCTACCAGGTCACCCCCGTCCCCGGCGGCGGCACCCTGTGGCGCACGCCGCACGGACTCGTCCGAGTCACCGACCGGCGGGGCACCCACTGGATCACGGCGTCGGACGCCGCCGCACTCACTGGACCCGACCCGCTGCAGCGCGTCCTCGTGCAGCTGATGATCGAGCACCGGGTGCGTCCGCTCCCCCACTGAGTCGCGCGACCCCGGCCCTCGGGCTCCGGGCTAGGCCGTCGCCCACGCCCGCAGCGTCTCGGCACCGGGGCCCGCGAGGTCGCCGAGCCGTGGCGTGCGGCGCATCAGGGCCAGGCCGAGGGCTGCGCCGGGACCCTCCACGACCGGCCCGTCCCCGTGCGACCAGTCGAGGTCGGTGGCGACGTACCGCAGCGCGGGCGCGGCCCGGGGCAGGAAGCCGACCCGGGCCCGCCACGACAGCAGGAAGTCGAGCGTGGGCCGCCAGCGCTCGGCGGGACGGTGGTCGGTGAGACCGAGCGGGATGACGATGTCCTGCACGTGCACGAGCGCGTCGGTGTAGGGACCGAGCACGCCCACGACCGGCGGCGCGGTGCGCGCGGCGGCGTGCTCACGGAGCAGGGCCACCAGCGTCTCCGGCGGGTGCACGGCGCGGCGCGAGGCCATCTCCACCGACACCCGGTCGAGGTCGGCGCGCGTGCGGACCAGGGTCGTGACCATCTCCCGGGTCGAGAACGTCGCCGGCGTGAGCAGGTGGGCCGCCATGCCCTGCACGTCCCACGCGGGGCACAGGGTCTGCACCCGCCACTGGGCCGGGGTCAGCCCCTCGAGCAGGTCGGCGATCCCCCGCCGCTCCTCGGCCAGGGCCTCCCACAGGTCCACGGCGCTCACGCCCGCTCGGCACCGAACAGCGCGACGCCGTTGTGCCAGCACACGTCGCGCAGCCAGTCGTCGCCGAGGCCCAGCCGCTCGAGGCCCTCGAGCTGGTGGGCGTAGGGGTACGGGATCGTCGGGAAGTCGGTGCCGAGCAGCACCTTCGGCTGCAGGTCGAGCAGGCGCGGGACCAGGTCGGGCGGGTACGGCGCGGCCTCGTCGAAGAAGTCGGTGAACATCATCGTGGTGTCCAGCCGGACGCGTTCGTACGTCGCGGCGAGCTCGTGGAACTCGGCGTACTCCGGCGCCCCCATGTGCGCGACCACGACGGCCAGCCGCGGGAAGCGGGCGAGCACGTGGCGCAGCGGGTCGGGGCCGGTGAACTCGTTGCCGACCGGCCCGGAGCCGGCGTGGATCACGATCGGCGTGCCCGCGTCCTCGAGGATGCCCCAGACCGGGTCCAGCAGCGGGTCGTGGAGGTGGAACTCCCCCACCTGCACGTGCACCTTGAAGACCTCGACCCCCGCCGCGACCAGCTCGGCGACGTACGACGGCGCCTCGGGCTCCGGGTAGAACGTGGCCGACCACAGCGACTCCGGGACGTCGCCCGCGAAGCCACGGGCCCAGTCGTTGAGGTAGCTCGCGATGCCCGGCCGGTGCGCGTAGGGCAGCGCCGAGAAGCGGCGCACCCCCATCGCGCGGAGCAGCTCGACCCGCTCCTCGTGGCTGCCGCGGTAGCGGATCGGCCACTCCCGGCCGATCTTCGGGCCGGCGTTGTCGAACTGCTCGTAGACGCGGCGCTGGATGTTCGGCGGCAGGAAGTGCACGTGCGCGTCGAACAGCCCGGGCAGGCCGAGGCCCTCCCAGAACGCGCGGACCGGCGCGACGTCGGGGTTTCGAGACGGTTGCTGCGCAACCTCCTCAACCACCGGTGGTCAATCCATGCCCTTGAGCCGGCGACCGACCGCCTGCTCGGTCTCGCGGTTGGCCTGCCGCTCGGCCAGGGCGGCCCGCTTGTCCCACGACTTCTTGCCCTTGGCGAGCGCGATCTCGATCTTGGCGCGACCGTCGACGAAGTACATCGCCAGCGGGACGATCGTCAGGCCCTTCTCGTTCACCCGGCGCTCGATCTTGTCGATCTCCACGCGGTTGAGCAGCAGCTTGCGCTTGCGCCGGGCGGCGTGGTTGGTCCAGGTGCCCTGGGAGTACTCCGGGATGTGCACGTTGTGCAGCCAGGCCTCGTGGCCGTCGATGTCCACAAAGCCGTCGACCAGCGAGGCGCGCCCCATCCGCAGCGACTTCACCTCGGTCCCCACGAGCACCATGCCGGCCTCGTAGGTGTCCTCGATGTGGTAGTCGTGCCGCGCCTTCTTGTTCTGCGCGACGAGCTTGCGCCCCTGTTCCTTCGGCATCCCACCAGTCTCTCAGAGCGGGCAACGTGGTTTCGAGACGGTCGCTGCGCGACCTCCTCAACCACCGGGCGAGACGGTCGCTGCGCGACCTCCTCAACCACCGGGCGAGACGGTCGCTGCGCGGCTCCGCTCAGAACCAGTTCATCGGGTCCACGGGCTTGCCGTTGACCATCACCGTGAAGTGCAGGTGGCAGCCGGTGGACCAGCCGGTGGTGCCGACGTACCCGACGACGTCGCCGCGGCCGACGCTCGCGCCCCGGCCGACGTTGTAGCGCGAGAGGTGGTTGTAGATGACCGTGACGTTCTTGCCGTTGACGGTGCCGACGTTGAGGTAGAGCCGGTTGCCCCAGACGGAGGAGTAGTACTCCGACATCACGGTGCCGCCGCCGACGGCGTAGAGCGGCTGGCCGCAGCCGGCGCCGAAGTCGGTGCCGTCGTGCAGGCCCCAGTAGTGGTAGATCGGGTGGATGCGGTAGCCGAACGGCGAGGTGACGGGGCCGGAGACCGGGCGGGCCAGGAAGCCACCGGTGTCACCGTGGTAGCCGCCGCGGGCGTTCCGGGCGGCCCGACGGGCCTGCGCCAGGATCCGCTGCTTGATCTGGTTCTCCTTGTGGCGCAGCCGCACCAGCGCGGCCCGGTCCTTGCGGCGGGCCTCGCGGGCGCCGGCGCGGGCGTCGCGGCGCTGATCGACGACGGCGACCACGGCCTCCTTGGCGGCGACGGCCTCCTCGCTGAGGTCCTTCATCGTGACCAAGTGGGCCGCGGCCTCCTGGCGCTGGACCTCGACGGCGTCCTTGGCGGTCTCGACCTGGTTCTCCCGGACCTGGAGCAGCACCTCGGCGGCGTGCAGGTCGTCGTACGCGCGAGTCTCGCGGCCGACGATGACGTTCTGCGCCTCCATCCGGCGCGACAGGTCGGCCGGGGTCTGCGCGTCGAGGAGCGAGGCGAAGGCCAGCAGCTGCGGGTCGCCCTCCTCGTAGATCGAGGTGACGGTGTCGGTGACCTGGAGGCGCTGGGTCTCGAGGTCGGCCTGGCCCTGGTCCAGGTCGGCCTGCGCCTGGGCGAGCCGGTCCTCGGCCTCGACGAGCTTCGCCTGCATCTCGTCGTCGCGGATCCGGGCGGCGTGGAGCTTGGCGCGCGCGTCCTGCAGCACGGCGCGGGCGTCCTGGAGCTGGGCGCGGGCCGCGTCGAGCGCGGCCGTCGCGCGCCGCAGCCGGCCGCTGGACTCGTCGAGGTCGTGGGACTTCGACTTGATCTGGCCCTGGACCTGGTGCTGCCTGTGCTTGAGGTGGTCTTCTGCGTTCGCGAGCGGGGCCAGGACGCCGACGGAGAGTGCGCAGGCCGCAGTGGCCGCCACCAGTCGAGGGCGTGTGGCGCTGGGGAAGTAGCGCACCGGTCTGCCTTCAGTGTTCGGGGAAGTGAACGGCTCGACCGTAACCCGTGCGGGTCAGACTTTGAGGTATTTGCGGGTCAGCACGAGTGTCGGCAGCAGCGTGAGGATCGGACCGAGGATCGCGATGGCGATCACGGCGACGCCGTACTCCGGCAGACCGACCCACGGGATGAAGTTCAGCCGGCCCTCGATGCGCTGGTGCACGCCGAAGTACATGAAGGCCCCGAGGCCTCCGGCGGCGAGCGCGACGCCGATCAGCGCGGTGACCAGTGCCTCCAGGAGGAACGGCAGCGCGATGTAGAGCGTGGAGGCGCCGACCAGGCGCATGATGCCGATCTCGCGGCGGCGGGCGAACGCCGCCAGCCGGATCGTGTTGCCCACCAGGAGCAGCGCGGCGAAGACGAGGAACGCCGCCGTGCCGAGCGCTCCCCACTGCAGGGCCTTGATCGAGCCGTAGATCGGCTTGAGCACCTCGTGGAGGTCCTGGATCCGGGAGACGCCGTTGAGCCCGACGAGGGCGCTCTTGATGCCGTCGTACTGCTCGGGGTTCTTCAGCGTGATCCACACCGACTCGGGCATGTCGTCGGCGGTGGCGGCCGGGTTGGGGCCGTCGAACTTCTCCGGCCCGAGCAGGGTCTTGACCTTCTCGAAGGCCTGCTCCTTGGTCTCGGTGTAGTAGCCCTGGACCTCGGGGTTGTCCTCGACGACCTTGGCGATCGCCGCCTTCTGCGCGTCGGTGACCTCACCGGTGCAGGACGGGTTGTCGTCGTTGGCCTTGCAGAGGAAGGCGGTGATCTGGAGCTCGCTGCCCCACTGCTGGGCGGCCTTGTCGGCCTGCTGGTTGAGCAGCACGCCCAGCCCGACGAGCGTCAGGGAGACGAACAGGGTCAGGATCACCGCGATGTGCATCGACAGGTTGCGGCGCAGCCCTTGGCCGAGCTCGGAGAAGACGTAACGCAACTGCATGGGGGAAAGGCTCTCTTCGGGGTCGGGGACCGTTCCGGTGGGTCAGGAGGGTGCAGGTCAGTGCTGGAAGCCGTAGACGCCCTGCGCCTGGTCGCGGATCACGCGGCCCTCGTCGAGCTCGATGACGCGCTTGCGCATCTGGTCGACGATCCCGGCGTCGTGGGTCGCCATGACCACGGTGGTGCCGGTGCGGTTGATCCGGTCGAGCAGCTTCATGATGCCCACGGACGTCGTGGGGTCGAGGTTGCCGGTGGGCTCGTCGCAGATCAGGATCTGCGGCCGGTTGACGAACGCGCGGGCGATCGCGACGCGCTGCTGCTCGCCGCCCGACAGCTCGTCGGGCATCCGGTCGCCCTTGCCCTCGAGACCGACCAGCTCGAGCGTCTCGGGGACGACGGAGGCGATCTCGGAGCGCGACTTGCCGATGACCTGCAGCGCGAACGCGACGTTCTCGCTGACGGTCTTGTTGGGGAGGAGCCGGAAGTCCTGGAAGACCGTGCCGATGGAGCGCCGCAGCCGCGGCACCTTCCACGCGGCCAGCCGGTTGATCTCCTTGCCGGCGACGTAGACGCGGCCGGAGGTGGCGCGGTACTCCCGCAGCACCAGGCGGAGGAACGTGGACTTGCCGGACCCCGAGGTCCCGACGAGGAAGACGAACTCGCCCTTGTCCACGTCGACCGAGACCTGGTCGAGGGCAGGGGCCGCCTGGCCGGGGTAGGTCTTGGAGACCTTTTCGAAGCGAATCACCGGATCGAGGGTAGTCGAGTCACCTGAGAGCCACCGGGACCCCGCGTGGAGCGCCCCGCCAGGGTGTCGTGACTCACCCCGGTGCGTCGACCACCCACCACGCGGCGTACGCCGGCAGCCAGACGACCCCGTCGGAGCCGGCGGTCACCGGGTGACCCCCGAGGGCATCGTGCGGAGCGGTGAGCCCCGCCTCGGCGAGCCGGTGCAGCGGGAACGGGCGCGGCTCGCCGGTCACGTTGTACAGCCCCACCATCGGCCCGCTGGCGTGGGCGCGGACCGTGGCGAGGACGCCGGGGTCGGTGTCGAGCAGCACCCGGCTGGGCGCCGACGCGTGCAGCTGCGGCAGCCCGGCCCGGACCCGGGCGAGGTGGGCGAGCCCGGTGAAGACCTTGCCGGGGACGGTCCGCAGGTCGTGGCGCTCCGCGGCCCGGGCCTCGTCGAGCCGGGGCCGGTGCGCCCAGCGGTTGTCGTCGCCGTGGCCGGGCTCGTCGGCCCAGTCGGGGTCGTTGGGCTGGCCGAGCTCGTCGCCGCTCCAGACGACCGGCACGCCGCCCCAGCCGGCGACGATCGCATGCGCCAGGAACAGCCGGGCCAGGCCGCCGGTCCGGTCGGTGTCCAGGCCGACCAGCGCGGCCGCCGTCCCGCTGATCCGCCGGTCGCCCGTCTCGGGGTTGGCCTGGAAGACGAGGCCGTCGGCCCACGAGCCGGGGAACTCGCCGGCGTACCAGTCGGCCAGGAAGCGCCGGTGGTCGTGGCCGTTCAGCCCGACCGCCGCGGCGTCGCCGTCGTCGATGGCCCAGCCGATGTCGTCGTGGCAGCGCACGTAGGCGATCCAGGTGCCGGTGCTGGGCGCCGCGGGCAGCGACGCGAGGGCGTGCCGGGCCAGGACGGTGTCCCGGGTGGCCAGCATCGACCAGACCTGCACCATCAGGCTGTTGTGGTAGGCGAGGTCGCTCACTCGGCCGGCGTGGTGGCCGGTGCCGAGGTACTGCACCAGGTCGCGCGGCCCGACGATCGCCTCGGCCTTGAACACCAGCGCCGGCGCGGCGAGCCGGGCCACGCTGCGCAGCACCTGGGTGATCGCGTGCACCTCGGGCTGGTTCTGGCAGCTGGTGCCGAGCCGCTTCCAGAGGAACGCGATGGCGTCCAGCCGCAGCACCTCCACCCCGACGTTCGCCAGCGCCAGGATGATGTCGGCGAACTCCAGCAGGACCTCGGGGTTGCCCCAGTTGAGGTCCCACTGCCAGGAGTTGAAGGTCGTCCAGACCCACGCGCCGAGCTCCTCGTCGAAGGTGAAGCTGCCGGGCGCGAAGTCCGGGAACACCTCCGGCAGGGTCTGCTCGAAGGCGTCGGGCAGGGTGCGGTCCTCGTGGACGTGGAAGTAGTCGCGGTACGCCGGGTCGCCGGCGCGCGCCTTGACCGCCCACTCGTGCTCGCGGGCGACGTGGTTGAGCACGAGGTCGACGACCAGGCTGATCCCCCGGCCCCGCAGCGTGGTCGCGAGGTCGCGGAGGTCGTCCATGGTGCCGAGGTCCGGCCGCACCGAGCGGTAGTCCTGCACGGCGTAGCCGCCGTCGTTGTCGCCCTCGCGGGGCTGCAGCAGCGGCATCAGGTGGAGGTAGGTGACCCCGAGCTCCTCGAGGTAGTCCAGCCGCTCCCCCAGCCCGGCCAGGTCGTCGCCGAACCGCTCGGTGTAGCAGGCGTAGCCGAACATCCCGGGCTGCTGCAGCCAGTCGGGCGCGAGCAGCCGCCGCTGGTCCAGCCGGTGCAGGTCGGCCGGGCGGTCGGCGTACGCCGTGGCCGCGAGCGTGACCAGGCTCCGCGCGACCCGCTCGGGGTGCGGGTAGACGCCGGCCAGGCCGTCGAGGAGGTCGTCCCACCAGCGGTCCAGGCGCAGCGCGAAGGCCTCGCGGCGGTCGTCGCCGAGCCCGGCGAGCACGGCAGCGGCGGCGGCATGGACGTCATCGGGGGTAGCCATCGGGTGTCATTCAAGCGCACCGGGGGTCGTATGTTGAGGCCCATGTCCGACGTACGGCGCCCCGCGCTCGCCACCGCGCTGACGGCACTCCTGCTGCTCGGCGCGACGGCCTGCACCGACGACGCCCCGAAGGCCCCGGCCGCCGCCCCGTCCGACCCGGCGACGCCGCTGGAGGACCTCGACACCGGGAGCCTGGTGATCGTGCGCGACGCCTTCTGCGACCGGGTCTCGCCGGCCGAGGTGGAGGCGGTCCTCGGTGCCGAGGTCGACACGTCCACGTCGTACGACAACGGCCAGCCGGCGCAGCTCAGCGACCGCGTCAAGGACGTCGCTCACGAGTTCGGCTGCACGTGGACGGCCACCGACGGCACGGTCGGGCGCGCCTGGGTCTTCGCTCCCCCGGTGACGCCTGCCCGGGCGCGACTGCTCGTGAAGGCGGCCCCGGACGAGGCCGGGGACGGGTGCACCCGGGCCGGGGACGCGGCGGACTTCGGTGCTCCGTCCGTGGCCGTCGTCTGCGACGGGCCGAAGCGGCACGAGGCGTCCTTCCACGGCCTCTTCGGCGACGCCTGGCTGTCCTGCTCGCTCACCCTGCCCGCGGACGGGGCCGGCGCCGGGTCCACCGACCGCCAGGCCCTCCTCGACCGCACCGGCACGTGGTGCGTCGACGTCGCGCAGGCGGCCGCCGCCGGCTCCGGCTAGTTGTTCTCGGCCTGGTCGGCACCGCGGCGCCAGCGGATGCCGGCCTCCAGGAAGCCGTCGAGGTCGCCGTCGAAGACCGCGGTCGGGTTCCCGACCTCGAAGCCGGTCCGCAGGTCCTTGACCACCTGGTAGGGGTTGAGGACGTAGTTGCGCATCTGGTCGCCCCAGCTGGCCTGGACGTCGCCGCGCAGGCCGTCGAGGTGGGCCTTCTCCTCGGCCTTCTTGAGCGCCAGCAGCTTGGCCTTGAGCACCACCATGGCGCTGGCCTTGTTCTGCAGCTGGGACTTCTCGTTCTGGCAGGAGACGACCGTGCCGGTCGGGATGTGCGTGAGCCGCACCGCGGAGTCGGTCGTGTTGACCGACTGGCCGCCGGGGCCGCCGGAGCGGTAGACGTCGACGCGGATCTCCTCGTCGGGCACGTCGATCTCGTCGGTCTGCTCGAGCACGGGCACGACCTCGACCGCGGCGAAGCTGGTCTGGCGGCGGCCCTGGTTGTCGAAGGGGCTGATCCGCACGAGGCGGTGGGTGCCGGCCTCGACGCTGAGCGTGCCGTAGGCGTACGGCGCGTGGATGGCGAAGGTGGCCGACTTCAGGCCGGCCTCCTCGGCGTACGACGTCTCGTAGACCTCGACGGGGTACTTGTGCTGCTCGGCCCAGCGGACGTACATCCGCATCAGGGTCTCGGCGAAGTCCGCGGCGTCGACACCGCCGGCGCCGGCGCGGATCGAGACGAGCGCCTCGCGGGCGTCGTACTCGCCGTTGAGCAGGGTGCGGACCTCGAGCACCTCGACCGACTTCTTGATCCGGGCGAGCTCGCGGTCGGCGTCGGCGAGCGCCTCAGCGTCGCCCTCCTCCTGGCCGAGCTCGACCATGATCTCGAGGTCCTCGATGCGGCCGGTCAGCGAGTCGAAGCGGTCGACCTCGCCCTGGAGGGCGGAGAGCCGGCCGGTGACGCGGGTCGCGTTGTCCTGGTCGTCCCAGAGGTCGGGCGCGGCGACCTGCTCGCCGAGGTCGGCGATCTCACGGCGCATCTCAGCGATGTCGAGCACCTGCTCGATGGTGAACATCGTCGCCTGGAGCGTCTTGATCTGCTGGTCGTAATCAGGTCCTGCCACGAGAGTCGAGACTACCGGCACCCCCCGCCGCGACCGAAACCGATTGCTTCCCCCATGGGTCGGTCGCAGCGAGGGGTGACGAGCGGGGGCAGCTCAGAAGCTGCAGAGGACCTCGGGCGAGCCGACCGCCGGGCGGGCCTGGGCGTCACCGAGGGCGGTGTACTGGAACGCGAGGCGGAAGACGCCGTGGATGTCGGTGGTCTTCTTCTGCGACTCCAGCAGCGCGAAGGTGCCGGTGTAGAGCTCGGTCCCGTCGCCGACCACGTCGATCTTCGCCGAGGCGTCGGTGTCGGCGTCGTCGGACATGCCGTAGGTCGCCTTGAGCGTGATGCACTCGCGCGCGAGGTTGAAGTCGATGAAGCCCGTCGGGTCCTGGGCACTGTAGTAGCCGCCCTCGAACGACTTGGGGAACTCGACGGTGGCGATGCTCAGCGTCCGCTGCTTGTACATGAACGACTGGTCCCGCACGGACAGGTCGAAGAGCTTGTGCCACTTGTAGATCGTCACGGCGACCGCCTTGCTGACGCCCTTGCGGTGCTGGCCGCTCGCGGCCTTGACGACGCGGTACTTCCGCTCGAGCATCGTGCTCGGCTTGTCCGAGACCTCGTAGCGGCCCTTCTTGTTCAGCGTCGCGGTGCCGGTGGGCTTCCAGCCCTGGTCGCCGATCTTCTGCTGCAGGACGACCGTCTGGCCGGCGGCCTTGGGCGAGACCTGGCCCTTGAAGGTGATCTTCTTGCCGGACACCAGCTCGGTCGTGCTGGGCTTGATCGTGACGTCGTACGCCGTCGCGCGGTGCGCGGGCGCGGCGGTGGCCGTCGTGACGGCGGTCGTGGTGAGCACGCCGGCCGTCAGGGCGACGGTCGCGGCGGCCGAGAGCAGGCGGTGGGTGGTGCGCATGGTGAGTCCCCTTGGTCGAACGGGTGGGTGCTGGTGAAAGGTCCGATACCGGGGAGCACGGAAAGGTTCGCGGGTGTTTCTGCCCGTCAGTCCGCGGTGGCGACGACGGCCGACCCGGTCGCGCCGATCGAGGCCCGCTCGGGTGAGCCGGGGACGGTGAGCGGCAGGTCGAGCGGCGCCCGGACCCGGACGGTGACGCTGTCGACTGTGGGATCGAGGGCGACGGTGTAGGCGAGACCGGGGTACTTCCGGTAGGCGCCGATGTCGACCAGGTAGGCGTGCACGGAGGCCCGGGCCGCGGCCGCGGTGAGCTCGAGCCGGTCGTCCGGAACGCCCTCGGTGTAGGTCTCCTCCCCCGTCGCGCCGAGGTCCGCGCCGCGCAGGGCGGCGCCGTCGGCGATGGTGTCGAGCCCGGAGCGCTGGAGGTACGCCGCGGACGCGTCCACCACGAGCGCCACGGCCATCGCGAGCACGATCGCGAAGCCGATGATCATCACCGTGGCCTGACCCCGCTCGTCAGGGCGCCGCACGGGAGGTCTCCTGGAACTGGCCGATCGGCACCGTGTGCGTCGCGTCCAGCGCGAAGCTCGGCGCCTGTCCGCCGAGCGCGCTCGGCATCATCGGCAGGTCCACGCGGGAGCGGACGACGACCGTGATGACCGACGTGCCGCTGTGGCAGTCGTGGGGGTACGGCGTGCAGCTGACGCGCACGTCGAGCGGGGCGTCCTCCAGCCCCTGGTCGGCCAGCGCCTGCCGCGCCGCGACCTCGGCCCGCGCGCGGCCGACCGCGTCGCTCGGCGCCAGCGCGTAGGCCCGTCCCGCCGCCCGGGCCGCGGCGCTCACCCCGAACGCCCCGCGCTGCACCTCGAAGACCGACAGCACGATCCAGAGCATCGGCACCAGCAGCAGGATGCCGAGCCACACGAGCTCGACCAGGGCGCTGCCGTGCTCGTCGCGGACCCGCCGCCTCACGGCTGGTCCTCCGGGGTCTCCTCGATCGCCCGGCCGGACACGTGGAGCTCGACCGCCGGGCCGCCGAGCCCCAGCGCGGGGACCCGGGCGTGCACGGTCACCTCGATCGCCGGCGCCCCGTCGACGAGCACCCGGCGTACGTCCACGTCCTGCGCGAAGCGCCCGGACACGGCGCCCTGGATCTGGCTGCGGGTGCGGGCCGCGCCGTCCTCGGGCCCGCGGTCGACGGTGGCGGCGTACCGCGCCCCCTCCGACGCGGCCGCCGCGAGCGTGTTGCGGACGAGCAGCACCAGCCCCACCTGGAGGATCCCGAGGAAGAGCGGCACGAGGACGGCCAGCACCAGCACGAAGTCCACGACCGCGGACCCGCGCGCGGTGCGGCGCCGGCGCTGCATGGGGCTAGTCGTGGACCGAGTCGAGCGCGTCGCGCAGCATCGAGGTGAGCTGCCCCTTGGCGACGCCCCAGATGACCATCACGAGACCGGCCGTCATCACCGTGATCAGCACCCAGCCGGGCACGTCGCCGCGCTCGTCCCGCCGCCGGGGCGCGACGAGCGCCAGGTGCACACGCGTGATCGCGAGGAGGAGGTTGTCCATCGTCATTCCGTTCTTCCGAGGGGTCAGGGAGTGGTCAGGTGGAGGCCCACGACGCCGGGCCAGAACGCGAAGAGCACGGTGATCGGCAGCACCAGGAAGACGACGGGGACCATCATCAGGACCTCCTTGCGGGCGGCGATCTCGATCAGCTCGCGCCGGCCCGCCTCGCGCACGTCCGCGGCCTGCGCGTGCAGCACCTCGGCCAGCGGGGTCCCGCGCTCGACGGCCACCGCGATGCCCTGGGCGAACCGCGCGACCAGCGGGAGCCCCGTGGCCGCGGCCATCCGGTCGAAGGCGGCGCCCACGGGCTCGCCGGTGCGGACCACGGCCAGCACCCGGGCGAGGTCGGAGGAGAGCGCGCCACCGCTGCGGCGTACGACGCGGTCGAGCGCGCCGACCGGGCTCTCCCCCGCCGCGACCGCGAGGGCCAGCAGCTCGGCGACGGTCGGGAACTCGGCGAGGATCCGGCGCTCGCGGGTCTTCACCTGGTTGGACAGGTGGGTGTCGCGCGCGAGCACGCCGGCGACGAACGCGATGACGCACACCACCAGCGACGACAGGGCGCTGCCGGGGTCGTCCAGGGCCTTGACCAGGGAGTACGCCGCGGCCGCGGCGAACGCCACCAGCCCCCACAGCACCTGCTCGACGCGGAACTCGTGGACGGTCCGGTCGAGGTCCGCGCGCTCGAGCCGACGGCGTACGGACGTGGCGCCGCCCAGCACCCGCTCCACCGTGTCTGCGGCCGAGCGCAGCACCGGGCCGAAGACCCCGGCCGCCGCCGACGTCGGCGAGGACGAGGCCACCCGGAGCGCCGGGGTGCGGCCCACCTGCGGCAGGTCGCGGACGTAGGGCAGGACCCGGACCGCCAGCTGGGGCCGGTGGATGACGCGCAGCCTGCTGAGGACCAGCGCCAGGCCGGTCCCCGCGACCGCGCCGAGCACGGCACCCCACCACGCCAGCGTCATGACAGGATCCGCCGCTCGGTGGGCAACCGCCCGATCCGCATCATCAGGCGGTAGGACACGACGCACGCGGCGGCACCGAAGGCCAGCACGAGGACGCCGCCGGGCGAGGCGTAGCGGTGGATGACCTCGGACTGGAACGACATGAACAGCAGCACCAGCCACGGCGCCGCGACCGCGAGCCGCGCGCCGTTGACCGTCCAGGCCTGGCGGGACTCCATCTCCGAGCGGGTCCGGGCCTCGTCGCGCAGGTAGCCCGACAGGTTGCGCAGCAGCCGCCCGAGCTCGCCGCCACCCACCTCGCGGGCGATCCGGAGCCCCTCGACGACCCGGTCACCGACCGGGTCGGCCAGGCGGTCCTTGAGCCGGTCGAGGCACTCGCCGAAGCGGCCGGTCACCTGGTAGTCGAGCGCGAACTCGTCGAACGCCTCGCGCAGCGGCTCGGGCCCGCGGGTGCCGAGCCCGGCGAGGGCCTCCGGGAGCGAGAGGCCGGCACGGACAGCGGAGGACAGGTTGTCGACGGCCTCGGGCCAGACCTCGGCGAACTCCCGCTGCCGTCGGCGCGCCCGACCTGCCACGACCGCCACCGGCAGCCACGCGCCCATCGCCCCGAAGGCGACGGCGACCGGCGGCGTGCGGGAGACGACCTGCACCACCAGGGCGGCGGCCACGCCGAGGACGGCGCAGAGCAGCACGAAGCCGGTCGTGGACACCTGCCCGAGCCCGGCGCGGGCGAGCAGCCGGTCCACCCGGCCCGCGGTCGGGGACGGGTCCCGCGGCCGGCGCGGCAGGAAGAACGCCGACCAGATCAGCAGCAGGCCGATGCCGGCCCCGAGACCGACCAGCGCGCCCATCAGTCGACCCCCCTCACGACGACGGCCCTCACGACGACTCCGTCAGGATCCGGTGCACGTCGATCCCGACCCGCTCGTAGAGCTCGGGGCGCGGGGGCATGCCGTTCGCCCGGCGCAGCTCACCGCCGCCGCGGACGAAGATCGGCTCGGTCTCGATGATGTCGTTCTCGACGCGACCGGGCACCCCGACGACCTCGTTCACCCGGCGTACGCCGTGCTGGTCGATGCCCAGGTGCACGACCAGGTCCACCGACGACGCGACCGTCGGGACCACGAAGCGGGCCGAGATGTTCTCGCCCGCGAGCAGCGGCAGGGTGCACATCTTCACCAGCGCCTCGCGCGCGCTGTTCGCGTGGATCGTGCACATGCCCGGCAGCCCCGCGTTGAGCGCGAGCAGCAGGTCGAGGCACTCCTCGGCGCGCACCTCCCCCACGATGATCCGGCTGGGCCGCATCCGCAGCGACTCCTTCACCAGGTCCCGCAGCCGGATCTCGCCGGTGCCCTCGAGCCCGGACTGGCGGGTCTGGAGCGGGACCCAGTCCGGGTGCGGGAAACGCAGCTCGAAGACCTCCTCGGCGGAGATCACCCGCTCCCCGCCCGGGATCGCGGCGGCCAGGCAGTTCAGCATCGTGGTCTTGCCGGCCTGGGTGCCGCCGGCGACCAGGATGTTGAGGCCGGCGCGGATCGAGGCCTCGAGGAACGCCGCCGCCTGCGGGGTCAGCGAGCCCAGCTCCACCAGGTCGTGCAGCCGGGCGGCGCGCAGGACGAACTTGCGGATGTTGACGGCCGAGAAGCCCCGGCTGATCCCTTCGAGCACGACGTGCAGCCGGTGCCCCTCGGGCAGCATCGCGTCCACGAACGGCTGGCTGATGTCGATGCGGCGGCCGCTGGACTTGAGCATCCGCTCGACCAGCTCCTGGACCTGGGCGGTGCTGAGCATCAGGTTCGTCAGCTCGTGACGGCCGTGGCGGGCGATGAAGACCCGGCTGGGGTCGTTGATCCAGATCTCCTCGACGCTCGGGTCGTCGAGGAACGCCTGCAGCGGCCCGAACCCCGACACCCGCGCCACCAGCTCGCCGACCACGGAGTCGATGTCGGGCACCGGCGCGACGATCCCGGTCAGGCTGCGCTCGTCGTGGTCGCGGACCACGCCCTCCGCGATCCGGCGCACCAGCCCCGCGTCCCGCTGCGGGTCGACGCCCTCGCGACGCACGAGCTCGCGCACGTGCTGGTCGAGCTGCTCGACCAGCTGCGCGTGCGCGTCCGCCTGCTTCACCGCCATGAGGACCCCCGTCCGAGTGAGGCTGCGTCCGAACCTAGACGCCCCGACGCCTACCCGACAGGGGTCGCGGCGAATCTGTGGACAAGGCAAAGAAATCCGGGTCGACCTCGACGAAGGAGGATCTCCGGCACCAGGTGCCGGAGATCCACCCTTGATCGGCACCGCGCGGGGCACCTACGCTCGGCGGCGTCGCGACCCCGGCGGGAGAAGCCTGCGCGGGATGACACGTCGACTTCTCACCGAGAGGACGACGCCATGTCGCCTGACCTGCACCCCACGCTCACCCGGCTCGACGACCTCGCCCGCAGCCTCGCCGAGGACCCCGGCGTGCTCGCCGTGCTGGGCCTCGGCTCGGCCGGGCAGGAGACCGACCGGTTCGACGAGCACTCCGACATCGACTTCTTCGTCGTCGTGGACAGCGCCGCGACCAAGGCGCGCTACGTCGCGACGACGGACTGGCTGTCCGGCTTCGGCGGCACGCCGGCGTACACCTTCCGCAACGACCCCAACGGCCGCAAGGCGCTGATGGCCGACGGCCTCTTCCTGGAGTACGCCGTGTTCACCGAGCCCGAGCTGAGCGGGATCCCGTTCGCCGGTGCGCGCGTGGTGTGGAGCCGCGCCCCGCTCGCGTTGACCTCCCACCCGGGTGAGGCGGCTGGCGCCTTCGACACGGTCGACTTCCACCTCGGCGAGGCGCTCACCAACCTCTTCGTGGGCCTGCACCGCGAGCTGCGCGGGGAGCGGCTGACCGCGCTGCGCTTCATCCAGATGTACGCCGTCGACCACGTGCTCGCGCTGGTCCGCCTGACCGCACCGGAGCGGCTGAGCCAGCCCGACGTCTTCGAGGGCACCCGCCGGGTCGAGCGGGCGCGCCTCGACGAGCCCCTCCCCCTCGACAGGATGTGCCCCGGCTACGGGCGCAGCACGGAGGCCGCCGCGGCGGTCCTGGGGTGGCTCGAGGCCCACCACGACCCGGACCCGGTCATCGCGGGCGCCGTCCGGGCGCTGCTGGACGGCCGAACGACCGATTTCCGGCCCGGGCCCGACCGCCGGGGCTAGGCTGCCGTCACCCGGGCCACAGGGGTGGCCCGGCACCGTCTGCGCACCAGGAGTCCGCATGAGCAGCACGTCCCACAGCCCCGAGGAGATGCTCGGCCAGGTGGACCTCTTCTCGGGTCTGTCCAAGCGGCAGCTCAAGAAGATCGTCGACGCCGGCCGCACGGTCGAGCACGCCGCCGACCGCGAGGTCGCGACCGAGGGCCTGGGCGCCCTCGCCTTCCACCTGATCCTCAGCGGCGCCGCGAAGGTGTCGTCCAAGGGCACCGAGCTGCGCACGCTCGCGGCGGGTGACTACTTCGGCGAGATGAGCATGATCGACGGCAAGCCGCGCTCGGCGACGGTCACCGCGACCGAGCCGATGACGACGCTGGCCGTGCCGCACGAGAAGTTCGAGTCGCTGGTCGAGCACGAGCCGCAGGTCGCGCTCGGGCTGCTCAAGGTGCTCAGCACCCGCGTGCGCGAGGCCGAGGCCCGCTAGCCAGTCGGCTCGGCGCTGACCTCGGCCCCCACGAGGTCGACCAGGTCGGCGATCGAGTCGACCACCCGCGTCGGGCGGTAGGGGAACAGCTCCACCTGGTGCGGCTGCGTCGAGCCCGTCGTCACCAGCACGGTCCGCAGCCCCGCCTCGAGGCCGCTGATGATGTCGGTGTCCATCCGGTCGCCGATCATCACGGTCGTCTCGGAGTGCGCGTCGAGGCGGTTCAGCGCGCTGCGCATCATGAGCGGGTTCGGCTTGCCGATGAAGTACGGCGTGCGCCCGGTCGCCGTGCTGATCAGCGCCGCCACGGAGCCGGTCGCCGGCAGCGTGCCGTTGACGCTGGGCCCGCTCACGTCCGGGTTGGTCGCGATGAAGCGCGCGCCGCCCTCGATCAGCCGGATCGCCCGGGTGATCGCCTCGAACGAGTAGGTCCGGGTCTCCCCCAGCACCACGTAGTCCGGGTCGCGGTCGGTCATCACGTAGCCGATGTCGTGCAGCGCGGTGGTCAGCCCCGCCTCGCCCACGACGTACGCCGTCCCGTGGGGGCGCTGGTCGGCGAGGAACTGCGCGGTGGCCAGCGCGGAGGTCCAGATGGCGCTCTCCGGGACGTCGATGCCGCTGCCGAGCAGCCGGGCCCGCAGGTCGCGCGGGGTGTAGATCGAGTTGTTGGTCAGGACCAGGAACGACAGGCCCGACGACTTCAGCTTCTCGATGAACTCCTGCGCCCCGGGGATCGGGACCTCCTCGTGCACGAGGACGCCGTCCATGTCGGTCAGCCAGGTCTCCACGGGGCGCGGGTTCGTCATGCCCCCATTGTGGCGGGTCAGCGGCGCGGGAGCAGCACCTCGAGGCCGCGGGCGGGGTCGTCGCCGGAGATCCGGCCCCCGAGCGCCTCGACGACGGTGCGGGCCTGGTCGAGGCGGGGCTCGAGCTCCACGGCGGTGCCGGGGCCGGCGCCGCGCGACTTGCCGGCGGGCCGGCCGTCGGCGGAGACCTTGACCCGCAGGTGGCCGCCGTCCTGGCCCTGGAAGACGATCCGGACGGCGCCGGTGCCGCGGCGCACGACCTCGGCGAGGACCAGGTCCAGCACGTGCTCGACGGGGCCGGGCGTGTAGGTCAGCGTCAGGTCGCCCTCGGCGGAGGCGGTGAGGACCCGGTCGCGGGCCGAGAGCCGGTCGGCCCAGCGCTGGGCCAGCTGGGTGGCCAGCTCGACCAGCGGCATCTCGGCGCCCTCGACCAGGCTGCCGCTGCGCGAGAGCTGCACGAGCTCGCCGGCGACGGCGTTCATCTCGTCGACGCTGCCCATGCCCCGGCGGGCGCCGAGCTTGGCGTCCTCGGGGATGTCGTCGCGCAGGGTCAGGTCCTCGAGCTCGAGGCGCAGGCCGGTCAGCGGGCTGCGCAGCATGTGGGAGGCCTGCTCGGCGAAGTCGCGCTCGCGCCGCAGCCGGTCCTCGAGCTGGCCGGCGCTGGTGGCGAGCGCCTGGGACAGCGCCCGCGCCTCCGGGATCCGGCTGCGCGGCAGGTCGAGGTCGAAGCGCCCGCGGCCCAGCGCGGCCGCCGCCACCGCGAGCTGGCGGAACGGCGCCGACAGGGCGCGCGAGATGAGGAAGCCGATGAGCCCCGCGACGATGGCGATCAGCAGGAACAGCACGACCAGCGAGCCCACGTCGCGCGTGAGGATGTCCTTCACGACCTCCGGGGACTGGCTGACGGTCACCGTGCCGCCGTACACCTCCGACGTCGCGGAGAGGTCCTCGGACGGGTCGTCGGTGCCGTCGTACGACGACCCGCGCACGACCGTGGAGGTGGAGCCCTCCGGGGCGTACTCCAGGCGGCTGTCGCCGCCGACCAGGCTGGCGAGGAACGCCTCGTCGATGCTGCCGCCGGAGCGCTGGCGGTCCGCGACGATCTCCTGGATGAGCACGACCTCCTGGTGGACGTGCGCGCTCTCGCGCTCGCGGATCAGGTCGCGCAGGGTGTACGACCGCACGACACCGGCCGCCAGCAGCAGCAGGACCGTCAGCAGGATGAAGGAGAAGGTGAGCCGCTCACGCATCCGGGGGGCCGCCTTCGAGGCGGAACCCCACGCCTCGAACGGCCACGACGCGCTCGGTGACACCTTGGCTCTCGAGCTTCTGGCGCAACCGACCGATCGTGACGTCGAGCGTCTTGGTCGAGCCGTACCAGTTCTCGTCCCACACGTCGGCCATCAGCCGGCCGCGGGAGACGACCTTGTCCCGGTTGGCGGCGAGGATGTTCAGCACCTCGAACTCCTTGCCGGTCAGCGGGACCTCGTCCTCGCCGGCGTAGACACGCCGGGCCGCGACGTCGATCCGCAGGCCACCGTGGCCGTTGGCGTTCGACGTCGTGGTGGTCCCAGGACCGGTGGTACGGCGCAACAGGGCGCGGACCCGCGCCTGGAGCTCGGCCAGCCCGAAGGGCTTGGCCAGGTAGTCGTCGGCTCCGTAGTCGAGCCCGACGACGCGGTCGAGCTCGCCGGCCCGCGCGGTGACGATCATGATCGCCCCCGAGAAGCCGGCCTCGCGGGCTCGCTTGCAGACCTCGAGCCCGTCGAAGTCAGGGAGCCCGAGATCGAGGATGACGACGTCCGCTGGCTCGGCCGAGAGGCTGTCGAGGGCCTTCTGGCCGTTGTCGACCCAGTGGACGGAGTACCCCTCGCGCTCCAGCGTCCGGACGAGGGGGAACGCGATGTCCTCCTCGTCCTCGACCACCAGAACTCGTTGCGCCATGGCACGCAGCATAGGGCCAGCAGCCCACCGGCCCGCGTGAATACGGACAAGGTGGTGTCGGGGCGCCGACGACGGTGGTGCAGGTGGCGCAGCAGGAACGGCCCGCCCAGCACCAGCAGGGACAGCGCGAGCACCGCCGCCCACACCGGCGGGTCCCCCGCGCCGACGTAGAGGTGGCCGACGTAGGGCACCGAGGCGACCACCTTGGACTGGGTCGGCTCGTCGAGGCGGAGCTGCCAGTCGTCGGGGACGATCTCGGCGTCGCCCTGGGTGCGCACGAGGTCGCCGTCGACGGCGACGATGCGGTGGGTGACCGGGCCGGTGACGCCGGACGAGGCCGGCGGGTCGTAGGTGATGACGTCCCCCACGCGCAGCGAGCTGACCGGGACCCGGCGCTCGAGGAGCAGGGTGCCCCGGCCGAGGCTCGGTGCCATGGAGTCGCCGGTGACGACGTACCGGTCGAGGCCGAGGCTGATCGGGAGCAGGGCGAGCAGCGTCACCGGTGCGCACACCAGGATGCCGACCAGCAGGCGGCTCCACATCGAGGGGGCCGGCTGGTACGGAGAAGTGACGATCTCCATCTCTAGCCTCAGTTTTCCGAGAGGGTGGGGCGGGTCGGGGACACGAGGGTGCCCGTCCGGTGTTCCCCCCCAGGACACCGAACGGGCCGAACCCCCGTGGTGAACGACGTGCAGGCATTCCCTCCCCGGACGCCTGACCGTCGCTCTTCCCCATGCAGTCCCGTGGCCCGCATCCCCCCCAGGTGCGCGGATCACGGGAATTCCGTGTGTCGTCTCCTCAGCTGCCGTCGCTCGCGGTGTAGCCCGGCGCCGTCTCCCAGGCGTACGACGCCGTGGCCGGCGTCCCCTGGTTGGCGAACGGGGCGTCGTCGGGGAGCGACACCGTGAACAGGAACGTGCTCGACCCACCGGGTGCGAGGTTGCCCATGTCCTGCGCGAAGTCGCTCATGCCGGCGAACGGACCGTCGTACACCGGCTTGCCGTCCTTCTCGATGGCGAGGTGGAGCTCGCCGTCCGCGAAGGTCGATGGTTCCCCTGTCTCCTGGAACGACAGCCGCGAGGACGTCCCACCCGAGTTGCGGATGGTGACGCTCCTCGTCTCCGACTCACCCGGCTTGATGTGGGTGATCGTGAGGGTCGCTCCGTGCTCGTCGTCGGCGGAGAGCCGGATGCCTCCGGCGCCCTCCCCCGAGCTCGTCCAGGGAATGCCGAGCGCCATGACCATCCCGCCGGCACCGAGCAGCGTCCCCAACGGGAGGATCACCTTTCGGCCGATCGCAGCGGTCACCGGGTTCATCGCACTGTCCTGTCTGAGCGTTCCGACAGCCTCACGGTAGGACTCGCGCTGCCACGCCGGATCCACACGGCGTGCACGGGAGCCCCACTGTTTGGTAACAGGGCAGCGGGTCGCTCAGGCGAAGAGGTCGCCGTGCTCCTCGACCCGGTCGAGCACCTCGTCGAAGCGGAACTGCTCGAGGCCGAGCGGGTCCTCGGCGCCCGCCTCGACCTCCGCCCAGGTGACCGGCGTGGCGACGTACGGCCGCTCGCGCCCGCGCAGGGAGTACGGCGAGATCGTGGTCTTCGAGCCGGCGTTCTGCGACCAGTCGAGGAACACCTTGCCGGAGCGCTTGGCCTTGGTCATCGTGGCCGTGACGTCCTTCGGGTGGGCCTGCTGGAGGGCCTCCGCGACCTCCTTGGCCAGGGCAGTCGAGTCGTCGGACGGCATCCGGCCGGGCAGGTCGGCGTAGAGGTGCAGCCCCTTGCTGCCGCTGGTGACCGGCTTGGTCTCGAGGTCGCGCGCGTGCAGCGCCTCGCGGACCAGCAGCGCCACCTGGCAGCACTCGTGCAGGCCGGCCGGGTCGCCTGGGTCGAGGTCGATCACGAGGCGGTCGGCGTTGCGGGGCCGGCCGTTGCGCCCGACCGTCCACTGGTGCACGTGCAGCTCCAGCGCGGCCAGGTTGACCAGCCAGGTGAGCGTCGCGAGGTCGTCGACGATCGGGAAGACCAGGGTGTCGCCGTTCCTCGACGGTCCGCGGGAGCCGGTCGTCGGGACCTTCGCGGTCCGCACCCACGACGGGGTGCCGGCCGGGGCGTTCTTCTCGAAGAAGCTCTTGTCCTGCACGCCGTGCGGCCAGCGGATCCGGGTCACCGCCCGGTCCTTCAGGTGGGGCAGCAGCACCGGCGCGATCCGGGCGTAGTAGTTGAGCACCTCACCCTTGGTCGTGCCGGTCGCCGGGAACAGCACCTTGCCGAGGTTGCTGATCTTGAGGGTGCGCCCCTCGACGTCGACGTGCAGCTCCTCGCCGGTCGGGCTCACGACGCGGTCACCGGCCGATCGCGATCACGGGGACGCGGTCGGCGTCCAGACGGCCGAGCAGCCGGCGCAGGAACCAGCGCGGCGCGCTGACGCAGCCGGCGGTGGCCCCGCGCCCGTTGACGTGCAGGAAGATCGCGCCGCCGCGGTGCCGCACCTGGGTGTGGTTGAAGCTCGTCGTGACGGCGTACTCGTACTGCTGCGGGTAGTCGCGCAGGTGCTCCGAGGCGTTCGGGTCGCTCGCCGGCAGCCGCCAGCGGAAGCCGCCCTGGCGGCGGCTGCGCCACTCGTTGTAGTGGTCGGAGGCGTTGTCGAGCACCCAGTAGTCGTCCCGGCCGATCCGGCGGTACGACGTCTCCCAGCCGTCCCGGCGGGCGTGCGTGCCGAACGCCCACGGCAGGCGGTGGGTGCCGAGCGGCGTCTTCCCCGACCCCTGGACCCGCTCGGTCGGGGCGACCAGGCCGGCGTAGCCGATCCTGCCGTCCACCGCCCGGAAGCGGGCCACCCACTCCCCGTGGCTGAGCGCCCAGAACGTGACCCGGGCGTGGTGGCCGCGGGTGTGGTTGACCGTCACGACCTGCGTCGTGCGCGGCTTGAGCCGCACCGTCACGCCGTCCAGGCGGACCAGCTCGGTGGTCGCGGCGGCGGCGGGGGCAGGGGCCGCGACCGAGGCCGGCAGCGGACCGGTGACCAGGGCCGTCGCGAGCAGCAGGAGCGGGAGCAGGCGCTTCACAGGAGGTCCTCGGGGCTGAGGTCGGGGCGGACCCCACGGTACGACGGCTGGCGGAGGCGCTGCTGCGAGGACAGGCCGAGCGACTCGACGTCGACGACCAGGACGGGGTCGACCCAGTGCGTGCCGAGCGCGTCGAGCCGGGGCACCTCGTCGACGAACGGGCTGGCCCCGCGCGCCAGCGGCCCCAGCGCCTCGAGCAGGACCGGCCCGACCTTGCCGGCGATGCCGCTGCCGACCCGGCCGCGGTAGACGAGCCCCTCCGGTGTCGGCTCCCCCACCAGCAGCGCCCCCAGGCGGTGCGCGCTGCCGGTCTCGGGTCGCCAGCCGCCGACCACCCACGAGGTCCGGGCCCGGTGCGGGAACTTCAGCCAGTGCTTGCTGCGGGCGCCGGGCTCGTAGCGCGAGGACAGCCGCTTGCTGACGATCCCCTCGAGCCCCTGCTGGCGGGTCGCCTCGAAGAGCATCGGCCCGTCGTCGTACGTCGGCGGCGTCTGCCAGCGGTCGTCCTGGAGGTCCAGCCCAAGAAGCACCTCACGGCGCTCGGCGAGCGTGAGCCGGGTCAGGTCGCGGTCGCCGGCGCGGAGCACGTCGAAGACCAGCAGCGTGACCGGGTTGGTCCGCGCCAGCGCGGCCGCCCGGGTCGCGCTGCGCACGTGCATCCGGTCCGCCAGCGCGCCGAACGTCGGCAGCCCGTCGGCGAAGGCGACCACCTCGCCGTCGAGCAGCAGCCGCTCCCCCGGGATCCCCTGGAGCTCGGGGAAGCTGACGGTCACGTCGTTCTCGTTGCGCGAGAAGAGCCGGGCGACGCCGCCGTCCGCCTCGACCAGCACCCGCATGCCGTCCCACTTCACCTCGTGGGACCACTCGCTCCCGGCCGGGACGTGGGTGCCCTTGGTGGCCAGCATCGGACGCATGCGGACCATCCTCCCTCGTCGCGACCCGTGCCACACTGGCACCATGCGTGCGATCTGGAAGGGTGCCGTCTCCTTCGGGCTGGTGAGCGTCCCCGTGAAGCTCTACTCCGCCACGGAGTCCCACGACGTGTCCTTCCGGCAGGTGCACGCGAAGGACGGCGGGCGGATCAAGTACCAACGCGTCTGCTCGATCGACGGCGAGGAGGTCGCGTTCGCCGACATCGCCAAGGGCTACGAGACCGAGGACGGCGAGATGGTGATCCTCACCGACGACGACATGGCCGAGCTGCCGTCGACGTCGTCGCGGGAGATCGCGGTCGAGAAGTTCGTCCCCAGCAACCAGATCGACCCGATGCTGTTCGAGAAGTCGTACTACCTCGAGCCCGAGAAGACCGGCGCCAAGCCCTACGCCCTGCTGCGCCAGGCCCTCCTCGACGCCGACCGGATGGCGGTCGTCACCGTCGCCCTGCGCCAGCGCACCTCGGTGGCCGTGCTCCGCGTCCGCGACGACGTGATCGTGCTGCAGACGATGATGTGGCCCGACGAGATCCGCACGCCGGACTTCTCCGTCGAGGTCGACGAGGTCAAGCCCGCCGAGGTCAAGATGGCCAACATGCTGGTCGAGACGCTGGCCGGCGACTTCGACGCCTCCGAGTTCGAGGACGACTACGCCGGCGCGGTCGAGACCCTGGTCAAGACCAAGATCGAGGGCGGCGAGGTCAAGCGCACGCCCACCTCGACCAAGTCGTCGGGCGAGGTCGTCGACCTGCTCGCGGCGCTGCAGCGCTCGGTCGACGCCGCCAAGACCGCCCGGGGCGAGGACGCGCCGTCGGCCGAGGACGAGAAGCCGGCGAAGAAGTCGGGCGCGAAGAAGGCTCCGGCCAAGAAGGCCGCCGCCAAGAAGGCTCCGGCCAAGAAGGCGACGAAGTCGACCACGAAGAAGGCCGCCGCCAAGAAGGCCAGCTGAGCGTCGTCCGACGTGCTCAGAGGCCGCTGAGGTCGCGGAGCTCGGCGAGCATCTCGTCGAGCCGGCTGATCAGCGACAGGTGACCCTCGTCGTCGAAGAGGTGCACCCGCGCCCCGGGGATCCGGGCGGCCAGCCACTGGCCGTGCGCGAACGGCACCATCTTGTCGTGGGCGCCCTGCCACACCGCGACCGGCACGGTGATCGCGGCGACGTCGAAGCCCCACGGCCGCATGATCTGGAGGTTGTCCTCCAGGAGCCCCACCGCCCCCTGGGCCATCGCGTGCCGGAAGTCGGCCGCGAGGTGGTCGGCGAACGCACCCGTGAGCGCGGCGGCGTCGACCTCGTCCACGAGCTCGCCGAAGGCGGCCACGATCTGCTCGCCGGTCACGGCACCGAACTCGGCCGCCTGCTCCTCGACGACCGGCCGCAGCGCCTCACGGCCCCGCGCGGCGAGGTCGAAGTCGCGCACGTTCTCCGGGCCCATGCCGGCGGTGAAGTCGAGGTCGTCGGCGTCGGCCGGTGCCACCCCGGCGAGGCTCAGCGCCGCGAGGCAGCGCCCGGGCAGCAGCGCCGCACAGCCCAGGGCGCGCGGGCCGCCGCCGGACCAGCCGAGCGTCACGAACCGGTCGATCCCCAGCGCGTCCAGCAGCTCGACGCTGTCGGCGACGTCGGCCGCGACGGGCACCGGGTCGCCGACCGGGCGCGGGGTGGAGGCGCCGTACCCGGGCCGCGAGAAGGTCACCAGCCGCAGCCCGACCCGCTCGGCGGCCGCCCACATCGCGTCGTCCCGCACGGCTGCGCTCGGGGTGCCCGCGTGGTAGAGGTAGGGGATCCCGTCCTCCGCCCCGCCGGTGAGGTACTCGAGCGTGCGTCCGTCGGCGAGCGTCAGGTGGGCCACGAGCCGATGCTCGCACAGCGATGAGTTCCCGTCGGCCCCGGAGTCGACTCCCTGACGACGTACGACGACCCCAGGAGATGACATGTCCCGCACCCCGGTCACCGGAGAGCCCTGCTACATCGAGCTGTTCACCCCCGACACCGACGCCGCCGCGGCGTTCTACGGCCCGCTGTTCGGCTGGACCGCCGGCGAGGGCAGCCCGGAGTTCGGCGGCTACCGGATGTTCCTCAAGGACGATGTCCCGATCGCCGGGCTGATGGCGAACGACGGGACGTCCGGCAGCCCCAGCATGTGGTCGGTCTACCTGTCGACGGACGACATCGAGCGGACGCTGGCGCGGACCACGCAGGCCGGCGGCACCGTCCTGCACGGCCCGATGCAGATCGCCGACCTCGGCTCGATGGCGATGCTCGTCGACCCGGCCGGCGCCGTCGTCGGCGCCTGGCAGGCCGAGACCTTCGCCGGGACCGGCCTGATCGCGGAGCCGGGTGCGCCGGGGTGGTTCGAGACGCTCAGCACGGACTACGCCGCCTCCGTCGGGTTCTACACCGACGTCTTCGGCTGGGACGTGACGACGATGAGCGACAGCGACGAGTTCCGGTACTGCACGCTCGGCAAGGACGACGACGCGCGCGCCGGGATCATGGACGCCGCCGGCTTCCTCGGGGACCAGCCGTCGCGCTGGCAGCCCTACCTGATGGTCGAGGGCACCGACGCGGCCGTCGCGCAGGCCGTCGAGCTCGGCGGGAGCGTCGACACGGCGCCCCAGGAGACGCCGTACGGCCGGCTGGCCGTGCTCGTCGACCCGGCCGGCGTCGCCTTCTCGGTCATGGGGCCGAGCGCCGAGGCCGCCTGAGGCTCAGCGCTCGCCGCGGGCCGCGGCGGAGTCGGGGAAGGCCCGGTCGAAGCGCCAGAACAGCGCGTCGCTCAGGCGGGGCGCCACCAGGTTGAGCACCTCGCCGACCCGGCCGGGCCAGCCGCCCACGGTCACCGGACGGTCCTCGAGGGCGCGCACCACGCGGGCGGCGGCGTGCTCCGTGGTCTCGCCCCGGCCGGCGTAGGCCTCGGTCGGCGCCGACATCGCGGTCCGCACCAGGGAGAAGCGCATGTTGGTGAAGGTCACGTTGTCGCCGTACGCCTCCCGCGAGGCGATCCGCGACCACGTGTCGAGCGCGGTCTTGGAGGCGATGTACGCGGAGAACTTCGGGGCCTTCATCTGCACGCCCCACGTCACGATGTTGACCACGTGGCCGAAGCGCTGGGCACGCATCGCCGGCAGCAGCCCCATCGTGAGGCGGACCGGGGCGAAGTAGTTGATCGCCATCGTGCGCTCGAAGTCGTGGAAGCGCCCGTGGGTCAGGTGCAGGGAGCGCCGGATCGAGCGGCCGGCGTTGTTGACGAGGAGGTCGACGGTGCCGTGGTCGGCGAGCACGCGCTCGACGAGGACGTCGACGGCCTCGAGGTCCGTCAGGTCGCAGGGGTACGCCGTCGCGCGGCCGCCGTCGGCGACGATCTCGGCCCGCAGCTCCTCGAGGGCCTCGGCGCGGCGTGCCACGAGCAGGACGTGCGCACCTCGGGCCGCGACCGCGCGGGCGGTCGCCTCGCCGATGCCGGAGGAGGCGCCGGTGACCAGCACCGTGCGGCCGGCCAGCGGGCTCGTGGGGTCGTGGGTCAGCCGGCGCCGCAGCCGCTGCGCCCGGGCGCGCGGGGTCTGGAGCAGCAGGGTCCTGCGGCGGGTCACGCGTCGTCGCCGGCGAGCAGCGGCCAGGGCCGCGCCTTCTCGACCTGGGCGGCCAGGCTGAACAGCGTCGCCTCGTCGTCAGTGCGTCCGACCAGCTGCACCGAGGTGGGCAGTCCGTCGGGGCCGGTGCCGCAGGGCACCGCGGCGGCCGGGTTGCCGGCGACGTTCCACAGGGCGGCGTAGGCGATCGCGGGCATCGCCCGCAGCGAGGCCAGCACCGTCCCGGCGCCGTCGAGCTGCCCGACCGGCGGGGGCCGGTGGGCGATGGTCGGGGTGAGGAGCACGTCGACGTCCTGGAAGACCAGGTTGGCCTTGGCGGAGATCTTCTCGGTCTCCTTGAGCGCCCACCGGACCACCCCGGGGCGGACCCACGAGCCGAGCCGGTAGGTCTCGCGGGTGCGTCGCTCGAGGCGCTCGAAGTGCTCGACCTGGTCGGCCTCGGTGCGGATCCCGGCGAAGAACTGCGGCACGAACGCGGCCGTCGGGTCGGGGTAGCGCGGGTCCACCTCGACCACGTCGTGGCCCAGCTCGGTCAGCAGCCGGACGGTGTCCTCGAGGACCTGCACGTGCAGCGGGTCGGGTTTCACGCCGAGCGTGACCGGCTTCGTGGTCCAGCCGATCCGCAGCCGCCCGGGCTCGCGCTGCGCGGCCTCGGTGAACGACTCGGTCCCACCCGCGCGGTAGAGGTCGGTGTCCAGGTTGCCGCGGATGGCGTCGTACACGACCGCGCTGTCGAGGACGGTCCGGGTGAGCGGGCCCGCGGTGCCGAGCGCCCACCACAGGTGCGGCTCCGGCGAGGTCGTCACCCGGCCGCGCTGCGGCTTGAGGCCGAAGAGGCCGCAGCAGGCGCTGGGGATCCGGATCGAGCCGCCGCCGTCGCCGCCGATCGCGACCGGGACCAGGCCGGCGGACACGGCCGAGGCGGTGCCGCCGCTGGAGCCGCCGGGCGTCCGCGCGTGGTCCCACGGGTTGCGGGTGAGGCCGCGCGACGCCGACTCGGTGTAGGGGAACGCCCCGAACTCCGGCATCGTGGTCTTGCCGACGATGACGGCGCCGGCGGCGCGCAGCCGGCGCACCAGCTCGGCGTCGGCCGCCACCGGGGTGGAGTTGGCCTCCCCGCCGTACGTCGTGACCGTGCCGGCGACGTCGATCTCCTCCTTGACCGCGATCGGCACGCCGTGGAGCGGCCCGGGCGCCGCTCCCCCGGCGAGCTGGTCGTCGCGCGCGGAGGCCTCGGCCCGCGCCTCGTCGGCCAGCACCCGCGAGAAGGCGTTGAGCCGCGGGTCGGCGTCGGCGATGCGTCCCAGGGCCTCCTCGACGACCAGCCGGGCGGTCAGGTCGCGCTGGGTGGTCAGGCGGACGGTCTCGGTGACGCCGAGGCGGGAGAGGTCGGTCACGGCCGCAGACTAGTGGCCGGGCCGGCGGCCGTCAGGCCAGGGACTCCAGCCAGGCGTCGTGCAGGTCGGAGTAGCGACCACCACCGCTGGCGACCAGGTCGGCCGGGCTGCCGTCCTCGACGATCCGGCCGTGCTCCATCACCAGCACCCGGTCGGCGATCTCCACGGTGGAGAGCCGGTGGGCGATGATCAGCGCGGTCCGGCCGGCCAGCACGGTGCGCAGCGCGTGCTGGACCAGGCGCTCCGAGGGCGAGTCCAGCGACGAGGTGGCCTCGTCGAGGATCAGCACCGACGGGTCGGCGAGGAACGCCCGGGCGAAGGCGACCAGCTGCCGCTGACCGGCGCTGAGCCGGCCGCCCTGGTTGGCGACGTCGGTCTCGTAGCCGTCCGGCATGGCCGTGATGAAGTCGTGCGCGCCGAGGGCGGTGGTCGCCTCGACGATCTGCTCCATCGTGGCGTCCGGCCGCCCGAAGCGGATGTTGTCGGCGATGGTGCCGGAGAAGAGGTAGTTCTCCTGGGTGACCATGACGACCGAGGTGCGCAGGTCCGTCGAGGTCAGGTCGCGCAGGTCGATGCCGTCGAGCAGGATCCGCCCGCCGTCGGGGTCGTAGAACCGGGTCGACAACTTGGCCAGGGTGGTCTTGCCGGCACCGGTCGTGCCGACCAGCGCCAGCGTCTGCCCGGCCGGGACGGTCAGGTCGAGGTCCGGCAGCACGTCGCGGCCCTCGACGTAGCCGAAGCGGACGTCCTCGAAGCGCAGCTCGCCGTGCGCCTTGGCCAGCGGGGTGGGGCGCTCGGGCTCGGGGACGCTCGCGGGGATCTCGAGCACGCCGGCGAGCTTCTCCAGCGCGGCCGACGCTGACTGGAAGGTGTTGTAGAACTGCGAGATCTCCATCATCGGCTCGAAGAACTGCCGGAGGTAGAGCAGGAACGCCGCGAGCACGCCGACGGTCACGTCGCCGTGGTAGGCCCGGTAGGCGCCGTAGAGCAGCACCACCGCGATCGTGACGTTGCCGATCAGCCGGATGCCCGGCATGAACCACGCGACCAGCCGGAAGGCGACCAGGTTGGCGGCGCGGTACTGGTCGTTGACGTCGTCGAAGATCTCCTGGTTGCGACCCTCGCGGCGGAAGGCCTGGACCGCGCGGATCCCGCCCATCGACTCGACGAAGTGCACGATCACCAGCGCGACCTTCTCGCGGGTGACGCGGTAGCTCTTCGAGGACTCCTTGCGGAACCAGTTGGTCAGCCAGGCGAGCACCGGGCCGCACAGCAGCGCGACCAGGCCCAGCTTGAGGTCGAGGAAGAGCAGCAGCCCGGCGGTGCCGAGCAGGGTGAGGGCAGCGGTGACCAGCCCGTCGAAGCCGGTCTCGAGCATCTCGTAGATCGCGTCGACGTCGGAGGTCTGGCGCGAGATCACCCGGCCGGAGGTGTAGCTGTCGTGGAAGGCCGGGCTCAGCACCTGGAAGTGGCGGAAGACCCGGCGCCGGATCGAGAACAGCACGTCCTGGCCGATGCGTCCCGACCGGACGAGGAACAGCTGCCGCGCCACCGCCTGGGTGATCGTGGCCACCAGCATGATGCCGACGACCAGCAGCAGCGGCTCGAGGTTGTCGGACTCGCGGATCGGCGGGATGCCGGTGTCGATCCCCTCCTTGACGAGGTACGGGATCGACAGCCGGGCGGCGTTCTCGACGACCACGATGACGACCAGCACCTGGATGGCGCGCTTGTACGGCGCCAGCAGCTCGCCCAGCAGGCGGCGCGAGCCGCCACCGAGGCGCGCGGCGCTCTCGCGCTCCTCGGCCTCCTCGTCGTCGACCTGTGCGACACCGCGCCAGCCGGTGGACCCGCTCATGCGGACACCTCCTCGGACTCGGTCTCGGCGGCGAGGAGGGAGCGGTACTCGGGCACCGTCGCCAGCAGCTCGCGATGGTCGCCGACGTGGGTGATCGTGCCGTCCTGGAGCAGGGCGACCCGGTCGGCGAGCAGCACGGTCGACGCGCGGTGCGCGACGACCAGCCCGGTGGTGGCCGACAGCACCCGCTGCAGCGCCTCCTCGACGAGCTTCTCGGTGTGCACGTCGAGCGCGGAGAGCGTGTCGTCGAGGACCAGGACCCGCGGCTGCGCCAGCACGGCGCGCGCCAGGGCGAGCCGTTGGCGCTGGCCGCCGGACAGGGCCATGCCCTGCTCGCCGATCCGGGTGTCGAGCCCCCAGGGCAGGTCGTGCACGAAGCCGGCCTGGCTCACCTCGAGCGCCTCGGCGATCTCGGCCTCGGTGGCGTCGGCGCGGCCGAGGGTGAGGTTCTCCCGGGCGGACATCGAGAACAGCGTCGGGTCCTCGAAGGCCGTCGCGACGAGCTGGCGCAGGTGCGGCAGCTGCAGCTCGCGCACGTCGACGCCGTCGAGGGTGACCCGGCCGCCGGTGACGTCGTACAGCCGCGGGACGAGGGCGGTCAGGATGGTCTTGCCGGAGCCGGTGGCGCCGACCAGCGCGACGGTCTCGCCGGGGCGGACGTCGAGGTTGACGTCGCGCAGCACCGGCTCGTCGAGGGCGTCGGGGAAGGCGAAGTCGACGTGCTCGAAGCGCAGGTGGCCGCGCGGCTGCTCGACCACCCGGGTGCCCGAGACGATGTCGGGCTGGGTGTCGAAGATCTCCAGGATCCGGGCGCTGGCGGTCATCGCCTCCTGGGCCATCGCGAGGATCACGCCGAGCGAGGCGACCGGCCACACGAGCGAGAGCATCAGCGTGATGAAGGCGACCAGCTCGCCGGGGGTGAGCAGGCCCTTGCCGACGCCGATCGCGCCGAGCAGGAGCACCACCACGACGGCGAAGTTCGGGATGACCTCGAGGAAGCTCCAGAACCGCGCGGACAGGCGGACCTTGTCCATGCTGGTGTCGTAGAGCTTGCGGGCGGCGGACTCGTACTGCTGGGCGACGTGCTCGCTGCGACCGAAGGACTTGATCACGCGGATGCCGACGGCGCCCTCCTCGGAGAGCGTCGCGAGGTCGCCCTGCTCGTCCTGCACCCGTCGCGAGACGACGACGTAGGACTTCTCGAAGCGCATCGAGAGCCACACGATGGGGGCGGCCGTCGCCGCGACGACCAGGCCGAGCGGCCAGTACATGTTCAGCAGCACGATCGTGACGACCGTGACCTGGAGGATGTTGATGACCAGGAACAGCAGACCGAAGCCGCTGAACCGGCGGATCGCGGAGAGGTCCGTGGTCGCGCGCGAGAGCAGCTGGCCGGACTGCCACTTGCTGTGGAAGCTCATCGGCAGCTGCTGGAGGCGCTCGTAGAGGTCGTGGCGCATCGCGGTCTCGATGCCGAGCACGGCGTTGGACTGCACCCAGCGGCGCCAGAAGATCAGCACCGCCTCGAGCACCCCGAGCGCCAGGGCGAGCAGCCCGAGCGGCAGCACGGGACCGAGCTCGCGGTCGGTGATCGGGCCGTCGATCAGCGCCTTGGTGACGAGCGGGATCGCGATCGACAGCGCGACGCCTCCGAGGGAGGTGCCGAGCATGATCGCGAGGGCGGGGACGTGGGGCGCGAGGTAGGAGCGCAGCCGCCACAGCGAGTGGACGCCCGCGGGCGGGTCCGAGGCAGGAGTGGTTGACATCGTCATCCACCCTAGGCGGCGGCGCCGACAATCGGTAACCGGTTAACGGCTCCGCGGTGCTTACGCCCGCTCCCCCGCTCAGCCGGTCGCCAGCAGCCCCCGGACCACCCGCAGGCCGACCGACATCCGGGCCAGGTCGGCCGCCTCGTCGGCGCAGATCTCGCGCAGCGTCGTCGTCGCCCGGGTGACCACGACGGCCTCGTCGTCCTCCCACGCGGCGATCCGCGCGGTCGCCGACTCGTCGGCCGACGTGGTGCGCAGCACCTGCGCGGTCAGCTGGACGTGGACGGCGTACAGGTCGTCGCGCAGCGCGGCCCGCGCCATCGTCTGCCAGCGGTCCTCGCGCGGCAGCGCCAGGATCCGGCCGACCAGCGCCGAGAGCCCCAGCCGCTCGCCCAGGGCGAAGTGCAGGCGGGCGACGTCGAGCGGGTCGAGCTCCTCACGGGTGGCGACCTCGATGATGCCGAGGAGCTGGTACGCCGGGGGCAGCACCGCCACGCGGGTCGCGAGGTCCTCGGGCACCGACTCCGCGACGAGCGCGTCGCGGCGGCTCTCGAAGGCGGCTTGCTCGCGGCCGGTCATCACCTCGGGCAGCGCCGCCATCACGCGCTGCACCTGCTCGGAGAAGTAGGCCACCGTGCCGTGGGTGTCGAGCGGCGGTCGGCGGTTCGTGACCAGCCAGCGCGAGGCGCGCTCCACGAGCGTGCGCATCTCCACCCGCATCCGGGTCTGCACGGCGGCGTCGAGGACGTTGTCGTAGGTCGTGAGCTCCTGGCGCAGCGGCAGCGACGCGAAGATCTCGCGGGCCACGAAGTTCGCCCGGGTGAGCTCGGCGGGCGTCGAGCCGGTCTCCCCCGCGAGCCGCGGCCAGTAGGTCATGCCGGCGCCGTTGACCAGGTCGTTGACGACCTGGGTCACGATGATCTCGCGGCGCAGCGGGTGGGCGGCGATCTGGTCCTCGAAGCCCTCGCGCATCTGGCGGGGGAAGTAGGCGCGCAGGTCGATCGCGAGGTAGGGGTCGTCGGGCAGGTCGGAGGCGAGCAGCTCCTCGGCCAGCACGATCTTGGTCCAGGCCAGCAGCACGCAGAGCTCGGGCAGGGTCAGCCCGTCACCGCGGTCGAGCCGGCGCCGGACCTGGCGCGAGGTCGGCAGCCCCTCGAGCTCGCGGTTGAGGACACCGTCGCGCTCGAGCCGCTTCATCCAGTCCTCGTGCACGTGCAGCAGCGACGGCGCGTGGGCGACCGCGTTGGCGAGGGCGAGGTTCTGCTCGTAGTTGTCGCGCAGCACCAGCGCGCCCACCTCGTCGGTCATCTCCGCGAGGATCCGGTTGCGCTGCTTCTGGGTCAGGTCGCCGTCCTTGACGACCCGGTCGAGCAGGATCTTGATGTTGACCTCGTGGTCGGAGGTGTCCACGCCGGCGGAGTTGTCGATGAAGTCGGTGTTCATCCGGCCGCCGCGCCCGCCGCAGCCGGCCAGGGCGTACTCGATCCGCCCGAGCTGGGTGAAGCCGAGGTTGCCGCCCTCGCCGACGCAGAGCGCCCGCAGGTCGCGCCCGTCGATCCGGATCGTGTCGTTGGCCTTGTCGCCGGCGTCCGCGTGGCTCTCCTCGGTCGCCTTCACGTAGGTGCCGATGCCGCCGTTCCAGAGCAGGTCGACCGGCGCCCGGAGGATCGCCTTCATGAGCTCGGCCGGGGTGAGCGCCGTGACGTCGTCGGCGAGGCCGAGCGCCGCCCGGACCGGGGCGGTGACCGGGATCGACTTCAGGGAGCGCGGGAAGACCCCGCCGCCCTCGGAGATCAGCGCGGCGTCGTAGTCCTGCCAGGACGAGCGGGGCAGCGCGAAGAGGCGCTGGCGCTCGGCGTACGACGTGGCGGCGTCGGGCGTCGGGTCGAGGAAGATGTCGCGGTGGTCGAAGGCGGCCACGAGCCGGGTGTGCTCGGAGCAGAGCAGCCCGTTGCCGAAGACGTCGCCGGACATGTCGCCGATGCCGACCGCGGTGAAGTCCTCGGTCTGGCAGTCGATGCCGCGCTCGCGGAAGTGCCGCTGCACCGAGACCCAGGCGCCGCGGGCGGTGATGCCCATCGCCTTGTGGTCGTAGCCCACCGACCCGCCCGAGGCGAAGGCGTCGCCGAGCCAGAAGCCGTAGTCCTGGGCGACGCCGTTCGCGATGTCGGAGAACGTCGCGGTGCCCTTGTCGGCCGCCACCACGAGGTAGGAGTCGTCGCCGTCGTGGCGCACGACCTGGCGGGGCGGCACGGTCTCGCCCTCGACGAGGTTGTCGGTGATGTCGAGGAGGCCGGAGATGAAGGTCTTGTAGCAGGCGATGCCCTCGGCCAGCCACGCGTCGCGCTGGCCGGGGTCGGGCAGCTGCTTGCAGAAGAACCCGCCCTTCGCGCCCACGGGCACGATCACGGTGTTCTTCACCATCTGCGCCTTGACCAGGCCCAGCACCTCGGTGCGGAAGTCGTCGCGGCGGTCGGACCAGCGCAGGCCGCCTCGGGCGACGGCACCGAAGCGCAGGTGCACGCCCTCGACGCGGGGCGAGTAGACGAAGATCTCGAAGCGCGGCCGCGGCTCGGGCAGGTCGGGGATGACCGAGGGCTCGAGCTTGAAGGACATGTACGGCCGCACGCCGCCGCCGTCGTGCGCGTCGAGCGGCTGGAAGTAGTTGGTCCGCAGGGTCGCCTTGATGTGGGTCAGGTAGGACCGCAGGATCCGGTCGTGGTCGAGGCTGGCGACGTCGTCGAGGGCGCGGGCGATCCGGCCCTCCACCTCCTCCGTGCGGGCGGTCCGGGCCTCGGCGTCGGCCGCCAGCCCGTTGCTGCCCGGGTCGAAGCGCGCCTCGAAGAGCTGCACGAGCAGCCGGGTGATGTCGACGTTGTTGCGCAGCGCGTCCTCGATGTAGTCGAGGGCGAAGGGCGAGTTCCCCTGGCGCATGTACTTCGCGTAGGCGCGCAGCACCGTGGCCTGCCGCCAGGTCAGCCCGGCACCCAGCACGAGCGCGTTGAAGCCGTCGATCTCGTTGAAGCCGTCCCACACCGCGCGGAGCGCGTCCTGGAACAGCTCGCGGGCCTGCGCCGGCAGCGAGCGGCCGTAGCGCAGGCCGAACTCGTAGATGTACGTCGGGCGCTCGAGGCCCTCGAGGCCGTAGGGCCGCTCGTCGACGACCTCGACCCCCATCGACGACAGCATCGGCAGGATCTCCGACAGCGACAGCGCCGGGCCGATCCGGAACACCTTGAGCCGGGCCTCGCCCCGCCCGGCGTCGAGCTGCTCGTAGAGCGAGAGGTCGATGCCCTCGTCGCCCTCGATGCCCTCCAGCCGGCCGAGGTCGAACGCGCCGATGCGGGCGGCGAAGTCCTCCTTGTAGGCCTCGGGGAACGAGTCGAGGTAGCGCCGCCCCAGCGACGTGCCGGCCTCCTCGCCGTACTCCGCCATCACGGCCGAGGTGAAGTCGTCGCGCCAGGAGCGGGACGCCTCGCTGAGGCGGCGCTCGAGGTCCCCGGTGTCGACCTCGGGGATGGTCGCGCCCTTGGCGGGGTGCACGACGAAGTGCACGCGCGCGGTCGTCGACTCGGTCAGCCGCACCGTGAACTCGACGGAGTCGCCGCCCAGGCGCTCCTTGAGGATCTCCGAGAAGCGCTCGCGGACCGCGGTGTTGTAGCGGTCACGGGGCAGGTAGACGAGGACGGAGACGTAGCGGCCGTAGGTGTCGCGGCGGACGAAGACGCGCAACTGACGGCGCTCGCGGGCGTGCATGGCCGCCTCGGCCATCGGCGCCAGCTCGTCGACGCTGGTGTGGAAGAGCTCGTCACGCGGGTAGGTCTCCAGCGTGTCCATCAGCGCCTTGCCGTCGTGGCTCTGCGGGGAGAACCCGATCCGCTTGAGCACCGCCGTGGCCCGCTCGCGCAGTAGCGGGATCCGGGTCAGGGACTCGGTGTAGGCCGCGCTGGAGTAGAGCCCGAGGAAGCGGCGCTCGCCGACGACCTCGCCGTTCTCGAACTTCTTGACGCCGACGTAGTCGAGGTACGCCGGGCGGTGCACCGTCGAGCGGGAGTTGGCCTTCGTCAGCACCAGCAGGGTCTTCTCGCGGGCCTTGGAGCGGGCCAGGTCGGGGAGCCGGCCGGACGTCGACGACATGTCCTGGTCCGCGCGCAGGATGCCCAGGCCGGTGCCGGGGACGCCGCGGAGGTACTCGTCGTCGCCGTCGCGCTCGAGGCGGTACTCGCGGTAGCCGAGGAACGTGAAGTGCTGGTCGCCGAGCCACTCGAGCAGGCCTCGGGCCTGGCGGACCTCGTCGGGGTCGACGGGGAGCGCGGCCCCGTCCGCGCCACCGAGCTCGTCGACGATCGCGTCGACCTCGGCGTGCATCTTGTCCCAGTCCTCGACGGCCTCGCGGACGTCGCGGAGCACCCGCTGGATCGACTCCTCCATCGCGGCGTGGTCGGTGGCCTCGGGCAGCCGGTCGATCTCGACGTGCATCCACGACTCGCGCACGACGGTGCCGTCGGTCTCGGCCAGCGGCTCGCCGTCGGCGACCGGGCGGACCTCCTGCAGGGCGCCGGTGATGTCGCGGACGACGTCGAAGTGCGGGTGGATCACGACGTGCACGTCGCGCAGCTGGCGCGAGAGCTCCATCGTCAGGGAGTCCACCAGGAAGGGCATGTCGTCGGTGACGACCTCGACGACGGAGTGCCCGCCGGCCGACCAGCCCTGCTCGTTCTGCCCGGGCGTCGACACGCGCACCTGGGCCGTGCCCTGCGGCCGCTGGGCCGCGAGCTTCCAGTGCGAGGCGAGGGCGCCGTACACGTCGACCTCGTTGCGGTCGACGACGTCCTCGGGGGCGACGTGGCGGTAGTACGCCTTCAGCAGGCTCCCGACCGCGTCGTGCGGCGGACCTCCCGAGCCCTTGCGGGCGAGGGCCAGGTCGATGGCCTTTGTGAGGAGGGCGGACTTGTCCTGATCCAGCGTCGTCGTTGACACCCTCCGACCCTAGGACCCCGCGTGTGACGCCCACAACACGGGGGCTCGGGGGTCGATCTCGACGCCGTCAGAGCTCCGAGCGCAGGTCCCACAGGAGCGGGTAGTACTGCAGCGGCAGCCGCGAGCGCAGGTAGCCGGCGCCGCTCGAGCCGCCGGTGCCGGACTTCGCGCCGATCATCCGCTCGACCATGACGACGTGCCGCGCGCGCCAGCTGGCGGCGAGCTCGTCGTGCTGCAGCAGCGCCTCGGCCAGGGCCCAGACGACCGCGTGCTGGGAGCGGTCGTGGGCCGCGGTGCGGACCGACGCGGAGATCTCCTCGTCACTGCCGGCGGCCATCCCCTCGGCGCGGAGCACGTGGAGGAAGCCGTCCCACAGCGTCGGCTCCTCGAGGCGGGCACCGAGGCGCGCCTGCTCCGCCTCGGTCAGGCCCTTGAAGCGGTCGACGTACGACGGGTCCTTGGCGCCGGAGAGGAACTCCAGCTCCCGGAACTGCACGGACTGGAAGCCGCTGGCCGGCGCGAGCCGCTGGCGGAACTCCAGGAAGTCCTGCGGGGTCATCGTCTCGAGCACGTCGACCTGCTGGACCAGGACCCGCTCGATCACGTGCACGCGGGCCAGGAGGTGCTGGGCCCACCACAGGCTGCGGCCCTCGATGCGGCCGAGCATCGCGTCACGGGCGGCCCCCACCTCGTGCAGGAGCTGCTTGAACCAGAGCTCGTAGACCTGGTGGATCGTGATGAACAGCAGCTCGTCGTGCGCCGGCGGGTCCGACTCGAGGTGCTGGGAGTCCAGGAGCTGCGGGAGGCGGAGGTAGCTGCCGTAGGTCAGCTGGGCGCCCTGCTCGCCGAACGACACGAAGGTCTCAGTCATGGGGGGACGGTATCGCTGGGTCGTCGCTTCCGGCCGGTGAGCCGCCGTAGCCACGGCCGGACGGCTCGGCCATGATGTGCGCCATGAAGTTCCGACACGAGCTGGCCTACGACGCCGCGCCCGACCAGGTCTTCGAGATGCTGGCCGACCCGGCCTTCCGCGAGGCGGCCTGCGCCGCCCAGGACGTCATCTCCGCGGACGTCTCCGTCGAGCGGTCGGGCGGTGGCTTCACGCTGACCGTCGACCAGCTCCAGAAGACCGACGACCTGCCGTCGTTCGCCCGCACCTTCGCCGGCGAGTCCACCCGCGCCATCCAGCGTGAGGTCTGGGCCGACACCACCGGCGGCACCCTGGACATCGAGGCGCCCGGCAAGCCGTCCTCGATCTCCGGCACGATCACGCTGCGGCCCGAGGGCAGCGGCACCGTCGAGATCGTCGAGCTGGACGTGAAGATCAAGGTCCCCCTCATCGGCGGCAAGCTCGAGAAGCTGCTCGCCGACAAGGTCCGCAGCGGCATGGACGCCGAGCACGGGGTCGGCGTCGCCTACCTGGCAGGAGAGCGCTGATGAGCAAGAGGATCACCCACGAGCTGACCTACGACGCGCCGCTGGCCGACGTCGCCGCGATGCTCGCCGACCCGGCGTTCCGCGAGCAGGTCTGCGACGACCAGCACGTGCTGCGCCACGAGGTGTCGGTGTCCGGCTCCGCCGAGGACGGCGACCTCGAGGTGACGATCGACCAGGTGCAGGCCGCCGACGGCATCCCGTCGTTCGCCAAGAAGTTCGTCGGCGACGAGATCAACATCGTGCAGGTCGAGACCTGGACCTCCCCCGAGGCCGGCGACATCAGCGTCACCATCCCCGGCAAGCCCGGCCAGATGAGCGGCACGGCCGTGCTGGCCGAGTCCGGCGGCACGACGACCGAGACCGTGACGCTGGACATCAAGGTCAACATCCCGCTCGTCGGCGGCAAGATCGAGGGCCTGGTCGCCGACCTGCTGCTCAAGGCGCTGAAGTCCGAGAACCGCACGGGCCGCGCCTACCTGTCGAGCTGACCGTCCCGCGGCTCCTGCGGGGACTCCTCGCCGCGCCGGCGTACCGCCACCACGATCCCGAGCACCACGAACGGCCCGAAGGCCAGCACGTAGACCAGGGCCTGCTCGGCGGGGTGCAGCGCGCCCAGGTGGAGGGGGATCACGGGCCCATCCTCCCGCACGGGGCGGCCGGGGCGCCGACGCTGCTCCCTGCTCCTGCCGGCGGGAGACATGGTTCACATCGCGCCCTGATCCGGAATGGGTACGCACCCGGTCGAGGTTGATCCAGTGTTCAACCACCCCCGACGCGAGGAGCCACGCCCATGCCCGACCTTTTCGACAGCCTCACCGCCCAGTCCTGGGAGCTCCCGAACCGCCTGGTCATGGCGCCCCTGACGCGCAACCGCTCGAAGGGCACCGTCCCCGGTGACCTCGCGGTGGAGTACTACTCCCAGCGCGCCTCCGCCGGCCTCATCATCACCGAGGGCAGCCAGCCCAGCGCCCGCGGCCAGGGCTACCTCGACACCCCCGGCTTCCACTCCCCCGAGCAGCTCGCCGGCTGGAGCCGCGTCGCCGACGCCGTGCACGCCAAGGGCGGCCGGATCGTCGCGCAGCTCATGCACGCGGGCCGGATCTCGCACCCCGACAACACCGGCGGCGAGGAGATCATCGCCCCGAGCCCGATCGCGGCGCCGAACGAGATGGTCACCGCCGAGGGCCCCAAGCCGCACCCGGTCCCCCGCGAGATCGAGACCTCCGAGATCCCCGCGGTCATCGAGGAGTACGTCTCCGCCGCCCGCAACGCGGTCGAGGCCGGCCTGGACGGGGTCGAGGTGCACGCCGCCAACGGCTACCTGATCCACCAGTTCCTCGCGCCCGGCTCCAACGAGCGCACCGACGAGTACGGCGGCTCGCCCGAGAACCGCGCCCGCTTCGCCATCGAGGTGACGAAGGCGGTCGTCGACGCCATCGGCGCCGACCGCGTCGGCATCCGCATCTCGCCCGCGCACAACATCCAGGGCGCCACCGAGCAGGACCCGGCCGACGTCGAGGCGACGTACACCCACCTCGTCGACGCGATCGCGCCGCTCGGCCTGGCCTACCTCTCGATCCTCGCCGACCCGCGCGCCGAGCTGACCCAGCGCCTGCGCAAGGACTTCGGCGGCGTCGTCATCGCCAACGACGGCTTCGGCTCGGTCACGACCCGCGAGTCCGCCCAGGCGATCCTCGACGAGGGCCTCGCGGACGCCGTGGCCGTCGGCCGGCTGTTCATCGCCAACCCCGACCTCCCGGCCCGCTGGGAGCAGGGCGCGGAGCTCAACGAGCCGAACCCCGACACGTTCTACGGCGGCGGCGCCGAGGGCTACACGGACTACCCGTTCCTCAACGCCAGCTGATCCACCCGGCTGACGAGCGTCGTACGCCGAAGCCCCCGCCTGCTCCTGCAGGCGGGGGCTTCGTCGTCGTGCGGGGTGTGCGGGGACAGGTCAGCCCATGTGCGGGTAGCGGTAGTCCTTCGGCGGGACGAAGGTCTCCTTGATCGAGCGCGGGCTGGTCCAGCGGAGCAGGTTCACCGCGGCGCCGGCCTTGTCGTTGGTGCCGGACGCGCGCCCGCCGCCGAAGGGCTGCTGGCCGACGACGGCACCGGTCGGCTTGTCGTTGATGTAGAAGTTGCCGGCCGCGAAGCGCAGCTCCTTGCGGGCCCAGGCGATGGCGCCGCGGTCCTGCGCGATGATCGCGCCGGTCAGGGCGTACGGCGCGAACGACTCCATCTGCGCGACGACCTTCTCGAAGTCGCGGTCCTCGTAGACGTGCACGGCGAGGATCGGGCCGAAGTACTCGGTCGAGAACATCTGGTCGGTCGGGTCGCTGGACTCGACGACGGTCGGGCGGACGAAGTAGCCCACCGAGTCGTCGACCTGGCCGCCCGCGAGCACGGTGAGGTGCTTGTTGCGCTTGGCGCGCGCGATGGCCGCCTTGTGCTTGGCGAAGGCCCGGTCGTCGATGACGGCGCCCATGAAGTTCGACAGGTTGGTGACGTCGCCCATCGTGAGGCCCTCGACCTCGGCCAGGAAGTCGTCGCGCATCTTGTTCCACACCGACCGGGCGACGTACGCCCGCGACGCGGCGGAGCACTTCTGGCCCTGGAACTCGAAGGCGCCCCGGAGCAGGGCGACGCGGGTGACGTCCGGGTCGGCCGACGGGTGCGCGACCACGAAGTCCTTGCCACCGGTCTCGCCGACGATCCGCGGGTAGGAGCGGTAGTTCGCGATGTTCGCGCCGACCTCGCCCCACAGGTGCTGGAAGGTCGGCGTCGACCCGGTGAAGTGGATGCCGGCGAGGTCGGGGCTCGCGAGCGCGACCTTCGAGACCTCGAGGCCGTCGCCCGGGAGCATGTTGATGACGCCCGGCGGCATGCCGGCCTCCTCGAGCAGCTCCATCGTCAGCGACGCCGCGAGCTGCTGGGTGGGCGACGGCTTCCAGATGACCGTGTTGCCCATCAGCGCCGGGGCCGTGGGCAGGTTGCCCGCGATCGCGGTGAAGTTGAACGGCGTGATCGCGTAGACGAAGCCCTCGAGCGGGCGGTGGTCGGTGCGGTTCCAGATGCCGGGGCTGTTCGCGATCGGCTGGTCGGTGAGGATCTGCTTGGCGTAGTGGACGTTGTAGCGCCAGAAGTCGATGAGCTCGCAGGCGCTGTCGATCTCGGCCTGGTAGGCCGTCTTCGACTGGCCGAGCATCGTCGCGGCGTTGATCCGCTGGCGCCAGGGCCCGGCGAGCAGGTCGGCGGCCTTGAGCAGGATCGCGCAGCGCTCGTCGAAGGCCAGCCCGCGCCACTCCGGCGCGGCGTCGGCCGCGGCCTTGAGGGCCGCCTTGGCGTCGGCCTGGGTGGAGTTCTTCAGGACGCCCAGCACGTGCTGGTGGTCGTGCGGCTGCACGACCTTCACCTCCGCACCGCCACCGGCCTTCCGCTTCCCACCGATGTGGGCCTTGAGGTCGTGCTGCGTGCGCTCCAGCTTGTCGATCTCGACGACCAGGGCGTCGCGCTCGGGGCTGCCCGGCGCGTAGGTGAGGTTCGGCTCGTTGGTCGGTGCCGGCGGGAAAGTGATCGCGTCCATGGGCCGACCTTATCCACCGGTCCGGGTCGGGGCCGATTCGGACGAGCGGAGCGGCTCAGTCGAGCAGGTGGCGGATCTCCTGGGTGGCGAACCACGCGAGGTCGTCGTCGTCCGCGGCGTCGTCGGTGGTGTCGACGTGGGCGGAGGCGACGTTCTTCCACGGGACGTCGGCGGCGACGTCGACGAGGGTGGGGTCGTCGCCGGGGACCGGGACCACCGAGGGGACGTCGGCGGCGAGGACGTAGCGGCGCGGGGCGTCCCCGTCGGCGCGCAGGGTGGCCGAGGTGCCGGCGGCGGCCATCAGGGCGGCGTACTCCCAGCCGTCCTCATCCCCGTCGGACCACTCGGCGCGCAGGGCGTCGGTGACGGCGTGGGCGCGGAGCGGGCCGTCCAGGCGGCCGTCGGCGACGAGCGCGCGCAGGGTGGTGGAGGTGAGCGGGACGTAGACGCGCTCGGTCACTTCGGCGCCGCCTTCTTCGCGGCCCGGGGTGCCGCCTTCTTGCGCCCGCGCGGCACCTTGGGCCGGGCGCCGGTGACGGTGTCGAGCAGCTCCTCGAGCGCCTCGCGCAGGCAGGTGCCGAGCACGTCGACGTCCGGCAGCAGCTCGCGGTCGGCGGTGATGCCGTAGTACACGCCGCCGTCGTACGACGTCACGCCGATCGCCAGCGGGTGCCCGGGGTGCAGCGGGTGCACGGGGTAGGTCGCGACCATGCGCGCGCCGGCGGCGTAGAGCGGCGACTGCGGGCCGGGCACGTTGGTGACCGAGAGCTGGTAGCCGCGGCGCAGCTCGGCGGCCGCGACCCGGGCACCGATGGCGTGGAAGGTCGTGGGGGCGAAGCCCGCGATGCCCGCGAGCCGGTTCGCGGCGACGGCCCGGCCGGTGTCCTTGTGCGCCTGGAACGAGTAGGACACCTGGTGCAGGCGCACCACGGGGCTGGCCTCGCCGATCGGGAGGTCCACGAAGTGCGCGGCGATCTGGGTGCCCAGCGAGGTGGCCTCGAGCTCGCGGTCGATGACCGAGATGGGGACCACCGCGTGGATCTGGCGCAGGCCGTACATCGCCTCGCTGCGCGTCATCAGCCACGCGCGGAGCGCGCCGGTGACGGTGGCCAGGATGACGTCGTTGATGGTGCCGCCGTGCCCGGCACGCACCTTGCGGTAGTCCGCGAGGTCGGTGCGGACCGCGACGAAGCGGCGCTGCTGCGACAGCGGCCCGGTGACCGGCGAGGGCCCGGAGCCGCCGCGGCCGGTGAGCGCGCCGACGACGCGGCCGGTGCGCTGGGCGGCCTGGTCGGCACCGCGGAGCACGGCGCCGGTGCGGCTGCGGACGGTGTCCATGAGCGTGGTGTGGTGGGCGACCGAGTCGCGGAGGGCGTCGATCACGAGGCCGCCGGGGCTGACCGGGCGACCGGGCGTCCACTCGTCGCCGCCGAGCTCCTTCGGGGTGGGGCCGACGTCGAGCAGCACCTGGCCGAGGTCGACGGTCTCGACCCCGTCGACGAGCACCTGGTGGGACTTCGAGAGCAGCGCGACCCGGCCCCCCTCGAGACCCTCGACGAAGTACATCTCCCACAGCGGGTGGGCGCGGTCCAGCGGCCGCGACACGATGCGGGCGACCAGCTCGCGGAGCTGGTCGAGGCTGCCCGGCCGGGGCAGCGCCGAGCGACGGACGTGGTAGGTCAGGTCGAAGTGCTCGTCGTCGACCCAGACCGGGTTGGCCAGCCGCCCGGGCACCGACTGGATGCGCTGGCGGTAGCGCGGCACGAAGGAGATCCGGTCACGGATCAGCTCGACGAGCCGGTCGTAGTCGAAGTCGGAGCCGGCGGGGTCGAAGATCTCGACCGTGCAGTTGTGCATGGGCGTCGCAGGGGACTCGGCGGCCAGGAAGGCCAGGTCCCGCGGCCGGAGCCGCTCCGTCATCTGCTGCCCTTTCGTCTCGTGCACCCGGGGTCCCGAGACGCACGGTTGGCACAACGTGGGATTCTGGCAGAGGTGACGGCCCCACCGGGGCCGATCCCACGTGCGACCGACGTGCGCTTGCGCACGCCCCCGACCGTAAAGGATCCCTCCATGCGCCGGCTCATCGCCACCGCGGCCGTCCTGCTCACCGTGCTCGGCACGTCCACCGCCTGCGGGGGTGACGACTCGGGCAGCGGCTCGGGCTCGGGGGGCAGCGGGACGAAGGTCATCACGATCACCGTGAAGGGCGACTCCGTCACGCCCAACGGCGACCGCGTCGAGGTCGCCACCGGGCAGCCGATCGAGCTGAAGGTCACCGCGGACGCCCCCGGCGAGATCCACGTGCACTCCACGCCGGAGCAGGAGTTCGAGTACGACGCCGGCAGCACCACGTTGAAGCTGACGATCGACACCCCGGGCGTCGTCGACATCGAGTCGCACACCCTGGACAAGACGATCGTCCAGCTCGAAGTCAGCTGACGTGTCACCGGACGGGATCACGCTGGCCCACGGGATCGGCGGCGCCAAGGACCTCCCCATCTCGCCCGAGCTGGCGATCGCCGGCGCGAGCGCGGCGCTGGTCGTGTCGTTCACGGTGCTGGCGCTCGCCTGGCGCACGCCGCGGTACGACGCCGCCACCAGCGGGCGCCCGGCGCCGGCGTGGCTGGCCGCGGTGGTGGACTCTGCTGCCTGGCGGATCGGCCTGCGCGTGCTGGGCGTCGTCGTGGCGGCGTACGCCGCGGTGGCGGCGGTGCTCGGCAAGGACCTGCTCACCAACCCGATCTTCGGGATGTTCTACGTCTGGTGGTGGGTCGGCCTGGTGCCGCTCTCGCTGCTGCTCGGCCCGGTCTGGAAGGCGATCAGCCCGGTCCGCACGGTCAACCTGCTCTTCGCGAAGCTGTCCGGCAGCGACCCCGACGACGGGGTCTTCACCTACCCCGAGCGGCTGGGCCACTGGCCGGCCGCCGTCGGGCTGTTCGCCTTCGTGTGGCTGGAGCTGGTCTACCCCTACTCCACCGAGCTCGGGCCGGTGCGCCTGTGGTGCGCGGCGTACGTCGCCCTGATGCTGCTGGGCGGCGCACTGTTCGGCAGCACGTTCTACGCCCGCGCCGACCCCTTCGAGGTCTACTCCAGCCTGGCTGCGAAGATGTCGGTCTGGGGCCGCCGCGACGGCGTGCTCCTGGTGCGCAGCCCGCTGGCCAACCTCGACACGGTCGCCGCCCGCCCGGGCCTGGTGGCCGTCGTCGCGGTGCTGTTCGGCAGCACGGCGTTCGACTCGTTCCGCGACTCGGTGCGCTGGGTGAAGTTCGTCCAGGGCTCCTCGATCTCCACGACCGTGCTCAACAACGTCGCGCTGCTCGCCTTCTGCGTGCTGGTCGGCGGCGTCTTCGCGCTCGGGTGCGTGCTGACGGGGATCGGCGACGACCTGCGGCGCTCCGAGCTGCCCAACCGGCTGGCGCACTCGGTCGTGCCGATCATCATCGGCTACATCGTGGCGCACTACCTGAGCTACCTCGTCGAGGTCGGCCAGCAGACGCTGATCCAGGCGAGCGACCCGCTCAGCGACGGCAGCAACCTGCTCGGCACGGCGGACTGGTCGGTGAGCTACTGGCTGTCCTACCACCCGACCCTGCTCGCGAACACCAAGGTGATCGCGGTGGTGCTGGGTCACGTGCTCGGCGTCGTCGCCGCCCACGACCGGGCGATCCGGATCCTGCCGGCGCGGCACCAGCTCACCGGTCAGCTGCCGCTGCTGTTCGCGATGGTGGCCTTCACCGTGGGTGGGCTCTACCTGCTGTTCGCCGCCTGAGCAGGCCGGGCCGCAGCGCGGAGCCGGGGGCGGGGACCGCGGCCGCCGCCGGAACGAGCGCGTCGACCACGGCCGCGACGGCCCGGCCCACCGGGGTGTCGCCGAGCTCGGGCAGCGTCCGCCCGGCCACCAGGGCGCGGTCCACACTGGCGCGGTCGTCGGGCAGGAAGTGCAGCCCGCCCAGGCGGGCGAAGCCGGCCACCATCCCGGCGATCTCCTTCTCCGACCAGCCCAGGGTCGGGCGCATCCGGTTGACCACCACGTGCACCGGACGGCCGGCGGTGTGGTCGCGCAGCTCGACGAGCGCCCGGGCCAGCCGGGACAGCCCGACCGGGTCGGCGGTGCCGACCACGACCAGCTCGTCGGCGACCTCCAGAGCTCCGAGCGTCATCTGGTTGCGGCCGGGCCGGGACCCGAAGTCCGAGCCCGGGTCCTCCTCGAGGCTGAAGCCGGTGTCGACCACGACGTGCCCCTGCTCCCGGGCCACCTCCAGCACGTGCTCCACCGCCCCGGCGCGGATCTCCACCCACCGGTCGGCCCGGGGCAGGCCGGTGACCACGGTGAGGTGGTCGCCGACACCCCGCTGCACGCTCGCGAACCGGTCGGCCAGCTCGCCGCTCGTCGCCAGCCGGGCGGCCGCGAGCAGCCCCGAGACCTCGTCCATGATCCCCAGCTGCTGGGCCACGGCACCGCCGTACGGGTCGGCGTCGACGAGCACGGTGCGCCACCGGCGCCGGGCCAGCTCGGCCGCGATCCCGGCGGCCAGGGTGGTCCGGCCGGGAGCGCCGGAGGGCCCCCAGACCGCGATCAGCCGTCCGTCGACCACGGGCGCCGGTGCGGGTGGCCCGGGCGGTGGGACCAGGGCCTCGGGCGCCACGGTGTCCGGGTCGTCCTCGACCGCCGTAACGGCGTCGGGGAGGTCGGCCAGCGCGTCCTCGGCCACCAGCGCGGGCACGCCGAGCCGGGCGGCCCGCAGCCGGGCGGCGTCACCGGCCGCCCCGGACGGCACGACGGCGACCGGCCGGACCCGGTGCTTGCGCAGGTGGTCGGTGGCGGCGAGGTCGAGGCCCGGCGCGTCCAGGCCGACGACCGCGACGTCGGCCTGACCGGCGCTGGCCGCGGCGAGCAGGTCGTCCACGTCGACGCACCGCTTGAGCACGACGATCCCGGGGTGGTCGTTGAGCAGCGTGAGCGCCGGGGACTCCCAGCCCGCGCCCGACGCCACGACGAGGACCACCACCGCCATCGCGTCAGCCCCGGCGTACGACGGTGACGACCGGGCTGTCGTAGGACCCGAGCAGCGCGAAGAAGCGGCGGGCGTCGGCGTCGGCGACCGCGAGCACCAGCTGCCGCTTGCCGGTCGCGGCGAAGCCCTCGTCCAGGGCCGGCGCGTCCACGACCGTCACGGCCGCCAGCGCCGGCTCCGACGTGGCACCGCGGCCGGCCTTGCCCCCGGCCGAGGACGGCACGAGGTAGACGTCGACGACCGAGCCGGACTGCACGGAGCCCGGCACCTGCTCGGCGTCCACCGCCAGCGGCACCTGGAGCGTGTCGCTCTCCCCCGCCGTGCCGACCGCGGCGCGCGGCAGCAGCTCGCCGGCGCCGATCCCGCGGGTCAGCTCGAGGTCGGCCGGCAGCTCGTCGTCGACGGTGAAGTAGCCGTCGAGGGCGCCCGCGTCGCCGAAGCGCACCCGGGTCGCGACCAGGTCGTCGGCGCCCACGAGGTCCCCGGCGCCGAGGTCGCCCGCGGCCGCCCAGACCGCGACGGTGTCGTCCGCGGAGCCGACCAGCTTGGCGCCGGCCACGACCGAGACGGCCACGAGCAGGACGCCGACCCACAGCCGGGGGTCCCGCCAGCCGGGCGTGCTCGCCCGCACCGCAGGGGGTGCCGTCGTGGGGGTCCCGGGATTCCTGGCCACGGGGACATCATGCCCAGCACGGCCCGTCCGGTCACCCCCTTCTCCACAGGCCCCGGGGAGGCGTCGCCGGAGCGGGAGGGCGGAGTGGGACGATGGGGGCATGCCCGGAACGCCCCGCTTCCTGACGCTCGCCGACGTCGCCGAGGTCCTCAACACCTCCAGCGCGCAGGTCTACGCGCTGGTCCGGCGCGGCGACCTGGCGGCGATCAAGATCGGCGGGCGCGGCCAGTGGCGCGTCGAGTCGACGCAGCTCGAGGAGTTCATCCAGCGGATGTACGCCGAGACGCGCACGTTCGTGGACGAGCACCCCTACGTCGAGGCCGAGCAGCGGCCCGAGGCCTGATCTCGATACGGGCGCTGCGCGCCCTACTCGATCAACGAGACCGTGGTGCGGGCGCTGCGCGCCCTACTCGATCGACGAGACCGGGCCTAGCCCACCTCGGAGTCCAGGGTGACCTGGACCTTCTGCTCCTCGCCGCCCCGCTCGACGGTGAACTCCAGCGTCTCGCCCGGCTGGTGCGCCCGGATGGCGACGATCAGCGCGATCCCGTCGGTGACCCGCTCGCCGTCGACCGCGGTGACCACGTCGCCCTTCTTGAGCCCGCTCTTCTCCGCAGGCGTCCCGGAGAGGACCTCGTCGATCTCCGCGCCGGTGCCGTCGTCGCGACCGGTCTGCACCTTCGCGCCGATCACCGGGTAGCGCGCCTCGCCGGTGCGCAGGATCTGATCGGCGGTGATCCGGACCTGCTCGATCGGGATCGCGAAGCCGACGCCGATGTTGCCGGACTCGCCGCTCGAGCTGCCGCCCGTGGTGGCGATCGCGGAGTTCACGCCGACCACGCGGCCGCGCAGGTCGACCAGCGGGCCGCCCGAGTTGCCGGGGTTGATGGCGGCGTCGGTCTGCACCGCGTTGATGTACGACGAGTCGTCGGCCGACTCGCCGGTCGTGACCGGCCGGTGCAGCGCGCTGACGATGCCGGCGGTCACCGTCGAGCTCAGGCCCAGCGGGGAGCCGAAGGCGACGACGCCCTCGCCGACGCGCAGGCCCTGCGAGGCGCCCAGCGAGGCCGGCTTGAGCCCCTTGGCGCCCTCGGCGTACAGCACGGCGAGGTCGTAGACGGGGCTGCGGCCGACGATCGTGGCCTCGAAGCGGTTGCCGTCCTGGTCGACGATCTCGATCGGACCGTCGTCGGCCGCGGCCTCGGCGACCACGTGGTTGTTGGTGATGACGTGACCCTGGCGGTCGAGCACGAAGCCGGAGCCGGTGGCGCCGCCCTTGGTGCCGTCGTACTCCGCGGAGATCTGCACGGTGCTGGGCAGCAGCTCCTGCGCCACCGCGGCGACCGAGCCGTTGTCGGCGGCCAGCGGTGGGGTGGAGACGGTGTCGACGCCGTCGAGGCCGCTGGCGACCGCACCGACGGTGTCGTTGTCGGTGACCTGGTCGTAGACCGCGCCGCCCACGACCCCGCCCATCACGCCGAGGACGAGCGCGAGGACGGCGATGACCGGCCAGATCCAGCCGGGCACCCGGCCCGCGGGACTGGCGTGCCGGGCCGGCGGCGCGGGCATCGACTGCGTGCCCGGGGGCGGGAAGCCCGCCCACTGGCCGGGCGGGGCCTGGCTGGTCGGCGGGACCCAGGACGGGGCCGTGGCGTACGGCTGCGTCGGCTCGTCGGGAGACTCGGCGGGGGGCTCGGTGGGACCCGGCTCACGGCCCTGGGCGTCGTCGTTCACGCCCCTATCTTGACCCAAGCCCGAAATCGGGGCTCAGCGGTGGTGCGCGCGGCGGGCCGGTGTGGCCACCGGCGCGATCGACGGCGTCAGCACCCGCGGGGCGTCCGAGGGCCGCACCAGGTGGGTCACCGGGGCCCGGCGGTCGTTGGTGGGCACGTCGCCCGACGCGACACCGAGCGCCAGCACCCCCATCACGGCGGCACCCACGGCGCCGCCGCCGATGGCGACCAGGCCGGTGCTGCGGCGACGGGGCGAGCCGGACATCGCGAGGTAGGCCTCGCCGGGCGGCATCGCCCCCGGCCCGCCGAGCAGCGAGCCCTTGAGGTGGTCCGGAGCGGTGCCGGCGCCGTCGTACGACAGGCCGGCGAGGCGGGTCTTGACCCAGCCCTCGCGCTCGACCTGGTCGCGGCAGGCGTGGCAGCCGTGGACGTGCGCCCAGGCGCGCTCCGCCTCGTCCGGCGGCAGCTGGCCGTCGAGCAGGGCGCTCACGCGGGGACCGAGGTGACCGATCACGTGCTGGACCCCCAGGCGAGGACGGGGTCGGAGGCGGGGCCGGAGTAGCGGGCGCGCCCGGCCTGCGGCGCGCGGTGGGCCAGCGCGGTGCGCAGCATGGCGCGGCCGCGGTGGATCCGCGAGCGGACCGTGCCGAGCTTGGCGCCGAGGATCTCGGCGATCTCCTCGTAGGACAGGCCCTCCACGTCGCACAGCACGACGGCCGCGCGGAAGTCGGGCGGCAGGGTGGCCAGCGCGCGCTCGATGTCGTCGTCGAACGTCGTGTCGGCGTACGCCACGTCGGGGGTCGGGCCGGCGCTGGTCAGGCGGTCCGCGCGCTCGTCGGACAGCGCGTCGAAGCGGATCCGCTGCTTGCGGCGGGCCTGGTCGAGGAAGAGGTTCGTGGTGATGCGGTGCAGCCAGCCCTCGAAGGTGCCGGGCGTGTAGGTCGACAGCGAGCGGAAGACCCGCACGAAGACCTCCTGCGTGAGGTCCTCGGCGTCGTGCCGGTTGCCGGTCAGCCGGTAGGAGAGCCGGTAGACGCGGTCGGTGTGGCGCTCGACGATCTCGTCCCAGGTGGGGACGGTCTCGTCCGGGGTGGGGGTGCCTGCCTCAGCGTCCACCGGGTGCTCCTTGCCGCGCGGGGCCCGCGCCTGTGATCCGAACAGCGTCCTGACCCCTCTCAACCTAGGAAACCCGCCTGAGAGAACCCTGTGAAGGTCGCCCCACGCATGCTGTGATCCGCCTGCTGCTGCCGGCGGCCTCTCTGACGGGGACAACGAGCCGCGGTCCCGCGGTGTTCCCGTCCGTTCACGATACGGTGTCCCCGCTGCGCACCACTCGTCCCAGGAGGCCACCATCACCACCCCGATCAAGCCCGCGAGCTGGTCCTACGCCGAGGAGTTCGTCGCCGAGGACGAGGTCCTCGCCGCCGCACGGGCCCGCGCCGACGAGGTCGGCGTCACCGCGATCGGCTCCGGCGGCGGTGCCGCCCTGCGCTTCCTCGCCTCCGTCCTGGACGCCCGGGCGGTCGTCGAGGTCGGCACCGGCACGGGTGTCTCCGGCCTGTGGCTGCTGCGCGGCATGCGCTCCGACGGCGTGCTCACCACCGTCGACATCGAGGCCGAGCACCAGCGCCTGGCCCGCCAGTCCTTCACCGAGGCCGGGATCCCCGCCCAGCGCGCCCGCACCATCTCGGGTGCCGCGCTCGACGTGCTCCCCCGCCTGACCGACGGCCACTACGACCTGGTCTTCTGCGACGGCGACAAGGCGGAGTACGCCGCCTACCTCAAGGAGGCGCTGCGCCTGCTGCGTCCCGGCGGCGTCGTGGCCTTCGACAACGCGCTGTGGCACGACCGGGTGGCCGACCCGGCCCAGCGCGACGAGGAGACCGTCTCCATCCGCGAGCTCGGCCTCGCGATCGCCGCCCACGACGACCTCGTGCCGGCGCTGCTCCCCGTCGGCGACGGCCTGCTCGTCGCGAAGAAGGAGTGGTCCCCGGAGGCGTAGGTCAGTACGCGGGGGCGGCGACGAAGCCGTCCCAGCCCTCGGCGACGGCGACGATGTCGCACGCCTCGATGACCACCGGGTCGCTGCCGATGATGGTGGAGCCCGGCGAGGAGCTGACGCCCTCGGTGAAGGTGCGCTGGAACTCCGCGCGGGCCTCGTCGGTGGCGAAGACGTAGCAGCCCTCGAACCACTCGCCCGGGCGGGTGCGCCACGTCTTGAACCGCAGCCCCGACAGGCCGGTGAAGCGCGCGTGGGAGGTGCCGGCGACGTACGCCGCCAGCTCCTCCTCGACCCCGTCCGCGGCGTCGACGAGCGACCAGCGGACCGTCAGGCCCTTCACGCGAGGACCCCGACGGGGTCCTCGCCGCCCAGCCACGCCAGGAGCGTGCGGGCGCCGAAGCCCGTGGGGCCGGTCGTCCACTCGTGGTGCTCGGTCGGCGAGTCGCCGGCCGAGGCCACGTCGAGGTGGGCCCAGGGCACGTCGCCGACGAAGTGCTGGAGGAAGAGGGCGGCCGTGATGGCGCCCGGCCCGCCGCCGGCGTTGTCGGCGTCGGCGACCTTGGAGGCGAGCTTCTCCTCGTAGGCCTCGGCCAGCGGGAAGCGCCACATCGGCTCGCCCGCGGCGGTGCCGGCGGCGCCGATCGCGGCGGCGAGGCCGTCGTCGGTCGCGAAGTAGCCGCCGGTGCGCTGGCCCAGCGCGACCTTCATCGCGCCGGTGAGCGTGGCGATGTCGACGATGATGTCCGGCTCGATCTCGGCGACGGCGTACGCGAGGGCGTCGGCCAGGACCAGCCGGCCCTCGGCGTCGGTGTTGGTGACCTCGCTGGTGCGACCGCCGTAGTGCCGCAGCACGTCGCCGGGACGCAGGGCGTTGCCGCCGACGGCGTTCTCGGCGGCGGCGACCAGGCCGACCACGCGGACGGGGCAGCCCACGGCGGACAGTGCGGCGAGCACGGACATGACGACGGCGCCGCCGGTCATGTCGCGCTTCATGGTGGTCATCGCCTCGGCGGGCTTGATGGAGAGGCCGCCGGTGTCGAAGGTGATGCCCTTGCCGACCAGCACGACCGTCGGGGTCTTGCGGTTCGCGCGCGGCGGGGCGTAGTCCAGGCGGATCAGCCGGGGCGGGCTCACGGAGGCCTGCCCGACGCCGAGGATGCCGCCGAAGCCCTCCTTCGCGAGGCGCTGCTCGTCCCAGACGGTGATGCCCAGGCCGGACTCGTCGGCCAGGGCGCGGGCCTGGTCGGCCAGCCAGGCAGGGTTCTTGAGGTTCGACGGCACCGTCGCGAGCAGGCGGGCGCGCCAGCCGGCGCCGCCGATCGCCAGGGCCCGGTCGAGGGCCGGCGCCAGGACGTCGGGGTCCGGGAGCCCGGCCAGGACAACCTTGCCCACCGGGACGTGCTCCGGCGGGGTCGAGCGCCAGCTGAACCCGAAGGAGCCCAGCATCGTGCCGACGACGAACGCCTCGAGCCCCTCGGCCGGGGCCAGGGCGGGGATCGAGGTCGCGACCGAGGAGCGGTCCCGGGTGGCGCGGGCGAGCGCCGCACCGGCCCGGCGGAGGTCGAGCGGACGCTGCTCCCCCACGCCGACGAGCAGGACCAGGCGCAGGGCCTGGTTGTCCGGTCCCCCGAGGGGCACCGGGAACGTCGTCACCTCGCCCGCACGGCCCGTGGCGTCGTTCGCCTCGAGCAGGGCGAGCAGGTCGGTGCCGAGCTGATCGGCGACCTCGTCGCCCCCCGGCCCGAGCAGGAGCCCGCCGTCCCCGTCGCCCGGGAGGACGGGGAGAGCCAGCGCCTCGGCGCCGAGGATCGCGTGCGGCCGGAGCGCGCTGAGCGCGAACTCCGGTGGCGAGACCTGCGGCGGGAGGGTCGGGGTGTTCGTCGAGATCACGCCGTCAGCCGGCCATCAGCCGACGACGTCCTTGAGCGCGCTACCGAGAGCGCCGGCCTCTTCGGCGTTCAGCTCGACAACGAGACGACCACCGCCCTCGAGCGGGACGCGCATCACGATGCCTCGTCCCTCCTTGGTGACCTCCAGCGGACCGTCGCCAGTCCGCGGCTTCATGGCCGCCATCCGCGCACCTCTTCCTTGTGCAGTTCCCCAGTGCCCGGATCGGACCTGGGCGGGGTCCGAGCGACCCCGCGCGTCGTACGCGCGAACCATTATCCCCCATGGCGGAGGTGACTCCGACCACAGGCCGCCCCCGAGCGTCGCCGCCGGGTGTCGGGACCGGCTGGCACACTCACCCCATGCACGCGCGCTCGGCCCTCTTCGACGTCTACGGGGACCACCTGCGCGCCCGCGGCAGCCAGGCGCCGGTGGCGGCGCTGGTGCGGCTGCTCGACCCGGTCGGGATCGCCGCACCCGCCGTGCGGACGGCCATCTCGCGGATGGTCATGCAGGGCTGGCTGGAGCCCGCCCAGCTCGCCGGCGGGCGAGGCTACCGCGCCACCGAGCGCGCCGGGCAGCGCCTCGACCAGGCGGCCGACCGGATCTACCGCCGCGCCGAGCCGGAGTGGGACGGCACCTGGCACCTCGCGTTCGTGGACGCGCCGGCCGCCCGCAGCGCCCGGTCGAGGCTGCGGGCCGACCTCGCGTTCGTGGGGTACGCCGAGCTCGTCGACAACGTCTGGGTCAGCCCGTTCGAGCGGGCCGAGCTGCCCTCGCTGCTCGAGCGGGCCGGGGCGACGGTGCGCACCGCCCGCGCGCAGGACTTCGACCCCGTCCCGACCGGGGCCTGGGACCTGGAGGCCCTGCACACGGCGTACTCCCGCTGGCTGGCGACGGCCGACGACCTGATCGCCGCCCAGCTCGACGCCCACGACGACGAGGACGAGGCGGCCTTCGCGGCGCGCTTCCACCTCGTGCACGAGTGGCGCAAGTTCCTCTTCGCCGACCCCGGCCTGCCTGCGGCGCTGCTGCCGGACGACTGGCCGGGCCGCGCCGCAGCCGAGCTGTTCGCGAGCGAGGCCACCCGTCTCAAGCCGGGGACGGACCGCTTCGTGGCGCGCTGCCTCGACGCCTGACGACCCGCCGCGGGCGGGATCGTGCAGACTGCCCCCATGACGGACTCCACCGCTGCCCCGGCCGTGCTGCTCGACCTCACCGACGGCGTCGCCACGATCACGCTGAACCGCCCCGACGCGATGAACAGCCTCGACATCGCGACCAAGGAGCTGCTCCTCGCGACCGTCCGGGAGGTCGCCGACGACCCGGCCGCCCGCTGCGTCGTGCTGACCGGCACCGGGCGGGCCTTCTGCACCGGGCAGGACCTCAAGGAGCACATCCAGCTGCTCGAGAGCGGCTCGAGCGACGCGCTCTTCACGACGGTGGACCTGCACTACAACCCGATCGTCACGGCGCTGGCCGGCATGGAGAAGCCGGTGCTGGCCGCGGTCAACGGCGTCGCCGCCGGCGCGGGCGCCAGCCTGGCCTTCGCCTGCGACCTGCGGGTGCTGGCCGACACGGCCGGCTTCAACCTGGCCTTCGCGAACGTCGCCCTGTCCTGCGACACCGGGGCGAGCTACCACCTCCAGCAGCTGGTCGGCCGGGCGAAGGCGATCGAGCTGCTCTACCTCCCCCGCACGATCAAGGCCGAGGAGTCGCTCGCGCTCGGCCTGGCCACGCACGTCGTCCCCGCCGACGAGCTGGTCGACCACGTCCGTGAGCTCGCGACCCGCCTCGCGGCCGGTCCGACGGTGGCGCTGGGCGCGATGCGCCAGTCGGTGGCGTACGCCGCCGGGCACTCCTTCGCGGAGGCGCTGGAGTTCGAGAGCGCGATGATGACGCGCACCGGGGCGACCGAGGACCACCAGCGGGCCGTGGCGGCGTTCGTCGCCAAGCAGAAGCCGGAGTTCGAGGGGCGCTGACGCGCCTGCACCTGTCCCCGCGTCTGCGTCTGCGTCAGCCGTCGTGGCCGACGCTGGGCACGCCGCGGAAGGCGTCCCAGACCGACAGCACCTGGCGGGGCGCCTTCGCGCGCATCAGCCGGCGCTTCGGGTGCGCGCCGTACTCGACCGTGACGGCGGTGCCGTCGAAGCGGTGGTTGAACCAGCCCGTCATCGTCCCGTGGCAGACGCCCCCGCAGGTGAAGGACTTGCGGGGCAGGTCGAGGTGGCGGGCCACCCGGCGGGAGAACGCGGGCCGCTTCGTGTCGGTGTCCACGCCGTGCAACGGCTGGTGGAAGCTGAGGATCCAGTCCGGCCGCACCTTGCGCAGGAAGCGCATCATCGCCCGGGTCTCGGGCTCCGAGGCGGCCTGCGGACCCGACTCGTAGTTGCCGTCGAGGTCGACCCAGTGGAACGGGTAGTTGCGGTTCAGGTCGACGCCGTGGGCGTTCGCGCGGGTGTGCGCAGCCCGGCCGTCGGGGTTGTACGTCGGCACCACCCACAGGTCGACGCCCCTGATCGCCCGGCCGTCGCGCAGCGAGCGCAGGATCTGGGCCGGAGCCGCCTCGTTGCCGTGCATGGTCGCGATGAGCACGACCTCGGGCTGCCCGACCTCGCCGAGGTGCCAGGCCCGGATCGGGCGGTCGTCGACGGAGTGACCGAGGACGCGGGTGCCGAGGATCGTGCTGCCGGGGCCGCGGCGGGTGCGCTCGTGGCGGTGGCCGGGCTGCGCCGGTCGGCGCCGGTCGCGGTCGGGGCGGCGCCCGCGAGGAGCGCGAGGACGGCCGCGGTCGTCCCGAGACGGCGGAGCACGGGGGCTAGACCTGGGCGGCCAGGTAGGCCCAGGTGAAGACCGCGACACCGATCAGCAGGCCCACGTGGGCGAGGACCGACAGACCGGGGCCGCTGGACCAGGTGTCCTCGGTGCCGGACGAGGCGTGCTTGCCGCGGGTGGGCAGCCAGCGCAGCAGGATGAGGAGCCCCGCGAGCACCGTGATCCACCAGAAGGCCAGGGCGATGATCCCCGCGGTGGGGCTGCCGAGCGCCGACTCCTCGTCGGCGATCAGGAAGAGCAGCCAGACCACCAGCGCGATCGCGCCGGCCGTGGTGTGGACGTCGACGAGCCGTCGGCCGACCTGGAGCCGGCCCGCGGCCCCGTCGTCCTTGGCGAAGCGACGCCTCGTGAGCACGACGACGACCGCCGCGAGGGCGGTCAGGAGGTAGACGATCACCTGGGTCGACACGACGCGAAGTGTGCCCTACGCGGCTGGTTCACCGCCACGACGCTCCGGAGCCTCGGAGGGTTCACGTGCGGCGGCCTCGGCGGCCAGCCGGTCGAGCAGCGCGTCCACCTCGGACATCCGGTAGCCGCGGAGCGCGATCGAGAAGCGCACCCGCCGCAGGTCCTCGGCCGCCAGCGGACCCTCGGCCGGGACGCTGGCGTCGGGGCGGTCGTCGTACACGTCGGCGAGCGGAGCGCCCTTGCCCGCGGCCAGCAGCGCCACGCCGCCCATGGCGAGGACGATCAGGATCGCGAAGAGCCACATCACGAGGCCGCACCTCCCCCGTCCTGGGCGCTCACCATCAGCGCCACGGCCTCGTGCACGTCGTCGGTGAGGATGAGCCGGTCGAGGTCGACCTCGCTCAGGGTGCCCGCGGCGAGCGCCGTGTCGCGCAGCCATGCCAGCAGGCCGCTCCAGTAGTCGACGCCGACGAGCACGATCGGGAAGTCGGTGACCTTCTGCGTCTGCACCAGGGTCAGCGCCTCGAACATCTCGTCCAGGGTGCCGACGCCGCCGGGGAGGACGACGAAGCCCTGGGAGTACTTCACGAACATCGTCTTGCGCGCGAAGAAGTAGCGGAAGTTGATGCCCTTGTCGACCCACTGGTTGAGGCCGGACTCGAAGGGCAGCTCGATGCCGAGGCCGACGCTCACGCCCCCGGCCTCGCAGGCGCCCTTGTTGGCCGCCTCCATGGTGCCGGGGCCGCCGCCCGTGATGACCGCGAAGCCGGCCTCGGCGAGCAGCCGCCCGGTCTGCTCGGCGAGGGCGTACGTCGGGTGGTCGCTCGCCGTGCGCGCGGAGCCGAAGACGCTGATCGCGGGCCCGAGCTCGGCCAGGGCGCCGAAGCCCTCGACGAACTCCGCCTGGATCCGTAGCACGCGCCACGGGTCGGTGTGCACCCAGCCGGCGTCCCCGCGGGAGTCGAGCAGCCGCTGGTCGGTCGTGGTGCTCTCGGTCGCCTGGCCGCGGCGACGCAGGATCGGGCCGGTGTACTTGTCCTGCACGTCGTCTCCCCCGTCGCGCCCGCTCATGCGGTGAGCCAGGTCCGCAGCTGCTCCTCGCACCGGACGATGTGCTCGACCGGCACGAACTCCTCCTGCTTGTGGGCCAGCATCGGGTTCCCGGGACCGAAGTTCACGGCCGGCACGCCGAGCCCGGTGAAGCGGGCGACGTCGGTCCAGCCGAACTTCGGGTTGACCCGGCCGCCGACGGCCTCGATGAACGCCTTCGCTGCCGGCACGTCCAGCCCCGGGAGCGCCCCGGGCGCCATGTCGGTCACCGTGACGTCGTACCCCTCGAAGAAGTCGCGGACGAACGCCTCCGCGTCGGCCTCGTCGCGGTCGGGGGCGAAGCGGAAGTTGACCTCGACGACGCACTCGTCGGGCAGCACGTTGCCCGCGACCCCGCCGCGGATGAAGACGGCGTTGAGCCCCTCGTGGTACTCCAGCCCGTCGATGACGGGCGTCCGGGCGACGTACTCCTGCAGGCGGGTCAGGATGCCGGCGGCGCCGTGGATGGCGTTGACGCCCTTCCAGCTGCGGGCGGAGTGCGCGCGCTCGCCGGTGGTGCGGACGTCGACGCGCATGGTGCCCTGGCAGCCGGCCTCGACGACCGCGTCCGAGGGCTCCATGAGGATCGCGAAGTCGCCGCGCATCAGGTCGGGGTCGGAGGCCGAGAGCTTGGTGAGGCCGTTGTACTCGGCGTCGATCTCCTCGGCCTCGTAGAGGATGTAGGTCACGTCTCGCACCGGCTCGGTGACGGTCGCGGCGAGCCGCAGGATGACCGCGTCGCCGCCCTTCATGTCGCAGGTGCCGAGGCCGTGCAGCAGGTCGCCGTCGGGGCGCTGCTCGCGGCGGGCCGGCAGGTTGTCGTTGAGCGGCACGGTGTCGAGGTGCCCCGCGATGACCACGCGCTCGCCACGCCCGAGCTCCGTGCGGGCCACGACCGTGTGCCCGTGCCGGGTCACCGTCAGGTGGTCGAGGGTGCGCAGCGCCTCCTCGACGGCGTCGGCGATCGCCTGCTCGTCCTGGCTCACGGACTCGATGTTCACGAGCTGCTCGGTGAGCGTGACGGCGTCGGTGCTGAGGTCGAGGTGCGGCATGGTCCTAGTCAACCAGCCGTCTCGGACGGTGGTTGAGGAGGTTGCGCAGCAACCGGCCCTCCCGGTGGTTGAGGAGGTTGCGCAGCAACCGGCCCTCCCGGTGGTTGAGGAGGTTGCGCAGCAACCGGCCCTCCCGGTGGTTGAGGAGGTTGCGCAGCAACCGTCTCGAAACCACCTTCCGAGAAACTGGAACGTGTTCTAGTCTGCGGGGATGCGCAACGGCCTCGTCCTGTTCACCTCCGACCGCGGCATCACCCCGGCCGCGGCGGCCCGGGCGGCGGAGGAGCGCGGCTTCGACACGTTCTACGTGCCGGAGCACACCCACATCCCGGTGCGGCGCGAGGCAGCCCACCCGGGCACCGGCGACGAGACCCTGCCCGACGACCGCTACAGCCGGACCCTCGACCCGTGGGTGTCGCTCGCGACGGCGGCGGCGGTGACCTCGCGGATCCGGCTGGCCACGGCGGTCGCGCTGCCCGTCGAGTCCGACCCGATCACGCTCGCCAAGACCATCGCGACCCTCGACCACCTCTCCGGCGGCCGGGTCACCCTCGGCGCGGGCTTCGGCTGGAACACCGACGAGCTCGCCGACCACCACGTGCCGGCGGGGAAGCGACGCACGGTGCTGCGCGAGTACCTCGAGGCGATGCGCGCCCTCTGGACGCAGGAGGAGGCGTCGTACGACGGGGAGTTCGTGTCGTTCGGAGCCTCGTGGGCGCACCCCAAGCCGGTGCAGGCCCACGTCCCGGTGATCATCGGCGCCGGCGGCGGCCCGCAGACCTTCGCCTGGATCGCGGCGCACGCGGACGGCTGGATGACCACCCCGACCCAGACCGACATCTCGGGCAACATCACCGCCCTGCAGACCGCCTGGCGCGAGGCCGGCCGGGACGGCTCCCCCGACATCCGGGTGCTGATCGCCTTCCGCCCCGACCCCGCCGACCTGGCCGCCTGGGCCGAGGCCGGCGTCACCGAGCTGATCTGGGGCGTCCCCGACAAGAGCGAGGCCGAGGTGCTCGCCCACCTCGACAAGATGGCTGCCCGCCTCGGCCTCTGAACCCCGCCGAGTCGGCGCATCTGCAGATTCCGTCTGCAGATGCGCCGACTCGACCCTCAGGCCTTGGCCACCGACACGGTCGCGGGCTCGTTGTCGCCGACCACGACCTCGGTGACCGGGACGTCCGACGATCCGGTCGCCGGGGCGACCACCTCGTAGGACGTCGCGAGGGTCTCCGCCGTGATCAGCGCCTCGTGGGCCCGGGCCGCGGCCTGGACGGCGTCGGAGCCGCCGACGGTGAGCGAGATCCGGTCGGAGACGTCGAGGCCGGCGTCGCGGCGGGCCTGCTGGACCGCGCGGACGAGGTCGCGCGCCAGGCCCTCCGCGGCGAGCTCCGGCGAGACCTCGGTGTCGAGGACCACGAAGCCGCCGCGCGGCAGCATGCCCGTAGCCGAGCCGCCGTCGGCGGACGCGGCGACGGTCTCGAGGGTGAACTCCCCCTCCACCAGCGCGAGGCCACCCGACGTGACCGTGCCGTCCTCGGCGACCGACCAGTCGCCGGACTTCGAGCCCTTGATCGCGGTTTGCACCTCGCGGCCCAGCCGCGGGCCGGCCGCGCGGGCGTTGACGGTCAGCCGCTGCTGGACGCCGTACGACGCCGCCTCGGGCGCCTCGAGGTCGAGCAGCCGGACCGCCTTCACGTTGAGCTCGTCGGCCACGAGGCCCTCGAAGCCGGCCAGCGCCGACGGGTCGGCGACGACGACCGTCAGCGACGACAGCGGCAGGCGGTTGCGCAGGCTCGCGGCCTTGCGCAGCGCCGAGCCGGCCGAGCAGACGTCGCGCACCAGGTCCATGCCGGCGACGAGGGCGTCGTCGGCGGGCAGCAGGTCGGCGGACGGCCAGTCGGTCAGGTGCACCGACCGCTCGCCGGTCAGCCCGCGCCAGACCTCCTCGGTCGTCAGCGGCAGCAGCGGCGCGGTGACCCGGCAGACGACCTCGAGCACGGTGTAGAGCGTGTCGAAGGCCTCGGTGTTGTCCCCCCAGAAGCGGTCCCGGGAGCGGCGGATGTACCAGTTGGTCAGCACGTCGAGGAACGACCGCGTCGAGTCGCACGCGTTCGCGACGTCGTAGTTGTCGAGCTGGTCGGTCATCTGCGCGACGTACTGCCGGCACTTGGCCAGCAGGTAGCGGTCGAGCGGGTCCGTCGACGAGGTCGACCACTGCGCGTCGTACCCCGCGCCGTCGTTCGCGGCGTTGGCGTAGAGCGAGAAGAAGTACCAGCTGTTCCACAGTGGGATCAGCACCTGGCGCACCGAGTCGCGGATGCCCTGCTCGGTGACGACGAGGTTGCCGCCGCGCAGGATCGGGCTCGACATGAGGAACCAGCGCATCGCGTCGGCGCCGTCGCGGTCGAAGACCTCGCGCACGTCGGGGTAGTTGCGCAGCGACTTCGACATCTTGTTGCCGTCGGAGCCGAGGACGATGCCGTGGCTGACGCAGGCCTCGAAGGCCGGGCGGTCGAAGATTGCGGTCGCCAGGACGTGCATCGTGTAGAACCAGCCGCGGGTCTGCCCGATGTACTCGACGATGAAGTCGCCCGGGAAGTGGTGGTCGAACCAGTCGCGGTTCTCGAACGGGTAGTGCACCTGCGCGAAGCTCATCGAGCCCGAGTCGAACCACACGTCCAGGACGTCCGGCACGCGCCGCATCATCGACGCACCCGTGGGGTCGTCGGGGTTCGGGCGCACGAGCTCGTCGACGTACGGCCGGTGCAGCTCGTCTACCGTGACACCGAAGTCGCGCTCGAGCTCCTCGAACGAGCCGTACACGTCGAGGCGGGGGTACGTCGGGTCGTCGCTCTTCCACACCGGCACCGGGGAGCCCCAGAAGCGGTTGCGGGTGATCGACCAGTCGCGGGCGTTCTCCAGCCACTTGCCGAACTGGCCGTCCTTGATGTGGTCGGGCACCCAGCGGATGTCCTGGTTGAGCGCGACCATCCGCTCCTTGATCTTCGTGACCTCGACGAACCACGACGACACGCCCTTGTAGATCAGGGGCTCGCGGCAGCGCCAGCAGTGCGGGTAGGAGTGGTCGTAGGTCTCGCGGCGCAGCAGCACCGTGCCGGGGCTGACGGCACCGGTCTCCCCCTCGCCCCGCGTCGCGGCCTTGAGGTGGTCGATGACGTGCAGGTTGGCGTCGAAGACGAGCATGCCCTCGTACTCCACGACGGGGAACGTGAAGCGCCCGTCCTTGCCGACCGGCATCACCGCCTCGATGCCCTCACGGTCGGTGACGACCTTGTCGTCCTCACCGAAGGCGCCCGCGGTGTGCACGAGTCCGGTGCCGTCGGTGGTGGTGACGAACTCGGCCGGCACGACGCGGAAGGCGTTCTCGTGGCCGGCGTAGTAGCTGAACGGAGGCGTGTAGGTGAGGCCGAGCAGGTCGGAGCCGGTGCCGCGCCAGGTCACCTCCGGCTCGTCGCCGAGCTCACGGGCGTACGACGCCACGCGGGCCTCCGCGAGCAGGTAGCGCACCCCGTCGACCGCGACCACGACGTAGTCGATGTCCTCGCCGACCATGACCGCGAGGTTGCTCGGCAGCGTCCACGGCGTCGTCGTCCAGACGAGCAGCTTGGCACCGAGGAACTCACCCGGCGTGGTGACGTCGTACCCGACCGTGACGGCCGGGTCCTGCCGGACCTGGTAGACGTCGTCGTCCATGCGGAGCTCGTGGTTCGACAGCGGCGTCTCGTCGTTCCAGCAGTAGGGCAGCACCCGGAAGCCCTCGTAGACCAGGCCCTTGTCGTAGAGCTGCTTGAAGGCCCAGATGACCGACTCCATGTAGTCGGGGTTCATCGTGCGGTAGTCGTTCTCGAAGTCCACCCAGCGCGCCTGGCGGGTGACGTACTCCTGCCAGTCGCCGGTGTACTTCATGACCGACTCGCGGCACGCCGCGTTGAACTTCTCGATGCCCATCTCGACGATCTCGTCGGTGGTCTTGATGCCGAGCTGCCGCATCGCCTCGAGCTCGGCGGGCAGCCCGTGGGTGTCCCAGCCGAAGCGCCGCTCGACACGCTTGCCGCGCATCGTCTGGTAGCGCGGGATCAGGTCCTTGACGTAGCCGGTCAGCAGGTGGCCGTAGTGCGGCAGGCCGTTGGCGAACGGCGGGCCGTCGTAGAAGACGAACTCGTTGGCGCCGTCCTCGCCCGCGTCGCGCTGGTCGACGCTGGCCTGGAAGGTGCCGTCGGCCTCCCAGTAGGCCAGCACCCGCTCCTCGAGCGCGGGGAACTTCGGGGAGGACGGGACGGTCGTCGTCTCGGACGTGGAGACCTTGGGGTAGGTCATCGTGGCTCTCCTGCTGGTCGGTCGTGCTCGTGTCCCTGACACGAGGACGACCCCTGCGGGCCGCGGTACCACCTCGCTTGCCGCGTCGTACGACGCGACCGCTCGTTCACGGCTGTGACGGGCCACCCGTCCGGTTCTACTGGGCCACGGATCCCGACCCGGGCGCTGCGCGCCCTGCTCGATCACCGGAGGCTGTTCTTCCGGAGGCTCGCCGCTGATGACGGCTCAGACGCCTGTCCGACGATCATAGGACGTCGGCGCCAGAACTTTTCCTCCCGCCTCGGCATCGGACCCCACGTCCAGCTGATCGACCCTCGGGGGAACCACGATGCGCACCACACGCCTGCTCCTGCCCACCGCCACCGCAGTCCTGGTCACCGGCCTGCTCGTCGCCGCACCCGCCCACGCCGCGCCGGACGACCGGGCGGGTGGACCACGGACGAACCTCGCGCCGACCAGGGTCGACCTCGGCACGCTCGGCGGGGCGACGAGCAGCGTCAGCGCCGTGTCGGGCACCGTCGTGGTCGGATCGGCCGAGAAGGCCTCCGGCCGCTCGCACGCGTTCGCCTACGACCTGGCGGCGTCGCGCCCCCACATGATCGACCTCGGCACGCTCGGCGGGGCGACCAGCTCCGCGGGGGCGGTGACGGGGTCGATCGTCGTCGGCACCTCGGAGACCGGCGGCGACTACTCCCACGCCTTCGCCTACGACCTCGCCGCGGACCGTCCCCACATGGTCGACCTCGGCAGCATCCGCGGCCACAGCGTGCCCACCCTGGTGGACGGCAGCGTGGTCGTCGGGGAGTTCGGCGTCCCCGGGGCCGACCGCGACGGGGCCTTCGCCTACGACCTCGCCGCGGACGACCCGCACATGATCGACCTCGGCAGCCTCGGGGGCCAGGACACCCACGCCCGCGCCCTCGACGGCAGCGTCGTGGTCGGCTTCTCCGAAGCAGCGAACGGCACCTGGCACGCGTTCGCCTACGACCTCGCCGCGGACGACCCGCACATGATCGACCTCGGCAACCTCGGCGGGGCGTCCGACCTCGCCGATGCCGTCGACGTGGACGGCAGCATCGTCGTCGGCTACGCCGGCGCCCCGTCGGGCAACCAGCAGCACGCCTTCGCCTACGACCTGAGCGCTGACCAGCCCCACATGACGGACCTCGGGACGCTGGAGGGCGGTCCGGACAGCAGCGCCTCGGCGATCCACGGCACCGTCGTCACCGGCATGGCGCGGACCGCCGCCGGCGACTTCCGTGCGTTCTCCTACGACCTCGCCGCAGCGGACCCGGTCATGCGTGGCCTCGGGGCCGACGGCGTGGACACGTTCATCACGGACGCCGAGGCCGGCGTCGTCGTCGGTGATGAGACCAACTACCGGATGGACTTCAAGCACAAGAAGAACCGTGCGGTCGCCTTCGACCTGGCCGACGGCGGGCGTCGGATCGACCTCGGCACGGTGCCCGGGGGCGAGAGCAGCGCGGTGGCCACCTCCGGCGTCGACGGCGACCTGGTGCTCGGCTACTGGAACGACACCCTCGACCAGCGCGGCAACCCCCGGAACCGCCACCCCTTCGTCTACGACCTCAGCGCCGACCGGCCCCGTCTGGTCGACATCGACACCTACGACAGCGGCGCGGAGGTGGTGGGGCTCGACGGCACGGTGGCCGTCGGCACGACCCAGCACCGCCAGGGCCGTCGCGCCACCGCGTGGATCCTGCGACGCACGACGCGTCCCGTGATCGCCTTCCGCAGCCTCGACCAGGTCGTCGAGGAGGGCGCGCGTCGCGCCACCGTCAAGGTGACCCGCTACGGACGCACCGACCGCGCCGTCACCGTCCGGTACCGCACCCAGAACGGCGTCGCCCGCGCCGGCCAGGACTTCCGGGCCACCTCCGGCACGCTCCGCTTCGGCCGGGGCGTCACCACCCGCACGATCACGGTGCGGATCCTGGACGACCGGCGCCGCGAGCCGGAGGAGGGACTCCTCCTGCGGCTCTCGAGCCCTGGTGGCGGCGCGCTGCTCGGCACCCCCGACTTCGCGCACCTGCGCATCCAGCCCAGCGACCGCTGACGGCGCACGGCCTCTCACCGGACTCTCACGACGCCCTCAGCCCGTGCTCATCAGGGACGCGCAGGCTGCGGTCGTGAGGACCCTCCGGTGGCGCGGTGCCACGGCGCGCACGACCGACCCGGTCCTGGTCGGGCTGGTCGCGGCCGTCGTCTACGCCCTGCACGGGCACGACGGGCCGCTCGGGCGCGACCTCGGCGTCTTCGTGTACGGCGGCGAGCAGGTCGCCCGGGGCGTGCCGCCGTACGTCGGCATCTTCAACTCCGTCGGGCCGCTCGCCGACGCGGTGCCGGGCCTCGCGATCCGCGTCGGGGGGCTGGTCGGCGCCGACCCCGTGGTCGCGGCCCGGACGCTGTTCCTCGTGCTGTCGGCCTGCTGCTGCGCGCTGGTGTCTGTGCTGGCCCGCGACGTCCTGGCCAGCCGGGCGGCCGGCTTCCTGGCACCCGCGGTGTTCCTGACCTTCCCCGAGTTCCTCGACCTGGCCTCCAACGGACCGCGCGAGAAGACGGTGATGGTGCTGTTCCTGCTGGGCGCGCTGATCCTCGCGGGCCGGCGGCACTGGGTGCTGGCCGGGGTCTCCACGGCGCTGGCCACGCTGACCTGGCAGCCGGTGCTGGCCGTCGCGGTGGCCGGCGCGGCCGTGCTCGTCGCGGCCCTCCCGGAGCGACGCCTGCGGGCCGCCGCCGGCTTCGTCGCCGGAGGCCTGCTCACCCTCGGCGCCACCGTCGCGGCCTACGCCGCGAGCGGCGACCTCCGCACGGCCGTCGGCGGCTTCGTCCTGGTCAACCTCGAGGACAAGCAGCAGCCGTCGGTGTTCAGCGCACCGGCGGCGACCTGGCGCCTGCTCGAGCGCGGCTACGGGGCGTCGATCTGGCTGGTCCTGCTCGGGCTCGTGGCCGTGGTGGTCCTGGCCGTGCGCGTGCGCTCCGCACGTCTCCTCGCGCTGGCGGCGGCCACGCTCGCCGGGACGGCCTGGACGGCCAGCGCGATCAACGGTGCCCCCGACCTCTTCGAGCTGCTGCCCCTGGGGGCGGTCGGGGTGGCCGGGGCCGGCCTCGCCGCCACCCGGCACCTGCCCGTCCGGGCCGGGCGGGTGCTGCTGGTGGGCGCGACGGCGGCCGCGGTGCTCGCCGCCGGGGTCACCTCGGTGACCACCCGCAGCGACCTGCTCGACCAGGAGCGCGCCGACGTCGCGGCGGTGCTGGCCGCGGGGCCGGCGGACGCGTCGGTGCTGTCGATCGACGCCCCCGAGGTCCTCGCCCTCGCCGGGCGCCGCAACCCGACCGGGCTGCAGCTCTTCGACCCGGCCATGGAGCACTACCTCGACACCCACCGCCCCGGCGGGATGGCGGGCTACGCCCGGGAGGTCGAGCGCCTGCACCCGACGTTCATCGTGGTCGGCCGCCACTACGAGCGGGCCTGGCCGCTGGCGCTGCTGGAGCGCGACTACCGCGAGGTCGGCCGCGGCACGGCGTGGACGTGGTACCTCGCCCGGTCCGCCGGCCCCGCCGCCCTCGCCGCGTGCATCACCGCCAACCGGCGGGCGATGGGGGGCTGAGCGGTCCCGTCAGCCCAGCCTCGTCAACCCAGCCTCGTCAACCCAGCCTCGTCAGCCCAGCCTCGTCAGCCCAGCCTCGTCAGCCCAGCCAGGTCAGGATCGCCGTCGCCGCGCGCTCGGGTGACAGGTCGGTGTTGTCGAGGCGCAGGTGCGGGAAGTCGGCGAGGTAGTCGGTGGCCGGCGTGGGCCGGTCGGGGTCGGTGTTCATGACGTACTCCGCCTCCATCTCGCGCACGTGCGCGTCCGACCAGGCCAGGTCCCGCTTGGACCGCTTGTCCGCGATCCGGCTCTCCCCCACGTTGCGCTCCAGGCGTGTCGGGAAGTCGGCGTACAGCTCGACGAACGACACGGGCAGGCCGGCCTCGACGTACGGCGCCACCAGGCGCCGCACGTCCTCGGTCTCCTCGGGGAGGTCGACGGCCCAGACGAACGTGAAGACCAGGCGGGTGCCCGACGCCGCCGCCTCCTCCATCACCCGCCGGCGGAACTCCCCGTTGAGGGTGCGGAAGGCCGGCGTGCCGTAGCCGAAGATCTCGAGCAGCGGCTCGATTGTGTGGTGGTTGTGGAACAGCCGGAAGTCGGACGCCGCGCACACCGCCCGCCCGACGGTCATCTTGCCGGCCGCCGGCGGTCCGATGACGAGCACCAGCTCGCCCCGCTCCTCGTCTCCCACGGGTCGGACGCTAGGCGGTTCCCGCTCCCGGCGCGACCGGTTTCGGCGCGAGCCGATGAGGGTGGCTGGGGCGGTTCCTCCTACCCTGTCCGTGTGACCAACGCAGCCTGGGGCCACGGCCTCGCGACCCTCGACCGCACCGGCGCCGTCCTCGACGTCTGGTTCCCCTCCCCCGCCCTCGGCACGCCGGACGGGGCCGAGGCGCCCGCGGACCTGACCGCGCTCGAGGGCAGCGACGAGGCCCGCGCCGTACGCCGTGAGGTGCGCCTCGTCGAGATCGCGGACCTGTCCGCCGCCCCCGCGTCGGCCGAGGACGTCTGGCTCCGGCTGCACCTGCTCTCGTCGCGGCTCGCGGCCCCGCACACGCTGTCCATGGACGGCGTCTTCGGGCTGCTCACCAACGTCGTGTGGACCTCCGCCGGTCCCTGCGCCGTCGACGGGTTCGAGGACACCCGGCTGCGCCTGCGGGCGACCGGTCAGCACGTGACCGTGCTCGGGGTCGACAAGTTCCCCCGGATGGTCGACTACGTCGTGCCGACCGGTGTCCGGATCGCCGACGCGGACCGCGTCCGCCTCGGCGCGCACCTCGCCGAGGGCACCACCGTCATGCACGAGGGCTTCGTCAACTTCCACGCGGGCACCCTGGGCGCCTCGATGGTCGAGGGCCGGATCTCCGCCGGCGTCGTGGTCGGCGACGGCTCCGACGTGGGCGGCGGCGCGTCGATCATGGGCACCCTGTCGGGCGGCGGCAAGGCCGTCATCGCGATCGGGCAGCGCTGCCTGCTCGGCGCCAACTCCGGCATCGGCATCTCCCTCGGCGACGACTGCGTGGTGGAGGCGGGCTGCTACGTCACCGCCGGCACCAAGGTCACGCTCGTGGGGGGCGAGGCCGGCGAGGAGCCGCGGGTCGTCAAGGCGCTGGAGCTCTCGGGTGCCAGCAACGTGCTCTTCCGCCGCAACTCCGTGACCGGCGCCATCGAGGCGGTGCCGTGGAAGAGCAACGGCATCGAGCTCAACGCCGCCCTGCACGCGAACTGACCGGCGTCCCCGATGGACCGGTCCCGATGAGGCGGCGTACGGCCGTGGCCCTGGTCGGCGTGCTCGCGCTCGGGGGCGTCGGCATCGCCGGCTACGCGCTGCGCGACCACGTCGGGCCGCTGCTCCCGACCGAGGAGTGCACCGCCACGGTCAGCGGCCGCGAGGTCGCGCTCAGCACCGAGCAGGCCGAGAACGCCGCCCTCATCACCGCGATCTCCGTCCAGCGCGGGATGCCCGCCCGGGCCGCCTCGATCGCGCTCGCGACCGCCTACCAGGAGTCGAAGCTCTACAACCTCGAGCAGGGCGACCGCGACTCCGTCGGCCTCTTCCAGCAGCGCCCGTCCCAGGGCTGGGGCAGCCGCAGCGAGATCCTCAACCCCGTCTACGCCACGAACGCGTTCTACGACGCGCTGCAGAAGATCGACGGCTACGACTCGATGCGCATCACCGAGGCCGCGCAGGAGGTGCAGCGCAGCGGCTACCCCGAGGCGTACGCCGACCACGAGGCCGACGCGCGGGTGCTCGCCTCGGCCCTGACCGGCAACTCGCCGCACGCGTTCTCCTGCGTGGTCGACGACGACGTGGACGCGGCCTCCGACAAGCTGAACGACGCAGGGCTCACCCGCCGGGCCGAGACGGTCTGCCGTGACGTCGAGGCGGCCTTCGGCGACCTCGCGCTGGGTGGCTTCGAGCCCGGCGGCGTCACCACCGGGCACATGAAGGGATCGACGCACTACGAGGGGCGGGCGATCGACATCTTCGTGCGACCGATCAGCGCCGCGAACAAGAAGCGCGGCTGGGCGATCGCGCAGTACCTCGTCGCGCAGGCCGACCGGCTCTCGATCCAGACGGTGATCTTCGACGACCGGCTCTGGAAGGCGGGGTCACGCTCCGAGGACGGCTGGACCGACTACGACCCCCCGGACAGCCCCGGCGACCGCCGGATCCTCGAGCACCGCGACCACGTCCACGTCGACGTCTTCGACTAGCGACGCCGCGGGTCCTCGCGGTAGCCCCGCCGGAACGCACGACCGCTCGTCGTCAGCAGCGGGATCCAGAACGCGACCGCCATCAGGGCGTAGATGCCGACCAGCACCGGGGTCGACACCGGCACGAACGCCATGAGCACGGCGAGCGCCACGAACCACCAGATCGAGCGGCCGCGTACGCGGGCGATCGCGCGCGAGTAGGTGCTGTCCTGCCGGGCGGGCTCCATGTCTCGATGGTGTCACGACTCGCCGCGGCTCCCTGCCACGGCACCGTCGGCCGACCTAGGGTGACGGCATGCGACTCACGCGGGGGACCCTGGTCGGACTGCTCGTGAGCGGCGGACTCGTCGCCGTCGGGGTGAGCTCCGCCCAGGCGGCGCCCAACCCGTGCGCCGGCGCCACGATCGTGGGCACCGACCAGGACGACGTCCTGCGCGGCACCGACGGACCGGACGTCATCGACGGGCTCGCGGGGGACGACACGCTGTTCGGCCTCGGCGGCGACGACGTGCTGTGCGGTGGCTACGGGCAGGACGAGCTCCAGGGTGGCGACGGTGCCGACGTTCTGCACGGCGGGCGCGACGCCAAGGTGCAGGAGGACAGCGACTACTACGTCTACTACGGCGACTCGCTCGAGGGCGGCCCCGGTGACGACACCCTGGACCCGGGGCTGGACAGCCGGCACGAGGGCTCGGTCGACGCCGTCACCTTCGAGCACTCCCTCGGCCCGGTCACCGTGGACCTCGCGCTCGGCAGCGCCACGGGCGACGGCACGGACACGTTCACCGGACCGTTCACCCGCGTCACCGGCACGCCGTACGACGACGTCCTCCTCGGCAGCGACGGGAGGGAGACCCTCGCCGGCGGCCGGGGCTCCGACCGGCTCGAGGGCCGCGGCGGCGACGACGATCTCGCCGGGCGGGACCTCTCCTTCCACCGTGGGTGGAACCACGTCGACCGCGACGTGGTGCTGGGGGGCGCCGGCAACGACTACGTCGCCGGGGGGAACGGCGACGACCTCCTGCGCGGCGGCCGCGGCAACGACTCGCTCAACGGCGACCGCGGCGTGGACCGGTCCTACGGCGGCCCCGGCAAGGACAACTTCGTCGACCTGCTCGAGTCCGCGGACGGTCAGGTGATGGCGGGCGGCCCCGGCGTCGACAACCTCTACGACCTCCACCTCTACGACGCCGACGGCCGCTACCAGCGCCACTCCGTCGGTCGGATCGACCTGGCCGCCGGGACCTTCCGTGCGAGGTTCGGCGGCACGACGACCCGGGTGTCCGTCCCCGGCAACGAGGGTGCCGGCACCCCGCGCGGGGACCTGTGGACGGTGTACGGCACCGACGGCCCCAACCAGCTCATCTCGGGCTACGACGACCCGGTCCGGCTCTTCGGGCTCGGCGGTCGCGACAGCCTCTTCGGCTCGATCCGCGACGACGTCATCGACGGCGGTCCCGGCTACGACTCCGGCACCGGGTACACCGGCCACGACCGGATCATCTCGATGGAGAAGATCTACCGCTGACGCACGGCGGGGATGGCCGGTCCGCCCGCCCACCGGTGGCACCATCGGGCGGTGCCCAAGGTCTCCGAGCCGGTCGACGACACGACGCCGCTCGCCGCGGCGCGCATCGACGTCCCGGCCCGGATCGGCTGGTTGCTGCGCTCCCACCGCACCGTCGGCGGGCTGTCCCTGCGCCAGATGTCGGGAGCGCTGCTGGAGCACGGCGTCCAGCTCTCCAGCACCACGCTGGGCCGCATCGAGAGCGAGGGCCAGCGCTCCTCCGGGGCCCTCGACGGGTACGCCGCGGTGCTCGGGCTGCAGGACGGCTCCCTGCGCGCGACCGTCGACCTGCTGTGCCGCACCTTCGCCTACGCACCCGACGCCCCGGTCGAGGCGCCGCCCGACTCCCTGGCCGACTTCAGCGCCGCCTGCGAGGCCGTCGAGACCGACCGCCCGACCGGCGGCGAGTGGCTGGCCTTCGCCCGCCAGCACGCGCACCCGGAGGGCTTCGGGCTGCCGACGCACCTGCTCGAGCCGCTGGTCCGGCGCCTGGCGATCGAGGACGGCCGGGCCCTGGGGGACGCCGAGCGCACGCGGTACGACGCGCTGACCGAGCTGCGCTGGAGCGCCTACGCCGATCTCGTCCACGAGGTGCTGGAGGGCCTGGTGCACGTCCCGGAGACCATGACCGTGCAGCGGGCTCTCGGCGCGCTGTCCGAGCGGCCGACCCCCGCGCTGCTGCGCTGGTGCGGCGAGCTGCTGGCCGACCCGTCCGTCGCGGTGGCGCGAGGGGCGTCGTACGCCCTGCAGAACATGCTGGTCATCGGCGGGCTGGGCCCCGCCGCGTGGTTCGAGCTGGTCCCCCTCGTCGAGCGGGCGGCCCGGCTCGGGCAGGACGACGGCACCCGTCTCGACGTCCTCGCCCAGCTCTGCGCGGCCCTCCCGGCACCGCTCGCCACCGCGGTCCGCCGCGTCTGCGTGCTGCCCCCGGATCCCCCGATCGCGCCGCGCACCTGGGCGCGGAGCCGGCACAACGAGCACTACGAGTTCGCCCGGGCGGTCGCCCGCGACGCGTGCCGCCGCGTCGCGCACCCCGACGAGCCGCTGCTCGAGCGGTTGCTCTTCGAGGCGATGTTCGACCCGCGGGGGGTGCGGATGGGGACGTCGACGCACCTGATCGGCACCTCGGCCTTCGCCCACCCGGTGGTGGAGAGCCTCGCCGAGCGGTACGCCGACGGGCCCGACGCCACCAGCCGGGCCGCGGCGATGCGCGTCGTGTCGGCCGCCTACACCGGAGGCCCGCTGCCGGCGATCGCCCCGTGGCTCACGACGCCGTCGACGACCGAGCTGCACAACGCGCTGACGGTCTACGGCCGCAGCGGGACCGCCCTGCCCGCGACCGCCGTGGCCCGCGGGCTCGCCGGCGACGACGTGCTGGCGCGGCGTACCGTCTTCGCCCTCGGCATGGCCGAGGACCCCCGCCTCGAGGACCTCGTCACGACGGGACCGACGGCCGACGTGCGCGCGTCCGCACGCTGGTGGCTCGACCACGGCGGACGCGTCCTGCACTGAGCGCGGACCGGCCCGCGCGGCGGGCATGGGACGGGCTGCGCGGACCCCGCGGGTGCGCGAGGATGGGCAGGTGCCCAGGGTCTCCGAAGCGGTCGACGATACGACCCCCCTCGGCGGCGCGCGCATCGACGTCCCCGCCCGCATCGGCTGGCTGCTGCGCTGCCACCGAACCGTCGGGGGGCTCTCGCTGCGCCAGATGTCGACGTCCCTGCGCGAGCACGACATCCGGCTGTCCAGCACCACGCTCGGCCGCATCGAGAGCGAGGGGCAGCGCTCCTCGGCGGCGCTCGACGGGTACGCCGCGGTGCTCGGCCTGCCCGAGGGCGTGCTGCGGGCCTCGGTGGACTCGATGTGCCGCGCCTTCGGCTACGCCCCCGGGGCGCCGTCGGACTCCGCGGCCCGCTCCCTCGAGGGGTACGGCGCCGCCGTGGACGCCGTCAGCGACGGGGCGCCGGTCGGCGGCGCCTGGCTCCGCTTCGCCCGCTTCCACGCGGCCCCGAACGGCTTCGGACTGCCCACGGGGTTGATGGATCCCCTCGTCCGTCGCCTCGTCCACGAGCTGCTCAGGTCCACGACCACCGCGCACATCACGCGGTACGGCGCCCTGCTCGAGCTGCTCGGCAGCCCCTACCGCCCGCTCGTCGAGACCTTCGTGCGGGCTCAGGTGCTCGCCCCCGGCACCCCGCGGATCGACTGGCTGACCAGCGTTCTCTCGGACGCCCCCACGGCCCCCACGCTCGCGTGGTGCGCCGGGCTCCTGGACCACGAGGCCGACCACGTCGTCCAGGCCGGCTCCTGGGCCCTGCAGAGCATGCTCGTGGCCGGCGGACTGAGCGCGGCGGACTGGGCGACCGTCGTCCCCGCCTTCCACCGCGCCTGGCACGACGGGGCCGCCGACCCGGACGTGCGGCGCACCGCCCTGACGCAGCTCTGGCAGGCCTTCCCCCCGCCCCTGCGGCTCGCCACCGGGCGCACCTGCAACGTCGCGGTCGATCCCGTCCCCACGCCGCACAGCTGGGTGCGGGGGCGCGACAACGCGCACTACGAGTGGGCGAGCGCGGTGTCGCGGACCGCCTGCCGCCGGATGTCGCAGTCGGAGGAACCGCTGCTCGAGCGCCTCGTGTTCGAGGCGGCGTTCGACCCGCGCGGGGTTCGCAAGGTGATCGCCCGGTTCCAGCTGCTGGCCTCCCCGTTCGGCGACACGATCGTGGAGGTGATGCTCGAGTCCGCGGACCGGGCGCCCGACGCCGAGGCCCGACGCTCGATCCTCCAGGCCGCTGCCTTCCTCCACCGCGGTCAGCCGGTCCGCACGGTCGACCGGCTGCTGGCCTCGGCCGACGGCCACGACTTCATCGCCGGGCTGACCCTGGCCGGGCAGGCCGGTCTGCGACTGCCGGGGTCGGCCGTCACCCGCGGGCTGTCGGCCGACGGGGCCACGGTGCGCAAGACGCTCGGCGCGCTCGGCCAGGCCGAGGACCCGCGGCTCGCCGATCTGGCCACCGGCGAGGCGGACGCCGAGGTCCGTGCCGGGGCCCGGTGGTGGCGCGAGCACGGCGGCCGGGTCGTCGTCTGACCGCCCGCCTGCGCGCTCGGGCGAACGCAGGCGGGGCGGCTGCCTGTCCCCCGCACAGGCAGCCGCCCCAGCGCTTCACCGGTGGGACCGGCCTCGCGCGGCGCCCACCCCCGTGCGGCGCCGGCCGACCCCTGCGGCGTGCCACCACGGTACGAAGTCGGCGGTGTCCGTGCGGCTATGTCCCGAACATCGTCGCGGGCGGGACAACGGGGCGGCGGGATCAGGCGGTGAGCCGGGCGACGGCGGCGGCCACCCGCTCGTCGGTGGCGGTGAACGCCACCCGGACGTGCCGGTTGCCGGCGCGCCCGTAGAACGACCCGGGCGCGACCAGGATCCCGCGCTCGGCGAGCCAGGCCACGGTGTCCCAGCAGTCCTCGTCGCGCGTGCACCACAGGTAGAGCGACGCCTCGGAGTGGTCGACGCGGAAGCCCGCGGACTCGAGCGCCGTGCGCAGGACGGCCCGGCGGGCGGCGTACCGCTCGTGCTGCTCGGCGACGTGCGCGTCGTCGTCGAGCGCGGCCACCATCGCGACCTGCTGGGGCTCGGGCATCTGCAGGCCGAGGTTCTTGCGGACGGCGAGCAGCTCGCCCACGACGGCGGGGTCGCCGGCGACGAAGGCGCAGCGGTAGCCGGCCAGGTTGGAGCGCTTGGAGAGCGAGTGCACGGCGAGGATGCCCTCGTGCGAGCCGCCCGAGACCGAGGGGTGCAGCACCGAGACCGGCTCGGCCTCCCAGGCGCACTCGAGGTAGCACTCGTCGGAGACGAGCAGCGTCCCGCGCTCGCGGCACCAGTCGACGACCTTCTTCAGGTGCTCGGGCGGGAGCACCCGTCCGGACGGGTTCGACGGGGAGTTCAGCCAGAGCAGCGCCGGCGTCTCGGGGCCGAGCGACGTCAGCGAGTCGGTCGCCACCGCGCGGGCGCCGGCGAGGGCGGCGCCGACCTCGTACGTCGGGTAGGCCAGCTCCGGGTAGGCGACCAGGTCACCGGGGCCGAGGCCCAGGTGGACGGCCATCGACCCGATCAGCTCCTTGGAGCCGATCACGGGGAGCACGCCGTCGAGGCCGAGCCCGGTGACGCCGTGCCGGCGCGCCAGCCAGTCGATGCAGGCCTGCCGGGTCGCGACCCGGCCGATCGTGACGGGATAGCCGGGCGCGTTCGTCGCGCCCGCCAGCGCCGCCTGCGCCACGGCGGGCGTGTCGTCGACGGGCGTGCCGACCGAGAGGTCGACGATCCCGTCGGCGTGGGCACGCGCCGTGGCGGCGTACGCCGTGAGGTGGTCCCAGGGGAAGTCCGGGAGCCGACTCGAGACCGGTGAGGTCACTCGTCGTGCGGCTGCGGCGGGAGCGCCTCGATCAGGGCGTGGTCCTTCTCGATGACGCCCATCTTGGCGGCGCCACCCGGCGAGCCCAGGTCGCTGAAGAAGTCGACGTTCGCGGTGTAGTAGTCCTTCCACTGCTCCGGGGTGTCGTCCTCGTAGAAGATCGCCTCGACCGGGCAGACCGGCTCGCAGGCGCCGCAGTCGACGCACTCGTCGGGGTGGATGTAGAGCATCCGCTTGCCCTCGTAGATGCAGTCGACGGGGCACTCGTCGACACAGGCGCGGTCCTTGAGGTCGACGCACGGCTGGGCGATGACGTAGGTCACCAGTTCCTCCTGGAGGTCACGCTGAGAGCAAGTGAGGGCGGTCGCGGCACAGCCTAGTATCCCGACGTGCCCCCCTCCCCGGAAGCCCATGGTCTGGGCCCCCACGTCGTCGGTCAGCGGGTCGTCGTGCGGCGGGTCCTGCCCGGCGAGACCGGCCCCTCGGGCGGCCCGGCGATGACGGACCTGCTCGGCGTGTGCACGGCGTGGGGCGACGGCCGCTGCGTCGTGCAGCCCGAGTCCGGCGAGCCGGTCACCATCGCGCTGGCCGACGTCGTGTCCGGCAAGCCGGTGCCGCCGCGCCCGCCGGTGCGGCACCGCGTCTCGCCGCTCGCGGCCCAGACACGGGCACTGGCGCTCTGGCCCGACCTCGAGACCGAGCCGGTCGGCGACTGGCTGCTGCGCCGCTCCCCCACGGCGTCGGCCCGGCGGGCGAACTCCGTCCTCGCGTTCGAGCCCTCCGGGGTCGAGGGCGACTACGAGCGGGTCGTGGCGTTCTACGCCTCCCGGACCGGGCGGCCGATCGCGGCCGTGCTGCCGGAGTCGGCCGAGGACGCGCTCTTCCGCGGGCACGGGTGGGTGCTGGAGAGCCACGACGCCGACACGCTCTTCCAGCTCGCCGGGGTCGCCCAGGTGCGGCGCGGGCTGCGCGCGGGCGGGTCGGGCTCGCCGGGCTCGTCGGGCTCCGCCGGGGGCTCGGTCGAGGTCCGCGAGGAGGGCGGCCTCGCCGTGGCCCGGCTCGACGACCGGGCGAGCGGCGTGGCGGCGTACGCCGACGACTGGGTGGGCTTCCGCAGCATCGAGGTGTCCCCCGAGCACCGGCGTCGGGGGCACGGGCTGGCGATCATGGCGGCGCTGCTCGAGTGGGGCGCCGAGCAGGGCGCGACCACGGCGTACCTCCAGGTGCTGGGCGACAACGTCGGCGCCCGGGCGTTGTACGAGCGGCTGGGGTTCGCCACGCACCACGCCTACCGCTACCTCGCGCCGGCGTCCGAGCCCGTCTGACGCCGCTGGCCTCGCTGGCCGGTGGTGCCCGGGTGCGGTCCGCGCCAGCCGGGCAGCCGCTCCGAGCGGACCGTCAGCGTCGGCCAGAGCACCCGGACCAGGGCCAGGACGACCGCGCCCGAGACGACCATGCCGGCGACGTTGAGGCCCAGCTGCTCCAGCGAGCCGACGATCTCGTGCTGCTGCCAGAGCGCGAGCCCGAGCGCCAGGTTGCCGGCGGCCGGCACCGTCGTCACGCTGATGAAGACGCCCACCATCGTCGCGGTCTTCTCGATCGCCATCGCCAGCACGCCCGCCGCGCCGGCCACGATCGCGACCACGAAGGACCAGACGTCCGGGTGCCAGATGAAGCCGGTGTTGGGTCGCGCCTTCGTGATCATGGTCGCGTCGACCAGGCCCCCGGCGCGGGCCAGGAGCGCCAGCACGGCGACCACCGCGACCGCGAAGGCAAAGCTGAGCACGAGCAGCCGCAGGCTGCGCCCGACCAGCCGCCACCGGCCGAGCACGATCCCGGCCGAGACGGCGGCGACCGCGCTGAACTCCGGGCCGACGACCATCGCGCCCACCACGAGGATCGCCGAGTCGGTGACGACCGCGATCGCGGCCAGCACGACCGCCAGGACGAGGAACACGTGGAAGCTGACCGTCGGCGTACCGCCGTCCTCCGCCTTGGCCTCGACCGCCTCCCAGATCACCGCGTCCTCCGGATGACCCGGCGCGACCGCCTCGAGGTGGTCGGCCCGCGCGAACGGCGTGCTGATCGGCGTCGTGACCACGATGCCGCCCCGCTCGTCGAGGCCGGTCCCGTTCAGCTCGCCGAGCAGCACCCCGGCCTTCTCCCGCGCCACGTCGCACTCGACGAGGTCCCCGGCCGGGTCCAGGCACGCCCCCCGCTGGACGGTCACGTTCGTCGTCCACTCGCGGTCGACGAGGAGCGTCTCGACCGTCCGGGTCAGGTCCTCGGGCACGGTCAGGCGGAAGTGGACGAGCACGGCGTCAGCGTACGGCGGCGGCGGGCTCTCGGGGTCGTGCGCGTGCCCCTGCGTCGGGGTGCGGTTCGTGACCGATCGTGAAACGGGATTCGCGGTTGGTGACCAAACCGCAATCTCGGAGGCCCTTCGGCGTGCGGTTCGTGACCAATCGCGAGATCGGCAACAGGTTTGGTCAGAAACCGCAGGTTTCGCGGAGATTTTCTGCGGTTGGTGACCAAACGTGAATTCGGATCCGCGGTTGGTGACCAAACCGCAATCCGACGGCCGCGAAAACCTGCGGTTTCTGACCAAACCCGGAGAATCCTCCCGAAACCCGCTGTCGCCGACGCCGGACGGTTGCCTACGATGTCCCCGGCGGCGCGAGGCCTGACACCCCTCATGACAGCGGCCCCCGCGCGTCCGGCGTCACCGACGAGAGGCCGGCGCCCTGCCAGCAGCACCGACAGGGTTCCCGGCGAAGGTGTGGTGGCACCGCGACCTTGCCCCCGCCCACACCTCCAGGGCCACATCACTCCTGGAGGTCACCATGGTTCCACCACGCCCGTCAGCCGTCGCGCCCCGCACCCTCGCCGCGGACCTCACCCGGGCCACGCCCGGCTCACCCGTCCGGCTGCAGGGCTGGGTGCACCGGCGCCGCGAGCTCGCGGCGCTGACGTTCCTCGTCGTCCGCGACCGCACGGGACTCGCCCAGGTCGTGGTGAAGGACGGCCCCGACGGACGGCCCGCGGTGCCGCCGGAGGAGACCACCGTCGAGGTGGTCGGGACCGCGACCGCGAACCCGCAGGCACCCGGTGGCGTCGAGATCACGGACCCCGTGATCACCGCCCTCACCGAGCCCGCCGCCACGCCGCCGGTCGAGCTCTGGCGGCCGAGCCTCAACGCCTCCCTGCCGACCCTGCTCGACCACGCCCCCGTGACCTGGCGGCACCCGGCGCAGCGGGCGAAGTGGGAGCTCGCGGCGGCCTCGCTGCGCGGCTTCCGGGCGACGCTCGACGCGGCCGGCTTCACCGAGATCCAGACGCCGAAGTTCGTCGCGTCCGCCACCGAGTCCGGGGCGAACGTCTTCGAGGTCGACTACTTCGGCCGGCCGGCGTACCTCGCCCAGAGCCCGCAGTTCTACAAGCAGCAGATGGTCGGCGTCTTCGAGCGCGTCTACGAGGTCGGTCCGGTCTTCCGCGCCGAGCCGCACGACACGGTCCGGCACCTGGCGGAGTACGTCTCCCTCGACGCCGAGCTCGGCTTCGTCGAGGACCACCGCGACGTGCTCCGGGTGCTGCGCGACGTGGTCGCGGGCATGGTCACCGCGATCCACGAGTACGCCGGCGGCGCGGTCGCCCTGACCGGCGCGCGGGTGCCGGTGGTGCCCGAGGAGATCCCGGTCCTGCACTTCCGCGACGCCCTGGCCCTGGTCGGCGCGCCAGAGGACGAGCCCGACCTGGCGCCCGAGCACGAGCGCGCGCTCGGCGCCTGGGCGCTGGAGGAGCACGGCAGCGACTTCCTCGCCGTCGAGGGCTACCCGATGGCGAAGCGGCCGTTCTACACGCACCCGCAGCCGGACGACCCGCGCTGGAGCAACAGCTTCGACCTGCTCTTCCGCGGGCTGGAGCTGGTCACCGGCGGTCAGCGGCTGCACCGCCCGTCGGCGTACGACGAGGCGATCCGCGCCCGCGGCGAGGACCCGGCGACGTACGCCGCCTACCTCCAGTCGTTCGAGCACGGGATGCCGCCGCACGGCGGCTTCGCCATCGGGCTCGAGCGCTGGACGGCGCGCCTGGTGGAGGCGACCAACGTGCGCGAGGTCACCCTCTTCCCGCGCGACCTGCACCGCCTGACGCCCTGACCCGGCCCCGGCGCGACGCGGCGCGGCCATTCGACTAAGGCGTGTTTCTTAGTATGGTTACAGCATGCTTCGCGACCGCCACGACCGACCTGTCGACGGTGGGGACTGGTTCATCCAGCACGGCACCGACGTCGAGACCCGCTGGAACGCCGACGTCCCGCACCTGACGCCCACCGACCACTTCTTCGTCCGCAACCACACCGAGCCGCCGCACGTCGACCCCGAGACCTGGCGGCTCGTGGTCAGCGGCGACGGAGTGGTCGGTGAGACGTCGTACTCCCTCGACGACCTGAAGTCGTTCACCAGCCACACCTACGAGCGCGCCCTCGAGTGCACCGGCAACGGCCGCAGCCTCTTCGGCAGCCAGCAGGGCACCGAGCGCCCGGGCACCCAGTGGCAGATGGGCGCCATCGGCGTCGCGCGCTGGACCGGCGTCCCGCTGCGCACCGTGCTCCGCCACGCCGGCCTCACCGGCGACGCCGTCCAGGTGATGCCGGTCGGCCTCGACGCGCGGTACGTCGACGACGGCATCGACCACGGTCACGTGCGGCGTCCGCTGCCGATCGGGAAGGCCCTCGACGACACGCTCGTGGCCTGGGAGATGAACGGCGAGCCGCTGCCCCTCGACCACGGCTTCCCCGTGCGCCTCGTCGTGCCGGGGTGGGTCGGGATCGCCAGCATCAAGTGGCTGGGCGAGCTGCAGGTGACGACCTCGGTCGTCGACTCCCCGTGGAACACGCGGTGGTACCGCATGCACGGCGAGGGCTGGAGCGGCGACGCCGCCGTCCTCGACCGGATGCCGCCCAAGAGCATCGTCGACGTGACCGGCGACCCCGAGGTCGGCCGGATGGCCGTCCTGCGCGGCCGCGCCTGGTCCGGCGAGGCCACGATCCGCATGGTCGAGGTCAGCACCGACGGCGGGCGGACCTGGGAGGAGGCCAGCCTCACCGGCTCCAACGAGCCGTCGAGCTGGGTCGAGTGGGAGCACCCGTGGACGCCCGTCGCGAGCGGTGAGCAGGTGCTCGTCACGCGCGCGACCGACAGCCTGGGCCGCACCCAGCCCGAGGTCGCCGCGGACAACGACGACGGCTACTTCTTCGGCGCCGCCGTGCGGCACCGGGTCACGGTCCGTGCCGAGGTCAGCACGCCGGCCGGAGCGTCGGGTCGGCCGGCCCCCGTCGGCTGAGTGCGTCCAGCGTCCACGCGATCACCGCGCGGCTCTGCGGGATCCGCACGTGCTCGGACCAGTCGTCCGGGCACGCGTCCTGCAGGGTGAGGTTCGTGGTGCGGCGACCGGGCGCCAGGAAGCCGGAGGTGTACGGCGTCACGACCTCGTCGTGCTCGGTGACGATCTGGGTGTAGCTCACGCGGCCGGGCGTCTCGTCGCCCTCGTTGAGCCGGCGCAGGAACGCCGAGCCCGCCTCCTGCTGCGCGCAGGCGTCGCAGAACGAACCCGTCGGTGACACCGCGGACCCGCTGCCGCCGCCGTCACCACCCGTGCCGTGGTTGCTCGGCGCGATCCCGACCAGGTCGTCGACCACGCGGGCCCCGCCGAGGAACCTGATGAAGTAGCGCGGCATCAGCCCGCCCTGCGAGTGCCCCACCATCGAGACCCGCTCGGCGCCGGTCGCCTCGAGCACGCGTCGGGTGAAGGCCTTCAGCTCACGTGCGGAGCGCTGGATCCGGTCGGTCGCGCGGTTGCCGTAGTCGAGGGAGAACACGCAGTACCCGTCGCCGACGAGCGCCGTCGAGAGGTCCTCGAGCAGGTTCTTGCGGTCCCCGAAGGTGCCGTGCACCAGGACCACCGGCTCGGGCCGCTCGGCGCTCGGGCGGCAGGACCAGTCGTTCGCGCCCGGCGGGTCGCCGAAGGGCGACGTCGGCAGCGGCACCGGGACCGGGTCGGCCTGCGCCCGCACCGGTGCGAGCACGACCAGCAGGGTCAGGGCGAGGGCGACGGTCCAGGTGCGTAGCGTGCGCATACGGGCCCAACGAGGCACCCGGCGGACGGGCTACGCCAGGGCCTACGCCGACGACGCCGACGCCGACGTGCGGCTCAGCCCCTCGGCGGCTTGCAGATCACGGTGTCCGAGGGCGTGTAGGTGGTGTGGAAGACCTCGTCGTGGTCCAGCGCGCTCTCGCCGGCCTTGCGGAAGTAGCGCGTCACGTCGACGTCGAACCCGCCGTAGCCGGTGTTGGGGTAGCAGTCCGGCGTCCGCAGCACCCGGGTCGCCGGCTCGGTCAGGTCGTAGCGGTCCGACGTCGAGGTGGTGATGTCCCAGACCTTCGTGGAGTACATGCTCACGGTGACGACGCCCTGCGAGGAGGGAGTGCTCGGGGTGACCTGGGCGTGCACGAGGACGCCGTACGGCGTGTCGTTGCGGAAGCGGAGGTCGACGGCGCCCCACGCGACGGTCGCCTCGCGGCCGACCGGGTAGCGGTCGATGTAGAACGAGTGCGGCTTGTGCTCGACATCCTCGAGCCCCGCGAAGAACATCGCGTTGAACGTCGTCGTCGCCATCTGCGAGACGCCGCCGCCGAGGTCTTCCTTGAAGATCCCGTCGCTGATGATGAAGCCCTCGGTGAAGCCGTTCTCGCGGGTCCGCTCCCCCACGGTGTCGTTGAGGGAGAAGGTCTCGCCGGGCTTCAGCAGGGTGCCGTCGACGAGCTCGGCGGCGCGGCCGATGTTGGTGTTGCGGTACTCGGCGTACGGGTAGTACGTCGTGAACGTCGAGACGCGCTCGCGCACCTTGAGCGCGCGGGCGTCCTTGGTCGTGAAGTCGGGCTCGGCGACGCTCGCCTTGACGGTCATCTCGCGCTTGCCGTCCGGGCGCGTCACCAGGGTCAGGAACGCGTCGCTGACGTCGGCGGGGTCGTAGGCGACGCCCGGCTTCGCGGGCACGACGCGGGGCTTGCCGTCGACCAGCGCCACCGAGGCGTCCACCGGGGCACCGTTGTCGCTCACCGCGCCGTCGACGAGCTTCTCGAGCGCCTTCTCGTCGAGGACGGGGACCAGCTCGCCGTCCTGCGCCTCCATGCCGAGGGCGTCGGCGTAGTCGCGCGGCTGGAGCCGGACCCGGGAGTCGCCGAAGACCAGCGTCACCGGCGCGGACAGGGCGGGATTGGCGAAGTCGTCGAGGGCCTCCTGGAGGTCGGCGTCGTCGACGTCCGGGGCCTGGGCGCTGAGTGGGAGGTCGACGCGTGGCTCGTCGGAGAGGTACGCCGCCTGCAAGGCCGTCCGGGCGGCGTCGAGGTCCAGCGCGCGGCCCGTGCGGGCCTTGGTCGTCACGATCCGGGCGCCCTCGAACCGCAGGGAGGCATCGGTGGCCGGCCGCCCGATGCCGGCGGCGAGCGACTGCACGGCCGCGTCGAGGCGGTCCTCGTCGACGGTGAGGACGGGGTCCAGGTCGTCGCCGCCGGTGTAGTAGTCCCAGAGCCGCTGGGGGTCCCAGCTCTGCTCGCCGCCGGCGGCGGCGACCGAGGCCGCGTAGTCCACCGCGAGCCCCGCCTGGGCCGGCGTGACGGACACCGAGGTGCCGCCCACCGTGACGTCGATCGGGCGACTCGAGCGCTCCGCGAGCCCCTCGGCCAGCACCTGGGCGGCGGCCTCGGGGGTCCGGCCGCCGATCGCGACCCCGGCGACCGAGGCACCCCGAGGGACCTTGTCGCCGGACAGGACGTACGCCGCGGCGTACCCGCCCCCGAGGAGCAGCGCGAGCCCCAGCAGCAGGCCGAGGACGACCCAGCCGCCCTCCTTCTCGCGCCCCTGCGGCGGGGTCGGCTGGTCGCGGCCCGTCTTGCGCGTCATGCGCCTCATCCTAGGTGCGGGCCCCGGCCGGACCGGCGCACCAGCGGCTCAGGACCGCGCGCGCCGGACCGGGCGCGTCGGCCGCGGCAGCGTGGCCACGCCGGTCACGAGCACGACGAGTCCCAGGGCCATCAGCGCGTAGCCGGGGGTGTCGGCCCCCACGACGAAGCCGCCCTCCGGGCGCGGCAGCACCAGCCGGGCCACGAGGAGGAACCAGCCGAGCGCGAAGGCCAGCCGTCCCCACCAGCCCGGCGGCAGCGCGACGAGGGCCGTCATGGTCGCCGCCGCGCCGAGGGCCAGGCCCCACCACCAGTGGTGCAGCGCGGTCGTCGCCAGCCCGGTCCCCGCGCCCCCGAGCAGCAGCAGGGGCGCCAGCAGGAAGCGCATCAGAGGCCGGCGAAGAGGTCCGTCTCGAGCCCGTCCTCGCCGAGCGGCCCGAGCTCGCCCTTGACGATGCGGTAGTACTCGATGCCCCAGGCGGTGCTGCCGACGTTGTTGGACAGCGCGAAGAACGGGCCGTCGGTCGTGATCTGGGTGGCGTGCGCGGCCAGCGCGGCCATCTTGCGGTCGACGACGTCCTGCGCGTCGACGGCGGCGGCGAGGTTCTCGTCGCTGGTCACGAACGGCGGCAGCGGGCCGTCGGGGTCCATGCCCTCGAAGGTCGTGGTGTCCCCGGAGTCGCGGATCAGCCGCAGCCCGGCGCGCATCCGCGACTCCGACATGGCGCCCCAGTAGATCTTGGCGATGTCCCAGTGCTCGCCGAGGTCGTGGCGGTACGACGGCACGGCAGCCAGCTGGGCGGCGTACATCGCGACCCGGTGCGCCTGGATGTGGTCCGGGTGGCCGTAGCCGCCGAACGGGTCGTAGGTGACCAGCACCTGGGGTCGGACCTCGCGGATCACCGCGACCAGGTGGTCGGCCGCCTCGGTGAGGTCGGCGTGCCAGAACGCGTTCGCGTGGATGTCGTCCGCGGCGACCGCGTGGCCGTCCTCGTGCCACTTCATGCCCGAGTCGCGGTAGGTGCCGAAGCCGCCGAGCCAGCGGTGGTCGGTGACCCCGAGCTCCTTCATCGCGGCGGCGAGCTCGCCCTTGCGGTGCAGGCCGAGGCCGTCCTCGCGGTCGGCGGCGAGGTGCTCGAGCTCGGGCACCAGGATCTCGCCCATCTCACCGGCGGTGCAGGTGACCAGGGTGACGCCGCGGCCCTCGGCGACGTACTTCGCCATCGTGGCGCCCTGGCCGATGGACTCGTCGTCGGGGTGCGCGTGGACGAGCAGGAGGCGGTGGTCGGCGGTCATGGGGCAATCCTAGGGAGACGCGGGGAGCTCGCTGGTCGAGCCCGTCGAGAGGCCCAACACCTCACTGCGGCCGTTTGATCCGCCGCGGGGCGTCCGGCAGCGGCAGCGGCGCCGGCGCGGCGGCCGGGCCCGGGTCGGGGACGCCGTCGTCCAGCCACCCGTCGTACTCCTCCACGAGGAGCTCGAGGACCAGCACCGGCGCGTCGGTCAGGACCGCCCAGGGGTGTCCCTCGTCGTCGTCCTCGCCGGCCAGCCGCTCGCGCACCAGACGCGCGTCGTAGCCGTCGCGCACCAGGCGGGCCACGGCTCGCCGGGCGTCGTCCTCGTCGAAGAAGATGCCGCGCATCAGGCCAGTCTCTCGCGGAGCTCGGCCAGGAACGGCCGGTCCGGCTCGAGCCAGTCGACGTCGTCGAGCTCGTCGTGCGCCAGCCAGCGGACCCGGTCGTGCTCGCGGGGCTGCGGCTCCCCCGCGACGAGCATCGCGCTCGCCACCGTGAGCACGTGGGTGCTGCCGATGGCGGCCTCGCCGGCGAGCCACCCGGTCACCTCGACCGTGCAGGCCAGCTCCTCAGCCACCTCCCGGACCGCAGCGGCGGCCGGGGTCTCGCCGGCCTCGACCTTGCCGCCGGGCAGCTCCCAGCGGCCGGCCGTCTCCGGCGGCGCCGTACGACGGGCGGCGAGCACGCGACCGTCGCGCAGGACCGCGACGCCGACGACGGGGATCATGGGCCCGACGGTAGCGGGCGCCGGCCCGCGGCTAGCGTGACGGCATGGTCGACGACAGCGGGATCCACCTCACCCGCACCGACGAGAACGCCGCCGAGATCGACGAGCTGGCCGCCCTGCTGGGCGGCCGGGTCGGACTCGACGGCGTGCTGGGCGACCTGGACCGGCGCGGTCGTCGCGGGCTGGCCCCCGGCCTGGCCGTGACGCGCTCGCTCACCTGGGACGCGGAGGACCGACGGACCACGCAGTGGTGGCCGCAGGGCATCTCGACCTCCGCCGACGCCTCGGACACCGGGGAGATCGGCGACCGACGGGTGCTGGCGGTGTCGTGGTACGCCCAGGGCGCCGGCGCCGCCGGCCACCAGGGGGCCCGGATCAGCTTCCTCGACCTCGCCACCCGCCGGTACCGCCACGTGCTGCTCGTGATGCCGGTGCGGGCCGCCGACGGCACCGTGGCGCTCGAGCCGCTGCGCGTGCACGCGGGCGGGATCGTCTGGTGCGGCCCCTACCTGCACGTCGCCGCCACCGCGCGCGGCTTCCACACCTGCCGCCTCGACGACCTCCTGCGCGTCGACGACGACGCGGCCGGCTCCGACCGGACCACGCTCGGCGTCGAGGCCGGCCGTGTGTCGGCGCACGGCTACCGCTACGTGCTCCCGGTGCGCTTCTCCTACCGCGCGCACGCCGGCAGCACGGACCAGGGGCTGCGCTACTCCTTCATGTCGCTGGACCGCAGCGCGACGCCGCCCGACCTCCTCGTGGGTGAGTACGGCCAGCGCGGCCAGAGCCAGCGCCTGGCCCGCTTCCCGCTGGACCCCGGGACGCTCCTGCTCAGCGAGGACGAGGAGGGCCGCTCGGTCCCGCTGCTGCTCGAGGGCGGCGGCGTGCAGCAGACGCAGGGCGCGGCGGTGGCCGGCGACACCTACGTGCTGACGGTCTCGCACGGGACCCGGACGCCCGGATCGGTGTACGTCGGGCGGCCCGGCCGCTTCCGGCGGCGGCGCTGGGCGACCCCGATGGGGCCCGAGGACGTCGCCTACTGGCCCTCGAGCGACCTGGTCTGGTCGGTCAGCGAGCACCCGCGCCGACGCTGGATCTTCGCCATGAAGCGGTCCCGGCTGACCCGGTAGCGCAGCTCAGCGGGGCTGGCGCGCCAGCTGCCGGCTCTGCGCCACGAGGCGGCCGGCGGAGTCCCAGACCTCGCAGTCCTCCTCGAACATCCCGCCCGCGAGGTTGCGGGTCGCGTGGCGCACCTTGAGCCAGCCGGGAGCGGGCCGGGCCCGCACGTGGGCGGTCAGCTCCAGGGTCGGCGCCCAGCCCGGCATGCCGAGCTCGAAGGTCACCGGCGGCAGCGCGTCAACGACGGTGAGCAGCGAGATCGGGTCGGGCTCGCGACCGCCGGCCAGGCGGAACCACGCGCTGATCTCACCGGTGCCGCCCGGCTCCCCCACGGCCCAGCCGATCCGGTCGGGGTGGAAGAGCATGTCGAAGCGGTCCAGCAGCGGCGCGGTCGCGCGGAAGGCCGCCGGTGCCATCGTGCTGGGCACGCAGCGCTCGCGCGGGGGCAGGTCGGGCTGCTCGGCGGTGGTGCGCACGTCGTCGCCCAGCCGCGTCAGGTCGCCGTACGACGCCAGCGCGGTGATCCGGGCCTCGTCGCCCTGACGCAGGTCGGCCGCGACGGTCGCGACGCTGCCGCCGTCACGGCGGACGCTCACGTCGACCGTGGCCGGGCCGGGGACGGAGGCCGCGAGGTAGTAGGCGCTGATCGAGAGCGGGTCGGGCTTCCCGGGCAGCTCGGCGCGGATCGCGTTGCCGATCACGGCGAGCAGGTACCCACCGTTCACCCCGCCGCCGACCACCCAGCCGCCCGCCAGGTCAGCGTCGTAGCGGCCGCTCCCCGCGGGCCGGACGGCGATGTGGTCGTCGTACTCGTGAGCCATGAAACGAGCCTAGGGGGCGCGGACTCCGGCAGAGTGGGCGCATGGACGAACGACGGCCGCGCTGGATCTACGGCGCAGGCCACGAGCCCGACCCCCGCTTCAGCCTCGCCAACGAGCGCACCTTCCTGGCCTGGGTCCGGACGGCGCTGGCGATCCTCGCCGGCGCCGTGGCGCTCTACTCCCTCGGCGTGCCGGACCCGCGCTGGGTGCGGGTGACGGTCGTGGTGGCCCTGGTGCTCGCCGGCGGGCTGATCACGCTGCTCGCCTTCGTGCGCTGGGCCCGCGTCGAGCGGGCGATACGCACCGCCACGCCGCTGCCGGCGTTCACCCTCGGCCTCGGCGCGACCGTCACGGTCGTGCTGGTGGCCGTGCTGCTGGCCGTGGCGCTGGCGCTCGGTCCGGGCTGACGGCGCCTGTCACGCTCCCGCCAGCCCCGCCGCGGCCCGCGCCAGGTCGTCGACCCCGCGGGCGAGCTCCTCGGGCCGGTCGGTGGCCAGGTCCAGGTGGAAGCCGTAGAGCGAGGAGTCCACGAGCGTCACGATCCGGCCGACCACGTCCGCGGGGGCGCCGCAGCGGCCGAGGTAGCCGGCCAGCGCCGTCGCCCAGCGCTCGTTGCTGGCGCGGGCGTCGCTGAGGTAGGGCTCCTGGCCGATCAGCCCGGTCGCCGCCGCCTGGCAGTAGACGTGCAGGCAGCGGTGCAGCGGCTCGGTGCGGTAGGCCGCCCACAGCGCGTTCACCCCGGCGCGGACCCCGGCGGCGGCCGGGAGCGCGTCGACCTCGTCGATCGCCCGCTGCGTGGCGGCGTCGACGACCGCCGACACGAGGGCGTCGCGGCTGCCGAAGTGGTAGATCAGCATCCGGTCGCTGGTGCCGATCGCCGCGGCGACCGGACGGAGGGTCAGCCCGATCAGGCCCTGCTCCAGCACGTGGTCGGTGACCCGCTCCAGGAGGTCGTCACGACGATTCATGGCGTCAGCGTAGCGAGTGCTACATTGACGTGTGTAGCGACTGCTACACGCACGACCTGACGACGAGGACAGTGAGCGAGATGTACGGCGCAGTGGTGCTGCTGGCGGCGGCGATCGGGATCGAGGTGGCCGCGACCGCCCTGCTCCCCCGGGCGCAGGGCTTCACCGACCCGCTCTGGAGCGCCGCGGTGCTCGCGGGGTACGGCGTCTCGATCTGGATGCTGTCGGTCGTGGTCCGCTCGATGCCGGTCTCGGTGGCCTACGCCATCTGGGCCGGCGTCGGCACCGCCGCCGTGGCCGCCGCTGGGTACCTCTTCCTCGACGAGCCGATGGGCTGGCTCAAGGCCGGGTCGCTGGCCCTGATCGTGCTCGGCGTCGTGGGGCTGAAGGCCTCCGGCACGCACTGAGCCCGCGCCCGCGGCCGCTCAGACCGCCGCGGCCGCCGCCCGGCCGGCAGTCCGCCCGGAGAACACGCAGCCACCGAGGAAGGTGCCCTCGAGGGCGTTGTAGCCGTGCATGCCGCCCCCGCCGAAGCCGTTGACCTCGCCGGCGGCGTACAACCCGGGCAGCGGCTCGCCGGCGGAGGTCAGGCAGCGGCCGGAGAGGTCGGTCTCGAGGCCCCCGAGGGTCTTGCGGGTCAGGATGTTGAGGCGTACGGCGATCAGCGGGCCGGCCGCCGGGTCGAGCAGCTTGTGCGGGGTCGCGACCCGGATCAGCTTGTCGCCGCGGTAGTTCCGCGCCCCGCGGATGGCGGTGACCTGGGCGTCCTTGCTGAAGTCGTTGTCGAGCTCGCGGTCGCGCGCCTGGATCAGGCGCCGCAGCGACTCCTCGTCGACGCTCACGCCCTCGTCGCCGACCCGGTTCATGCCCGCCACGAGCTCGGCCAGCGTGTCGGCGACCACGAAGTCCTCGCCGTGCTCCTTGAACGCCTCGACCGGTCCCGGCGCCCCGGGCTTGACCCGCGACAGCAGCAGCTTGATGTCCTTGCCGGTCAGGTCCGGGTTCTGCTCGGAGCCCGAGAGCGCGAACTCCTTCTCGATGATCTTCTGGGTCAGCACGAACCACGAGTAGTCGTGGCCCGTGGTCCGCAGGTGCGCCAGCGTGCCGAGCGTGTCGAAGCCGGGGAAGCACGGCGCGGGCAGTCGTCGGCCGGTCGCGTCGAGCCAGAGCGAGGAGGGGCCGGGCAGGATCCGGATCCCGTGGTTCTCCCAGATCGGGTCCCAGTTGCGCAGGCCCTCGACGTAGTGCCACATCCGGTCCGGGTTGATCACCCGGGCGCCCGCGGCCTCGGTGATGCCGAGCATCCGCCCGTCCACGTGGGCCGGGACGCCGGCCACCATGGTCCGCGGCGGCCCGCCGAGACGGGCCGGCCAGGACTTGCGGACGAGGTCGTGGTTGCCGCCGATGCCGCCGCTCGTGACGATCACGGCCTGGGCGCGGAGGTCGAACTCGCCGGTCTCGTCGCGGCTGCTGGCCCGGCCCCGCTCGACCGAGCTCGGCGCGAGCGTCGCGCCGCGGACACCGACCACCGCCCCGCCCTCCAGCACCAGGTCGTCGACGCGGTGCCGGAAGCCGAAGCGGATCCGCCCGCCGTCGACGTGCTCGCGGACCCGCCGCTCGAACGGCGCGACCACGCCCGGTCCGGTCCCCCAGGTCAGGTGGAAGCGCGGCACGGAGTTGCCGTGCCCCTCAGCACGGCCGTCCCCGCGCTCGGCCCAGCCGACCACGGGGAAGACGCGCAGCCCCATCGCGTGCAGCCAGGACCGCTTCTCCCCGGCCGCGAAGTCGACGTACGCCTCGGCCCACTGCCGCGGCCAGAAGTCCTCCTCGCGGTCGAACTGGGCGCTGCCCATCCAGTCCTGCAACGCCAGCTCGTGCGAGTCCTTGATGCCCATCCGCCGCTGCTCGGGGGTGTCCACGAGGAACAGCCCGCCGAGGCTCCAGAAGGCCTGCCCGCCGAGCGACTGCTCGGGCTCCTGGTCGAGCAGCAGCACGCTGCGGCCCGCGTCGGCCACCTCGGCGGCGGCGGCCAGTCCGGCGAGGCCGGCTCCCACGACGATGACGTCAGCATCCATGGCGCACGTTCTACCAGTACGCCGCGGCCGCCGACGGCTCTTCCGTCCAGCGGAACCGTCCGGTGGGCGGCGGGTGTGACGACTGCCACCATGACGCCTTCTCGTCTCGGCTAGGAGAGCGCATGTCCGTCACCACCCGATCCACCCCCGACACCCGCACCAACGGCCTCTGGCCGGTGGTCCTCTGCTGGGTCGCCGTCGCCCTCGACGGCTTCGACCTCGTCGTCATCGGCGCCGTCATCCCGACGCTCAGCAAGACCGGCGACCTCGGCTTCACCGACGCCTCGCTGACGATGGCCTCCACCGTGGGCCTCGTCGGCGTCGGCATCGGCGCCGTGGCGATCGGTCCGCTGACCGACCGGTTCGGCCGGCGGCTCAGCCTGATCGCGTGCATCGCGGTGTTCTCGGTCCTGACCGTGGCGGTCGCCTTCGCACCGAACGTCGCCGTCTTCACCACCCTCCGCTTCCTGGCCGGTCTCGGGCTCGGCGCCTGCCTGCCGACGGCCCTGGCCTTCATGTCGGAGCACGCGCGTGCCGGGCGCGGCGGCACGGCCGTCACCCGGATGATGACCGGCTACCACGTGGGCGCCGTGCTGACCGCCCTGCTCGCGCTCTGGGTGATCGAGGACCACGGCTGGCGCGCGATGTTCGTCATCGGCGGGGTCGCGGGCCTGCTCACCCTCCCCCTCCTGTGGTTCAAGCTGCCCGAGTCGGAGACCTACCTGCGGGCCGTCGCCGACCGGCAGGAGGGCCGGGTCGCCCAGGTCCGCAGCAGCGAGGTGGTGCGCGGGGCCTACCTCCGCGTCAGCATCGGCCTGTGGGTCGCGTCCTTCATGGGGCTGCTCCTGGTCTACGGCCTCAACACCTGGCTCCCGAAGATCATGGGCGAGGCCGGCTACTCCATCCAGGCCGGCACCGGGCTGCTGCTCGTGCTCAACATCGGCGCGGTCATCGGCCTGCTGGTCGCGGGCACGATCTCCGACGCGCGCGGCAACAAGCCCACCGTGCTGCTCTGGTTCGGCCTCGCGGCGCTGTTCCTCGCGCTGCTGAGCATCAAGCTGGACAGCTCCGTGCTGGTGTACGCCGCCGTGCTGCTCGCCGGGGTCTTCGTCTTCAGCGCGCAGGTGCTCGTCTACGCCTTCGTCGGCCACCTCTACCCGCCCGAGATCCGCGGGACGGCGCTCGGCGCCGCCGCCGGCATCGGCCGGGTGGGCGCGATCGTCGGTCCGTTCCTCGGCGGGGCGCTCGTGACCGCGGGCATCGCCTACCCCTGGGGCTTCTACGCGTTCGCCGTGGCGGCCGTGCTCGCGGTCGTCGCCCTGGCGACGGTGCCTGCCCACGTGCACGGGGAGCGGGACGCGGCACCGACCCGCTGAGTCGCGGCGTCCGGGACAGCACGCCCGGCACTAGGTCACACTGTCCTCATCCGCCGTGCAGAGGGGCGACCTCGGGGGACGAGGAGGCAGCATGACGTCGCAGCCGTGGCGACCACACGCGAGCGCGGGCGCACCCGCGCTCGCCCTCGTGGCGTTCGCGGCTGTGTGCATCGTCGTGCACTTCGTGTCCCCGTTCGGCCCGGTCGGGGACACGACGTACCTCGCCCTGATCGTCGGCGCCCCCGTCGTCGCCTGGCTCGGCGTCCGCCGGGCCCCGGCCGAGGTGCGCCTGGTGGCGCTCCTCATCACCCTGGGCCTGGCGTCGTCGGCCCTCGGCGACGTGATCTGGCTGGCCTACCAGTGGTCCGGCCGCGAGCCCGACGTCTCGCCCGCGGACGTGCCGTACCTCCTCAGCTACGTCGGGCTTGGCGGCGCGCTCTGCGTCCTGCTCAGCCGGACCAGCCCCCGGGGACGCCTCGACGTGGACGCCGTCATCGACGCGCTCACCGTGGTGACCGTCAGCGTGCTCGTCTTCTGGACGCTCTCGATCGAGGCGATCGTCGCCGACGACACCCTCTCGCCGACCGTGCGCCTCGTCTGGGCGACCTACCCCGTCGCCGACGCCGTGCTGCTCGCCCTGGTCCTGCGCTGCCTGGTCGGCGCACGCTCGCGGGCCGCCCTCGGGCTGGCCTTCGGCGCCGGCGTCGCCTGCTGGCTGGTCTCGGACCTGGGCTACCTGCTGCTCGAGATCTCGTCGCGGGTCTCGGCGCTGCTCGACATCGGCTGGATGATCGGCGCCTGCCTGATGGCCTCGGCGGCGTGGCGCTACGCCCGCCGCGGCACCCCGCTGCCCGTCCCGGCCGCGACGGCCAGCGACGCGGTCGACGAGCACGAGCTCAGCGGCTCCGGCCTGGGCAAGCTGGGAATCGCGATCGTGCCGCTCCTGGTGCCGCCCGCACTGGCGCTCGTGACGTGGGCACGCTCCGGCGACGCGAACCCGGTCGCGACCTTCGTCGGCATGCTCGCCCTGGTGCTGCTGGCCTTCGTCCGCACGGCCCGGCTGCTGCAGTCCGAGGCCCGGGCGCGGGCCGACGCCCGGGCCGGCCGCGACGCCGCCCTGGAGGGATCCCGCGCCAAGTCGGCCTTCCTCGCCACGATGAGCCACGAGATCCGGACCCCGATGAACGGCGTCATCGGGCTGACCGGACTGCTGCTCGAGACGCCGCTGGACGCCCGGCAGCGGCAGTACGCCCAGGGCGTGCGCGGCGCCGGCGAGGCGCTGCTGACGATCATCAACGACATCCTGGACTTCTCGAAGGTCGAGGCCGGCAAGCTGGCCCTCGAGAGCATCGACTTCAGCCTCGTGCAGGTCGTCGAGGAGGCCGCCGAGATGGTGGCCGACCCGGCCCAGAACAAGGGCCTCGAGCTGCTGGCGTACTGCTCCCCCGAGCTCCCCCTCGACCTGCGCGGCGACCCGTCCCGGATCCGTCAGGTGCTGCTCAACCTGGTCTCGAACGCCGTGAAGTTCACCGAGAGCGGCGAGGTCGTCCTGCGGGCGCAGCTCGAGGACCGGACCGAGGGCGGCGTCGTGGTCCGCTTCGAGGTGACCGACACCGGGATGGGCATCGACGAGGAGCACCGCGCCCGGCTCTTCGAGCCGTTCTCGCAGGCCGACTCGTCCACCACGCGCCGCTTCGGCGGCACCGGGCTGGGGCTCGCGATCTCCTCGCAGCTGGTCGCGGCGATGGGCGGCGAGATCGGGGTCGACAGCACGCTCGGCGAGGGCTCGACGTTCTGGCTCACGCTGCCGCTCGAGCTCGCCCACGACGCGACGGTCACCCCGCCGCGGCACACCGGCGAGCTGACCGGGCGGCGGGTGCTGATCGTCGACGACAACCGCACCAACCGGCTGATCCTGACCGAGCAGCTCGGGGCGTGGGGCATGCGCCCCGCGGACGTGCCCGGGGGCGACGCGGCGCTCGAGGCGCTGACCGAGGCCGCGGCGACGGGGCAGCCGTTCGACCTCGTCGTGCTCGACATGTGCATGCCGGGCATGGACGGCGCGGAGCTGGCCCGCCTGGTCACGGCCGCGCCGCTCGGGTCCCCGGGGATGCTGCTGCTGACGTCCGGCCCCGACCTCACGGCCGCCGAGGCCGAGGAGGTCGGCATCCGGGCCCGACTGACCAAGCCGGTGCGCCTGGCCCATCTGCACGACGCCCTGCTGGACGCGCTCGAGGCCCGCCCCGAGCCGTCGGCCCCGACCCCGCGCGAGCGTCGACCGGTCGACACCCGGGGCCACGTGCTGGTCGTCGAGGACAGCGAGACCAACCAGCTCGTGGCCGAGGGGATCCTGGCCCACCTCGGCTACACCGTCGAGATCGCCGACGACGGCTTCGCCGCGGTGGCCGCGGTGCAGCGCGGCCGCTTCGACGCGGTGCTGATGGACTGCCAGATGCCGGGCATGGACGGCTACCAGGCCACCGGGGAGATCCGGCGGCACGAGGGCGAGGGCCCCCGGACCCCCATCATCGCGATGACCGCCGGCGTCATCGAGGGCGACCGCGAGCGCTGCCTGGCGGCGGGCATGGACGACTACGTCTCCAAGCCGGTCAGCCCGAACGAGCTGCGCACCACCCTGGCCCGCTGGGTCGCGACGCAGCAGGACTGAGCGCAGCAGGACTGACCGCCGCCAACCACGCCCCGGCTAGATTCGGGACATGATTGGTTTTCTCGTGGCCGGCCTCGTCATCGGGGCACTCGCTCGACTCATCAAGCCCGGGAAGCAGAACCTCGGCCTCCTCGCGACGCTCGGCCTCGGCCTCGTCGGCTCGCTGATCGGCGGCTTCATCGCGCACCTGCTGGGCACCGGCAGCATCTGGGAGCTCAACGTCCTCGGCTTCGTGCTCGCCGTGGTCGCCGCCGTGCTGCTCATCGGTGTCGCCGAGAGCGTCGCCGGCAAGAACAAGACCCGCGTCTGACCGCGGCCGCCGGTCGCCGGGGGCTCAGTCCCCGGTGATCAGGTAGCTGTCGCCGCTGCGCTCGACCGTGATCCTCCGGGTCTCGGTCTGGGGCTTGCCGTCCTTCGTGTAGGTGATCGTCGCGTCGACCGCGTCGGCGCCGGCCGGGGCCGTCTCGACCGACACCGCGTCGATGGTGCTCCAGAAGCCGGAGTAGCTGCCGTAGGACGTCTGGCTCTGGTACGACGGCGAGAGCATCGCCCAGCCGGACTCGGTGTCCGCGGGCAGGACCGCGTAGTAGCCCTCGACGAAGTCGGCCGGCGACGACGCCGCCGGCGGCTGCTCGGGGGTCGGTGACGGCGTGGGTGTCGCCTCCTCGGTGGGAGCGCTGCTGCTGGACTCCTCCGACGGCGAGGGCGACGGCTTCTTCGAGGCCTTCCTCGACGGGTCCTTGCCCGGCGACGTCGAGGCGCCGGCGGTCGTGCCGTCCGTACTGTCGTCCCCGCCGCTGAGCAGCAGGTAGCCGCCGCCGAGCACCGCCACCAGGAGCAGCGCCGCCAGGGCCGCGAAGAGCCCGCGCCTGCCACCGCGGCTGTCGTCGCTCCCGGACGCCACCGGCGCGGCCACCGGCGCGGCGTACGCCTCCTGCGGCGTGGGCGTCGGGTCGACGGGCAGGCGGGTGGTCGCGGCCGCGACCGGCACGGACTCGCGGGTGCCGCGGTCGTCGTGGTCGCGGTGGATCCGGTGGAGCGCGCGGGCGACCTCCGTCATCGACCAGCGGGCGTCGGGATCGCGGTCCAGCATCCGCTGCAGCGGCCCGTCCAGCACGCCGGCATCGCGGGCGGGACGCGGCTCGTCGGAGATGATCGTGCTCAGGGTCGCGAGGTTGTTGCTCTTCTCCGGGAACGGCGGGCGCCCCTCGACCGCGGCGTACAACGTCGCACCGAGGGCCCAGACGTCGTCGGCGGGCGTGGGCTCGAGCCCGCGCGCCACCTGCGGCGAGAAGTACGCCGGGGTGCCGGACACCAGCCCGGACTGGGTGAGCGCGGCGTCACCGGTCGTGCGGGAGATGCCGAAGTCGGAGATCTTCGCGACGTCGTCGTCGGTGACCAGGATGTTGCCGGGCTTCACGTCGCGGTGGACCGTGCCCCGCGCGTGCGCGGCGGCCAGCCCGTCGGCGACCTGGGCGCCGATCCCGGCGGCGCGGCCGGGCTCGAGCGGACCGGAGGCGATGATCTCGGCGAGGGTGCGTCCGGGGACGTACTCCATCACCAGCCAGATGTGGTCGCCCTCCTCGATCGCGTCGTAGACCGAGACCACGTTGCGGTGGTTGAGCGGGGCCGACGAGCGTGCCTCGCGCATCGCGCGGGCCAGGTCGGGGGTGGTCTCCCCCGGCATCAGGCCCACCTGCTTGGCCGCGACCGTGCGGCCGAGGAGCTCGTCGTGGCACAGCCACACGCTCCCCATCCCGCCGCGGCCGACCTCGCGCTCGACGCGGTAGCGGCCGGCGATGGACTCGGGTGGCATGGTGCCCCTCTCGTTGGTCACCCCGGTTCGTTACCCAAAGCCGCCGAGAGTACGCCACACCCCCTGACCCACCTAGATGTCACCCGGGGGTCAGAGGCCGGTCCACCACGCCCCGGTCGGCAGCTCGCCGGACGCCTCGAAGCGCTCGCCCGGGCGCGGCTGCGCGAGGCGTACGCCGTGCTCCTCGGCCGCAGCGCGGGTCCGGTCCGCGGGCTCCGCCCACGGGTGGAAGGCCAGGTCGAAGGTGCCCCAGTGGATCGGGACGAGCACGTCGCCGCGCAGCTCGAGGTGGGTCCGCACCGCCTCCTCGGGGTCCATGTGGACGTCCGGCCAGCGGGTGTCGTAGGCCCCGACCGGCAGCACCGTCAGGTCGAAGGGCCCCTCCCGGCGACCGACCTCGGCGAACGCCTCGGTCCAGCCGCTGTCGCCCCCGAAGAAGGCCCGTCGCCCGTTGCTGGCGACCGACCACGCCGACCACAGGGTCGGGTTTTGCGCGAACAGGCGCCCGGAGAAGTGCCGCGCCTCGGTGCAGGTGAGCACCAGGCCGTCCAGGTCGACCGACTGCCCCCAGTCGAGCTCGACCACGCGGTCGCGGGGCACGCCCCAGCGACGCAGGTGCGCGCCGACGCCGAGCGGGACGACGTACGGCATGGTCTGGGTGCGGGTCAGCACGTCGACGGTGGCGGTGTCGAGGTGGTCGTAGTGGTCGTGCGAGATCAGCACCGCGTCGATCGGCGGCAGGTCCTCGAGCGCGACCGGGACGGGGTGGCTGCGCCGCGGGCCGACCGTGGCCGAGGGCGAGACCCGGTCGCTCCAGACGGGGTCCGTGAGGATCCGCCTGCCGCCGACCTCGAGCAGCACCGTGGAGTGGCCCAGCCAGGTGGCCGCGCAGTCGGACGCCTCGGCCGGCCACGACGGGGTCACCAGCGGCACCGGGCCCGACGGCTTGCCGACCGCGCCCTTGGTCGCGAACTCGCGCGCCATCGAGCCGCGGCTGCCGGGCTCGACGACGCGCATCGGGCGGCTGTTGTGGAACTCGCCGTCGCGGAACTGCGGCGAGACGTAGGTGTCGCGGGGCCGCGCACCGAGGGAGCGGCGGACGCCGACGAACGCGTTGGCGACGGGGATCGAGCGCAGGGACGGAGGCACGCGCCCATTCTGTCCGGTCGCCCCGAACGGCGAGATCCGCGTCACGATCCCTGCCGATCTAACTGTAGTGAGTTTATGGTCTTTGGGTGCGCCTCCTCCTCCGCCGCCCGCTGGGCCTGCTCGCCCTCGCGTCCGTCGTGACCGCCCTGACGGTGGTCGCCGGTCTGGTGCCCGGCGCATTCGCGGGGTCCACAGGCGCTCCCGCCGGGCACGGGGTCCCGCCGCACAACCGGTACGCCGGCCCGGACGGCACCTCGTCGATGCACGGCGACAGCGGCGCCTCCGACACCACGCCGTACGCCGGTCCCGGCGCCGACCCGGCGACACCGGTCTCCGTCCCGCTGGCCGGCGTCTGCCCCACGATCCTCGCCGGCGTCGACGGCCTGCCCCAGGCGCTGTGCACCAGCTACGCCGACCGCGCGCCGACGCTCTACCTCCTCGATCCCGCGACCGGGGCCCCGCTCGCCCGGCTGGCCCTGCAGAAGGGCAGCCTGCTCGGCGGGGTCTACGCCTACGTGGACGCGCACGGGCGGATGGTCACCGCCGACGGGTCCGGCGACCTGCTCCTCGTCGGCCACCACGAGACCGCCACCGGCTGGGAGCTGACCGTCGACGACCGCGTGCCCCTGCGCCCGGCCTTCCGGCGCGCCTGCGGGGCGCCGGACTGCGACGCGATCAGCACCGTCGCGCCGGGCTTCGACGGCCGGGTCTGGTTCGCCACCGCGGCCGGCCGCGCGGGGTACGCCGATCCCGCGTCCGGGCGCGTCGTGATGCGACGCCTGGGCCACGGCGAGATCGTCGCCAACTCGATCGCGACGTCCCCCGACGGCGTCTCCGTGGTGACCGACCACGCGACGTACCTCCTGCGCGCCGGCGCGTCCGGGGCGGTGCACCAGGTCTGGCGGCGTGCCTACGCCCGCGGCAAGGCCCGCAAGCCCGGGCAGCTCAGCCACGGCAGCGGTGCCACGCCGACGTTCTTCGGCCCGCGCACCGGCCACGAGCTCGTCGCGATGACCGACAACGCGCGGCCGCGCGAGCACCTGCTGGTCTACCGCGCCGACACCGGGCGGACCGTCTGCTCGGTCCCGCTCTTCGGCCGCCGCAACAGCGGCACCGAGAACTCCCCGATCGGCTGGCGCCGGCAGGTGTACGTCGCCAGCACGTACGGCTACCCCTACCCGGCAACGCCCGACGGCGCGGGTGAGGCGCAGCCCGCGAGCGCCGACTTCGTCGGCGGCATGCAGAAGATCCACGTCGGCCGGCACGGCTGCCGCACGGTGTGGCGCACCCGGACGGCCTCGGCCGCGGTGCCGCGGCTCTCGCGCGCCGAGGGCGTGCTCTACACGGTCACGCGCACGGGTGCGGCCCCGTCGTACCGCCTGGCCCGGATCTCGCCGCGCACCGGCCGGGTCCTCAGCGAGACCGACCTCGGGGCCGGTCCGGGCGCGGACACGCTGCAGATGGTCGGCACGATCCTGCCCGACGGCACGCTGCTGCAGGGCTTCGTCACCGGCCTCACGCTGGTGGGAGCGGGCTCGTGACCGGGCCGACCACGGGGCCGGACGAGGTCGCGGCGGCCAGGCGCAACGCGGACCTCACGGCACTGCAGCGCGAGCTCGACGAGCTGCTCGACCGGCGCGACGACCTCGCGGGCGTCAGCGGCCTGGCCGACCCGTTCCGGCAGGCGGTCCGCTGGTCGGCGTGATCGTGGCGCTCGAGGCTCAGCGGCGGCGCAGCGGGAGCAGGTGGGTCTTGCCCTCGCGCTCGGCGACCATGCGGGTCGCCTCGACGTCGTAGACCTGCGCCAGCTCGACGGCGCGGACGAGGTCGCCGCCCTCGACGGCACGGTTGATGCCCTCCACGAAGGAGGAGTGCAGGACGTTGAGGTCGTCGATCAGGCGGGGGGAAGCGGTGGTGGTCATACCGGTTCAACGAACGGCGGGCCGGTTCGCATCCCCACGGACGCCGAATGTGATGCGACTCAAGTCGTGACGGGCCCGTCCCACGACCAGTGCGGGAGCGCGAGCCCGGCCGGCACGTCGTCGGGCGAGTCCGGGTGGCGGGCCATCAGCCCGGTCCCCCAGCGGAAGTACGCCGCCAGCGTGGCGTGCAGGCGCGGGTCGTCGGGCAGGTCGGCATCGCCGAGCGCGGCCTCGAAGCAGGCGATCGCCCGCTCGTCGAGGTCGTGGTGCTCGCCGTTGCCCGCGTGCAGCCGCTCCACGTGGCTCTCGTCGCCCATCGCGGCGGAGTAGTCGGCGGGACCGCCCAGCGCCTCGGCCCAGTACGTCGCCAGCCGGGCCAGGTGGTCCGGGTGCTGCCCCGGGTGGCCGAACGGGTGGCTGGCCACCGGGTCCGCCAGGCAGCGCTGGTGCCACGCGTGCGCCAGCCGCACGAGGGCGTCGTACCCGCCCACGGCCTCGTAGATCGTCGGCTCCATGGCTCGATGCTGCGCGGTGTCCCGCCGACGCGCAAGGGGCGCGGTCCGCTCAGCGGCCGCCGGCGAGCAGGGTCTCGAGCACCAGGTCGGGGTGGTCGCGCTCGACGACGCTGATCCGCCAGGCGTCGGGCGCCAGCACCATCAGCGTGCCGTCGGCGCGGGAGAGCACCTCGAGACCGCGGATCGCCTCGAGCGCCGGCGCGGAGGCGGCGTCGGTGCGCCGGGCCTGCGTGTAGGACAGCCGCTCGAGGCGGATCGGCGCGCCGAACTCGCTCTCCATGCGAGCCTCGGCGACCTCGAACTGCATCGGGCCGACGGCGGCGAGCACCGGCATCTGGTTGCCGCGCAGGTCGGAGCGGAGCACCTGGACGACACCCTCGCTGTCGAGCTGCTCCATGCCGCGCCGGAACTGCTTGAAGCGGCCGGCGTCCTTCGAGCTCGCGACCGCGAAGTGCTCGGGGGCGAAGGTCGCGATCGGGGGGAACGAGACCGGCTCGTCGAGGAAGATCGTGTCGCCGACGGTCAGGGCGTTGGCGTTGACCAGGCCGATGATGTCGCCGGGGTAGGCCTGGTCGAGCACCGCGCGCTCGCGGCCGAAGAGCGCCTGGGCGTACTTCGTCGCGAACGGCCGGCCGGTCTGGGCGTGCGTCGCGACCATGCCGCGCTCGAAGACGCCCGAGCAGACCCGGGCGAAGGCGACCCGGTCGCGGTGGTTCGTGTCCATGCCGGCCTGCACCTTGAAGACGAAGGCGCTGAACGGCGCGGCCACCTCGCGGACCTGCAGGTGCCGGCCGGTCTCGTCCTCCTCGCCCCACCCGAAGGCCGGGGGCGACGGGGCCAGCTCGACCAGGGTCTCGAGCAGCGCCGCCACCCCGAAGTTGGAGATCGCGGAGGCGAAGAGCACCGGGGTGGTGAACCCGCTCAGGAACAGCTCCTGGTCGTGGTCCGAGCCGTCCGAGGAGAGCAGCTCGGCCTCCTCGACGGCGGCGGTCCAGGCCTCGCCCTCGCGGGCGGCGGCGGCGTCGGCTCCCATCCGCTCCTCGGGGGCGCGGGTCGCGCCGCCGGCGGTGCGGGTGTAGGCGATGTACTCCCCCGTGCGCCGCTCCAGGACGCCCCGGAAGTCGCCGGCGATGCCGACCGGCCAGGTCAGCGGCGTGGGCTGCAGCTCGATCTGGTTCTCGATCTCCTCGAGCAGCGTGAGCGCGTCGAGGCCGGGGCGGTCCCACTTGTTGATGACGGTGATGACCGGGATCCCGCGCGCCTTGCAGACGCGGAAGAGCTTGAGGGTCTGCGGCTCGAGGCCCTTGGCGGCGTCGATGAGCATGACGGCCGCGTCGACGGCTGACAGCACGCGGTAGGTGTCCTCGGAGAAGTCCGAGTGGCCGGGGGTGTCGACCAGGTTGATCACGTGCTCGCCGTACGCGAACTGCAGGGCGGCCGACGTGATCGAGATGCCGCGGGCCTTCTCCATCTCCATCCAGTCCGACACCGTCGAGCGGCGCCCGGCCTTGCCGTGCACCGCGCCGGCCTCGGTGATCACCTGCGCGTGCAGGGCGAGCGCCTCGGTGAGCGTCGACTTGCCGGCGTCGGGGTGGCTGATGACGGCGAAGGTACGCCGGCGCGCGGCCTCGCGGGTCACCTCGGACGCGCGACGGCCGTCGGCGGCGCTCGGGGAGTCGGTGGTGCTCTCGGCGGGCGTCGCGGCGGGGCTCTCGGCGGGGCTCTCGGTGGAGGAGGTCACGGGGTCCTGGGATCGGGGTGGTGGGGCGCCCGGCGGGGATCACGGGCAGGGCCCGAGTCTACGAGCAGATCGGCCGGGGAGCGTTGTCGGCGGCTCGTCCTGGCGTGCAGGCTGTCCGGATCCGCAGTCCCAGGGGCTGGCCGAGGGCAGCGACGGCTGGCAGTACGTCCCCGAGCTCGTCCCCGCCGCCGACGAGGCGCTGGTCCACAAGGCCTACCCGGACTCCTTCGAGGACACCACCCTCGAGTCCGTGCTCGCCGCGGCCGACGTGGACTTCGCCGCGCCGGCCGGGTCGGTGGGCTAGGGACCGATGCTGTACCTCGACCGTGGCGACAGGTAGTACGTCCGCCCCATCCGGCCGAGCGTGACGCTGCTGCCGGTCGCGGCGGCCACGGCGCCGTTGACCGTCACGTCGACCGGCTGCCGCCAGGTCACGTCGACGTCGTCGCTCACCCCGCCACGTCGGCCCACGCGGAACGACACCCCGGCCACCGCGGCGTGGTCGGCGCCCGGCCGGTGCCGGACGTAGGCGATCGCGCCGTGACCATTGGGGCTCATCGACAGGTCCATCGCCCGGCCGGTGCGGGCCGCGGGTGTCAGGGTGGTGCGCCACCTGAGGTCGTAGGCCTTCGGGGTCGCCCGGTCGGGCGCCCAGGTGGCGAACCACGCGCCGGCCGTGCGGCGGCCGTGGGCGGACTGCCACCCGAAGACCCCGACCCCTGCCCGGGTGATCGCCGCGGAGGAGTGCAGGACCTCCCGCTGCCAGCGCGGCGTCGTCCACTCCTGCGGCGCGGTCGCAGTGCCGGCCAGCAGGCGCACCCGGTGCGCGAGGCCGTGCAGCTCGCCGGTCGAGCGCGACTCGACGACGCTCGCGACGATCCGCCCGGCCGCGAGGTCGACCCCGGCCGGGTCGATGCCGCCGTCGGGGTACGCCTCGTCGAGGCGCTGGGTCCAGGTGCGGGTCGTCGCGTCGTAGGTCTGCAGGCGCAGCCGGCCGCCGAACCAGTAGCCCGGCTCGTCCTCGAAGCCGGCACCGCGCAGCGCCACGAGGTCACCGGCGTCGTTCACGGCGCCGACCAGCCGGTCGCCGTACGACCCCTGCTCGCGTCGCGCGAGGTCCCGCCAGCCCAGGTCCGCGTGGTAGGTCGTCAGGTGGTGCGGGCGGCCGTAGCCGCTGTTCGTGGTGAACAGGACGTACTGACCGCGGGGCGAGTAGTCCAGCGACCCGAGCTCGCCCTCGGCCTGCACGTGCGACACCCAGCCGTCGTCGGCCGTCCACACGAGCTCCGCGAGCCGGGTCGGCGGGTCCTCGAGGTCGGTCCGCTTCTGGCACTCGACGGCCACCGCGAGGTTGCCCCGCGCGGTCGCGGCCTCGACCGGCCGGCAGTACGCCGCGCCCGCCACCGACGTGATCGCGGTGCGCGGGCCGAGACCGGCTGCGGTGCGGCGCTGGTCGTAGACCGTCGCGTCGTGCGGGCCGCCGATGCTGATCAGCGCGGTGGTGGTGCCGCTCAGCGCGACCGCGAGGGTGTTGCCCTGCGCCTCGCGCAGCGGACCCCACCGTTCGGCCGCCGCCCCGGCCGGCGCCGGCGCAGCCAGGGTCGAGGCGGCGAGGACGGTCAGGCACACGGTGGCCAGGCGGCGGTTCAGCATCGGCGGTCTCCCCCGAGTCGTCGGTCGTGTCCGGGCCTCAGGGTAAGCCTCATGGCGTCCTCACAGGCGCGTCCGAGGGTCCTGCCAGTTCGCGCCGCGACGCTGTCCTCCCCGAACCCGAGGAGCACCGTGAGCGAGCACGACGAGACACGCCCCACCACCGTCCAGCCCCCCGTGGAGGGACCGGCCGGCCCTGCGGACGCACCCGCCGACACGACGTACGCCGCCGAGAGCGCCCCGGCGGCCACCTCCGCGCCCGAGAGCCGCTGGCGCCGCGCGGCCGCGCGCGTCCCCCGCGGCCGCGGCGTGCTCGCCGGCGTCGCGACCTTCGTCGGCGTGCTCGCCCTGCTGGGCAGCTTCGCCCTCGGCCGGGTCACGGCCGACGGCCACGACCAGCGCGGCGGTCGCGACGACCACGGCCAGCGCTTCGAGCCCACCGCCGACCGCGACGGCGACGGCGTCGGCCCCGGTGGTGCGGCGCCGGGTGGCGTCGCCCCCGGCGGTGAGGGCGGCGGTCCGGAGGGCCACCGCTGACCCCGAGGCGGCGTTCGTGTCTGAGCCGGTCCGGGACGTCATCGGTTCCGAGCGCGATAGCCCTCGGAACCGATGACGTCCTGCTCGGCTGATCATCAGCACCCGGACGTCGATCGTCCGGGACCGGTCCTACAGTGCTGCGCATGACAGGCACGGGGGCTGACTGGCGGACCATCGACGGCGTGACGACGGCATGGTTCGACGCCGCGTCACTGACCGAGGGCGCGGCCCTGGCCGCACGCGTCCTGGAGGTCGCGCCGGACAGCGCGGTCGACCTGCGCACGACCGGCCTGCGCGTCCGGCTCGCGGCGGCGACGTACGCCGAGGCGGTCGCGGCAGCCGCCCGCGACCTCGGACTGCGGGCCGCCCCGGGCGCGCTGCAGCAGCTCGACGTCGTCCTGGAGTCGCCCGACCCGTCTGCGGTGACGCCGTTCTGGCAGGGCGTGCTCGACCACGTGCCGGCGGGTGACGACCTGGTCGACCCGCTGCGACGCCACCCGGAGCTGCGGATCCGTCCGTCGGACGAACCACGCCCGCTCCGGAACAGGATCCACCTCGACGTCGTGCGCCCGGCCGCGGTGGTCGAGCGACTGGGTCTCGGGGACGGCGCCGGGCCCTGGGAGGTCCGGCACGCCGACGCCGACGGCAACGAGGTCGACCTGGTGCCCGGCGACCCGCTCGGCGAGACCGGGGCGACGGCCGACTGGCAGACGGTCTTCGGCTCGATGGCGTGCTACCGCACCACGTCCCCGGCGCAGCAGCGCGACCTGGCCGCGGCGGCGGCACGGCTGGCGGACGCCGCGGGCTTCCCGCTTCTGGTGGATCTCCGCCCCGGGCTCGTGGTCCTCGACAGCGGCAAGGACCTGGCGGACGCCGACGCCCACGGCCTGGACCTCGACTTCGCCGACCTCGCTGCCGACCTCCAGGCTGCCGCCCGTGACCTGGGGGCGACGGCGGATCCGGACCTGCCGCGCTTCGTCCAGGTCTTCCTCGACGCCGCCGACGTCGAGGCGGTGCGCGCGTTCTGGCTCGCCGCGCTGGGCTACCTCCCCGACCGCCGCGACGGCGTCAGCGACATCGTCGACCCGCGCCGGCTCGACCCCGAGCTGGTGTTCCAGCAGCTCGACACGTCGGACACCGAGCGCCGTCGCCAGCGCAACCGCCTGCACGTCGAGCTCACCGTCCCCTCCGACGTCGCCGGGGCACGCGCAGACCGCGCGGTGGCGGCCGGCGGCCGCCTCCTCGACGACGCGGACGGCCGTTGGCGGGTCGCCGACCCCGAGGGCAACGAGCTGGTCGTCGTCGCTGGCTCCTGAGCGCGACGGACCTACGCCCGGTCAGTCGGCCAGGAAGGCGAGCACCTCGGGCACGAACTTCTCGTGGTGCTGGAAGACGCCGCCGTGGCCCGAGTCGGGGTAGACGACGAGCTTCGCGTCCGGCAGCCGGCGGGCCATGTCGGCCGAGTGCTCGCTGGCGACCATGAGGTCGTGGTCGCCGTTGGCGACCAGGACGGGCACCGTGATCGCGGACAGGTCGTCGGGCGCATGGAGGCCCGCCGTGGTGATCGCGCGCAGCTGCGCCAGGGCCGCCTGCCGTGAGATCGGGCGGTCGCGGTCCTGGGTGCGCTCGCCCAGACGGGCGAAGTACTCCTCCGCCGCGGCCCTGCCCGCGCGGTCGCGCGGGAAGAAGAGGAAGTGGCGGGGGTCCTTGCGGGTCGCGAAGGCCTTGGCGTAGGCGCCTCCCACGATGAACGGCATCTTCCAGATGCCACCGCCGCCGCGCGGGCCGGTGCCGGCGAGCACCATCCGACGCACCAGGTCGGGGGCCTGCAGCGCGACCATCTGGGCGACCGCGCCGCCCAGCGAGAACCCGAAGAGGTCCACCTGCTCGAGCCCGAGCGCCCTGATGAAGGCGATCGCGTCGGCCCCCATCCGCTCGATGTCGTGCGGGACGCGGGAGCCGGTCCCACCGACGCCGCGGTTGTCGAAGGCGATCACGCGGTGCTCCGCGGCGAGGCCGTCGACGATCGCCGGGTCCCAGTCGTTTAGGACGGCAGTGAAGTGGTGCAGGAGGACCACCGGTACGCCGGATCCTGCTCCGAGCTCGCGGTAGGCGAACGTCGTGCCGTCGATCGCGATGGTCGTGGTGGGCGTGTCGCGCCAGGTCGTCATGTCGGTTCCTTCGTGGGTGGTGGATCAGGGGCGGGTGGGGGTGGGGCGGGTGGGGGTGGGGCGGGCGTCGAGGCGGGCGAGGACGTCGAGGACGCGGCGGTCGCCGGCGAAGCGGGCGTCGAGGGCCGGTCCGACCAGACCCCGCAGCGCCGAGACCGGACGCCACACCCCGGGACGCACGACCCGGGGCGAGCGGCGCTCGAGCCCGTCGGCGATGGCCGTCGCGGCGGCGGCCGGGCTGATCCGGGCGAGCATGGGCGCGGGCAGCGTCGCGAGCAGCGCGGTCACGACGTCGTCCTCGTCGACGCCGTGCCGGATCATCTCCGTCTCGACGAGCGAGAAGTACGCCGTCAGCACCGTGACGCCGTGGTCGGCGAGCTCCACCCGGAGGCCGCGTCCGAGCTGCTCGACGGCGGCCTTGCTCATGGCGTAGGGGATGGTGCCCATCCCGTTGACGAAGGCGAAGACCGAGCTCATCAGCACGACCTGGCCCTCGTTCCGGATGACCTCGTCGAGCCCGGCGGCGACCGTGTTCACGACGCCCGTGACGTTGACGGCGAGCGTCGTCTCGACGTCCGCGACCGGCGTGTTGCGCAGGGTGGCCGCCGTCGCGAGCAGGCCGGCGTTCGCCATCACGACGTCGACCCGACCGAAGCGCCCCACGGCCCGGGCGACCACCTCGTCGAGCGAGGACCGGTCGCGGACGTCGGCGACGCAGCCGAGGACCCGGTCGGCACCGAGGGCTTCCGCCCGCCGGGGCGTGCCGGGGTCGAGGTCCGCGACCACGAGGCGGGCGCCTCGCCGCAGCAGCTCGCGCCCGGTCGCGGCGCCGATCCCGCCGTTGCCGCCGGTGACGAGGACGACCTTGTCCGTGAGGTCGTAGGGACGACGTCGGCGTTCGGTCATGGGGACTCCCGGGTTCGTGGTGAGCATTACGGTCATACTATTATGATCATACTGTTATGATGGGCGCAAGCACGCCGACGAGAGGAACGCCGATGGCCAGGTACGCGCCCGACCACAAGGACCAGACCCGACAGCGGATGGTCGAGACCTCCGCGCGCCGGTTCAAGCGCGACGGCTTCGACGGCTCGGGCATCGCCACGCTCGTGGCCGACGCCGGACTGACCAACGGCGCCTTCTACGGCCACTTCGCCTCCAAGCACGACCTGATCGCCACCGTCGTCGCCGAGCAGCTCGCGGCGCAGGTCGCGCGGGTCGAGACACTGCCCCTCGGTCTCGCCTCGGTCGAGGTCGTCGTCGACGAGTACCTCTCCCCCGGGCACCGCGACGACCCCGGCGAGGGCTGCCCCTCGGCCGCGCTGCTCGACGAGATCACCCGGCAGGAGCCGGCCGCGCGGCAGGCCTACACGGACGGCGCCCGGGCACTGATCGACGCGATCGCCCGGCACCTCGCGGCCGACGACGTCCCGCAGGCCCGGGACCGCGCGATCGGGCTCTACAGCCTCCTGATCGCCTCGCTCCAGCTCGCCCGCGCCGTCACCGACCTCGACCTGTCGGACCAGGTCCTTGCCTCCGCCCGCGACAACGCGATGCGGATCGTCACCGGCCCGGCCCCGACCTCCGGCACGCCCTCCTCGTCGCGGGCCGCGTCGTGAAGGCGTTCACGGTCGCGCGGTACGGCGCCGACACCGTGCAGCCGAGCGAGCTCCCGGCTCCCCCGGTCGGGCCGCGGGACGTGCTCGTCGACGTCCGGGCCGCCAGCGTCAACCCGCTCGACACGATGCTCCGCAAGGGCGAGTTCAAGCAGCTGCTGAAGTACCGTCCGCCGTTCGTCCTGGGCCACGACGTCGCGGGCGTCGTCACGCAGGTCGGCGCCGACGTGCGCGGCTTCGCGGTCGGCGACGAGGTCTGGTCCCGCCCACGCGACCTGCGGATCGGCACGTTCGCCGAGCTCATCGCCATCGACGCCGACGACGTGGCGCTCAAGCCGCGCTCGCTGTCCTTCGCCGAGGCCGGCGCCGTACCCCTCGTCTCCCTGGCCGCCTGGCAGGCCCTCGTCGACGTCGCCGACGTGCAGCCGGGCCAGAAGGTGCTCGTCCACGCCGGCGCCGGCGGCCTCGGCTCGACGGTGGTCCAGCTCGCCCGCCACCTCGGCGCCCACGTCGCCACCACCGCCAGCACCAAGGACCTCGACAAGGTCCGCGGCCTGGGCGCCCACGAGGTCGTCGACTACACGCAGCAGGACTTCTCCGAGGTGCTGGGCGGCTACGACGTCGTGCTCGACTCCCTGGGCGGCGCCAACCTCGACAAGTCCCTGGCCGTGCTCGCGCCGGGCGGCCTGGCCATCAGCGTCGTCGGCCCGCCCGACCCGGCCTTCGCCCGGCAGGTGGGCCAGCCCCTGTTCGCACCCGTCATGGCGCTGCTCAGCCGCAAGGTGCGCCGACGGGCGAAGAAGCTCGGCGTCCGCTACTCGTTCCTGTTCATGCACGCGAGCGGCGCCCAGCTCGCGACGCTCGCCGGCCTGTACGACGACGGAACCCTGCGCCCGGTGCTCGACCGCACCTTCCCCTTCGACCAGACGCCCGAGGCGATGGCGTACGTCGAGCAGGGCAAGGCGCGGGGGAAGGTCGTCGTCACCCGCTGAGGCGAGCCTCAGACGTTGAAGCGGAACTCCACGACGTCGCCGTCGGCCATGACGTAGTCCTTGCCCTCCATGCGCACCTTGCCGGCCTCCTTGGCCTTCTGCATGGTGCCGGCGGCCATCAGGTCGTCGAAGGAGACGATCTCGGCCTTGATGAAGCCGCGCTGGAAGTCGGTGTGGATGACGCCGGCCGCCTCGGGGGCGGTGTCACCCTTCCGGATCGTCCAGGCGCGCGTCTCCTTGGGCCCGGCGGTCAGGTAGGTCTGCAGGCCGAGGGTGTCGAAGCCCACGCGGGCGAGGGTCTCGAGGCCGGGCTCGGTGACGCCCATCTCGGCCAGCATCTCGCGGGCCTCCTCGTCGTCGTCGAGCTCGACCAGCTCGGCCTCGAACTTCGCGTCGAGGAAGATCGCCTCGGCGGGCGCGACGATCTCCTGCATCTTGGCCTTGAGGGCCTCGTCGGCGAGCTCGTCGGCGTCGCAGTTGAAGACGAAGATGAACGGCTTGGCGGTCAGCAGCGACAGGTCGCGGACCAGGGCGCGGTCGATCTTCGTGGAGCTGATGGGGGTGCCGGCCTCGAGGTGCGCGAGCGCCTCCTTGGCGGCCTCGAGCTGGGGGGCGACCGCCTTGTTGCCGCGGGCCTCCTTCTCCAGGCGGGGCACGGCCTTCTCGACGGTCTGCAGGTCGGCCAGGATCAGCTCGGTCTGGATCGTGGAGATGTCGTTGGCGGGATTGACCTCGCCGTCGACGTGGGTGACGTCCTCGTCGCGGAAGACGCGGGTGACCTGGCAGATCGCCGAGGACTCCCGGATGTGGGAGAGGAACTTGTTGCCCAGGCCCTCGCCCTGGGAGGCACCCGCCACGATCCCGGCGATGTCGACGAACTCGACGGTCGCGGGCAGCACCTTCGCGGACCCGAACACCTTCGCGAGCTGCGGCAGCCGGTCGTCGGGGACCCCGACGACGCCGACGTTCGGCTCGATGGTGGCGAAGGGGTAGTTCGCCGCGAGGACGTCGTTCTTGGTGAGGGCGTTGAAGAGGGTCGACTTGCCCGCGTTGGGGAGACCGACGATGCCGATGGTGAGTGCCACGGGCGGCGAGTCTACGGGCGCGGCGGGATCGCCACGAATCAGCGCGGACGGCCGCCGGCGGTCACTCCGACGGGGCCGCCGGGCACGCGCCCCGCTCGAGCTCCTTGGTCTGCGCGTAGTCGCCGCTGCCGGCCCCCCGCACCAGGTAGTGGGTGCGCACGCCGCCGCGCGACGTGGTCAGGCAGAAGTCGTAGGTGCTGCCGTCGGAGTGGAACCACGCGAGGTCCGCCTCCCCCGCCGGCACCCGCGGCTCCGAGCCCGCGTCGTAGCCGAAGTTGCTCGCCACCAGGTCGCCGTCCTGCTGCTCGACCTGCTGCGGGAGCACGCCCTCCGCCTCGCGGTAGGAGACGACGGCCGCGGCCAGGGGGCCGACCGACCGGGTGTACAGGGAGACCACGGAGGACAGCGCGGGGTCGGGGTCGTCGTCGGCGCACGCGGCGAGCAGGGGCGACGCGGCCAGGGCCGCGGCCACGGTGATCGGCAGCGCGCTGCGCACGGGACTCCTCGGGATCGGTCCCGCTCACCGGAGAGCGGGGCAGCCGGACGATGCCCACCCGGCGCGCCGCCCACACCTCCCGGCCCGGGTCGGGGACGGCGTACGACGCCCCTGTCCACCCACGGAGACGCCGGCGGTCCAGACGTGTGACGGGGGCCACAGGGGGTACGGGACGAGGGTCCGAGCACCACGACACCACGACGATGCCGGAGGCACCGTGAGCAACCTGGCCGACAACCTGACCCGGACCGCGCAGGACCACCCGGACCGCCCCGCGGTCCGACTCGACGAGCACGTGCTGACCTACGCGGAGCTCCAGGAAGGTGCGCAGCGGGTGGCCGCGCTCCTCAAGGACAAGGGTGTCGAGCCCGGCGACCGGGTCGGCCTGGTGCTGCCCAACGTGCCGGCGTTCCCCGTCGTCTTCTACGGCGCGGTGCAGGCCGGCGCGGTCGTGGTGCCGATGAACCCGCTGCTCAAGGGCCGCGAGGTGGAGTACTACCTCAAGGACTCGGGGGCCAAGGTCGTGCTCGCCTGGAAGGACATGGCCGAGGAGGCCGGCAAGGGCGCCGAGGCCGTCGGCATCGAGTGCATCAGCGTCGACCCCGCCGACTTCGAGGAGCTGCTCGGCGCGCACGAGCCCGACACCGAGGTGGTCGAGCGCGACGACGAGGACCTCGTGGTGCTGCTCTACACGTCCGGCACGACCGGCCAGCCCAAGGGCGCCAGCCTGACCCACCACAACATGATGACCAACGCCGCGACCAGCGCGGAGACGCTGCTCGAGCTGGGCGAGGAGGACGTGGTGATGGGCTGCCTGCCGCTCTTCCACGTCTTCGGCCTGACCTGCGGGCTCAACGCCTCGGTCCTCACCGGCGCCTGCCTGACCCTGATCCCCCGCTTCGACGCCGCGAAGGCGCTCGAGGTCGTCGGGCGCGACCGGGTCACCGTCTTCGAGGGCGTGCCGACGATGTACGCCGGGATGCTGCACGCCGACGGGGCCGCGGACGCCGACATGTCGAGCCTGCGCACCTGCATCTCCGGCGGCTCGGCGATGCCGGTCGAGGTGATGAAGAAGTTCGAGGAGACCTTCGGCTGCGACGTGCTCGAGGGCTACGGGCTCTCGGAGACCTCGCCGGTCGCGTCGTTCAACCAGCCCGGGCAGGAGCGCAAGCCGGGCTCCATCGGCACCGCCCTGCGCGGGGTCGAGATGAAGATCGTCGACGACGACCGGAAGGAGGTCGAGCAGGGCGAGGTCGGCGAGATCGCGATCAAGGGCGAGAACGTCATGCGGGGCTACTGGGAGCGCGACGACGCCACCGAGGAGGCCATCCAGGACGGCTGGTTCCTCTCCGGCGACCTCGGCAAGGTCGACGAGGACGGCTACTACTTCATCGTCGACCGGAAGAAGTCCCTGATCATCCGCGGCGGCTACAACGTCTACCCCCGCGAGGTCGAGGAGGCGCTCTACGAGCACGACGACGTCGCCGAGGTGGCCGTGATCGGCATCCCGGACGACGACCTGGGCGAGGAGGTCGGCGCCGCGGTGGCGCTCAAGGGCGACGCCTCGGTGAGCGGCGAGGACCTGCAGGCCTTCGCGAAGGAGCGGCTGGCGGCGTACAAGTACCCCCGCGCGGTCTGGATCGTCGACGAGCTCCCGAAGGGGCCGACCGGCAAGATCCTGCGCCGCGAGGTCGAGGCCCCGGAAGGAGCGCTGCAGAAGTGAGCGCCACGACCAGCGTCGAGAAGGCCGCCCAGGACCGGCTGCACGCCGTCGACGGCGACACCGGCACGGACGCGAACGGCCGCGAGGACGACGGCACCCTGTCCACCCCGCTGGACATGCTGCTCTCCGAGGCCTCCCGCAGCCCGCTGCGGCGCTTCGTGCCCGGCATGTCCGGCGTGCGGATGACCGCCGCCCTTGCGCGCCGGCCCCAGCGCGTCGTACGCCGTGGGCTCGGCCTGACCGCCGACCTGGCCCGGATCGGGGTCGGCCGCTCCGACCTCGCGCCGTCCGAGAAGGACCGCCGCTTCGCCGAGGAGGCCTGGTCGCGCAACCCGCTCTTCAAGCGCACGCTGCAGGGCTACCTCGCGCTCGGGCAGGCCGCCCGCGGGCTGGTCGAGGACGCCGAGCTCGACTGGGGCGACGGCCAGCGGATGGGCTTCATCGTCGACAACCTCGTCGAGGCCACCGCTCCGAGCAACAACCCGTTCCTCAACCCCAAGGTGCTCAAGCGCACGCTCGACACCGGGGGCGGCAACCTGCTCGAGGGCGGCCGCCGGCTGGTGCGCGACTTCGCGACACCACCGCGGGTGCCCTCGATGGTCGAGTCGGACGCGTTCGAGGTCGGTGCCGACCTCGCGGTCACGCCCGGCACCGTGGTGCTGCGCACGGACGTCTTCGAGCTCATCCAGTACACCCCGCAGACCCCACAGGTCCGCGAGGTGCCGCTGCTCGTCGTCCCGCCCACGATCAACAAGTACTACGTGATCGACCTGGCCGAGGAGCGCAGCATGGTCGAGCACCTGGTGCGCGGCGGCCAGCAGGTCTTCGTGATCTCGTGGCGCAACCCGGACGCCCGGCACGCCGACTGGGGCTTGGACACCTACGGCCAGGCGATCATCGAGGCGATGACCGCCTGCGAGAAGATCTCGCGCCAGGACCGCACCTCGGTGCTCGGCATCTGCTCCGGCGGGATGATCGCCTCGATGCTGGTCGCGCACCTGGCCGACATCGGCGAGGCCGACCGGGTCGCGTCGTTCAGCCTGATGGTGACCGTGCTGGACCAGGAGCGCGCCGGCGTCACCAGCGCGCTGCTCTCGCACAAGACTGCGGCAGCCTCGACGCGGGCGTCGAAGGAGAAGGGCTACCTCGACGGGCGCGCGCTGGCCGAGATCTTCGCGTGGCTGCGCCCCAACGACCTGATCTGGAACTACTGGGTCAACAACTACCTGATGGGGCACGCGCCCAAGGCCTTCGACATCCTGTACTGGAACGCCGACCCGGTGCGGATGACGGCCGCCATGCACCATGACTTCATGGACCTGGCACTGCGCAACGCGCTCGTGACCGCCGGCGAGTCGACCATGCTCGGCTCGAAGGTCGACCTGGGCAAGATCGACCGCGACACCTACGTCGTCGCCGGCATCGCGGACCACCTGTGCAAGTGGGAGTCGTGCTACCAGTCGACGCAGCTGTTCGGCGGCGACACGAAGTTCGTGCTCTCCACCAGCGGGCACATCGCCGCGATGGTGAACCCTCCGGGCAACCCCAAGGCGAGCTTCCAGACCGCGCCGGAGAACCCCGCCGACGCGGCGGCCTGGCTCGAGGGCGCGCACAAGGTCAAGGGCAGCTGGTGGGACGACTACGTCGCCTGGCTGGACGCCCGCTCGGGTGCGGAGCGGAACAAGCCCCGCAAGGCCGGCAACGCGGCGTACGCCCCTCTCTGCGAGGCACCCGGGACCTATGTCCACGACCGCTGAGGGCCGCGACGCCGTCCGGTCCCGCGACCGGGTCCGGTCGGTGTCGGTGCGCGGGCTCCAGGCCCGGGTGTCGGTGCGGGCGGCGCGCGGCGACCGGGTCGGCGAGCCGCCGCTGCTGCTCTGCAACGGCATCGGGATCAGCCTCGAGGCGCTGCAGCCGCTCGTCGACGCGCTGGACCCCGACCGGGGCGTCGTGCGCTTCGACGTCCCCGGTGTCGGCGGCAGCCAGGCGCCGCCGTTCCCCTACCCGATCGCGGCCCTCGCGTCGTGGGTCGGCGCGCTGATGACGAAGCTCGGGCACCGCGAGTACGACGCGCTCGGGCTGTCGTGGGGCGGCGGGCTCGCCCAGCAGCTGGCCGTGCAGTCGCGCAAGCGGGTGCGCCGCGTCGTGCTGGTCGCGACCGGGACCGGGATGCTGATGGTGCCGGCACACCCCCGGGTGCTGCGGATCATGTCGACGCCGCGGCGCCACCGCGACCCGGCGTACGCCGCCACCGTCGCGCCGCTGATCTACGGCGGCTCGATGCGCACCGACCCCGCGCGGGGCGCGGCGCTGCTGCACGCGACGACGCGGTCGGGGCCCAAGCGCGGCTACTACTACCAGCTCGCCGCGATGACGGGCTGGACCAGCCTGCCGTTCCTGGGGCTGCTCAGGCAGCCGACGCTGGTGATGGGCGGCGACGACGACCCGATCATCCCGGCGGCCAACCCGCGGATGCAGGCGGCGCTGATCCCGAACGCGCGGCTGCACCTCTACGCGGGCGGGCACCTCGGCGTGCTCACCGAGGCGGACGAGCTGGTACCGGTGATCGAGGCGTTCCTCGACGAGGACCGCGGCTGAGCGACCGGGTCAGCGCTTGGCGGCGTCCTCGACGCAGAGCGTGGCCCACGGGAGCGCCTCGAGGCGACCCTCGGGGATCGGCTTCCCGCAGACGTCGCAGGTGCCGTAGGTGTCCTCGTCCAGCTTCACCAGGGCGCGGTCGACGTCGACCATCGTGACCTGGAGCTGGTCGTGGACGGCGACCTGCGAGAGCCGGTCCACGGCGATCGACGTGCCCTCGCCGATCCGCTTGCCGAAGGAGATCTCACCCGGCGAGCCGGGCGGCTCCTCGAGCACCGCCATCTGCTCCTCCAGCTCGGACTTCTTGTCGGTCAGGAGGGTGCGTGCGTCGGAGGCCATCTCACCAGTCTGCTTCGCTCGCCAAGCCCGCGGGTCGGCGGGAGGTCAGGGGCTTGTCCGCCGGGCCGCTCCCCGCTGGCTCCACCCGCTGGCTGCTCCTGTCATGGAACTGGCGCTCATGTCATGGAGTTCCCTGACAGGAGCGCCAGTTTCACCGGGTACCCGGTGAAACTTCCGCCCACTGACGCCACGCGAAGCGCAGCACGACCACCGAGAACACCAGCGTGACCGCGACGATCGCCGCCTCGATGGCACCGCCCGCGCCGGACGT